>CANRIS010000014.1 GCA_947630725.1 uncultured Clostridia bacterium
ACGGTCTTTGCTCCGCTGCCGTCATAGGACGTGTTTGTTCCGTTTACGTTAAGGGTCAGAGAATAAGGATTTTTCAGGCTTGAATATGTTGTATTGGGAGGGACTTGCCACGAACCGTCCTCTCTCAGGTATCTTGTTTCCTGATACACTGCCGGTCTCGGAGGAACCAATCCCTGCAATTTTCCTACATATATTTCATAGGTGGTATCCGTATCTGTAGGAGTTGCCCATTTTCCATCACCTCTGAGATAAGCCGATGTGCTTGTTGATTTCGGCACAAGCCCGTTGGCCGATGTTGAAAATACAGCCGTTGTGGTAGCGTTCACGCCTGCATCGCCCTTTGGCCCCTGCGGTCCTGTCGCTCCTTGCGCTCCTCTTGGTATGGTAAAGTTAAACTTTGCGGCGTTCGCCGTTCCAACATTGGTAACAGAAGCATTTGTCCCTGCCGCTCCCGTTGTTACAGTCCCGATTGCTATTGTTGCTGCCGCTCCTGCCGCTCCCGTTTCTCCCTTGTCTCCTTTTGCACCTTGTAAGCCTGTCGCTCCCTGCGCTCCTTGTGCGCCTCTGTCGCCCTGCGCTCCTTTGTCTCCCTTATCGCCTTTCGATACAAGCAAAGTCCAATTTGAGCCGTCCCAAGCCGAACCCGATGTATGACCTGTCTTGCAGGCGTAGGCCGAACCGTTGTATGTAACAACGTCAATATATGTACTGTCGCATACATAGGGGGTACTTGCTGTCCATGCGCCTTTATTTCTTATGGATGTTCCCGTGGCTCCCTTGTCTCCTTTCGCTCCGGTGTCTCCTTTGACTCCTTGCGAACCTGTTTCACCTTTTGCTCCTGCCGCGCCTGTTGCTCCTCTTGGTATGGTAAAGTTAAGCTTTGCGGCGTTTGCCGTTCCTGCATTGGTAACAGAAGCATTTGTTCCTGCCGCTCCCGTTGTGACGGTTCCGATTGATATTGTTGCTGCCGTTCCTGCCGCTCCCGTTTCTCCCTTGTCTCCTTTTGCACCTTGTAAGCCTGTTGCTCCCTGCACTCCTTGTGCGCCTCTGTCGCCCTGCGCTCCTTTGTCTCCCTTATCGCCTTTCGATACAAGCAAAGTCCAATTTGAGCTGTCCCAAGCCGTACCCGACGTATGGCCTGTCTTGCAGGCGTAGGCAGAACCGCCATAAGTTACTACATCAATATATGAGCTGTCGCATACATAAGGGGTACTTGCTGTCCATGCGCCTTTGTTTCTTATGGACGTTCCCGTGGCTCCCTTATTGCCTTTGGCTCCTGCTGCACCCTGAGCTCCCGTTGCTCCTGCGGCTCCCGTTTCACCTTTGTCGCCTTTTGCGCCCTTAAGTCCCGAAAATGCAAAATCGAAAACCTTCTTGCTGTCGGTCTCGGACTCCGTGACCTTGACACTCGGCGTACCCGTACCGCTGTCAACGCTTACATTGGCCGTTATGGTTTTGTTAAGCTTTGTCCTGACAGTCGTATTAAGCTTTTCCTCTGTCACCGAACCATCAGGGTGATCCAAAACAGCATTATTGTTGTGTTTCTGAATGGCCTTTGTAATAAGAGCCTTGACCTCTCTGCTTATATAACTCAAGCTCTCTTTTGTTATATGGTATATTTTTCCCATAATAAATCACCCTTTGAAATTAAACTTCTGCAAACGCTGCAATAATATCTGCCTCCGTTATCTCCTCAAAATCATTGGCAGTCAGCTTCTTGTCAAGCTCTGTCTTTACGGCCTTGTTCTGTACGGGATTTTCTGAATCGAGGCTTAAGCTTTCATCTACCGTTGTCCTGTTTGCTCCGTCCTCTATGCCGCCAAGCTTCTTAGCCATTTCCGCAGTCATAGCGCCGGGGCTGCTCTCCGTTGCCGCTGCCAGCTCCAATCCCGCTGTCCCTGCCGAAAGACCGTTTGCCTTTGCCGAATTGATCTTAACGGCAATGCTTGACCCCGTTATCTCAATACCGTTTCCTGCGGTATACGCCGTTATCATATCCTTTACGGCTATATATACATGGCTTGCCGTGCCTCCGCCATCGGAAGTGTTTATAACAAGGTCGATGTACTTGTCTCCCACGGCAAGACCCGTTGTAGGCTGATTTTCTACACTGCATTCTCCTACTGATGCACTCTTGACAAAATAGTCCTTCGGTATGTCGATATCAACGCCGACCGCTGTTCCGCCTTTTGTAAGCTGATAGCTTGCAATATAGCCGCTGTTCGCCGTCTGCTTTTTGACTATGCTGTATTCCTTTACATCGTCCTTTTTGGCATATCCCGCCTCCAACTGCTTTTTGAGATAACCATCGTACACCTTAAGATCGTTAAGTCTCTGTTTTTTGATCGTTTCCGCATTAGTTGACATAATGTGACTCCTCCTTAAAAAATTATTTAATTATATTAGGTACATCAAAAAAGCGCTCCGAAAATAAATCTTTTCAAAGCGCTTGACGAATTTAAGAATCTATGCTATTATTAAACCACAAGAGGGAACGCCGTAGCAGTTACTGCTTCGCCCATTAATAGGTTACTTTTTATATAACCGCCCGGGTTTGACAGCTAAGGGCGGTTATTTATTTGCAGAAATGATAAGGAACACCAGAATAAGTATAAGTACCAATTCAAAATATCCCATATTACACACCTCCTTTCGGAGGCTTCCGCAGTAACCGCCTTTTGCCGGCGTTCCCTTCGGCATATTTGCCTATGGCAAACGCCTTCAGCATGTTTGCCTTCGGCAAACACCGCCCTTTCGCATCAAAAATCTTCTATTTTTAATGCTTTCGGGCAGCCCGATTTCTTTCGGGTGCTACTTGCTTATCAACAATTTTACATTATTTCTTTTATTTCGTCAAGCGTTTATATTTACGCCTTTGTTTTTATACTGTATACACAGTGTCCGTTTATCGTCAGAGAGGCTTCAAGCTCCTCTATCGTTCCCGATATGACTCCTTCCGGGGTTTTTGAGCCCTGCGGCAGCTGTGCCTCTAAATCCATGTTTATCTGTTTTCCGTTGTCCTTTTCTTCCACCGTAAAGGTATGCTCTTTGGAACCGCTCCAACTTCCCTCCTCGGATGACTCTCCCTGCTCCCTTGAAACATTGGCAGAAACTCTTGCAGTTTCACCGAGACAACTTATAGAGGCATCGCCCCACAGATTATAACCTTCCTCGGGAGCTATCTCATTGTCGCCGCCGTTTCCCGTGGCAATACAGTAGCTTATATAAAGTTTTATACTGTCGCCTGTCTTTACCTTAAAGCTTTCGCTTGTGTATTCCTTGTTTACGGCCTCTGCGGAATAAGGCTTGCAGGTCTCCTCCGATACGGAGAATACATTGTTATAGTCTCTTGTGTCGTCAGCCTCATTTGACCTCCACTGCGCCGTAAAAGTCACGTCACTGTTTACTATGTATGTCGTATCTGCTTCGTAGGTTTCTTTGTCTACACTGCAAAGCCAGCCTAAAAAGCTTGCTCCGTCTCTCTCGGGAGCGGATTTCAGCGTTATTTCCGTTCCCTTTTTTACCCGTGAGCTTGTGGCGCTCACGCCTTCGCCGTCATATGATACACTGCACATAACTGCCGAACCATCAAGCTCATTGATACGTTTTTCCAAAGCGTCTAATCTTGATGTCAGACTGTAAATCCCTCCACTTGTAATAAGGTCTGTGCTGTCGGGAACAATATTACTTGTATATGACTTGACTGCAGCGGAACCCAGACCGAGGTTTATCCTTGCGTCTGTGGCAGACACAGCCCCCGTACCGCCTTTTTCAATAGGAAGTGTTCCCGTTGCCAGACTCAGATCAAAAGCGCCGACATTCGTATAAGAAAGCATCACGTTTTTAAGAGCTGTTATGTAAGAATCCACAGGCACAAAAGTTTTGCATACATCGCCGACCCTTGTAAACCCACTGTCACGAATAGTAAACTTAATTCTGAGTATTTTATCCGTTTCGTCTGTTACCAATCCTACTTGGGGATAAAAAGTATAGGAATCATCGGTGCTTATCTTTACATATTCAGGAGCAGAATGTGTCCTTTCTTTTAAGCCAAAAAGATTAAAGGATACCTGCCCGTCAAAATATAACCGTTGGAAAAACGCATAGGTCATGGTGGAAGTAAATTCGGCCGTTACATATGACTGACCCTCATCGGGAGCCTCTTCACTTATATACCTATACTCTGTACATCTCATCTCAACAGGTATATTGATAACCTCCTGAATTGACTTTATATCAGCTGCATTCTGTTTTATACTTGCATTCATTTCCGAGGCCGATCCTTTGTGACTTGTTATCCATTCGGCGATCTCCTTAAGAGTGTTAAGATCCTCGGGAGCGTTCGCTACCACCTCGGCTATCCTGTCGGTAACGGTCTTTTCAACGCTTCCCTCACCGTCTCCCTTCAGAACGTCTATGTCCGCTCTGTTTTCTTCGGCCTGCTCCTGCACAAAACCCAGCTCGTTACTTAAGCTTGTCAGGTTGAGGTTAATATAATCCTGACCGCTTTCAAGCCTCTTTATATAGTACTCGGCATCATCACATCTTCCCTCAAGCGCCGTTATGCCGCTCTCGGCTTTATCGCATCTGACGGCCAGATCTTCTGCCGCCGTTCTTGCGGACACATCGGCCAGCGCATGACTTACTCCCGATCCGTCCC
The DNA here is from genome assembly GCA_947630725.1 of uncultured Clostridia bacterium. GTDB lineage: Bacteria > Bacillota > Clostridia > Lachnospirales > CAG-274 > JAJQCI01. Next base: position 4,661 of record CANRIS010000014.1, read on the forward strand.
TTATATACTCCGCTTCGCCCTCCACAGGCTTTACATATTCATATTTCATACAACCGTCACCCCTCTTTCTCAAAAGCCTGCTTTATATCGTCCTCCGTTATGGCCTCATAGCTTTCTGCCACCTTTGCGACAACGCTGTCATAATCGGGACTTATCCGTCCGTCACCCTCAGAGCTTATACCCTCACCTATAATAACACCTCCAAGCCTGCTTTTCGTAGCCACGGGCAGAATATAGCCCTCTCCGCCGCCGGAAGAACCACCGCCGGAAGATCCGCCGCCCAAAGTCCCGCCGCCCGAAAGACTCAATGTTTTTGTCTCCCCCTCATACACGATCCCTCTCCCCGAAACCTCGGTCAGAGCCTCGTCTATAATGTCCGCATTGGCGTTGAAGTCGTCTACATCGTAATAGTCCTCCTGAAAGGGTTTACGGAGTTTCAGATTCGTTGAATAGTCCATTTGTCTCTTTCTCTCCTTTCTCGTCGGTATCAACAAGTGAAGTTACACCCGATGTACTTATGAGCTTGCCTTCCGTTATGTCATAGGTAGCATTTGTGTTTGGCGTATATATTACCTTCTTTATTGGGTCTATGAATACAGACGCAAGGTCAAGTCTCAGCCAGTTGAAGTCAAGAGGCGGCAGCCCTATATTGTTTCTCGCCTCGTCTATCTGTATGATATTGCTTTCAACGCCTATCTTATATGCCTCCAACTGGTGCTTAAGATCGCCGTTTTCAAGCTCGCTTGCGTCCGCCCGCCAAAAAAGCCCATCTCTTTTTTCTCTCTCCAAAAGCATACTGTCGTTAAGCCCTGCGACAATTTCATTTGCAACGGGCATAATACAGGTCTTTATCCACCCCCTGAACTCGTCCTCGTTTGCAGTGTTGTTTTTTATGTTTTCGGGTACTCCCAAAATTTCTCCCACATCTGCGCTTATGGTGTCATAAAGCTCTGCAAGCTGCAGCTCTACGGCCGAATCGGCGGCAGGCTGAAACTTAAGTCCCTTGTTAAGCAGAAGTATTCTCGTCTGCACGTCCTCATAGAGCGTTCTGAAGTCCTTTTTAAGCTTATCGAAAATGTCTTTTCTTATGACCCCATCGGTTTCTATAAAGCCCTTTTTCATTCCGCCTGAGCTTAAGCTTACCGAAAGCATCTTAAGCATTGCCGCGACTATTCTCGCTACAAGAGCATTTTCCTTACAAAGCCCTCTCCCATGAACGCCGTCCTCCGAGGATCTCACTATTCTTATAAAGTCTCTCGCTTCATACGTTCTTTCCTGCACATAATATATAACATCCTTATATATCACATCGCTGCCCATCTGCGCCCCCACATGGGACGAATGCACAAACTTAAGCCCCTTTACTCTGTTTCCCTGTCTGTCTATGTATATATAGCCGTTGCCGTTTAACAGATAGTCCCTTATAAATGCCTTTTTCATGGCAAAGCCCGTCATAAGATCCCCGGTATCGCTGTTGAACATGGCCGTTCTGCTGTCCCCCGTTTCCTCTATCCTTCCGTCATTGTTTCTTTTATACAGCTTATATTGTATGCTTGCGCACAAATCGGTTATAAGATTTACGGCTGAGGCCACAGCGGGGATTTTCATAGCCATATCCTCCGTTACAAGCCCTTCGTCCATTACGGCCGAAAGCAGCTCGCTTGATGTTATTATATTCATTCTTTCGGGCGGCCTTTTTTCGCTTCTGTCCTCTTTGCCAAAAAACATATTCTTAAGTCCCATTATCGAACACCCCTTGACGTCACAAACAGGTCTCCGCAAGTCTGTTTGCTATCCTTTCGCCTATATTGTATATATACCTCTCGTCCTCGCCGTACATATTTTCTATATTCACGATCACGGTTATGCCTTTTCCTCCGCCTCCCTCGGCTATCTGCCTTGACTTATCGGCAGGGATTATACGGCTGCCTCTCGGCAGATCCACTATCTCTCCGCCGTTTTCGTTTATATGTGTATATCCGCCGCTGAAATAATTTGTTCCCAGAGCGTTGTGTCCCGGCTGTTCGGGCCCCATTATGTGATCTTCATCATCGCCGTTTCCACCGTTCAGCTTTACGTTCCAATTTATATTTGTATTGAAAGAACCGCTCAGGGCTTCATTTATATTGCCGTTTACTTCGCCTATCCGCCCCACTATATCTGTTTCATATTCATCAAGTGTAGTCAGTATATCGTCCTTCGACAGCCCTAAATATTTTGCAAAACTGTCTGCATAATCGGTTATTGCGTCCTCTGTCGTTCTTGCTCCGGCATCATAAGCATCTCCGACCACCACAGTCATCGCATCTACCGCCGCGCTTGTTTCGTCTCCGCCGCCGCTTAGCATTTTTATTATATTGTTTCTGAAGTCAATCTGCGATTTCAGCTCCTCGTTGTCCTCTCCCAGATATTTTGTATACTCCTGAGATCTGTTCATAAAGTCCGAAAGCGTGTCGTAATATTCCAGAAAGTTTTCCTTTGTTGCCTTTGGTACTCCGCTCCACGCTCCTGCGCTTTCCGCAGCAGCAGCCATAACAGCCTCTTTCATTATCTCGGGGTGAAAATGTCCCTTAAAGGCTGCCGCTTCTTTGGGATTATCTCCGTTTACCTCTCCCAAATCTCCGAACTGAGCCTCATATTCGGCTCTTGACGTAGGATTATAAATATAGTCGTTTATCATATCTTCATAGTTTTTTATGGCCGTATCTTTTATACTGCCGCTTAAACTGCCTGACAAACTGTTCTTTACTTCGGGAAAGTATGAAAAAAGCTGATCGATTGCTATTTTTTCGGCTTTTCCGTAAATCTCTGCTATATTTTTATTGGAGTTTTCTATTATTGCCTTTCTGTCCGATTCAAGCTGTGCATCCGCAGCAGTCTTTCCCTGACTTTCCAAAACCTCGTCATATCTTATATATGCGGCTGCAAGTCCTGTCTGTCTTGCGTCCTCCTGCGCTTTGACATTCTCGTTGGTTACGGTTTCAAGCTCGGCCATAAAATCGCCAAAAGTCTTTTCGCTTAAACCGCTTTTTGAATATTTGAGCTGAAGACTGTCCATTTTGGCTCTGCTTTCGGCATTATTTATCTTCTCGTTGAGACTGTCCATTTTTGACAGATAATCGTCTATTATTCTCTGTACCGTGTCATTGTCCCAACTGTTCTTATATGCGTCCTCGATAGCCTTTTTCAGATTTTCCCCGTACTCCTCGGCTTTTTCTATAAGTCCCTTTCCAAAGTTATCAAAGGCATTGTTTATGTTGCTTGCTTTCGTTCCGTCGGTTTCCGTATCCGTTTCTCCAAAGGTCATCTTAAGAGCCGCTTTTACGGTTATTTTTCTTTGGGCTATAACGTCCTCAAGATTTTTGGCGTATTCCTCGGCTGCCGAAATTATGCTGTTTTTCCTTTCCTCATTAAGCCCTTTTGCGCTTATGAGAAAGCTTGCCTTTACAAAAACATCTTTTCCGCCCGAAAGCTCGTTATATGCGTTTTCATACTCCTCTATCGACATTCTGAAACTGTCCACTTCTGCCTGAGCTTTTTGTCCAAAGGCATCTTTTACCGCTTTTTCAAGCTCCTTTGCCGACATTGTAATATCCCCGAATCTCTTCTCGATATCGGCTTTTTTAACATATTGATGGTACTTATATACGGCAGTGCCTACAACACCAATGGCTGCTGCGCCTGCCAACAGTGCGCCTACGGGAGCAACGGCGCCTATGGCTGCGCCCCACTTTGAAACCGTAGGCAAAACATCGGCCGCCGTTTTCTTTGTCCCCATCATAGTCATCTGCCATGCTATGTTGGCGGCTTTTGCACTCTGAGCCGCTGTCGCAAACTTGTTTACGGTCTGATATGCGCTTACAAGTCCCGTTCCTACGCGAAAAGCTCCCATAGCCCCATAAAGACCTACAAGAGAGGGTACTATTTTGTCTATGTTTTCGGCCATAAAGCCTACTGCATTTCCGCCCTTTTCCAGAAGGTTAAAAAATCCCTCCGCCGCTCCCGGCAGTCTGTCGGACAGCCACTCTTCCAACTCGGGCAGATAGTCTCTTACCCTGCCCAAAAACTCAACGGCATAGGGCGCAAGCTCCTCTCCCACATTGACCTTAAAGTTATACCATGATGCCGACATCTCGTCCACAGCTCCGGCATAGCCCGACCCCATACTTTCTACAAACCTGTCGGCGGCTCCCTCGGATTGTTCAATAGCGGTAGTTATTTTCTCAAAATTGGTAACGCCGCCCTCTCCTGCCTCCGAAAAAGCGTCAATCAAAGTTATAAGCTGAGACGAAAATCTTCCGCCTATCTGAGAAAGAGCCTTGTTCCTCTCCTCCTGAGTGAGACCCTTTGACTTTTCATAAAGCTCAGTAAATATATCGCTTATGTCCTTCAGGTTTCCCTTCTCGTTATACAGCGACATTCCCAGAGAGGCAAAGCCTTTTTCCGTCTCTCCCGTATTCTTTAAGAAACGATTGAATATATTGTTGAGTACGGTTCCCGCTTGTGTGTCCTTTATGCCTACATTTGCCAAAATACCTACAAGAGCCGACACATCTCCCACAACGTCCATTATGTCAGCGCCGCTCATATCGGCATACATATTCATATACAGAGCGCCTGTCTTTTTGAGAGCGTTCTGCAGCTGCAGCATATCCGTGTTTGATGACGACTGTACCGCCGTTGCCATATCCACATATTGGGCTGCCTTTTCGGAGCCAAGCCCCAGAGCCGACATACTGTCTGTCAGAGCGTCAGCCACCGTCTTTGTGTCCTGTCCGCTTATTCTTACGGCTTTAAGCACCGCAGGCAGGGCGTTAAGGCTCTGAGCGGTATTCCATCCGGCAAGTCCCATATATTTAAGAGAATCCGCAGAGTCCTTATCGGTTATTCCGCTTATCTCCGCCGCTGCTTCCTTTGCGGTCTTTACAAGGCTGTCATACTCGGCCGATGCAGTGGATATCTGCTTTATACCGGCTACCTCGTTCATGGCGGCGTTAAACTCCTTATATGTGCCGAGACTCTGCTTTCCGAGAGCTATCCCCGCCGTGCCGAAACCAACGGCCGCCACCTCCATTGTTTTCATATAGGTCTTGAACTTACCCGACATAGCCTGCGCAAGCCCCAGCCTTTGATTAAACATATAGGCTGCATAACTCGCATTGCTCATCTGTTTGGTAAATTTGTCCTGCAGTGAAAGCACTACATTTATATTTCTTGCCATATAAAAATCATCCCTATGTCATACTTATAAACTCAGGCTCGTTAAGCTCCCACTGTTCCAAAAGACACACAGCGTTTATAAGAGCGGCCACCATGTCGATTTTGTTGTTTGTTTTCTTTTTGTTTATATACTTGTTCAGATTTGTATCCTTCACACATTTTGCATTTTCAAAATTTATTTCAAGCAGCCTGTTCTCGCTGTAACGGAAACAGCCGTTCAGTATAAGCTCCTCCAAAAGCTTTGTGGGAGAATGCAGAACTCTTGAATGCTGAATTATCTCAACACATTCATATCCTGCTCGCTCAAGCTTCTGTACGGTTGACAGAGCATTATATCTGTCATAGCCTATCTGCATTATATTGAAACCGTATCTGCTTTCAAGCTCCAGTATATAGTCCTCCACAACGGCATAATCTATAACGTCTCCGCCGCAGGCGGTACATACGCCCTTGTTTACCTCCGCCCTATAATTGAGCTTTTCCTTTTCGCTTTTTATGTCTATCTTGTTCCCGGGTATAAAGCACATACCGCCGCAGTATACTATTCCGTTTTCCTTTGTTACAAACATGACCGCCGTGTTGTCCGTAGAGATCGAAAGATCCACTCCCAGAAATACATTCTTCCCGAACCAAAAATCATTTGGTATATCCGTCCTGCAAAGCTTTACCTTTTCAACATCTATGTACTGTTCCGTTCCCAGTCCTCTGTAAAATATGTTGTTGTGCTTGCATAAATAATTTTCTCTCTTGTCCTCCTGAAGGATCGCTCTGTCTCTCTTTTTTATAAGCTCTCCCAAAATATACTTGTTCTTTACGGTCACGGGGTTTGACTGATATATGCACCTTTTGTCTGTCTGCCACTGACCTCTTATTTTTTCATCGGGTTCATACAGGAGGGCAAAATACCTTCTGTCCTTCACCGTTCTGTCAAGAACCATTTTTGCATACTCTATTTCGCTCAGCATAACATTGTTGTCGTTGGGATACTGTGTCGATATTATTATTCCCAGCTTGTTTTTTATCGTTATCTGAGAGCTTCTCATAGCCTCCACGGGATAGCTGTCAAGATTTCCCGCCTCATCCGCCAAAAATATACTTGCAAGCTTGCCGTCCATTTTGTCCTTGTTATAGGCAAGGGGAGTATATGTAATGTCGTTAAGCATACAATACACTTCGTCTCGCTTTATCTTAAAATATCCTTCAAGCTCAGGGGATGACTTTATTATCTTTTTCACCGCAAGCATCAGCTCGGAAGAAAGCTTAAAATCGGGAGCGACAGAAAAAAATCTTGAAAATTTAGGCTCTATGAGCAAGCCTACAATAAATATAACCGCCGATGTAAATGTTTTGAAATTCTTCCGTCCTATTTCCAGAAGAGCGGTCTGATAATATCTGCTTTCATCCTTTCGGCTCCTTGTGCAGAATACGGCCGTTATAAGAAATACGGCATAGTCCTCCAGACCCTCCAACATATTTACTCCCAGATCGGGATGTGTTATAAGCCCCAATATGCGGCACAAATACTCATAGGCTCCTTCGTTTACATAGGCTTCCCTGTCTTTGTCGTCCGCTATTTTAAGCCAGGCGGCAGCCTGCTTTTTCACATATGCGGGCGTTTTTCCGTTGCTCTTTCTCTTCGCCCATATGCAATACTCATAGGCTCTGCCTGTTTTTATGTCCATATCTCACTACCCCTACACCAAGCTGCATATTTTGTCTGCCAGTCTTTCACAGTCAAGTAAAAATTTGGGATCATAGCTGTTTCCCGACTTGTCATATACTTTAAATTCTCTTGTATCGGTGCCCAAATCATAGAGATCATAGGCCGAGGGAACCTTTCCCTTTTTGCCATATTTGGGGTTGTACAGAGTCCAGCCAAGTTTTTTGGCCGCATTTTCAAGCCTTGAACCGTGAAAAGCAGGTACGATCTTTCTATGTCCCTTTTCTATGAGGTGAGTATGGGGAGCGCCGCCGAAAGTCGTATCCTCAAGGTACCTTACCTTATTTGTCACACGAAAATTTCCAGATTTACTCACATTGCTAAAAAGCCTTGCACTTGTTACACGAAAACTGTCTGATTTTGACATTCCTCGATACAGCTCTACGTTTCCCGAAAAAAGACTTCCAAAGCCTACGCTCCCGGCCTTTATGGTTATTCTTCCCTTTTTTCCGTATACCTTCACGCTGTCGTTTGTGTCGGTGCCGTTTTCCTTATGATACAAATACGGATTCTGGGGCGTTACCGAGTTAAGATAGTGCCCCGTTTCGGTGTTTATTGTTTGCTGCGCGGTTTTTCTGACCTCTGTTCTAAGCTTGTTTCCGGAGCTTTTGAGCATTTTGTTTATCTCCTGTTTAGCCACCTTTGAAACATGATCGAAAACCTCTGCGGCCTCCTTTGCGCCTTCAACAATCAATGTCGCCATAAAATACCCTCCTTCCTTCACAAAAGCCCCGTATCCTTCCCGAATACGGGGCTTTTCGTTCTCTGTCGCGCTCTGTCGCGGCTTTACTCCAAAGTTATGTACATCGTAAGGCTTTCCATACTCAGCACGTTTGCCTGCGGCAAACGCCGCCCTTTCGCATCAAAATCATAGATTTATGACGCTTTCGGGCGTCCCGACTTCTTTCGGGTGCCATCTGACATATTTTACTCCAACGTTATGTACATTGTCAGGCTCTCCATACTCTGACAAATCTTGATGTCGGCTGTCAGATATACCATTCTTTTATAGGTATTTTCCTTTACGGTCAGCTCGTCCCAGTCGGCGGCCTCCTCTTTGCCCTGCGCTATCCATGCCGCTCTTTGGCTGTCAACATCTATTTCACAGACATTTGCATAGTCGGGATCGAGTATTTCTTCTCTTCCCAGATCTTCAAAATATTTGTCAATGGCAGCCACAAGCAAGAGCTGATTGTCATAGTCGTTTTTATACTTGCCCCTGTAATAGTTTACAAAGGTGTCGTTGATGTCTTTGGCGATAACATCCATAGTGTTTATGACCTCTATGTACTGCATATCCTCCGTTATATCACCGCTCACCTCGGCAGTGTTTATGCCCGCAATTACTCTTGGCTTTCCGCCCTTTGTCTCAGCGCCAAGCTGTCCCTTCTCCACAAGGTCGGGTTCAGAGCCAAATTCCGCCGTATATTCCGCTCTTCCGCAGGGCAGCTCATAGTTAGTCAGACTTCTTTCACAGCCGCAGGCGGCAATAGCTCCCGCATACATCGACAAAACGGCATACTCGCTCATTTCCGCCCCGTCATTGTCATAATACTTTACGTCCTCCGTATTCACAGAGATATACCTTATATCGTGCTTGTCGGCAGCATTTCCGATATATACCGTTCCTGCCTGATACTTGCTGTTAAAGCTTATAAAGCCTGTCTTTACATCGTCTGCGGCGCTGCCCTCGCAGCCTGCGGTTATTACCGCATTAGTCAGATCAAGAGCCAAAAGGTTCTTAAAAAGCTCACCGCTTCCCATATTTGTCACATACAAGCTGTCGGGAGAAGATGCAAGCGCAAAGTTAACGCTCTTTGCCAGCTCCTCTTTGTGAGTTTTGGCATACTTCGCCATACCCTCGGCAGTCACTTTTCCTTTAAGAATATCTATTTTTTCAAGAACAGCTCCTTCTTCCGCCGTCTCCGATAAAATAATAACGGGTCTTTCGCCGCTCCTCTTTATCAGCGTCGACGCAAGCTGTCTGAAGTATATATTTACACCGGGTCTTTCAGCCATTTTCGTCATCCTCCTTGATTGTCGGTTTGGTTATCGGTTTTTTCACCGCTTTTCCGGTTGCTTTGGCTGCCTTACTTCCTTTCGCCTTTGCAGGCATAAAGCCGGCAGTCTCCTCTGCCCTTTTTTCGGCCTGCGCTCTTTTTCCCTTAGCTCCAAACAATATCATATCTGCCGCCTCCTCAGAGCTTTACGGGCATTGCGCATTTAAAGGGTATGCTGTATTCTATAACGCCCCTCTTTTGTGTAACAACAGGCACCTCTGTAAATATGACCTCCGATACCGAATAAGAGGCTTCCTCTCCCGTATTCCTGTTTGTAAGTTTCGATACTATCGTTCTGTCTCTGAATACGCCTGTCCTGAAACTTTCGGTTATTTCCTCCGCATAGTCCGTGTTCGTCATATATACGGTCATCGTTCCGTCCGTATCATAGCCTTCATATACGCTCTCGGTTTCAAATGTTCCGCAGTTTTCCAGATCGGTAAACTTTCCCGTGACCTTTATGGTAAGCTCCTTTACCTGAGCTTCAAGCTCTCCGTCTATATAAACCTTTCCGCCCTGTCCTATAAAAACGCTTTTGTTAATTCTGCTCATTTCCCGTTTCCTCCTTTACAACAAGCTCCTCCATAAGCTCCTCGTTATCACAGCCGCAAATGTCGTCTGTCTCCACGGTATCTATAAGAACACCCGTTGTTATGACTACCATACCCTTATATATTTCGGGTTCCAAATCGTCAAGATATATATACAGTCCCTTTGGGGTCTTTATCTCCTCCGAAAGCCTGTCGCAGAACCTCTCCATAACACTGTATGCCTCTTCTTCATAGTCATTATACTTGCTCGTATAATAGCCTATCGTTATGACATAATGTGTAAATTTTAAGCTGCCGTTTATGCGCTGCGTCTTTTCGGGTACTGCTATTATCTTTACGGACGGTCTTGTGACAACATCGTCTATCTGCGTCATATACCGTTTTACAGGCATCCCCAAAGCCTCGTATATACCATCCATAATATCGTTTATCACGGCTTACTCTCCTGTTTTGAGCTTGGCTATCTTCTGCGGTTCGATGACTTTTCCGTCCATTTCAAGCCATACGCAAAGACCTACTGCGTGCTGCTCATAGTATTTTTCTCTTATTACCTCGATAGCGGGATTCTCGACTATCTTTACGGCAAGTCCCGAAAAATCGCCGTAATATATTTCTCCCTCTTCCAGAACATCTGTCAGCTCAATGGGCTTGCCCAAAAGATGCCATGCACCCGTACCGTTTGCATAGTCTCTTTCAAGCAGATAATTGCCCTGACCGTCCTTGAATTTTCTTATCTTGTTCTTTGTGGCAGGCGACATTATCCATCTGCACCTTGACTGAAAAGCTCCCTTTATGCTGTCCTGAAGATCTATAAGGCTGTCCGAATCAAGGGTCGTTATCTTAGCCTCTACCTTGCTTAAGCCCTCTATTTTGTCCATAGTGCCGCAGAGCATTTCTTTTTCAAGAAAATCTGCCACAGCCTCGGACACCTTGCCTACGATATATGTAAACAGATCAAAAGCCGCATTGTTCAACAGGCTCTTTGATATGAGAGTAGTCACTCTTGCAAGATAGCTTGTAAGCTTGACCGATGTAAACTTACCCGCCGTGTGCTTGGGTTCTGTAAATTCCTCGGCATATTCCATTGTTATGCCGCCGTCCGATTCGTCCCATACGGGGAATATAAGATCGCCTTTTACGTTATACTTGCTTGCAAGATCGAATATACGGCAGCGGTCTTTGACTTCTTCGATTATTTTTCTTGCTATCGAAGAGGGTATTACGGCCGTGTTGTCCGTCACGGTAAAGTTGGCCGCCGCTCTCGTTTCCTCGTCCAGACTTCCGAAAGTGTTTCTTACATAAGCCACAAAAGCCCTTTTTTCGGCCTCTTCCTTTTCTGCTTCGGCTCTTTTTTCGGGATCCGCCTTCTCAATGCTCTGTTTTCTCCTGCGTTCGATCCTGTCGATAGTCTCCGTCAAGGCTCTTACCTCAGCCTCAAGGGTATCAAATTTTTGAGTTTCTTCCTCTGTCATAGCCGTAGAACGCACCTCGCCGTTTTCATCATGGGTCAGCTTGTCCATTTCTTCCAGTTTGTCATTTCTCTGTTCGTAGAGTTTCTTAAGTTCCTTATCCATTTTTAAAGTCCTCCTTTTGCTTTCAATGCTCTCAGTCTGTATTCGTATATGTTATTGCCCGGTTCGGTTTCCTCGAGGATACTCTCGGGCGTTTTTCCGTTTTCTCCGGTCGTCACTATGTCTGCGCTTACGGCCTCGCTCCTCGTTTCCAAAAGCACTTCCTCGCCGCCTGCCCTTACCTCGCAGCTCGTGGCAGTATAACAGGGGTTCCTGTCATAAATCAGACTTACCTCCGTAAGATCAAGACTTTTGACAGTCCTTTCGCAGACATCTGTTTCCGCTCTTTCCTCATATGTATCTTCCAAAGCGTAAAAACCAAAGCTCCAACCCTTTATGTCTCCCTTTTTGGCTCTTTCAACGGCTCTTTTTTCTGTTATTGACGCCTCTGCATACAGGCCGATATTGTCCTCCTTAAGGCGCAGACTGCCATCGGGTGTGCCTGCAAGCCTCCTTGTGCCGTCATGATCGGCAAGCATATATATACCTCTGTTTTCCGTACGGCTTTTCTCTATAGCGGCAGCGAAAGCTCCCGGTTCTATCTTCTCGACAAATTTTTTGTTGTGATCTCTTATAGGCTTTGAAAATCGGTCAGTCACATTTACATATCCGCTTATGAATGCCTCGTTTTCTCCTCTTATCTCTATCTTCACTCAATCATCACCACCCTCGTCATCGTCATTATCTTTAACCTTCAGCCTTTCCAGCTCCAACTCCATACAAGCGGCGAAAAATTTCTTGCCGAGAGTACCCGACCCCGCCACAATGTTTGGGTCAAGCCCTCTGAGCGTATAAAACGCCAGCATAAACATTTCTCCGTCGCTTTTTATCAGTTTTTTATTTCTTTTATGCTGCCGACCGTAATTGTTTCTCTTACCGCAATACCTATCTTGGCAATATCTCCCGCAAGAAAGAAGTCATCTACGATAGCTTCGGGGTTGCCCAGTCTGCCGTATTCCTCCAAAAGGCTCTTTTGATGCAGCTCAGGAAAGACCATATAGGTAAGAGATCGCCACACATTCATAGCAGGCTCATCATCTTCTACGGCATTAAGGACATTAAGTACATCTCTCGCCTTTGGCCTTGCCACCTCAATAACGGTCTTGTCGTCTCCCTCTCCTATTTCAAACACAAGGGGGTTGTTCTCCACAGCCTCTTTCATAGCCTTTATTCTCATAAGGTTTTCGAGATTGTCCACTTTGCTCTTCAAAACATTTTCCTCCTTAAAATAAAAATTACACTTTGTCCTGTATTCAATTATGAACGAGTGAGATCATATTTTTCAACGGAAAAAAACCGAAACTTTCCGAACTTTTCCGAACTTTTCCGAAAAAAACCGAAAAAAACCGAAAATACAGGAGACTTTCTTCCTGTCCTCTTAAATAACTCGATCTCACCGCCTGAAAATAAAATTCATTTTACAAATTTTTTGTTTAGGGAGAGAGGTGGAGTGGGGTCGTAATAGAGCTGTCTTGCCAAAGGCAAGACAGGGGGGAGGCTTTTGCAATACTGCTGGCAAAACCATTGAGCTTGCTGATTGTGTTATCGTTCGGACATTACAACAACACCGCACTATACCCACCTGTAACCGTCAAATACTTACGCAGCGCAACAAGCGCATATCCCGAGCCATTCGATACAATAATAAATAATTTTTAATCCGACATAAACAACACATAACAGGAGCGACAAGCAAACGCAGGTCAAACAATAAAAAATAATTATAACTAATATTAATTACTTTTATATATTGCTTTTATTTCTCTGTCCTACGCCTGCCATACAAATAATAATGCCGACAAACGCAGCACAAAGGCGGAGACGATATAATATAACAAATACATAATAAATAAATACATAACTATTTTAATTGTATGTTACATACGCATAAAAGCAACTCAACAAAATAACAGGTAACGTACACAACACATAAATATATTCAAATAAAAAAAAGCTCCCGAAAACCGAGAACCAAAAAAACATTACATAGTACATTATAAATATCAAATACACGACCCCGAACCGACAGCCAGACCGAAAGCAGACAAAAATTTTTATCTGAAAAATCCCACATTTAAGCTAAAAATTTAAACCTCAAAAAAATTTTTTGAAAAAATTTAAAAAAGGGGGTTGACAAATGAGTTAAACCCATTTATAATTTTGAACATAGCCAAAAGGGCGGCGGTTAAATCTTAACCCGAAAGGGGGGATAATATGCCAATAACTATTACGTTACATATCTTAGGATATACCCTAACGATAAGAGTTAAAAAGCAAAACCGCCATCGGGCCGGATGACGGTTTTAATAAAAGTACACTTTTTAGAACCTAACCGCCAAAGAAAGGAGGTTTAAAGCTCTTTTGGCTTTATTTTAACATAGAAAGGAGTGTTTGTCAATGGCAGAATCAAAAGCCCATAAAGAATGGACAAAGAAAAACACAACTTTTATAGGTTTAAAACTTAATCATAACACCGACAAAGATATTTTGACGGCATTAGAAGGTAAATCAAAACAAACAGAAATAAAACGGTTAATTCGTTTGGCACTATCAAAATAAAATGGTGCAGGCTCTCCACCGACCAAAGCGATAGCCTACACCACGAAAATAACTCTTGAAAAGAGCCATTTACATTATAACAAACTTTAAAGCTCTTTTCAAGTATAAAATTTTTGTACCTTGACAACAAAATACTTGAAAGGAGCTTTTTTATTCTGCACGTACCCCCAACGACTTTAAATAGTCATTTATCAAGCCGTTAATGGTTGTTCCGTGTTCAGCGCAATATTTTTTTAAATTGTCTCTTGTGCCCTTGGGGGTAAATACAGCTAATCTATCATAATTATTTTTATTGAATTGATTATTATATTTAACTTTATCGTATTTTTCTTTTATCATGTTATATCACCTCATTAATATTTTACTATAGATATAACACTATGTCAATACAGTAGAAAAAAATTTACATAGCGCAATGTGCATAATTTAGTTTTTTAAATCTTGTGCAATGTGCCATATTGACATCACATTGCACTATGTGCTATTATAAACACAAGCTAAAACAAGCCCGCCAAACAGAGCAACAAAATTTTAATCATACAGGAGGATTCACACAATGAAAAAAACATCAACAAAATCAACCAAAGGCAACAAGTCAACAAACAGCAAATCAGACGTTTACAGTATAGTTACATCCCGCATTATAGACGAGCTTGAAAAAGGTATTATTCCCTGGGAGAAGCCTTGGCACGGCACGGCCTGCGGAGCATTCAACCGAGTAAGCAAAAAACCGTACAGCCTTATCAATCAAATGTTGCTTAACAAGCCCGGCGAGTGGGCTACCTTCAAACAGTGGAACGAGCTTGGCGGCAAAATCCGCAAAGGTGAAAAATCTTCTATAATTGTACTTTGGAAAATTTACCAAAAGCCCATTACCGACAAGAACGGAAACCCCGAACTTGACGAAAACGGAACCCCTGCAACCGAAAATTTTCCTGTTCTCAAATATTATAATGTATACCACATATCGCAGGTCGACGGCGTCGAACCTCTCCCAAAAGACGAGCGCCATATACCCGACCCCGACAAAATGGCGGAAGATATAATAAACAAATACATAAATAACAACGGTCCCGAATTTTGCCCCCGAATCAGCGACAAAGCCTATTATTCACCCCTCACCGACGAGGTAGTAATTCCCCGCCTTGACCAGTACGAAACAGCGAGCGAATACTATTCGACCGCTTTCCACGAGCTGACTCATTCCACAGGACACAAAAGCCGCCTTGACCGCTTTACAACAAACGCCTCCGCTGCCTTCGGAAGTGAGGACTACAGCAAGGAAGAGCTTATCGCCGAAATCGGCGCCGCCTCTCTTGTAAATATCTGCGGTCTTGAACAGCCTGAAACCTTCAAAAATTCGGCCGCATATATTCAAAGCTGGTTAAAGGTTCTGAAAGGTGATACCCGTTTTATAATCTCCGCCGCCTCCAAAGCCGAAAAAGCGGTTAATTACATAATGGACGCCCCTGAAATTTCTGCCGAAACAACAGAGGAAACCGCCCCGGCGGGATCCTCTGAGGCCGCAGCCCTTAACCCCGTAGAAGTCGCCATACAAAAGGCAGAAGCCGCAGCCGCCTACGCTGATACACATACCGCCGAAAGCAAGCTTAAAAAAGGCAATTTCGCCATAGTCATCGGACGCCCTGACGGCAAACCGGGCATTGCCGCCGAAAAGTGCAGCGGCTACATTGATGCCGCCTTAAACGTAGGCTATCGCAAAGAGCCCATGTCCAACACTTGGATCGCCACCGAACTGTCGTCAGGCTTTGCCGTTTCGCACCCTTGCGACACTCTCAAAGGCTGCCGTCAACAGGCTCTTAAAAATATCGCCGCAGGGCTTATTGTCAAGCACTACAAAGCCGCCCTTTCAAAGAGCAGCCCCGCCGATGCGGATCTGTACGACATCATTATCGCCTATAACAAGCCAAGCCCCTCAGAAACAACCGCCGAGACCGCCCCGACCGTCAGGGGAAAAAGCTTTTGCTTTACGGGCGGACTTCGCAAAATGCCCCGCAAGGATGCAGTAAATCGCATTCACGCATTAGGCGGCACGACCCACGACAAAGTAGTCAAAGCCCTTGACTATCTTGTTGTCGCCGATGCAAACCCCGCCGGCATAAAGTACAACAGGGCTCTGGAACTTAACGATGCCGACAGCCCCCACAAAATAATCCTTCTGTCGGAGGACGAATTTTATAAAATTATAGCCGCCTGAAAACCGCCCCGCAAAGGGGCTTTTTCAGTTTTCGCCTTCTCTCAGATACTCCGCCGCCCGTATAAAAAAGTCGCCGTTGGCAGGCGCTCCCGCCGTCCCAAAAACCGTCTTTTTTACATTCCGCCCGTGTCCTTCGCCTCGCCTCCATGCAGCCTTAACAGCGTTGGCGATATTTTTTTCCGCATTTTCGGCCGATGTTCCAAACTCGGCGGCGCACTCCTCATACATCGCCTTCAAAAACGCCTTTTCGCCGCCTTTTTTCTCCAAAAGCCGCCCCAGAATAAATATTATATAATAATACCCCATCCTTCGGGGATCTATCCCCAAATCACGCAAAAACCGCTTGATCTCGCCTTTCAAAACATCGCCCTCCTTAACCGCCTTTTACAACATTTCCACTTTGACAAGTACGCCCTCGCCGCCTTCAAGAGGCGCATAGCTTTTTTTGGCGTATATTTCGGTCACCTGCCTGTCATCGGCATAAACAAGCCCATTCAGAGCGTCCAGAATCGCCTTTGCGATATTGTCTATATCGGGCTTTTTGGCATAGTCCACCCCACAAAGAGCCTCTTTTTTCGCCTCCGACAGCCTCACGGGCGGCGCAAAATAAGCCCATATATGCACAAAAACCGCCTTTTCGCCCTCGCAGACCGCCTCCCGATATTCCGCAAGAAACGCCTGTCTGACAAGCCCCTCATAGGCTTTTGTCCTTTCAGGCGTATAGACCTTTCCGCCTCCAAACTTAGGTCTCGCCTTTCCGACAGGCCGTCCCGGCACAAAAAATACATACTCCAAAAAAATCGCCTCCCGTCTGTCGGTCAGTCCGTCGGCCGAAAAATCGCCTCTCACTTTCGGGCAGCCTAAAAGTCGCCCCTCCGACAGACAGACTGACATTAACATTTACATTTACATTAACATTAACATTTACATTTACATTAACATTAACATTTACATTTACATTATGCTTTTTTAGCTTTTCAAAAATAACCTCAGCTTTTTTAGCTTTTCAAAAAAAACCTTAGCTTTTTTAGCTTTTCAAAAATAACCTCAGCTTTTTTAGCTTTTCAAAATCGCCCCAAAATCGCCCTACGGCGGAAAATCCGCCCTATAATCCATTATCCCGCTTGCGCCCGCCTCAAATGTTGAATTATACATCGCCGTCAGAAGATACCCTCTCGTATTGCCTACCCGCCCGGCAGTCTTTTTGAGCCTGTCAAGCACATAAGTCGCATTTTCGCAGTCAAAATCCATAAACCTGCTTTTGACCGTTTCGGCAGGCCGCATTTTTCCGCCTATTTTTATATATGGCTCCTCCGATGACAAGATGTCGGCAGCCGCCTCACACATCTCCTCCACAATAGGCAGATCCGCCTCATCGTAAAAATCGCCCTTAAGACACACTTGCTCCTCTATGTATTCCCTGCATTCCTTATACTTTTCGCTTTTTTCGGCCGTTTCGCTCTTTTCGTCCTCTCCGGCCTTTGGCGGCCTTCCGCCTTTTTTTCCGTTTTCGGATCTCGCCTTCGCCTTTTTCTGCCATTCGTCCATATCCCTGTCTATCTGGTCGGAAATGAAAGAAAAACACATTTCCGCCGCAGCCTCGCCTTCAAAGCCCACGGGAGAGGCTCCGTTGACATAGTGAAGTATCGCCTTAAAAAGCCGCCCCGCCGCCTCGTCCGAAAGCATATCGACCTGTTTTATATAATTTTTATACAAAAGAAACGCCTTTTTTTCTTCCATTTCCGCACCGCCTTTATCCTAAAATCTTAAGTTTTTTATTTTGGGACATTTTCCCATACCGCCTTTGAAAAGCTCTCCGGGCAGCCGTATAAACTGCCCTTTGAACTCGCACTCCTTCTTTTTTTCGCATTTTTCGCAATAGCATATAATACTTATCTTTTCCCTCAGCTGCCCGTCCGTAAGCTTTCTTCCCATTTTCGCCTCCTATATTGCCATTACCCTGTCAATACATTGCCTTCCGTGGGTATTGTCCACAAACAGCAATATACATTCCTCCCATGGCAGAGCCTCAAAAAAGGCTGCCTTTTCTTCCTCGTCCATGCCCTCGGCGGTGAATTTTCCAAGAACCGCCAAACAGAGCTTCTCGGGGGTGTCAATGCTTTTGTAGTATAGCCTTTGACCTATTCTTACGACCTCGTCGGCTCTCGCCTGAGAGACGCCTGCAAGACCCCGCCTTGTCCCCTCTGTTATCGGAATAAGCACCCTGTCGGGGTATTCGTCAAAAAGCCCCTTCAGCTCTGCCGTCAATTCCGCCTGCGTTCTCTTTTGGCATATATCGTATTTTTCGCATTTGTCGCATTTTTCGCCGCCTGTCATGCACATGTTTGTTTTCATCATATTAAGCCTCCTCGCCTTTCTTTGCGGCATCTATGGCCGCCCTGTAATTTTCCGTCTTTTCAAATACTTCTTCGGCATATTCTTTATTTGCGGCATCCATGGCCGCCCTGTATTTTTCCGCCTTTTCAAACACTCCGTTAATAAACTTGTTTGTCGTCATATCAAGCCTCCTCGCCTTTCTTTGCGGCATCTATGGCCGCCTTGTAATTTTCCGCCTTTTCAAATACTCCTTTGGTATAATCCGTGCCGTATACGCCCTTCTGCCAGAACCGCCTTGCGCCGCCCTCTCCTTTGTTGTACGCCATAAGAACCATACTGTCGGCCTCATATTTCGCCTTAAGCTCTCCCAACAAATAAGCCGCCGCCCGTATGTTCTGATATGGATTCAAAAGATCGTCCGTTCCTATTTCCGACCTGAGCTTTGGAAAATTTATTTCGTTTATCTGAAAAAGACCGTAGTTTCCGCCCGAAACAACATTGAACCGAAAGTCGCTTTCCTGCTCCATAATGCCAAGCATCAGCGCATAGTCAAGCCCCTTTTCCGCTCCTTGCCGATATGTATATTCCTGCAGTTCGGGACTTAAGGGCAAACCCTCAAGACAAACAAATCCCTCTCCCGCCGCCTCAACAGTGCTTTCCTCTCCACCTTCCGCCGCCAAAAGGGTTGTAACCATAACCGCCGTAATCACGCCCATAATAACCATTACTATAATTCCCGCCTTTTCAGCCACTAACATCAACCTCCTGTTTAAGCCATTTCCTTATTGCCTGCTCTCGTCTTTTGGGAGGACAGTCAAGACCGCATCCTGCCTTTAGGTATATACAGCCACAATCACAACTTGGTAAAAAATTGCTGCTCAATCTGATATACCCCCACACAAGCAAGTCTACCAACTCTTCATCATTCATTTGCCTTATGTAGTCTGCATTAGTCAATATTGCTCTCCTCCTTCTCCGGCAGTTCAGCTATTATCCTCGCCAGCTCCGCCGCTTCTTCGGGGCTTTTTGTATTTAACCATTGTCTAAAATACCCATATCCAATTTTACAAGTATCAGGATATATTGAGTCGTACACTCTTTTATAACCCATATCATTCTCCGCACCCCAATCAAGAGGGCATAATTCAAGACAATATCCTTTATATTTACGTTGTCGCAGTTGTGATACAAACTCACAGCAGTAACATTCATCTAACGGTATGTCTTCCTCTGCTACTCCCATAGTCTTGAAATACTCCCTTTTCTCTACCTTCCGTCCTTGTTTTTCCGTTTCCTCTGCTATCCAACTCCATAGTTTCCTGTGAAGTCGGATAGCCTCATCTTTTGTCAATGTTTTCATTTATTTGCCCCCTCCTTCCTGCCATTGCACCTCAAATCTGCCTTTGCCGCTGTTTCGCCACTGGCCTATTCCTCTGAAGGCTCCGTACTCGAAAAGCTCCTTAACAAAATCTTCAAGTTTCTCATCAAAAAGAAGTATTTCAAAATCTATATAGCTGCCCGCAGGAAGCGTCTCGGAGTGTGCGATCGCTATGGTCTCTCCTTTGGGGGTATTTCCCCTTAAGGGTCTCTGACAACTGCCTATTTTGCCATCGGTATGTATTGCTATCTTTCGGGGTTTAGGAAAAATAAGCCCATCTATGATTTTTTTATAATTCGCAACTCCCGAACTTTCCGTTCCTTTGACCCTTCTGAGTGCTCCGCAGGAGTCTTTCATAAAACCTTTGAGCTGATAGTCCCAGAGTATGGGGTTACCTTCCTCGTCCCTCGAAAAAACCGTTTTGCCTTTTTCAACAACCTTGTCTACTCCCAGAGCCTCGATCTCTTCTTCCCTTGACGGGGCATCGGGAGCCTGACTTGCTATAAATTCTTCGTGGAGTTTGGGATCGGCCGATGCTGTTCCCAATATCTCTTCCAGAAAAATAAGTCTGCCTCTCATTACCTTTGATTTTGAAAATAATTTAGATTTTTTGTCACTCATTTCATAACCTCCCAAAAATTAATGACTTTCTGAACTATACTTTGCCTTCTGTGTTCTGCTTTGCCTTGGCGTTACACTGCAATACTCAACTTTACTTCGCCTTTGCTATACTTTGCTCATCCCTGCCGCGCTTTGCCTTAGCGTTACTCCGCAATACTCAACTTTTCATCGCCTTTGCCGTCTGCGCACCGCAAAACCGAGCTTCACATTGCCCTTGCTATTCGCCGCATCTCAACGCCTTTGCCGTGCGCTGCGATTCATTGCTACGCCGTCGCTGTGCGTTGCGATTCAGGGCTTCGCTCTGCCTTGGCTATTCATCGCATCTCAATACTAAGCCTTTGCCACTCCAAACCTTGCTTTTCCTTACTGCGCCTTTGCCGTGCCGTACTACGCACCGCCCCCGCCTCGCATAGATTTACCTCGCCTTTGCCACTCCATACTTAGCTGCGCCCTCGCTATACAAAGCCTAACTGTACGTTGCCTTAGCCATGCTTTGCTTATCTCTGCTATGTTCAGCTATGCCCTCGCCTTACAAAGCAGCTCATCGCCTTAGCTTCGCCCTTGCAACGCAAAGCCAAACCGTACTTTGCCGCAGCCATGCTTTGCCGTACCTAACCTAACTTTCTTTGCCTTGGCTTTGCCCGGTTCTGCTGTGCCTAACATCGCCATCGCTTTTTTCGTTTTGCTTATCTTCTTTCAGTACATTTCATCTTCAAGCCCCAGAATATACCCCGGCCTGCAGCCGTATTTTTCACAAAATCTATACAGCACTTCAATGTTTGCATATCTTAAAAGACCGGGGCTTATGCCTATTACCCTTTCAAGAGGCGGCAGCCTTCCATCACAGTTTTCGGCCGCCACCATCTTCATACGCTCTTTTACAAGCTCACATCTTCGCCGCCTCGCTCTCTCATGGCCTCAAATATATTCATCTGTCTTTTTTCGGCCTCTCTTTCTTCAATATCCTTCTGCCTGCATATATGCCCCATACCGTGATTCAGACCATATTCAGAAAAAAGCAGCCCGCCGCATCTCTTGCACCGCCTCGCCTCTACAAGAAACACCTCGCTGTTCTCGTCCTTGTACGCCTTCATATCTGCCACCTCCCGCTTATGCCTTTTCCTCGGGATAATACCTTTTCAGTATATACTCGGGTACATCTTTACCGTATATGTGCTGCAGAACCTTGTACTTGTATATTATGTATTCGTATCGCCTCGACAGGCTCCCTTCCTTCGGCGGATTGACTACCGCCTGCAAATCGGCATATGCGGGGCTTTTGTTCCGCAGCTGTATTCTCAGATACTGCACGTTTACCCCCAGCATCTCCGCAGCCTCCACTGCATTGAGCCTGTCCCCTTTGATTTTTCTTTTCATGTTATCATCTCCTTTATAGAACATACTTTAAGACACGCCCCTGCGCTTATAAAATCTACACACACCATCGCCAGAAAGGGATCCAGTCCCGCTTCTTTACTTTTATCATAAACACTATTCTCAAACTTTTTTGTTTTTTTGCTAAGAGCCATCTTCCTTATGATCTGATCGACTTTGTCCTCCGTCATATGACTTTCTTCCGCCATCTTTATGTATAAAAAACTGCATAACTTACGCAACATTTCACTAAGCTCTTTGCAGCTCTCGGCAAAACTTTCTTCGGGTTCCCTCTCCTCTTTGCAAAAAATCGGTCTTTTGTTCATTTAAGCATTCTCCTTTTCACACTTTGCCAGCCTGTCCGCCACATAGTATAAACACTTGTTCATATCAACAAGCCGCGTTGTTTCAAAACGCTTAGTCATCACCTTGTCGATCTCGTTTATTTCAAGCTCATAGAGCTTATTGAAGATCTCCATCAATTTTTCCTTTACATTTGCATTATCATTCATTTTTAGCCCTCCTTAAAAACCGCTTTACATAATTCCTGACTCAGCCTTAAAGCAACTTCCTCGCCAATTTCTTCACCGATTAACTTTTTAATTAAGCCGATCACTTCTTTTTCATCCAATTCAACTACAATTTTCATTTCCTCACCCCCTCTCAGGCCGTCTTTGAATACCGCTTATTCTTGACAACTATTGCTGTTTGCAATATAATATTCTCAGGCAAAAAACCTTGTCCAATCCATTTTAAAAAACTCTCCAAGCCTTTTTGCCGTTTTAACGCTCGGTATCCGTATTCCCCTTTCCAACTGCGAATAATAACACTGTTTTATTCCGCAGGCTTCGGCTGCCTCTTGTTGTGAAAAGCCCAACTTCAGCCGTAACTCTTTCAACTCAACCAACTTACACACCACCTTAAATACCAAGAAAGGAGCCTTAAACTATGAGTATTAGAGATGTTGCCCATTCTCTCCTGCTTCGTGCTTATGAGCACGATAAGCAACACAAAGAATCTTATGAATATTATTATGATAACTACGATTTTGACCTCTATGACGTGCAGCAAGCCATTGAATATCTTGAAAACTTCGGTTATATATTTAAAAACAGTGCTTCAACCTTAGTCTATGCCGTATTATCATTAACCCCAAAAGGCATTGATTATGTAGAAAATGGTTTTTCCGAAACAGCACCGTTTTCTATATATCAAGATAACCGAAACACCCTCAATATCAACGGCAACAACATCAATGTTACAGACGATCACTCAATAAATACAGCCTTGTCCGATCCCTCTCTTATCGAGCCGGAACATCTCAGACTTCTTACAGATTTTCTTAACAATATAGAAAAAGCTCCACAAAAGTCCCGCCCCCAAAAGATCAAAGATTTCATAATCACTCTTACAAACGGCGTCTTGTCAACATCTGCCGTCAATGCCTTAACAAAGCTTATTACCTCTTTGCTTAAATGATCTCACCACCCACCCTATAAATTCCCTTGCGGTGGGTGTCTTTATTATCTCAACCCTTCTGTATGAGCGCCAAAACAGTGGCGGACAGAGCTTTCCCTTAGTATCATCCCTTATCAAGATTTCTCTTAAAAAACCAAACCTTGTCCTATACGTAATATACAGTGTCCTTTCATCATTTAATCTGACTTTGACAGTATAGTATACATTCATTATCCGCTCAAACGAACGCAGCTTATATACAACTATCATCCTTTTCAAATACTTAATATAGTCCTTTAAGGTGTCTGCTCTTATTATCTCTGTCTTATTGTTGCGCCAAACACCGGGCCGCCCTTCATCTTCAGATTCAATTCCGATCTCTCTTATAAAACCAAACCGTGTCTCATAGCAGATCTTAAGCTTCACCTCGCCATTTACCATACCTATCACATACTTAAGTGCCATTTCCTCACCCCCTCAGACTGTCGCTTTAAATGTATCTTGAATCCCTTATCTGATCTAATTGATCTCCGGGGCAATCGCAATTTTCACTGTCAGCACGTTTGCCCCATTTTCACATTTGATCTTATATCCCTTTACACCTATCAGCTCAAAATTATCTAAAAATATTCTCAACCCGCCCCATATAAGAGCGCCGTTTTCGGTTGCTTTCGGTTCTTCATTCACAACTCTAAATTTGTGCATTTCCTCACCCCCTCACGCCGTCTCGTTATATCCGTACAATTCAGTTGGCGAAATTCCCAACACCCTACATATTTTAGGAATATCATCGGCATATATGTGTCGCTTTCCTTTAAGCATACTGTTGAAAGTTTTAGGCGTATATCCCAACCTTCGCCCCACCTCAGCCTGTATAAGCATCTTGTCCTTTATTATTTCTCTTATCCTCTCGGCAACAGGCATCTTAGCTTGTCTCCTTTCTATCCTTATTTTTAGGTATAAATATCTTGCGTTTTCTGCCTCTATATGATAAAATATTTTTGACATAAATATTATCATTATAAGGAGGTTTTGAAAATGAAACTTGATATTAACTGTGTTAAAAGAGTTCTCCTTACCATAGAAGCAGAACCTTATTTTATGCACATGTACGCAAAAGATTTCGCCAAAAAACTTTCTCCCGAATTTTCAGAAAACATGGTCATCTATACTTGTATTAAGCTATCAGAAGCAGGATTTATAAAAATTTCATATCCGGATTATTCTAAATTAAATGAAATTTTTCATCCTGCTCTCCAAGATTTTACAGTCGGTGACTTGACCTATTTCGGACATGATTTTTTGGAACATATCAGAAATGATAAGATTTGGAATAAAGCAAAACCCATACTTGAAAAAGTCGGTTCTTTATCTTTCGAGTTTATAACCAAAGTAACAGCTCATATCATTTCGGAACAAATAGATAAATATTTTTAAATTTCCTTTAGCCCTAAAAATCTGCGTACAATGTTTGCATAGTGTGTTCCTATCTTTACTATGGCTTTGTTGACCCCTTCGGTATCTATCTCGTATTCTTTTTCAACACAATAATACACAATAGCCGAATATGCCAATTTCGCCGATAAATACTTAATAACAAGAAAAATATTAGCCGCTGTGCTTACTATCAACAGCATTAATACTACATTCATTTCTTCACCCCCTTAGACTGTCTCGTTATAACTTACGCAGTACGTAAGTCAGCATTAAAAAAAATTTTTCCGGCTTCACTTGTAGGTATTTCCAGTATCTCAACAAGTTTAAACATAACATCAGCAGAAGGCTGTGTTTTTCCTTTCAAGACCTTGCCTAACGTAGTTCTGTCTATTCCTGATGCCGTTGATAAATCGGTTATGGAATTAAAACCTTTATCAATCATCAGTTTTTTTAATGCAATGATATCTGTTTTCCTATGCATTTCTTCTCCCTCCTTTTATAACTTTCGCACTGCGTAAGTTTATGTTAACACCAATTTTCAGTGCTGTCAATACCTTTTTCAAAATTTTTTTACATTTTGCGTAAAAAGGCTTGCATTTTGCGGAAGTAATGATATAATTATAAAAAAGGAGGTGCCTTATGTCAGCTATAAACGAAAAAATTAAAGAATTGAGATTAAGAAAAGGCTATACTTTACTTGAAGTTGCCGAGTATCTGGGTGTAAAAGAAGCCACTGTACAGAGATACGAAAGCGGCAATATAAAAAACATAAAATATGAAACTATATGTAAGCTTGCCGATTTATTTAAATGTGATCCCTGTTATATTATGGGCTGGTCTGAAAAATTGTCAGGAAACATAACCAATAGCACTATTCTACAAGGCAATAATGCAAATACTCTCATTGTAAAGAATGGCTCCGAAAATCAAAAACAAATTAGCAGTCAAGCAATGGAACTTCTGAGAATTTTTGAAAGCTTGGATATAAAATCTCAGACAGAATTACTCTCACTTGCATACAAACTTGAAAATCAACATAATTCTTAAAGGAGGATATTATAATGATAACATTTAAACGTTTTATCCAAACAATAACCGAAACTTTAAAAAAACTTTTATCAAAATACAACTCTCTTTCATATAGAAAAAAATACATAATTTCCAATACTCTAATAATTATCTTATTGGCTTTCATTATATTTAAAAGTTGTAGCAATAATAAAACAAAACTTGAAACACAAACGGAAGCCACAACCACAACTATAGAAACCACCACTGAAAAAAAACAAAAAAAACCTGAAACTACCACTATTAATACAACTGCCGAAACACAAACTGAAACCACTTCCACTACAACAACTCTTGAAGTAACAACTACCACATCAATTCCCGAAACTACTACACAAACAAGTCCTGCTTTGAATATGTCGTTAAATGATTTTATTGCTACATTTAACGCAAAATTCCCCGAAATAAGAATATCTATAGATAATATAACTAATGAAACCTCTGAAGATGGCAAAGGAGTTTTTGAAGTATATATGACAGATGAATTGGGATTTTTATTTACCACACAAACAAATTCAAAAGATAGCAATCTTGTAGGTTTGATATATATGGTTGATCCCGGTTATGTCGATACAAATTCCGCATTGCTTGCTGATTCGTTGTGTGGCATTTTACAAATAGTCGATCCTTCTATTACTTCCAGTGAATCTAAGGATATATTTATGGATCTTCTATCTGAAGCTGGTTCTAATACGGATACACCCGCAGAATATACCCGAAATAATATAAAATATTTATTACTGTATACTGATTATATAATGACATTCGGCATTCAACCTTTGTGAAGATAATAAAATCATAATTATTTCCTACCGTTATCATAATAAAAAGAATACAATAAGGAGGTATCCCAATGCCGGCATTATGTATGTTTTACGGAATTATTATCAAAATGTACAGAGAAATCGGAGGAAAACACAATCTTCCACACATACATGCAGAATATTCGGGGTATGAAGCCGCAATATCTCTTGACGGAGAATTGCTTGAAGGTGATATGCCCAAAAATAAATTAAAACTGATAGAAGCATGGATAATTATTCACAGGGAAGAACTCGAAGCCAACTGGAAACTTCTTTCAGAAGGTCAAAAATTCTTTAAGATCGAGCCCTTGAAATAACGGAGGTGACCAAAATGCTAAATCCAACGCTAAAAAAAGTAGAGCCTCTGCCGGATTATAAGCTTAAATTGCTTTATGAAAACGGAGAATTGAAAATTTTTGATGTAAAACCCTATATTTCAGGTGACTGGTACGGAATGTTAAAGGATAAGGATTATTTCAACACCGTTCATATTATTTCTTCCGGCACAGGTATAGAATGGCTCGACGGTCAGGACATAGCCCCTCATGAACTTTATGAACTGTCCTCAACAAAATGAAAACATTAAAAATAAAGCAGAAAATAAGGCATAAAATAAAGCATAAAATAAGGCAGAAAAAAAGCTCCCCGAACAACAGGTCAGGCAAAAAACCATCATTCGGGGAAAAACAATTTATATAAGAAAGGAGGTTATTCACTCTTATTATAAAAAAATAAATCTCATTTGTCAAATCAAGTTGATATTTTCGGCTCATGCCGTTAATATATATCGTTTTGCTTTCTTCTTTCACAAACACAAAAATTTTATTTGCGAAAGCATAATTTTTTTATCGAAAGGAGAAATTACAATATGAAAAATCCAAATAACTATGGCGGTATAGTCAACCTTGGCAAACGCCGCCGCAAACCGTTTGCCGTTCGCATAACGGCAGGCTACACCGAAGAGGGAAAACAAATCTACAAGTATCTGGGTTATTATGAACGCCGTCAGGACGCTATAATCGCTCTCGCCGAATACAACAGAAAACCTTACAGCATTGACGGCCGAAACAAAACCTTCGCAGAGGTCTATGATCTGGCAAAACGAATGGCATTCAGAGAGGCAAGCCCTCAAAAAATTTCCTCCTATGCCGCCGCATTCAAAAAATGCCAAAGGCTTCACCAGATCAAAATATCTCAGATACACTCTGCAGAGCTTCAGGAGGTTCTCGACAACTGCGATGTCCGCAGCAAGTCGACCCTCAACAACATCAAAATCATTTTCCACACAGTCTTTAAATATGCGGTGCAAAATGACTACATCGATAAGGACTATTCCCAATATGTCATTATCGACAACACGGCGCAAAAAAAGGATAAAAGCATTTTCACAGATGCCGAAATAGAGACCCTTTGGGCAAATTCCTCAGACTTCTGCTGCAAAATCGCCCTTATCCTTATCTACACAGGTTTTCGCATTTCAGAGCTTCTGACACTGAAACCCGAAAGCGTAAACCTTGACGATGGCTATTTCCGTCACGGTATGAAAACCAAAAACGGCAGGGATCGCATTGTTCCCATTCACCCTCGCATTCGCAGCTTTGTCTGCGAATTTATGGAAAACAATACGCCCTACCTTATTTCAAACCCCGACCGAAACAGTCAAAAGCCTCTGACATCGGGCAGCTTAAGACCTCTTTTTTCAAGCTCCCTTGCGGCTCTGGGCATTTCCCACAGCTTTCACGAGTGCCGACATACAACAGCCTCTCTCCTGAACCGCTACGGCGCAAAGGAGCTGAGTATAAAGCGTATCCTCGGCCACTCCGCAGGAGATCTTACAAAAGATGTCTATACCCACGTCACCTTGCAAGAGCTGACCGCCGCCATAAACCTCATACCCTGATAATACCACACGCCGCCAAAAACGTCAATCCCGTTTTCCCCCGCAAAGCTTTACGGAATAAACACAGAGAGGCACAAATCGGAATTATGGAATGCATCATAAGCCAACACAAGCCGAATTTATGGAGTATACCATAGGCCAACACAAATCGTATTTATGGAGTATATCATAGGCCAACACAAATCAAATTTATGTAATGCATTATAACACAGAGGGCATATGTCGGAATTATGGAATATATCTTAAGCCAGCACAAATCGAATTTATGGAGTATATCTTAAGCCAACATAAATCGAAATTATGAAGTGCATCATAAAACACAGAGGGCATATGTCGGAATTATGGAATATATCTTAAACCAACACAAATCGTATTTATGGAGTATATCATAAGCCAACACAAGTCTAATTTATGAATGCATTATAACACAGAGGGCATATATCGGAATTATGGAATATATCTTAAACCAACACAAATCGTATTTATGGAGTATATCATAAGCCAACACGAATCGGAATTATGGAATACATCTTAAGCCAACACAAGTCTAATTTATGAATGCATTATAACACAGAGGGCATATATCGGAATTATGGAATACATCTTAGGCCGACACAAATCTAATTTATGAATGCATTATAACACAGAGGGCATATATCGGAATTATGGAATACATCTTAAGCCAACACGAATCGGAATTATGGAATACATCTTAAGCCAACACAAGTCTAATTTATGAATGCATTATAACACAGAGGGCATATATCGGAATTATGGAATACATTATAAACCAACACAAATCGAAATTAACTAAAAAAATTTATGAGAATTTTAGACGATTTTCAAATGAATTTATGCGAATTTCCTGTAATATACAATCTCCAAATTTGTATATTACCCGTATATTGCCCTCATTAACACCCATAAATCCCTACCGACCACCATACCCCAAAACCGCCATAAATCTCAAAAAAACCGCCTCTCGCCACAAAAAAATAATATTTTAATTTTAATTTATTTATAAGCTCAGACAGCGTATTTTTTATATCATCTGTACCGTATGAGCCTTCAATATATTTTTCAAAAAATATTTCGTCTCTTTCAGCGGCAAATTCGGCGTTGCTTTCATAATCCTCCGCAATAAAGCATTCGTTGCTGAATTTACTTTTTATTTCTCCATATATACTGTCTCTGTCAAAAGTCTTAAGATCCGTTTTATTTACAAATATAAAAACGGGAATATTATTTTTGCAGAGCATTCTGAATATGTTTACATCGTCATATCTTATACTCTGTCCTATGATTATGATGCCAAAATCCAGAATTTCCATTACTCTTTCCGCCTCGGGAAAAAAGTCGCTGTGACCGGGAGTATCCACAATATAATACTTATTGTTTTTATACATAAACTCAGCCTGATGAGAAAAAACCGTTATTCCTCTCTGTCTTTCGCTGTCGTCAGTATCGAGAGAGGATGTTTTTTTGTCGGTTCTTCCAAAGGATTTGAAAGATCCCGTCATATACAAAAGCCTTTCACAAAATGTAGTTTTTCCCGAATCCACATGAGCAAAAATTCCGATTGTTTTTTTCATACATATCATCTTTCTTGTTTATTATTTATTTTTTTCTGATGAAAATTATTCTCATATACAATACACCGCTTTTTTAAGCGGTGTATTGTGGCTTAAGCCATATTTTTTTAATTTTAGTTTTTATTTTAGTTTTATTCTTTATTGTCTTTTACTTCTTCGTTAAGAGTCTCTTCGTCATCTGCAGAATTC
Source organism: uncultured Clostridia bacterium (assembly GCA_947630725.1). Lineage (GTDB taxonomy): Bacteria > Bacillota > Clostridia > Lachnospirales > CAG-274 > JAJQCI01. The sequence goes on from CANRIS010000014.1 coordinate 34,717, forward strand.
TGACTGTCATTATTATCCTCTATTGCATCTTCGGATATTTTGGCAATAGACATAACATTCACATTTTCTCCCACATTTATAAGCTTTACACCCGAAGTGTTTCTGCTTATTGTAGAAATGCTGTTGACTTTTATTCTTATTATTATTCCTTCGGACGTAACAAGCATAAGCTCCTCATTTTCGTTCACCATAGAAATTCCCACAATGTTGCCTGTTTTGGGAGTTATCTTATATGCCTTTATGCCTGTGCCGCCTCTGCTCTGACACTTAAATTCTGATGTAAGAGTACATTTTCCAAAGCCCTTTTCAGAAACTATAAGAAGCTTTTTGCCTTCTTCAACTGCCTCCATTCCTATGACAATATCATCTCCCCGCAGCTTTATGGATTTTACTCCTGCAGCGGTTCTGCCCATATCACGGCAGTCATTTTCATTGAATCTTATAGCCATTCCATATTTTGTGGCTACTATTATGTCGCTGTTTCCGTTGGTCTTTATTACAGACATAAGTCTGTCATTTTCTCTTAAGTTTATAGCGATAAGTCCGCCTTTTCTTATATTGCGGAATGCCTCAGCCTTTACTCTCTTTATAGTACCTCTCTTTGTTATCATAGTGAAGTAGGTATTTTCTTCAAGATCCTTTGTGGTAAGTATCGCCGTAACCTTTTCGTCTGCGTCAAGAGGCAGCATATTCACTATGGGAGTACCCTTTGCGTTTCTTCCCGCCTCGGGGATCTCATATGTCTTGAGCTTATATACCCTTCCTGCGTTTGTAAAGAAAAGTATGGTAGTATGGTTGGACGCAAGGAACATTCCCCTGACTATATCGTCTTCTCTCGTCTGCATACCCATTATGCCTTTCCCGCCTCTGTTCTGGCTCTTGTAGGTAGTCAGAGGACATCTCTTTGCATAATTGAGATATGTCATAGTAACAACGCTCATTTCGTCATGAATAAGATCCTCAATTTCTATCTCTCCGGGATCGTCAATGAGCTTTGTTCTTCTCTCATCTCCATATTTTTCCTTTATTTCAACAAATTCTTTTTTAACCACATCCAAAAGCTTTTTTTCGTCCGCTAAAATTTCCTTAAGCTCTCCTATGAGCTTTTCTAAATTTCTGTATTCTTCAAGAAGCTTTTCTCTTTCAAGACCTCTCAGACTTCTGAGTCTCATTTCAACAATGGCTCTTACCTGTTCTTCCGAAAATCCAAAGCCCTCCATAAGTCTTGTTCTTTCTTCATCTACCGAACGTGACGTCCTTATTATATTTATTACCTCGTCTATATTGTCGAGAGCCTTTAAATATCCTTCGAGAATATGCGCTCTTTTTTCGGCCTTTTCAAGATCTCTGCGGGTTCTTTTTCTTACAAAATCCTCCTGAAAATCCAGATAATATATAAGCATTTCCTTTATATTCAGGGTTTTGGGTTCGCCGTCGGCTATTGCAAGAAAATTGACCGAATATGTCTCCTGGAGCTGCGAATATTTATAAAGTCTGTTTAGAACCACATTTGCGTTTGCTTCTCTTTTGCAGTCTATTTCAATTCTTACTCCTTCTTCTCTGCCCGAAGCATCGTTCAGATCGGAAATACCCTCTATCTTCTTATCCTTGACAAGCTCCGCAATTTTTTCGATCATCTTGGCCTTGTTGACCTGATAGGGTATTTCTGTGACAACTATCCTCTGTCTTCCGCTCGGAAGTGTTTCTATCTCGGCGGTGGATCTTATTCTTATTTTACCTCTGCCTGTCAGATAAGCCTGCTTTATGCCGTTTCTGCCAAGAATATTGGCTCCCGTGGGAAAATCGGGTCCCTTTATTACGGATATAATATCCCTTATATCCGTATCTTCATTTTTTATTTTGTTGTCAATAATAAGTACAAGTCCGTCTATGACCTCCGAAAGGTTGTGAGGAGGTATATTTGTAGCCATACCTACCGCAATACCCGAAGATCCGTTCACCAAAAGATTGGGAAATCTTGACGGCAGAACCGTAGGTTCTCTCAGCTCTCCGTCATAGTTGTCTGTAAACTCTATCGTGCTTTCGTCTATGTCCTTAAGCATTTCAAGAGCTATCTTTGAGAGCCTTGCCTCTGTATATCTCTGAGCTGCTGCCTGATAACCATCAATGTTTCCAAAGTTTCCATGTCCGTCCACAAGAGGATACCTCATAGAAAAATTCTGGGCCATCCTGACAAGAGCATCATATATAGAGGTGTCACCGTGGGGGTGATACTTACCCATTGTATCGCCCACTATTCTTGCGGATTTTTTATGGGCTGTTGAAGGACCAAGATTAAGCTCGTTCATAGAATGAAGTATACGTCTGTGAACAGGCTTAAGACCGTCTCTTACATCGGGCAATGCTCTTGATATTATAACGCTCATGGCATAGTCGATATAGGAGTCCTTCATTTTGCTCACTATTTCAACATCAAGTATTTTATTGTTGTCGTTGTTGTTATTCAAATTATTATCCATAAATTCACCTGTGGCCTATACTTTTAAGCTAATATTCAGCAATAATATCTTATTTCTCCAAAATGTTTATACCATTCTTCAATAATTTCTTCGTGTCGAGCCTCTATTGTTTTTATAATAAAATTAAGAATAACTGCCTGTCTTAAAAATTTGAGGCATTTTCAAATCCTCCACATTGAGATAATTCAATAATTATATGAGCTACAGATTCCAAAATCTTCTGATATTTTTCTATTTCTTCTTCTGTAAAACCATATATATCAAACCACTCGTATTGGGGTAAATAGCAATATGCTGTGTGTAAACCGTCTTCCTTATCAGGCTTTTCAACACACACCTTTACTTTTCCATCGGGAAGCATTTCAGAATGTACTATTTCTGTACCATCTTTTAATTTTAAATATTGATACATCATACTAAAATTCCTCCAAATTATATTTTAAATGTCCAAATTCGTAACAAACTTTGCATATTCCCTTATGAATTCTTTTCTCGGCTCTACGTTGTCCCCCATAAGCTTTGAAAAAATATCATCGGCTCTCCTTGCATCGTCCATATTCACTCTTATGAGGGTTCTTGTGGAAGGATCCATAGTAGTCTCCCAAAGCTGTTCGGGATCCATCTCTCCCAAACCTTTATATCTCTGTATAGGCTTCATACCCTTTGTATCCATATTTTTGAGTATGTCGTCTCTTTCCTCATCGCTGTATGCATAGAGCTTTGTTTTGCCCTTTTCTATTTTATAGAGAGGCGGCTTTGCAAGATATACATATCCGTCCTCTATGAGCTGTTTCATAAATCTGAATATAAACGTAAGCAGAAGTGTGGTTATATGGGCGCCGTCTACGTCCGCATCGGTCATTATAATTATCTTGTGGTATCTGAGCTTACTTATATCGAACTCATCGTGAATACCCGTGCCAAAGGCCGTTATCATAGAACGTATTTCTTCGTTGCCCAACACTCTGTCAAGCCTTGCCTTTTCAACATTCAGAATTTTTCCTCTCAGAGGAAGTATGGCCTGTGTTTTGCTTGTTCTTGCATCTACTGCCGAACCTCCTGCGGAGTTACCCTCAACTATATAAATTTCACATTTAGAAGGATCCTTTTCGGAGCAGTCCGAAAGCTTTCCCGGCAGTCTCGTTGTTTCGAGAACTGATTTTCTTCTGACAAGCTCTCTCGCTTTTTTAGCTGCGTCTCTTGCGTGGGATGCAAGCATAGCCTTGTCGAATATGGCCTTTGCCACAATGGGATTTTCTTCGAGAAAATATTTTAGCTTTTCGGATAATACCGAATCAACGGCTGTCTTTGCCTCCGATGTTCCCAGCTTTCCCTTGGTCTGACCCTCAAACTGAGGATCGCCTATTTTAACAGAGATAACCGAAACAAGACCCTCTCTTATGTCATCGCCCGTAAGGTTCTTGTCGCTTTCCTTCAGAAGTCCGAATCTTCTGCAATAGTCGTTAACAGTCTTTGTAAGAGCCGTTCTGAATCCTACAACATGGGTACCTCCGTCTATGGTGTTTATATTGTTTACATACGAATAGTTGTTTTCCAGAAAACCGTCATTATGCTGAAAAGCAACCTCTACGACTATATCTTCCTTTATACCCTCACAATAGAATATATCCTCATAGGCAGGAGTTTTGTTTTTGTTTATATACTCCACAAACTCCTTTATGCCGCCTTCATAACAAAAGGAAACCTTTTTTTGTTCTTCTTCTCTGTTGTCCTTAAAGTTTATCCTTATGCCCTTTGTAAGAAAGGCAGTCTCCTGAAAATGCTCCTTAAGGGTGTCAAAATCAAAGTAGGTTTCTTCAAATATGGTATCATCGGGAAGAAATGTTATTTCGGAGCCTGTAGCATTCTCATCGCAGTCTCCTATTATAGTAAGCTTGTTTACAGTGTTTCCTTTTTCATAATCCTGAGAATATATTTTGCCCTCGTGGTATATCTTAACATTGAGGCTACTTGAAAGAGCGTTTACAACAGAGGCTCCCACTCCGTGAAGTCCTCCCGACACCTTATACCCTCCTCCGCCGAATTTTCCGCCTGCGTGGAGTATGGTGAAAACGACTTCAACGGCAGGTATACCCGCTGTGGGATGTATGCCGACAGGTATACCTCTTCCATCGTCTCTCACAGTCACAGAATTGTCCTTGTTAAGAGTCACGTCTATATTTTTGCAAAAGCCTGCCAAGGCCTCGTCTACTGAGTTATCCACAATTTCATACACAAGATGATGAAGTCCTCTTATGGATGTGGAGCCTATATACATTCCGGGTCTTTTTCTTACTGCTTCCAGTCCTTCAAGTATCTGTATCTGATTTTCGTCATAACTTGTACTTACTTCTTTATTTATTTCAATGTCACTCATAATATAAAAAATCCTTCCTCTGATATTATATATACAAAGCAGTTTATTAAATAATTTCCCACATCCTCAGACTTCTGTGGGAGTACGCAGCATAAGCGGAGTACGAATATCCTTGACTAAACCAAACATATTAATTATAACACATTTTTTTAACTTTTAACAGAAATTTTTCCGTTTTTTACAAAAAAAACCTTATTTTTTTTATCCCTGCACAGCTTTTCAATAAAATCGTCTATGCCCGTACAGGTAATAAGTATCTGCATACCTTTCATACTTTCCGTTACAAACTTCTGTCTTTCTCTGTCCAGCTCGCTCATTACATCGTCAAGGAGAAGAACAGGCGTATCTCCCGTTTCCTCCCTTATAAGCTTTATTTCAGAAAGCTTAAGTGCAAGAACGGTGGATCTTTTTTGTCCCTGAGAGCCGAAAAGCCTTACGTCCGAACCGTTTATTTTAAAAACTATATCGTCCTTGTGAGGCCCGCAGTTTGTTTTTTTATAATATATATCCCTTTCCAGACCCTTTTCAAGCCTTTCCGCAAGCTCCCCGGCAGGCGTCTCGGGCTTATAGCTTATTTCTATATTTTCGGCTCCTCCCGAAAGCTTTCTGTATATGTCCTCAACAAAGGGAGATATTTTTTTTATAAATTCCTCCCTCATTTCAATTATTCTTACTCCGTATTCGGCCATCTGCTTATCCCATATAAAAACAGTATCTCTTATACTTATGGGGTCGCCGTTTTTCAGAAGATTGTTTCTGTTTTTAAGCACCTTGAAATATTTTTCAAGATCATAACAATACACTTTGCTGAGCTGACAAAGCTCCATATCCATAAAACGCCTTCTCCCCGACGGGCCGTCGTTTATAAGCCCCATATCTTCGGGAGAAAATATGACTGTTCTGAATTTTCCGAAAAGCTCGCCCGTTTTTTTCAGCGGTATGCCATTTATAGCTATACCTTTTTTTTCGTTCTGTCTTATGCTTATATTTATTTTGTCGTTATATAAGCCGTTGTTTTTATAAAGAACCACATCTGCGGACTGCTTTTCAAAATTTATGAGAGATGATATTTTGTGGGTTCTGTGACTTCTGCCCGAAGAACAGAGATATACGGCCTCAAGTATATTCGTTTTTCCCATACCGTTGTTCCCATAAATTACATTTATTCCCGGTACGAACTCCATAGTCGTTTCGCAAAGATTTCTGTAATCTCTGAAAGAAAGCTTTTCTACCGTGTTTTTCATTCCTTCAAAAACCTCTTTTTAAAGCCTGAGCGGAAGAAGAAGATACTTATATTCTTCCTCTCCCAATATTATACAAGGAGAATGAGGCGAATTAAAGAGAAGGGTGACCTCCTCAGAGTCCATATTATGGAGAATCTCCTGAAGGTATCTGGGATTAAAGCCTATGGTGAGCCCGTCTCCCGATACTTCGCAGTCAATGGACTCATGCATACTTCCAAGCATTTCGCTTATGCTCGAAAGCTCTATCACACTGTCGGAAATATCTATCTTTACGGGAGACTTTTTTGCGTCCTTCGATATAAGAAGAACTCTGTCGAGACAGCTCATTATTTCGTCCTTTCTCACAACTGCCTTCGTTCTGAAATCCTCAGTAAAAAACTGCATATATTTCAGATATTCTCCCTCTATGAGATTTGTTATAAGGGTACAGTCCTTAAACCTCGTAAGCATATGATTTTCGGTGAAAAAGAGACTTATTTCTTCTTCATCAGCTATAAGCCTGCCTATTTCTCCTACGGCGTTTCCCGGGACTATGACCGAAAAGCTGTCATTGTTGCCCTTTATCAGCTCCGAACATACATAGGCTATTCTGTATCCATCTATGCCTACCATTGTTATGCTGTTGTCATTTATTTCAAAATATTCTCCCGTAAGAACAGGTTTTATATTTTCCGATGCTACGGCAAATTTTGTTTTTCTTATCATATTTTTAAATTTTTTGCCGTTTATTTTATATTCCGTATTTTCGGAAACCTCCTGAAGAAGCGGAAAAACCTCGGGATCTCTTCCCGACATTTTTATTTCGTATTTTCCGCTTTTTATGGTGGTAATGAATTTTTCATCGGTTTCGATATAAATATCCTGAGAGGGAGCCATTCTTATGACCGATGAAAAAAAGCTGCCTTCGAGGGCTATTCTTCCCTTTTCTTCGACCTCCGCTTTGCAGTAGTTTGTTTCTATGCCCATATCCAGATTGTTCGATATAAGCTTAAGGCCGTTTTCGTCCGCAATAAGAAGTATACATTCAAGTATATTCATAGTTGATTTTGAAACGACCGCTCTGCTTGTAAGTCCAATATTATAGTTCAGCTTGTCCTTGTTGATTTTTATTTTCATAAGTATAATTCCTTTCCTGTTTGAAAAAGTTATGCACAAAGATTTCAGGTTTTTTGTTTATATCTTTATATTTATCATAATATTATAATTAGTAGTATTAGTAGTAGGAGATGTGGTTTTTTGGATATTCAGATATTTTATTATGATTTTGTTCTTAAATAACGGAAAAATCAACTCTCCTGCCTATGTGGTTTATATGTGGAAAAATATATCCGAAAAGTAAAAAGTTTTCCACATTATCCACATTTATTAAAAAAGTTTTCCACATTAAACACACAAAACCACATACTTTTCCACATAGTTTTCCACATTCTGTGTAAAATCAATGTGAAAAAATTATCCGTTCTGTATATTGAGCTTGGCCTCTATAGTGCTTACAAGCTCGCTTATTTCCTTATTGCTGTTTTCTTCAAGTATTTTATGTATTTTTTCGACTGCCGTTTTGACAGAGGTGTGGTTTTGCCCTCCGAACTGCTTCGCTATTTCCACAAGTGTTATATGCTTTACATATTTTCTGCAAAGATATTCGGCTATCTGTCTGTAGGTGGAAAGGGGCTTTGTCCTTTTTTTGCCTGTCAGCTCGTCTATGCTTATTCCGCATACTCCGCATACGCAGTCCTGTATTTTTTTGATTGAAATGTCTGCGGGCTCCGAGTCCTTTTTTATATAAGAAAGAGCCTCTTTTGCGGTTGTCAGGTCTATCGGGTTGTTTATAAGCAGCTTATAGGCCTTTACCTTGGTGAGCGCTCCCACAAGCTCTCTGACGTTGGAGGTCACATTTTCGGCAATATAATAAATAACGTCGTCGTCTATGTGAAAATTCTGTTCCTCCGATTTTTGTTTGAGAATGGCTATCCTCGTTTCTATATCGGGGGGATTTATGTCGGCCATAAGTCCCGATGTAAACCTTGAGCTGAGCCTTATGGTGAGATTTTTTATCTCATCGGGGGGACGGTCGCTGGCTATTATGATCTGCTTGTTTTCGTTATAGAGAGAATTGAAGGTGTGAAAAAATTCCTCCTGCGTGCCTGCTTTTCCCGTTATGAATTGTATATCGTCAATAAGAAGAACGTCAAGCTTTCTGTATTTTTCTCTGAATTTTTCGTTTTCGTTTTCTTTAAGAGCCTTTACAAGCTCATTGACAAAGTTTTCGCAGGTAATATAGGCTATCTTGCTTTCGGGATTTTTTTCGAGAATATAGTTGGCTATGGCGTTCATAAGGTGGGTTTTTCCCAAGCCTACGCCTCCGTATAGAAACAGAGGGTTATAATCCTTTCCCGGAGATTTTGCAACGGCATAGCTTGCAGCATGAGCCAGTTGATTTGAGCTGCCTACAATAAAATTGTCGAATCTGTAGCTGCTTATGACGCTGTTTTTGCTGACTATGCGCAGCTTTGGAGGCTCTATCTGAGTTTTGTCGTTGTTTATTATTTTTATTATATAATCCTTACCCGTAACAAGCTGTATATGCTCTCTTATAATGTCATAATATTTGACCTCTACGGTCTTTTTGTTTGTTAGGGAAGGAGCCATAAGATAAAGAATATTATTTTCCTCCTTAAGGGGAACAAGGGTTTTTATATATGCCCGCCGTGACGCATCTGAAATACGGGAGTCGTTTTTTATTGAAAGAGATACTTTGCTCCATGCTTCTATAGTGTTCATAGTGTTCTCCTTATCATATATACAGGACTGTTCACTCTGTGCAGTCAACAGGAAAATCCGAAATTAAGTCCACTTTTTATTATATCATATAAAACAGAAAAAAAGAAGAAAAATTTTCTTTTAATTTATATCAAAATATGATATAATACAGAAAAAGTAAAAAAGGGCGGAATAACCGATATTTGCGTCGTCTGAAGTTATTTGTAAAAAAAAGGAAAATATAATATGAAAATAATAAATAAAGACACAATAATAGAAAATGTAAAAAATTTATGTATAAAAGCCAACTGCGTACTCAACAGCGACATAAAAAGGGCTTTTGAGGAGGGGCTTAAAAATGAAGAATCCCCTACGGCGAAGACAATTCTCTCAAATCTGATAGAAAATGCCGATATAGCCGAAAAAAGAAATATGCCCATATGTCAGGATACGGGTATGGCTGTGGTTTTTGCAGATATAGGTCAGGAGGTATATATTGAGGGCGGCTCTCTTTCGGACGCAATAAACGAGGGAATCAGAAGGGGTTATACCGAGGGATTTCTCAGAAAATCTGTGGTATACGACCCTGTTTGTGATAGAAAAAACACAAAGGACAATACACCTGCCATAATACACTATAATATAACCGAAGGGGACAGCCTTAAAATAACGGTTGCTCCCAAGGGCTTCGGCTCCGAAAATATGTCAAGGATATATATGCTCAAGCCTTCGGACGGACGTGACGGCGTTATAGACTGCGTTCTCAAAACAATAGAAGAGGCAGGACCCAATCCCTGTCCTCCTATGATAGTCGGAGTAGGTATAGGCGGTAATTTTGAATACAGCGCATATCTTGCAAAAAAGGCTCTTCTTCGCCCTGTGGGGAAAAATTCCGAAAAGCCCTATCTTGAAAAGATAGAAAAAGAAATACTCGAAAGGGCAAACAAAACAGGCATAGGTCCGCAGGGGCTCGGAGGAAGAACGACCGTTTTATGGGCAGCCTGTGAGGACTATCCCACTCATATTGCAGGAATGCCCATTGCCATAAACATAAGCTGTCATGTGACCCGACACAGCGAATGTATACTATGATAAGTGTCGGTTTGATTTCCGGCAGTCTGAATTATAATTATAATTATAATTAAAACGATACGAGAGGTATTTATATGAATAACACAAAAAATGTGAAAGATGATGTTAAAAACGAATCATCCGGACTTAAAAGAATATTATCCTCAGAATTATTTAAAAATTACAATAATATGTATACATTGATATTTATAATTCTGGTGTCTGTGACTGCGGTCATAATAAGAACAAGAATGTTTGAATTTATGAGCGGAGATATGAACATATACATTATACCGTGGTTTGAAAAAATAAAGAGTGAAGGAGGTTTCAGAGCCCTGTCGGGATATATAGGAGATTATACTCCGCCTTATTATTATATAATAGCTGTTCTGACATATCTTCCCTTTGAAGCCATAAAAAGCGTAAAATTCGTGTCCTGCGTGTTTGATTTTATAATGGCAGTCTTTGCGGCAAAAATAGTATATGAGCTTACAAAAAAGCTCCATAGCGCCGTTTTGGGATATGCTCTTTGTCTTTTTACGCCTACGGTTTTTATGAACAGCGGCATATGGGGACAGTGTGATTCCATATATACCTGTTTTCTTATAATAAGCATATATTATATTATAAAAAACAAGCAGGCTCTTTCTATGATATTTTATGGCATAGCTTTTGCATTCAAGCTGCAGGCTGTGTTTATTGCTCCTTATTTTTTGGTACTTTTAATTAAGAAAAAACTTTCACCGAAGAAAATAATTCTGTTTCCCATAGCCCTTTTTGCAATGATGATACCTGCTATGCTCTGCGGAGACAGTATTTTCAGAATTTTCGGCATTTATTTTAAACAGGCTGATGAATATAATCTGCTCAGCTACAGCATAGCGAACATATATTCATTCCTCAACGGTATGTATATAGATATAATAGCAAACAAGTCCATATGCGTCTATATTACGGGCGCAGTGGTTCTTATGCTTGTGTATTATTTTGTTATGAAAAACTATGAAATAACAAACCGCCATATTGTCGTGGGATTCGCTTTGTTTGCTTTTGTTTTGCCCTATCTTCTTCCTCATATGCACGAAAGATATTATTATCCGGCGATAGTCATAGGCTTGATACTTGCGGTTTCTGACAGAAAATTTCTTCCGTATTTTGTGGCTGCCGAAATTTGTGCCGCAGTGCCTCAGACCGTATTCCTGTATGGAAACAGTCTGGATCATACATTGTGGAACGTACTGTCGGTGACAGTTATTGTGATTATATACAACCTCTTTAAAAAATATGAAAATCTTATAAAAGAAAACGAAATATATAAGGAGTGAAACTGTACTTATGGCTGATATATTATATGTTGTTATACCCTGTTATAAGGAGGAGGAGGTACTTCCCGAAACAGCCCGAAGAATGAAGGTCAAAATGAAAAGCCTTGTCGAAGAGGGAAAAATCAGCGACAAAAGCAGGGTAATGTTTGTAAACGACGGCTCAACGGACAGAACATGGGATATAATATGCCGTCTCCACAATGAGGACAAGCTTTTTTCGGGCGTTGATCTTTCAAGAAACAGAGGTCATCAGAACGCTCTTCTGGCAGGACTTATGACGGCTGTTAAATATTCGGATATGGTTATATCAATGGATGCGGATCTGCAGGATGACATAAACGCCATTGACTCTATGATAGACAAATACTATGAGGGCTGCGATGTTGTATACGGCGTGAGAAGCTCCAGAGATACCGATACATTTTTCAAAAAATTTACTGCCGAAAGCTTTTATAAGCTAATGAAGCTTATGGGAGCGGATATAGTGTTCAATCATGCGGATTACAGACTTATGAGCAAAAGAGCCCTTGAGGGACTTTCGCAGTTCGGAGAGGTCAATCTTTTTCTTAGGGGCATAGTACCCGAAATAGGATATAAGTCCGACATAGTGGAATATGAAAGAGCCGAAAGATTTGCGGGAGAGTCAAAATACCCTCTCAAAAAAATGCTTGCATTTGCCTTTGACGGTATAACATCATTTTCCATAAAGCCCATAAGGATTATAATAACATTGGGATTTTTTATGTGCATATTCAGTATATTGGCTCTTATATGGAGCATTATAGTCAAAATAATGGGCAATTCAGAGGCAGGCTGGACATCTCTTATGGCCTCTATATGGCTCATAGGCGGCATACAGGTTGTTTCCATAGGAGTTATAGGCGAATATATAGGAAAAATATATAAGGAAACAAAAAAGAGACCCCGATATATTATAAAGACTATACTCAACAATGAATAAAACTATAAAACATATTTATATAAAAAAATAAGCTGTCTGAAAAATATATATTTTTTTGAAGTACGGCTTAATATTGCACTATATGATATTGGCTTTTTATACTGACTTTCAGGAGGAGGTTTATTTATGAAAAAATACGGAATAGAAAAAAAACAGCTTTTGATAATTATTTTGGGAGCAATACTGATTTTTAGTATTTTTCTTTCTGATATGTTTTACAGAAAAAGCTTTTCTCTTGATAAAATGACATTTTCAAATGGTATGACAAGCTCGGGAAGCATATACGGCGGAAATAGCGGAACGGTAATGTACGGACCTTATATTTCTCTTAATAAGGGTATATATAAGCTTAATATAAAGTATATTTCTGACAGTGACAATTATCTCAGAATAACTGTTTTTAACGGTGAAGAAACGATAGCGGAAACAAAAATGCCGTATTCACAGACAGATGTTGATTTGAAATTTGAAATTCCGTTTGATATGTATGACAGCGGAGTAGAGTTTGTTGTTGATTATTCCGGCGTGGGAAGTCTTGATATTCAGAAAATCACTCTTTCAAACGGAGGCATATATCCCGGCGCTATAATTATGTTTGTTCTTTTTATAATTGTTTCTTTTATGTTTTTAGCTTTTTCCAAGGTTAAAAATAAGGAATGGTACCTTATTTTCTATATTCTTATGAGTATTCTTCTTGGTGAGCTTTTTAAGGAAAATATAATATTCACACTTGTTTTTGATCTTGCTGTGTGTTATTTTGTTTTAAAAAAGAATAAGCTGCTCGACAGTGAAAATGCTCTTATATACTCGGCTATAATATTGTTTTCATATGGAGTCATTATATTCTGTACAAAATCTTCTCCTCTTTATATTATAAACGATTGGGTAGATACTCAGTCATATTATACAATGGGAAAGGCTATTTTTAACGGAAAATCTATCTATAAGGATATTTTTGAACAAAAAGGACCCATATTCTATCTTATGTATGGTATAGGATATCTTATCAATAAGCACAATCTTTACGGAGCTTATTTTATGGAAGGCGTTATGACCTCTCTTACTCTTATATTTGCTTATAAAATAGCAAATATGTATCTCAGCAAAAATATGTCTCTTTTAGCTGCATTTTTTATGCCTGTGTTTATATATAACAACAGATTTATGAGATATGGAGGTACTTGTGAGGAATTTATGACTGCCTTTATAGTTATGAGCCTGTATTTCTTTCTCAGAATATTCAAAGAGGACGGAGACAATCCAAAATATATGTATATTAACGGACTTCTGGGTGGAATAATTCTCTTTATGAAGTTTAATATAACATTGTATTTTGTGGGTCTCGGATCCTGCGTATATATAATGAATATTGCAGAAAAAAAATACGATTTATTATTAAAAAATATAATTTATACAATTTTCGGAGCATTTACTGTAATAATTCCCGTTATGCTGTGGATGACCCTTAGCGGAAGTATAAGTGCATATTTTGAAACAATATATTTTAACAGCAAATATTCGCCGTTATATTTTGATATAAATGGAATATACAAAATACTCAGAAATGTTATAGGAGGTTTTAACGACAACTGGTTCTGTACCTCTGTCATAGCTTTGGGAATAGCTTCATTTGTATTTGTAAGGGATTTTTCAAAAAGAATCGGAGGAATAGGCATAGTCCTTTCGTTTATTCTTCTGTCATTCGGCTCATATATAGGAAATTATCTTTCATATTATTATATGATAGTGTGCGGATTTGTTATTTTGGGAATAACTGCATTTCTGTATGTGATAGAAAAACACGGAGTAAGGATAAGAGATGGTGCGATATGTGTTGCAGCCGTAATATGTATAATAGTTTCAATTCATTATAATAACAATCTGTGGGAATTGAAGCCTTTTATAGAATATGTTACGGTACAGGATTATTTTTCTATGATAATGCATGAGGAATCCGAAAACCCAACACTGTTAAATTATGGTTTTCTTGACGGAGGATTTTATACAGCGGCGGATATAGTACCCAATGTAAGATTTTTCCAAAAACAAAACATTTCCGACAGTGATTATCCTCTCAATATTGAAACTCACAAAAGTGCAATGAGAAATAAAAATGTGGAGTTTGTCGTTGTAAGACGTTCTCCCGACAGCGGTGATGAAACACTGCCCGAGCTTGTTGACAACTATAATAAAATTGCCGAAAAATCTCAGAAATTTGAAGGAATAAACTTCAGATATTGTTTGTATAAGGTAAAATAAGGAGATGATTCGATATGGATATTTCGCTGCATACCCCTATAACAAAGGAAACAGTGAGAAAACTAAAGGCAGGGGATACAGTCAGAATAACGGGCATCATATATACCGCAAGAGATGCGGCTCACAAGAGAATGCTTGAAAACAAGGATAAGGGTTTTCCCATTGATATAAAGGACTGTACGATATATTTTGCAGGTCCTTCTCCCGCAAAGCCCGGAGAGCCTGTGGGAGCCATAGGTCCTACCACCAGCTATCGTATGGACAAATACTCTCCCGAAATGATAAAATATGGCGAAACGGTTATGATAGGAAAGGGAAAGAGGAGCGCCGAGGTAGTCGAGGCTATGAAAAAATACGGCTGCGTATACATAGGAGCCGTAGGAGGAGCAGGAGCGCTGCTGGCGTCCCACGTTGAAGAATGCAGAACGGTAGCATATGAGGATCTGGGAGCCGAAGCCATATATGAACTTAAGGTAAAGGATTTTCCCGGTATAGTCGTTATAGATTCATACGGAGAAAACCTCTATGAAACAGAGCCTGAAAAATACAGAAAAGACTGAAGGAATGATAATATATGCTTAAGGGTAAAAAAATAGTATTGGGTCTGACAGGCTCCATAGCGGTATATAAAAGCTGCGAGCTTATAAGACTTCTCATAAAATCGGGCTGCGAGGTAGACGCAATTATGACGAAAAGCGCCTCGGAGCTTATAAGACCCTATATTATAGAGGAGCTTAGCCGCAGCAGGTGTATTACCGATACATTTGAAAGAACAGCCGTATTTGATGTAAAGCATATTTCTCTGGCAAAAAAAGCAGATTTGTTTGTAATTGCCCCTGCAACGGCAAATATCATAGGAAAGATAGCGAACGGCATAGCGGACGATATGCTTTCCACAACCGTTATGGCGACAAAGGCTGTCAAAATGATAGCTCCCGCGATGAATCCCGATATGTATTCCAATCCCATAGTGCAGAATAATATAAAAAAGCTGTCGTCCTATGACGACTATATAATTCTTCCCTCTGGAGTGGGAGATATGGCATGCGGAGATGTGGGCAAGGGCAGAATGGCAGAACCCGAAGATATATTTAATTATATAAAAAGGGAGCTTTCTTATCCAAAGCTGCTTAAGGGCAAAAGGGTGCTTGTTACCTGCGGAGCCACAATGGAGCCTATAGACCCCGTAAGGTTTATTACAAACCATTCCAGCGGAAAAATGGGTTTTGCAATAGCCGAAGTATCGGAGGCAATGGGAGCCGATGTAACCGTAATAAAAGCCAACACTACGGCAAAAATTCCTGCGGGGTTAAATATTTTAAACGTAGGGTGCGCAAGGGATATGTTTGAGACCGTAAAAAGAGAATATAAAAATTTTGATTATATATTTATGGCAGCAGCCGTAGCGGACTATACTCCCCTGACTACCGCAAAAGATAAAATAAAAAAATCCGATGGGGATATGACTGTCGTATTGAAAAGAACAGACGATATTCTTGAATTTTTGGGAAAAAACAAGACATCGGGTCAGAAAATATGCGGTTTTTCAATGGAAACAAGGGATCTCATAGAAAACAGCAGAAAAAAGCTTGAAAAAAAGAATGTCCATATGATAGCCGCCAACAGCATAGTTTCGGAGGGCAGCGGATTCGGAACCGATACAAACATTATAACCATATTGACTAAGGACAAAAAAAGGGAACTGCCTCTTATGACAAAGGAAGAATGCGCCTTTGAAATAATAAGCGAGCTTATAAAAATATAAAAAAATATAAGACCTTCGGCAAGGAAAAATTGAATCTGATGCCCTGCCAAAGGTCTTTTTAAAATTATTTTTTTTGATTATAGTTATTAATTATTTTTTAAGCAGCTTTCTATGACTTTTATTATTTCGTCAACTCCGTTGGGAAGTGAAGCTTCGGACATATTTTTTATATAATTATGCCTGTTGTTATAAATATTTATGACAGAATCGTACAGTGTTTCGTCCGTAAGGTTTTCTTCTTCAAGAACCTCGGCAAAGCCCTTTTCTTTGAAGGAATTTGCATTGAGGATCTGATCTCCTCTGCTTGCCTCTTTTGAAAGAGGAATGAGCAGCATAGGTTTTTTAAGATAGAGATATTCAAAAACGGAGTTGGATCCCGCTCTGGCGCATACTATATCGACAGCCGCAAAAATATCCTTAAGCTCCTCAGAAATAAATTCATATTGTCTGTAGCCTGCGTGATTCTTAAGGGTCATATCAATGTTTCCCTTTCCGCAGAGATGTATTATATCAAATTTTTCAGTCAGTCTGTCGATTATGCCCCTTACCGCATTGTTTATTTTTACTGAACCTATTGATCCTCCCATAATGAGAATTATAGGCTTGCTGCCGTCAAAGCCCACAAATTCAAGTCCCTTTTCTCTTTTGCCCTCAAAAAGATCGGCTCTGACGGGAGAACCTGTGAGTATGCCCTTTTTTTCGGGAATATATCTGAGAGTTTCGGGAAAGGAGGTACATATTTTTTTTGCAAATGGCGCAGCCAACTTGTTTGCAAGTCCGGGGGTTATATCCGACTCGTGGCATACAAGGGGTATGCCCTTTATTTTGGCTGCCGCTGCGACAGGCACCCCCACAAAGCCTCCCTTTGAAAATATTATGTCGGGCTTAAGCTTGGATATTATGTTAACAGCCTGCCCCACGCCTTTTATTACTCTGAAAACATCGGTAAAGTTTTTCATATCGAAATAACGGCGCAGTTTTCCCGAGCTTATTCCGTAGTAGGGTATGCTTTCATTTTCGATAAGTCCCTTTTCTATGCCGTCTTTGCTGCCTATATAGTATATATCATAGTTTTTTTTCCTAAGCTTTGGAAAGAGGGCAATATTAGGCGTAACGTGGCCTGCGGTGCCTCCTCCCGTAAACAATATCTTTTTCATTTACTTTCATCTCCTATTCTGAAGCTGAGAGGCCGATATAAAATAAATTATACATAAGGTTTCTATTCAAGTCAATATTTTGACTAAAATATTTTTTAATCGCATTGACAAATTTATTATAAAGTCATATAATTAGGGAAAATAAAGTTATAAGTATAAGTATATATGCTTATATTTATGCAGTTATTCAATTTTAAAAAAAAGGAAGTATGCGTTATGACAAAGAAAAATATAGATTGGTCGTCACTTGGCTTTGGCTACATAAAGACCGACAAGAGATTTGTTTCTGACTATAAGGACGGAAAATGGTCCGAGGGAAGGCTCATTGAGGACGCAAATGTTGTTATCAACGAGTGCGCAGGGGTTCTTCAATATGCTCAGACTGTGTTCGAGGGTCTTAAGGCATATACGACCGTTGACGGACATATCGTTACATTCCGCCCCGATCTTAACGGCGAAAGACTTGAAATGTCCGCAGCAAGACTTGAAATACCCGTATATCCCAAAGAAAAGTTTGTTGACGCCGTAGTAAAGACGGTTGAGGCAAACGCCGATTATGTGCCTCCTTACGGAACGGGAGCTACTCTCTATGTACGTCCCTATATTTTCGGCAGCTCATCGGTAATAGGCGTTAAGCCTGCCGATGAATATCAGTTCAGAGTATTTACAACTCCCGTAGGACCTTATTTCAAGGGAGGCGCAAAGCCCATAACCATAAGAGTCAGCGACTATGACAGAGCTGCTCCTCACGGAACGGGACATATAAAGGCAGGTCTTAACTATGCAATGAGCCTTTATCAGATAGTTGACGCTCACAACAAGGGCTTTGACGAAAATATGTATTTAGATGCGGCTACAAGAACCAAGGTAGAAGAAACGGGAGGAGCCAACTTTATTTTTATAACAAAGGACAATACCGTTGTTACTCCCAAGTCTGACAGTATACTTCCCTCCATAACAAGACGTTCTCTTATGTATGTTGCGGAACACTATCTCGGTCTTAAGGTAGAACACAGAGAGGTTAAGTTCAGCGAGCTCAGCGACTTTGTGGAATGCGGTCTTTGCGGAACGGCGGCTGTTATTTCTCCCGTAGGAAAGGTATATGACCACGGTAAGGAAATCTGCTTCCCCGCAGGAATGGAAAAAATGGGTCCCGTGACACAAAAGCTTTATGAAACACTTACGGGTATTCAGATGGGCAAGATCGAGGCTCCCGAAGGCTGGATAAAGGTAATAAAATAATAAATAATAAATAAAAAATAAATCATAAACATAAAAACAGTCTGCGCTTTAAAAGTACAGACTGTTTTAGATTATCAGAAAAACATAAAATAAATGAGTACGACTGCTCCCAGAATTATTCTGTATATTCCGAAGGGCTTGAAGTCGTTGCGCTTTACATAGTCCATAAGGAACTTTATGGCAAGTATCGAAACTATAAAGGAGGATACCATACCCGTTATAAGAATGGCAGCCTCGGATCCCGTAAAGTCAAAACCGAATTTTATAAGCTTAAGTAGACTTGCTCCGAGCATAACGGGAACGGCGAGGAAAAACGTAAATTCCGCCGCAACATATCTCGAACAGCCTATCAGAAGTCCGCCTATTATTGTTGCTCCCGAACGGGATGTGCCGGGTATAAGAGCAAGCACCTGAAAAAGACCTATTTCAAAGGCTGTGACAAAAGGCAGGTTTTCAAGACTGCGATAACGGGGACTTTTGTTTTTGTTTGAATTTTCAACAATTATAAAAATAAAGCCGTAGATAATGAGCATAAGAGCCACTACTATGGGATTAAACAGATATTTGTCCAGAATATCGTCAAAAAGTATGCCTGCAACTCCTGCGGGGATACACGCCAGAATTATTTTGAGCCAGAGTATATAAACCGACTTTTTTTCGGACGGGCGTTTTTTTGGCGAAAAGGGATTTAGCTTTCTGAAAAAAACAGCCACGACCGCAAGTATGGCTCCAAGCTGAATGACTACGTCAAACAGTTCATAAAATTCGTCTGTTACATTGAGACTTATAAATTCCTGCGCAAGTATAAGATGGCCTGTGGAGCTTATGGGCAGCCATTCAGTAATACCCTCTATAACTCCCAGAATAATGGTTTTTATAATTTCAAATATCATAGCTTACCTCTCATAAAAATAATAAGAAAATTATAGCATTAAAGAGAATAAAAGTAAATACCGGATTGTTAAAAAAGTAAATTTATTGGTAATAAGAAAAGTATCCAACAAATGTATTATAAAAAGCGTCGCAGACTTTAATCCGCAGGACGAGCTTCGCCCGTCCGAGGAATAAATTTCAATTTGCGAAAAAACGTAGTTTTTGGAACAAATTGAAATTTATATTCCTTTATCCAAATGAAGTCGCCGGCTTGCCCGGCACGCACATTTGGCCTCATCAAAATGCGGCTGCATTTTGATGACAGCGTGTCGAGGAATCGACACGCTGAGTATACAAAATTGT
This sequence comes from uncultured Clostridia bacterium, assembly GCA_947630725.1. Taxonomy (GTDB): domain Bacteria; phylum Bacillota; class Clostridia; order Lachnospirales; family CAG-274; genus JAJQCI01. The sequence continues at coordinate 54,594 of CANRIS010000014.1, forward strand.
TAATCGTCCTGTTCTTTTTTGAGTATTGTTTCGGCTATTACAGACGCAAGGGGTTCGCAGGCGTTGTACTCCTCCTCGACAGTGTTTGTCTGCGCTCCCATTTCAATGAGAGTAGACAAAGGCTTCATATGGAGGGAGTATCTGTAGGCGTTTATATATATTTTTCTTGCAAAGCCCGGATATGCCGCATCAGCATTTTTTTTCATTTTATAGCTTAGAGCAAGATTTGTTTTCAGATAGGGATTTTCAAGTCCCTCTATTTCTGTGAGGGTGCCGTTTTTCCATATTCTGCATATGCCGTTGAAAAACATTACCTGAGCGGTGCTTTTTCCGTCAATGTCGGTCACAAGACGGGTGCCGTCCGCTACGCCGTCCCTGTGCAGATCTATAACCATTTCGATAGATTTGTTTTTTTTGAGATAATCCCTTATGACAGGCTCCATTCTTTCATATGCCCCAAGAATTGAAACCTCTCCGTCTATGTAGTCAAATTTATCGGTTACATGGAGGCAGTTTATACCATATTTTTCTTCAAGAATACGGCACAGCTCATCTCCCACTCCCACAATGGTATCTTCTTCTGTATTCGGGCGGCTGTCAGCAAACGCCTCATGAGAATGAGTATGGAAAACAAGAACCTTTGGTTTTTTCTTTTTGAGCTTTATAGTCAGATTTTCTTTTTCAAAGGCCTCTGTATTGAAAAGCTTTGGGTCTAATCCTGTTTTTCCGTCAACGATATAATAATTTTTTTTGAGGGTTTCAAGACTTTCGTTATCTTCTGTCTCATAGGATTCTGAAAGAGACAGCTCGGGGTTGAATATCAAAAGAGGATTTTCAACGAAAACGGTTTTATCATCTCCAAGAAAAAGTCTGTAAAGCAAAAAAAGTATGAGCAAAAAAACAACAAAAAAAATAAATCTTTTAATTTTTAAGCCTCTGCGCTTTTTTATGGGTCTTTTTCTTTGTCTTTTGCTTTTTCTGTACATAAAAACCTCAGCCCCTTAAGCCCTTTTTTTCATAACAATATATTTTATGCCAAAACAGTGTTATCAATGTATTTAATTATACATCAGATTCATATAAAAAGGCTTTTCGGTTTTATAAAAATAAGCCATTCCCAAAGGCTTTGTTCCGCCCGTGCTTCTGAATTTTCCCTTATGGGCTTTCAGCTCCGAAAGTATTTTTTCCATAAGAATATTTTTTTGACAGCCCATGGCCTCATCGAAAAAAATGTTGTTGTCATCGTCAAAGGAATAAAAACAATATGCCAAAGGCGTATCTTTTTCAAAAAGTCCTTTGCAGCCTCCTCCGAATTTTTTGAACATATCCTTTTGAGTTTCAAAAAAAGCCTTGTCTCTTTTTATGTATGAGCCGCAGGAAAGCTCTCTTTCGTATATTTTTATCATATCTTCGGCATCTATTTCGCCTGTTTCGACTGTATTTTCTGCAAAATTGTCGGCGTCTTGATCGTGTGAGGGGGCATAAACTTCCCTTTCGGATATAAAGGCTGCCTTTTTATAGCCGAGTTTTTCATAAAATCCAAAAAGATTGCTGCTGCCCGGTATGAGTATGGAGGTCGCTTTTCCCTTTTTTATGTCTTCTCTGTGAGATCTTTCGATAAGTCTGCGGCATATGCCATTGCCCCTGTATTGAGGCAGAGTTGCGACAGCATAAAGATAGGTGGCCTCTCCAAGCCCCTCTATATAACAGTCTATTTCCTCCGCCATGGCTCTTATGCTGTTGTTTTCAATATCCACAAGGGTATTTTCGGCTGAAAAAATATTTTTAAAGAACCATCGGCAAAAATCCTCCTCATCGGGAAAGCATATATTGAATATATCCATAAGCTTAGGTTCAAGACTTTTGTCGGCGTATACTATCAACAGTACCACCCCTCATAAGCGTCTCCCAAAAATTCGGGACAATATGACAGCTTTGCCTGTCTCAGACCGTCTATGCCCATGTCCTCTTCTCTGTTTATGTATTTGTATGAGGAGAGGTTTCTCTTTGCAAATTCGTTGTTTATTATCTGATAGGCTCCGTTTATATCGGGCAGAGCCTTTTCTATATTGACATCAAAAACGTCCCTGCTGAATTCTGTTCCCAATGTCATGGCTATGACCTGTCCTTCAAGCCTTATAAGTCCTCCCTTGACGTTAAGCTCCCGTCTGTTGTCAAGAAGGATTTTTACCGCGAGGGTCTCGTCCTCAAAATTCTCCGAGCCGTGCATATCTGCCCAGCGCAGTTGAAACGAATAAAATTCTTCCGCATTGTATTCGTCAAGGTCTTCATAGATCCATTTTCCCTCGTTGTCCTTTATAAATCTGTTGAGATGATTCTTTTTTCTGTGGAGCTTTTTTCCCTTAAGCTCTATAAGGGATTCCGAAGTATATATATAGTCGGCAAAATCTCTTGACGGTATAAGGTTGAAACCGTCAAATGTGCTGTCAGCCAGCTCCTTCTGCCAAGAGCTTGAAGAACAGAACCACATTTTTCCGTCATGGTCTCTCTTTCCCTCGTCAATAAGTATCCGGAGGGCGTCTTTATATCCCTCTTTTTTGCCGAAGGGCAGAAAATAAAAATGGACGTCACTTTCGGGAGACATCATCTTTATATACAAATAGTCGTTATATACGGCAAATTCGGTGCAGTATTTGAACCTCCACATATAAAGGTTTCCGAAATTGTGATCGGCCAGAAAACCGCTTTCCTTTTTAAGATAGCTGTTGAGCAGCTCCTTGTCTTTTAATTCGATGCTTCTGAATAAAAGTCTTTCAGACATATACAATAAAAACCTCTTTTCCGCACAGTGATCGTTTTCTTATTGCACGCTTTTTCTATTATACTCCATACGGATCAAAAATTCAACTGTTCCTAAAAATTTTAAGAATTGTCCGAAAGGAATACGGGGCGATAAGGACGGAGCGGTTTTAAAAATTTATAGCTCCTTTAGATTAAAGATTGGCATTAACTGTTGCATACGGAATAAATTTATGTTAAAATACAATGAAAGCATTGACAGAGTAATCATGACAATGACCGAAAGGAGAACAAAATGAAATACAGAATAGTGGGAACCACCGTTCCGGCAGTAGAGCTTAAGCTCAACAGAGGCGAATCAATGTATACTCAGAGCGGCGGACTTGCATGGCAGAGCAACGGAATAAGAATGGAAACAAACGTAAAGGGCGGCCTTATGAAGGGCTTGGGAAGAATGTTTTCGGGAGAGTCTCTTTTTATGGCTACATATACGGCAGAGACTGACGATGCGCTCATAGCCTTTGCGTCTACCGTACCCGGAGCCGTTATACCCGTGGACACAGACAATACGTCCTTTATAATCCAAAAGGGAGCCTTTCTTGCGGCTGAATCAAGCGTACATCTTGAAACGGTTTTTACGAAGAAATTCGGAGCAGGTCTTTTCGGCGGCGAGGGCTTTATTATGCAGAGAATCGACGGCAGCGGAATGTGCTTTCTTGAAATAGACGGAGATATGGTCAAAAAAGAGCTTAAATCGGGAGAAGTGCTTAAAGTCGATACGGGCAACGTAGTGGCCTTTGAGGACAGCGTCAGCTATGAAATAGAAACCGTAAAGGGACTGGGTAACATTTTCTTCGGAGGAGAGGGGCTTTTCCTCACAAGACTCGTAGGCCCGGGAACAGTCATTCTCCAGACCCAGAACTTCCACGATTTTGCAGGAAAAATAATAAAGCTTATGCCCGCAAAGGCAAACTGAACCGAAAAAAAGAGGATTTGAGATATGTATAAAATGACAAAGGACGACTTTGTTTTTGAAGTAAAGGAGGAGCTTTGCTGCTATGAAGAAATAGGCGACAAGGGAGCGCAAAGGTGGGAGCAGGGCTTTGAAAAATGGCTTTCCGAACACCCGATGACATCGTTCAGGCTTGATGACGAAAGCGATGTTTTTGAAATAGCGGACGAGTATGTCGAAGCCGTTGAAACAAAAAACGAAACAAACTATTGGAAAAATTTCAAAATTTAACCGACAGGTAAATCCCGCGCCTTTTCAAGCGGCGAAAGCGGAGTACGAATATCATTGACAAACAGAGAAAGGAAAAATAAATTATGTACAGTTTAGATTATGTAAGAAGTGTTGACCCCGATATAGCAAAGGCAATAGAGGACGAGCTTTCACGTCAGAGACAGAATATAGAGCTTATAGCCTCCGAAAATATAGTTTCAAAGGCTGTTATGGCAGCTATGGGAACACCTCTTACAAACAAATATGCCGAGGGACTTCCCGGAAAGAGATATTACGGCGGCTGTCAGTGCGTTGACGTTGCCGAAAATATCGCAAGAGAGCGTGCGTGCGAGCTTTTCGGAGCGGAACACGCAAATGTTCAGCCTCATTCGGGAGCGCAGGCAAACTTTGCCGTATTTTTTGCACTTATGCAGCCCGGCGACACATTTATGGGTATGAACCTCGCTCACGGTGGACATCTTTCTCACGGATCGCCCGTAAACGTATCGGGAAAGCAGTATAATATGGTTCCCTATGGAGTAAACAAAGAGACCGAAACCATAGACTATGAAGAGATAGAGAGAATAGCCCTTGAATGCAAACCCAAGATGATACTTGCGGGAGCCTCTGCATATTCGAGAACGATCGACTTTAAGCGTTTCAGAGAAATATGCGACAAGGTAGGGGCATATTTTATGGTAGATATGGCTCATATCGCAGGACTTGTGGCAGGAGGAGAACATCCCAGTCCGGTTCCTTATGCCGATGTTGTAACGACTACCACACATAAAACCCTGAGAGGCCCCAGAGGAGGACTTATCCTCTGCAAGGAGGAGCTTGCAAAGGATATAGACAAGGCAGTATTTCCGGGTACACAGGGCGGTCCCCTTATGCACACCATTTCGGCAAAGGCAGTATGCTTCAAGGAGGCTCTTGACCCGAGCTTTAAGGAATATGCAAAGCAGGTCGTAAAGAACGCAAAGGCTCTTGCCGACAGACTTGTGGAAAACGGTCTGAGAATAGTTTCGGGAGGCACCGACAATCATCTTATGCTTGTGGATCTCCGTCCCATAAATATGACGGGAAAAACAGCCGAAAAATATCTTGACGATATACGCATAACAGCAAACAAGAACGGCATACCCTTCGATCCCGAAAAGCCCTTTGTGACAAGCGGTATACGTCTCGGTTCTCCTGCGGTGACTACAAGAGGATTCAAAGAGGACGATATGAGAGAAATAGGCGATATAATCACTATGGTACTCAAGGACTATGACAAAAACAAGGAAGAGGGAGCGGCAAGAGTAAAAGCCCTTGTTGAAAAATATCCTCTTTATGAATAATAGACTCTCCCGGGCTTTTGCCATGCCTTCGGGCATTTGAAACAAACAAATAAAAATCTGCTTTAAACCGCTGTGATTCTGCAGCGGTTTAAGATTGTAAAAAAATAATAAAAGGAAATGAATATGGACAAAAAAAACGACAAAAACAAGGCGGCGGTCTCAGGGGCTATGATACTTATTGCTGCGGCAGGCTGGGGAATTATAGGGGTGTTTTCAAGACCCCTTGCGGCGATGGGGTTAGAGCCTTTTGTCATAACATTTATAAGAAGCTTTATTACCGCCGCAGGAATAGGCATATTTATAATTATAAAGGACAGAAGTCTGTTCAGAATAAGCTTGAGGGACATATGGATGTTTTTGGGAACAGGTCTTGTGAGCATTGTTTTTTTTAATGTGTGTTATTTTATAACCATAGAGCAGACCACATTGGCAACGGCGTCTATTCTTTTGTATACGGCTCCGTGCTTTGTTATGCTTATGTCGGCTCTGTTTTTCGGAGAAAAAATAACTGCCCAAAAGATTTTCGCCCTTGTTTTCGCATTTCTGGGCTGTGTCCTTGCGAGCGGCTTTGCAGGAGGGGACATAACTCCGAAGGCTTTTATATCGGGAATAGGTTCGGGAGTGGGATATGCGGCATACAGCATATTCGGAAAGGCTGCCTTAAAGAAGTACAGACCCTTTACGGTCATATTCTATACATTTGCGGTAGCGTCCGCAGGACTTCTGCCTTTTACGGCAGGGGGAGTTATTCCGTTTATGTCGGCTCACCCTGATGCCGTGGCAGTCTCTCTGGGGCTTGGCATCGTGTCCACTCTTATGCCCTTTATATTATATACAACGGGTCTTGAATATACCGAAGCGGGAAAAGCCTCGGTGCTGGCCTTTGCCGAACCTATGGTAGCCGCCGTATCGGGAATAGTGATTTTCAAAGAAGAGCTTTGTATAAAAAATGCCGTGGGCATACTACTCATATTTTTTTCGATAATTCTTCTCAATATTACCTTTAAAATAAAATATACCGAAAAAATAAAAAGCCGTATGTGACAATATAAAAACAGGACGGCGCTGCGCTTGACAATCATTGAGTTTTACTATATAATTCAAGAATGATGTGGGAAAATTTATGATATATGATATAAGGAGATGTTGATCGTGGCTGATAACAAAACCATAATACTGACAGTCGAGGGAAAACAAAAGCTTGAAGAAGAGCTTTCGCATCTTAAGGTCGTAAGACGTGCCGAGGTTGCCGTAAAAATAAAAGAGGCAAGAGCGCAGGGAGACCTTTCGGAAAATGCCGAATATGATGCAGCGAAGGAAGAACAGGCAGAAATCGAATCCAGAATAACCCAGATACAGAATATGCTCAAAAAAGCCGAAATAATAAACGAGGCCGATTTTGCCCAAGGCATAGTAAATCTGGGGAACAAGGTCAAAATTTATGATACCGAGTTTGAGGAGGAAGAAATATACACTATCGTAGGTTCAGCCGAGGCCGACCCCATGAAGGGCAGAATATCGAATGAATCTCCCATAGGAAGGGCTCTTCTCGGACACGGACCGGGAGAGAGCGTTGCGGTTGAAACTCCCGATGGCATTGTTGAAATAAAGATACTGGAAATTTTGTAAGGAGCAATATGTATGGCAAACAAGATCAATACAGAAAATACAGCGGAAGATCTCGGTGAAATTCTCAGAATAAGACGTGAAAAGCTTAAGACCCTTCAGGATATGGACATGGATCCTTTTCAGATAGTCAAGGCCGAGGTCACTCATCACAGCGCTCAGATAAAGGAAAGCTTTGACGAGCTTGAAAATAAGACTGTTACGGTGGCAGGCCGACTTATGAGCAAGAGAGTTATGGGAAAGGCTGCCTTTATCGATATACAGGACAGAGACGGTCATATTCAGTGCTACGTTACAAGGGACGATGTTGGCGGAGCCGATTTTTATAACGGAATTTTCAAGAAAATGATAGACATAGGCGATATTGTTTCGGTAAAGGGCTTTGTTTTCAAGACAAAAACAGGCGAAATATCCGTTCACGCCTCGGAGATCGTTCTTTTGTCAAAAAGCCTTCAGATAATGCCCGAAAAATATCACGGACTTGCAAACAAGGATCTCAGGTATCGTCAGAGATATGTTGATCTTATCGTCAATCCCGAGGTCAAGGAAAGCTTTATAAAAAGATCAAAGGTCATTTCTACCATAAGGAGCTATCTTGACGGACTTGATTTTTTAGAGGTAGAGACGCCTATTCTTCAGACTATCCCCGGAGGAGCCTCCGCAAGACCCTTTATAACTCATCACAATACACTGAATATAGATATGTATCTGAGGATAGCTTTGGAGCTTCCCCTCAAAAGGCTTATTGTGGGAGGACTTGAAAGGGTTTATGAGATCGGCAGAGTGTTCCGCAACGAGGGTATGGATATGAGACATAACCCCGAGTTTACACTCCTTGAGCTTTATCAGGCATATACAGATTATTACGGAATGATGGATATCACCGAGGGCATTATAAAGGAATGCTGCCGCAAGGTTGCAGGCTCATACAAAATAGAATATCAGGGCATAGAGCTTGATTTTGAAAAGCCCTTCGAGAGAATAACAATGGTAGATGCTGTCAAGAAATACGCAGACATCGATTTTGATGAAATAAATTCAACCGAGGAGGCAAAGGCTCTTGCCGATAAGCACGACATAGAGTATGAGTCTCACCATACAAAGGGCGATATTCTCAATCTTTTCTTTGAAAAATATGTCGAGGACAAGCTTATACAGCCTACGTTCCTTATGGATCACCCCATCGAGATCTCTCCATTGACAAAGAAAAAATACGATAAGGAAGGCTATGTAGAACGTTTTGAGCTTTTCATTGTAGGCAGAGAATTTGCAAACGCCTATTCGGAGCTTAACGACCCCATTGACCAGCGCCGACGCTTTCTCCGTCAGGAGGAGCTTCGCTCACTGGGCGATGAGGAGGCCAATATGATAGATGAGGACTTCCTCACGGCTCTCGAATACGGTATGCCGCCTACAGGCGGAATGGGCATGGGCATTGACCGCCTTGTCATGCTCTTTACAAACGCCCCCACCATAAGAGACGTTCTCCTCTTCCCCACAATGAAGCCCCTTGACTGACAAATGGCGCATTATAAAGGAAAATAGGGCAATTCCCGCAGGACTTACTGCAAATTTTCAATCAAATCAAAAGAAAACACACTCAAAAAATAAAACCGATGGTGTTATGTGAATAAGGCATCATCGGTTTTTCGCTGCAAATCGGGATTTATAAAGGAGCAATGTTATCGTGAAAAAAGCATTTTTACCTTTTGTTGTTATTCTTACTTTTGTTTTTTCCTTGTGTGCTTGTTCTCAACAAGATTTAGAGGACATGACTTCCGGAGAAGGTGATGGGTATGCAACTATAATATGGGGCGATAAGACATATGTACCATACGGCGCATTAGTTGACTATGGTGAGCGTGGAAAGCAAATCGGAATAGTAGATGGAGATAAGGACAACAGAGTTTATGAATTAAAAGGATATTCGTTTGACGAATGGATTGTAAATGCGTATTCTCACGATGGGGCTATGCTGCTAAGAGAAGTAAATGTTACCGACATACCCGACGGTTGGCAGTCAGAATACGAATGGAACAAATAAAATCCAGTTTGTTGATTAATTTAAAATTGAAATGTTAACATAAAAAGGCCGAGATTTGTTTTCCCGACCTTTTTTATTTTATGGAGAAATATATTGTAGTGTCGGCTTTGAGAGATGGGTCAATGTTTTGAGACAAAATAAAAGCCCCGCCTTATCAGAGGCGGGGATATATTGTCGGTTATATTAAAGAGCACGAGTCACCTTGTTTGCACGGAGACATCTTGTACAAATGTGGATGGACTTGATGGTTCCGTTGTCGTTTATTTTAATCTTTTTTACATTAGGCTTCCAGCTTCTTTTAGCTCTTCTCGAAACCTGACTACGGCTTATGCTGATTCTTCTGCCGTTCGATATTTTTTTATCACAAATATCACATTTTGCCATTTTACCTGCACCTCCTGTCTGTTCCAATAAAGTCACTTTTAACATTATAACAAACTCTATCGTCAAATGCAAGTATTTTTTTTATTAATTTTTTAGGGTGGCAGGATTCCTGTTTTCACAAAAATAATGGGGGGGGGATAAATTCTTTTTAAAAAAACATAAAAAAAGGTGTTGACAAGGAGAAAAAATTATGATATTATAATTGAGCTGTCGCAGTAAAAGGCAGCGAAGCCCGA
>CANRIS010000015.1 GCA_947630725.1 uncultured Clostridia bacterium
CGGATCAGTGTTCTTTGCATGGAATTTTCTGCTGTTGTGGTTGACAGAGCCTTTCCCTGTCATAATGCTGATTGTCCTTTTCAAATATACATTCCTTCCTCTCTTATTAGTAATAAGCGCCGGATACGGCACATAATCATGGAACCTTCCCAGACATTAGCAGTCCGGGAAGTATCGGGGCGAAGCCCCTCCTTTGTTACTTTCTGCGAAAGTAAACGCAAAAGCACTTTTGACACGCTCCGCTTTATCAAAAGTGCCTTTGCGCCCTGTCGGGGGCAAGCTGTCCGTTGGACAGCATACCGTCCTTACGGACGGAGCGGCTTTTCGCCGCTCTGTTGCCAATGCTTCCTGGCTTTCTTCCAACAGCGCAACATTGCAATCTCTATACCCTTTGCAACCTTGCAGTCCTCAAGAGCGCAATTCCAAGACTGCAAAATCCTAATGCTCTGCATTGTTGCGCTGTTGCCTTTCCTGTCCGTCACTGTCTGATCTTATCCAGTTCCCAATACCATGTATTGTTTATCCGCTTTGCCCGGATGCCTAACTCTTTCTTTGCATTTTCAAGCGTCCGTTTCGATATGTCCTGTTCCTCCGCCAGATTAAAAATCTCATTGTTCTGCATGGCATTATTTGTTTCTCCCAGTTCCCGAAGCAGCCGCCTCGCCTGCTCCATTTTATTTGCTTTGGGAGCAATGCTGCCCAAGACTTCATCCGCCGTTATCTCATAATCTCCAAGCCATTGAAATCCATCCTCCGACAATTCAAACGCCTTTGGATGCCCGAACGCTGCAAGATTATTTTTTATCTGCACCATATCCCTTATATTTTCCTCGCCCTCTACCCTGCCGACTAAGAGAACGCTTCTTGCAACCGCAAAGAAATCAATCGAACCCATTCCCCGGTACGCCGCTTTATTTCCCGCTGCCTTGTTCATATGCCCGACAAGGACAATCGCACACTGGTATTTCTCCGCAAGTGCCGCCAGTTTCTTCGTCATATCCCTTGCTTCATTCGCCCGGTTCATATCCATACCGCCGCCCAAATAGGCTTGTATCGGATCTAAGATCAGCAGCTTTGCTTTTGTTCTTATAACCGCTTCTTCCAGTCGTTCATCTACCATAGATAGAGATTTCATGCTTTCATCAATCACTAAAATATTTTCACAGTCCGCTCCTGCCTGTTCCAAACGTGGCTTTATCGTATCGGCAAGACCGTCCTCTGCACTCTGATAAATTACGTTCAAAGGCTCTGTCGGCTTCATTTCATCATCCAAACCCTTTCCCTTTGATAATTTTGCTGCTATGTTCAGTACAAGCGTTGTCTTTCCGTCACCCGGATCACCTTGCACGATTGTCAGCTTGCCATAAGGGATAAACGGGAACCACAGCCAAGAAACTTCCTGTGACTGTATCTCCGACAATTTTATCAACTGCAATTCTGTTTTTGTTTCTTCCATAATGCCCTCCGTTTCTGAAAATCGTTGTCAACGGAAGAAACCTCTGCTATACTTGTTTTGCGGAATACTGGTAACAGAGGTTTTCCAGTTATCACAGCCCTAACAGTTGCCGCTGTCGGGGCTGTTTCCTTTGTCCTCCCACAGATACCTTGCACCATCCAGCATCCACAGAATTGCTTTCAGCATAACTTCATAGGTTTCTCTTAATTCTCTGATTTCTTCGGAAGTAACCCCTGGCTCTTTGTTATTAACTTGCTCTGCCAATTCCACCAAACGATTCTCCATTTTCTGCAACTGTTTCTCTATCTGATAGACTGTTTCTTTCTTGCCTACCACACATACACGACTATAAATGCAAGAACGGACAAAATAATCTTTTTTCTTCATTCCGCTTGCGAAAATATTTGCTTCAATTTCTTCCCGTTCTTTGGGAGAAATACGGAAACTGATTGTTGGATATTTGTGTGCACCGCTCATTCCTCTATACCCTCCTTAAATTCTTCGTTCAATAATTTTGCCATTTGTGTCTGCTCTGTCGGAAACATATACGCATAACGATAAGTAATATCCACACTTTCATGCCCTATACTGTTTCCGATAGATACTTCCGAGAATCCCATACTGATAAGCAACGATACATGAGAATGTCGCAAATCATGGATTCTAATACGTTTTACTCCCACTTTCTGCGTTTCTCTTGTCATTTCATGATGCAGAAAGCTTTTTGTCAGATGAAAAATACGATCAGTCGGGAGAAGTTCATACAATCTACCGAGATACTCTTTTAATTCCTCACACAAAAAGTCCGGCATACTGACATTCCGCTTACTTTTCGGTGTCTTAGGGTCTGTAATTACATCTTTGCCCTCCAACCGCTGATAAGATTTTGTTATCCGAATAACCTTGTTATCAAAGTCAATATCCTGTGGTGTGAGAACTAATAATTCGCCAACACGCAAGCCACACCAGTACAAAATCTGAAATGCCTAATAAGAATACGGTTTATCTTTTACTGCTTCAATAAATTTCAGATATTCCTCTTTCGTCCAAAAAAACATTTCCTCCGATTTCCCCTTCCCAAGTGGACCAGCTTTGACAACGGGATTGTTTTTTTAATTCATAAAACCTCACCGCATGATTAAACAATGCACTTAATTCTGATTGCAGCGTTTTCAGATAAGTAGGAGCATAGGGTTTTCCCTTATCATCACGATAGGAAATATGCTCATTCTGCCACTGAATAATATCTTTTGCACGAATATCACACATTTTCTTATTCTCAAAATACGGTAATAATTTTGTGCGTAAGATATGCTCCTTTGTCAGCCAAGTATTGTGTTTCAGCTTTGGTTTCATATCTCTTGTATATGCCTGCACAAATTCTCCAAAAGTCATATCCAAATCAGCCGCTTCTTTCATTCGGAAATGATGTTCCCTCTCCGTAGATTCTCTTTTGGTCTTGAAACCTCTCTTGACTTGACCTTTCGGCAATTCTTACCTGTCCAGTCGTAATAATGAAACGATACATACCACGTTCCGCGCTGTTCATCTTTATATGCCGCCATAAGCTCACTCCTTTCAATTTGCCTGCGCCATACCATAAAATTTTTCTTCATAGTATTTTCTGCTTACCCGTCCAGCAATTGTAATAAAGCCCTTTTCTTCCAGTTCCTCATTCATCTGTCGTACTAATTTGTAAGCAAATGGTTTGTAAACACCCAACTCCTGCGCTACCTCTCCGGCAGTTACAAATAATTCATTTTTCATTCAACGCCCTCCTTTATTTAGCACTTTTGTTAATCCATGTATTTGCATTATATTTAACATTTTTGTTATTGTCAGTAGCTTATTTGTTAAATTTATCTTTTTTATTAAATTTAGCATTTCTGATAAGTTTTTGTTGCTGTATTATCTGAATTATGCTAGAATAATATAGGAGAAACACAGAAAAGCAGACTTGAGAGGTTATACATGAACTATACAATACGAAAAATACAAAAACAGTATTATCCCTTATTGGATAATTTTCTATATGAAGCGATATTTATTCCAGAAGGTACAGAACCTCCATCCAAAACGATTATCACATCTCCCGAATTGCAGATTTATGTTGAACATTTCGGGGAATTAAAAGATGATTGGGGATTGGTAGCAGAGGTTGACGGAAAAGTTGTCGGTGCGGTTTGGGTTCGTATTATGAACGATTACGGACATATAGACGATAATACCCCATCTCTGGCAATCTCCATTTATAAAGAATATAGGGGATTGAGTATCGGAACAGCCATGATGAAAGAAATTCTTGCGCTGCTCAAATCATATGGATACAGCCAAATTTCTCTTTCTGTTCAAAAAGCCAATTATGCGGCAAATATGTATCTGAAGATTGGCTTTAATATTATAAGGGAGAATGAGGAAGAATACATTATGGTGTACTGCCTATAACAAATTTATAAATAAATTTGGAGAAAGGACATTTTTATTTTGAGAATCCGACCATATATACCAAGCAAAGATTACGAATATGTATCCAAATGAATTGATAACGAAAGGACTCACGCCTTTTGTTGTGCTAATCTTTTACCATACCCCATAACGCAGAACTCTTTCCATGACCTATTAAGGAAAAATGCAATAGACTGGACAGACAGCGCTTATGTTACAACTGAAAATAATGGACAACCAATAGGCTTCTTCTGTTATTCTGTCAATCCAACAGATAATATCGGTTTTCTAAAATTTGTAATTATAGATAAATCAAAACGTAGAAAGGGTTATGGAAAAGAAATGCTGAATCTGGCTCTGCAATACGCCTTTCAGATAACAGGCGCCAGCGGTTCAATTAAATGTTTTCAGTGAAAATGCATTGGCGAAACAATACTATGAAAAGATCGGTTTTGTCGAAAGAAAGATTGAAAAAGATGTATTTTCCTATAAAGATGAATTATGGAGCAGATGTAACATGATAATTTCAAAATAATCATTTTAATTTTTAGAGAGGACGCATGATTATGGTATTAGGAGAACGAATAAAAAGAATACGCATATTCCGGGGATTGACACAGCGTGAATTAGGCTTGAAATTAGGATATGAGGAACGCAATGCTGATGTCCGTATTGCACAGTATGAATCCGGCTATCGTGTTCCCAAAAATAACACTTTAATGGAAATGGCAAAGATACTGAATGTCAACTATATTCATTTTACCGGTGTCACTTCCGGCTGTGCCGAAGATATTATGCTTACATTGCTCTGGCTGGACGAAGATGACCGCAGCACGATCCATTTATTTCAACTTGTCCGCAACCCCGGCAAGACCAATCATTCTGATGATAAGTCCGTCCGCTATTATGACAATGATGACTGGCCTGCACATCCGCCGGTAGGTATGTGGCTCGAATACGGATTAGTCAACGATTTCATGCGGGAGTGGTGTCTGCAAAAAGAGCAGTTAAAAACCGGAGAGATTTCAGAGGACAGGTATTTTGAGTGGAAAATCAACTGGCTTGCTACAATCTGTGGTGTTGATGAAAAGTGGAATGATATGAAAAAATAACAGCTATCTGTGGAGAAAATATTAGTAATATACAAACGCAATGAGGTGATTTATCTTGCAAATAAGTTTTGATTTATCAAATGACGAATTAACTCACTTTTCACAAGGTGCGAAAAACCGTCTTGCAGAACAAGCACGACAATATACTTTAGAAATTATCAGCGAAGCAAACAAAGTAGAAGAAATGATTCGCGAAAATGGAGCTTCACAAGAAATTACAGAAAGCATTGTAGTGCAAGCAATAAGACGAAATAAAACTATAAGGAAAAAGAATATAAGGACTATTATTTTGAAAATTTTATCAGAGATTCTTTTATTTATATCAGGGTTACTATTCTTACCTGATATGTTTATCAAATCCGACAACACATTAAATATGTTCTATTTTATATTTTTCCTTTTACTAATTACTATTTCTTTAATCTTAACAATAATAATGCACTTTAAGGATGGTGAATAATATGAAATATTATATATCAAGCAAGAAACTTCAACTTATCGTAGACGAGTTAGGCGAAGAATACAAAGATTTGCTTATTGAAAAAATGCTAAATGATTACCAAACCACTGATATTGATAGTCTTCCTATTTCAGAAATGCTTAAACTTGATGTTAGCATCAAAGAGAAGTTGGTACAAAACAAACAATTTGAAAAGAGGAAACATTTTTACAACCTACTTACAAGCCTAGGATTTGTATATAGTATACTTGGAATTTTTTTGTTGTTCCTTCAGGAACTAGAACGCAGTTTTTCCACTGAACCAATGAATATTCTAGCTCTTTCACTTATTATGTTTGGTTTATTGGTTTCTTTCTATGGTCTAATTCTTAAAAATGTTAGTCCAAAAAGAAGGACATATCATTCTACAAAAAATGATATTCAAAATGGTTACGAATTTGTTAGTTTATGGAAAGAGCTTGAAGGGCTAATGATTCAATTATCTCCAGACAATACTCTTTCATCTCCGTCAAAACTTATACAATATTTATTAGAAAATAATTTTATATCAAGCAAAGATGAAAATTGCATTAAGACTTTACTTAAATTACGTAATGAAACGGTTCACAGTACTACTTCTTCAAGATTAGAATTAACTCATGAGGAATATTCTTCTCTTATTAAAAATATTAGAAATATAATCACTAAACTTAACAATATTATTTAATTCAAATATCAAAAAGGTATCACACCTTATATCAAAAGCCGGGAAGTTCGCTGTTTAAGCAGCTTCCCGGCTCTCTGTTTACTATTCCCACTCTATGGTTGAGGGGGGTTTGGTGGTGATGTCGTAGGTGATGCGGTTGATGCCGGAGACTTCGTTGACGATGCGGGCGGAAACCGTGGATAGGACATCGTAGGGAATGCGTGCAAAGTCGGCTGTCATAAAGTCGGTGGTAGTGACTGCACGGAGGGCGAGTGTATAATCATAGGTTCTGAAGTCGCCCATTACGCCAACGGAACGCATAGAGGTAAGGACTGCGAAGTATTGGTTTATGGTGCGGTCAAGACCTGCCTTTGCGATTTCTTCACGGAATATGTAGTCTGCATCCTGAAGAATATGAATTTTTTCTTCTGTAATGTCGCCGATTATGCGAATAGCAAGACCGGGTCCCGGGAAGGGCTGCCGCCACACAAGATAGTCGGGGAGTCCAAGCTCTTCGCCCAGTCGGCGCACTTCGTCCTTGAAAAGCAGGCGCAAAGGTTCGATTATCTCTTTAAAATCAACATAGTCGGGAAGACCGCCTACGTTGTGATGAGATTTTATAACTGCCGCATCGCCGGAGCCCGACTCGATCACATCGGGATAAATCGTTCCCTGAGCAAAATAATCTACCTTGCCTATCTTTTTCGCTTCATCCTCAAATACTCTTATAAATTCCTCTCCTATGATCTTGCGCTTTGACTCGGGATCGGTTATATCCTTAAGCTTTGAAAGAAAGCGTTCGGATGCGTCTACTCTGACAAAGTTCAGATCCCTGTCCTTAAAAGCAGCCTCAACCTCATCTCCTTCATTTTTCCTGAGAAGTCCGTGATCAACAAAAATGCAGGTAAGGCGGTTTCCTACTGCTTTTGAAAGTAATGCAGCCAGCACAGAGCTGTCAACGCCGCCCGAAAGAGCAAGCAGAACCTTGCCGTCTCCGACCTTTCTGCGAACATCGTTTACGGCTGTTTCGGCATAATTTTTCATACTCCAGTCGCCCTTGGTTTTGCACACATTGTAGAGGAAGCTTCTGAGTATAGCGCTTCCGTATTCGGTATGCTGCACCTCGGGGTGAAATTGTACCGCATAGAGCTTTTTTTCGGGATTTTCCATTGCAGCGACAGGGCAGGCGTCCGTATGGGCTGTTATTCTGAAACCGTCCGGAACCCGTTCAATCCTGTCTGTATGGCTCATCCATGCTATGCTCTTTTCGGGAATATCCCCAAACATAAGGCTTGTCTTGTCAAAGGATACCAAGGTTTTTCCATATTCGCTTTTTTCCGCAGGAGCAACCTTTCCTCCCAGAATATGCGCCATAAGCTGACTGCCGTAACAAATGCCTAAAATCGGAATGTCAAGGTCGAATATCTCCTTTGTGATAGTTGGAGAAGCGTCCAGATAGACGCTGTTGGGGCCTCCCGTAAATATAATACCGACAGGCTTTTTTTCTTTTATTTCGGAAATGGGAGTTTTGTATGACATGACCTCGCAGTACACGTTCAGGTCTCTGACCCTTCTGGCTATGAGCTGATTGTACTGTCCGCCAAAGTCAAGAACTATAACCAATTCATATTTCATAGTTTTTCCTCCGTTGTGACTTTTCTGAAAAATTTTTGGGGCTGAATATATCTTCTCATTGCCTCGACAAGCCGGTCGTTGGGCTCAATCGCTATTCTGAATTTTTTTCCTTTATAAGCAGCAACAAAAATATATGTGTTGTTTGTAACGATTCCTCCCGAAAAATCCCTGAGCTTAAACCGTTTATAAAAATCCAGATGCTCACTGTCGCCTATATGAGCCAAAACCTCAAACTCAGCCGCTTCTCCCACAAAAACTCTTCTTCTTCTCCTTTTGTTGTATATAACGTCTATATCAAGCTCGCCGTCCACAAAACAATATTCATACTCTCTGTTCAGAAAAAAATTCATAAAAAAGGTCGCTATGGCTATTGTAAGCACCACCATCATAACAATGGCAGGAAAAGAGGGAAGATTCAGCCACAGAAGCACAAATACAGCCGTTATTATAAGAATGGTAAACCTTGTCTTATTGTCGGCTTTTGTGTAATGATGTTTCACAAGCTGTTCTATTACAATATTGTCCAATGGTCTGCCTCCTTACTCGGAAATTCTCTCTTCCTCGAAAATTTCCTTTTCTTCTTTGGAAAGCTTATTTTTGGACTTTTTGCCAAAGCTCAGCTTGTCCAATATGCCGGGAACCATATCTATGAGCTTGTTTACGCTGTTGTCATTCTTTACATTGACAAGCTGAATGCCGTTTTCTTTAATAACAATAACGGCCGAGGGGGATATTTTGGCTCCCAGTCCTCCTCCGCAGGTATCGCCCTTTTTGTTGTCGTCAGACTTTTCAGATGCTCCTGCTCCCACTCCGAAAGAAACGTCAACAAGGGGAATAACCGTTATGTCTCCCAACTGCATTGCTTCTCCGACAACTGTTTTTGAAGAAACGAATCCGTCCATTTTTGAAAACAGAGTTTCAAGACTTGTGTTTAAACTGCTCATTTTTTAAACCTCCTTAGAACAAAAAATAATTTTATTTTTAACCGACATACAGCTTGCCGCCTTTTTGCGGCAGCAGTATTTGCCAATGTCGCAGTCTCGCTTTGTATGCTGCGATATCAGACATTATTAAAAGAAGCTTTATGATTTTGTGTACTATCCTGCAGCCTTTCAGGTGAAATTTTTGCGGGGGGGGCGGCGTCCTTCTGCCCCGCAGGGGCAGAAGGACGGCTGTCGCCGCAGGCGGCAGCCGAGCCGAGCCGATTTTATCGGCTCGGCTCGCCGCCCCCCCCCTTTTTTTTAGGCTCCGCCTTTGCCGAGAAGTACCGAAGGTACTTCGTAAGCAAAGGTGTGGGCGAAATATTATCCAAACTGCATATACCGAAAATATGCGGCTTTATTCTGAGTTTCTCAGAAGCTTTCTTACATTTTTGTTTGCAAGTATCCTTACGGCAGGAATCATAGCATGAAGAAGATTCGTTCTTCCATCTGCCTCGACCTCAGCCGAAAGAACCTCTCTGCTGAAATCTCCCTTAATGTCAATACCCTTTATAAAAAGTATGCCCGTACTATAAAGAAAACCCAAAAGCCTGCCCGTAAGAGACGGATCATCAAACCCAAAATCTATGTTTACCCTAAAAACTTTAAATTTTATTTTTTTGAGAAAATACTTTATATTTTTTATAAGGTGCAGCAGTGTATCCTTTTTATTTTCTGCGCGGTACAGCCTTTTTATTATGCCTGCGAAATCTCCGCCGCCATCTTCGTCATCATCCGGAAAGTTGCCCTCAAAGAAACCGTTATCCTCCGAAAAATTATGCTCGGATACATCTTCGGCAGATTTTTTTTGAGGCTCCGTCTCGACTCCTTGTATAGTCTCATCAGCCTTATAAGCCTCCTTGACCTCATCGGCTCCATCGACTCCATCGGATTCATCGGTTCCATCGGGCTTTGGCGGCTTAGGTTTTGTCTTTTTCCTGACTTTTGCTCCCTTTTCTTTTTTCCCTCTTTCTTCCTTTACAGCCGAAAGGGTCTCAACGAGCTTTTTGAAAGGATAGCTATAGTCAACTGACAAATCGTTGTCCTCAAAACAAAGCCTCAGATACACAAATCCGAAAAGCCAGTCTATGCTTATTTTGCCCTTGGGCTCTCCTTTAAATTCTCCATCGGCTCTCAGAAAAAGCGGACAAAACAATATTATCCCCACAAGCAAAAAGGAAAGAATGAGTACAATAAGCAATATTATGCCTATAATTTTAATTATGCCAAAAATCATATGCCCTTCTCCTTTTTTGCTTTTCTCTTTTCTATATGGCTCTATATGTATGTCACGCCAGACTTTCTTTAAGCCCCTTTATTGTTTTGTGCTTTATGTAGTATTCCTCGATTATATCCTCTGCCAGCATATATGCGTTCTGTTTTTTGTATGCAGCTCCGAATATCTCAATATTTTTGCCTGCATAATACTTGCTGAAGGCTTCGGACATTTCCATTATTTCCATTATGTTTCTGTTCTCTGTCCTGCACAGAAGAAATACATCCCATATATCCTCTCCTCTGAGTATACACTCATATATTTCTTCTGTATTTTCTATACCCTTAAACCGAAGATTTTCGCATACTGTCACAAAATCACCCGAACCTTCATACGAATCTTCATCCGAACCTTTACTCAAACTTTACATACTCAACGTCCGTATATCCTCCGTCTTTGTTTTTGGTATTTATACAGAAAAGACCGCATCTTCCTCCTACCCAGCTCTTCTTTGAAACCTTATACTCTACCGTATCGCCGACTTTTTCATAATTTTCTCCGTCATACGATACATAAAAGCTAACCATTGCGGCAAGTCCGCTGTATTCCTTGGGGGTAGAATAAAAATCGGAAAGTCCGAAAAAGCTCTTTCTGTAATTATACTCCATTTTCAGACGCAGGTAAACCGTATTTTTGTCCTTGCAGCTTATTTTTGCCGAAATTTCTTCGGGTCTGTCACTGCCGTCATAAAAATAGTTGGCCTGTGTGAGAGAATATTCTCCGCCGTTGTTTTCGACTCTCAAGCAGTAGTAGCTGCCTCCCGTTATACATATGCCTGCGCTGTCTCCGTCCTTAAGGTCAAGCTCCATTTTTGTATCCATTGTAAAGTTTGGCGACTGCATAAGCTGAGAAAGCAGATTCGGAGCATCTGTAAGCAGACTGCCGTCCTTAAGGGTAAAGCTGTTCAGGCGCAGCTTTTCGTTTTCTATGCTATAGAACTCTTTTCTCGGGTGAGCCTGCCACTGCCACTGAAGCCCAAGCTTATTGTCCTTGAAAAAGTCATCTATTGTGGGGGTCGTTATCTCCTGTCCAAGAACGGGCTTTCTGAATGTGTCCACAGGCTCTCCTATACCGTCGTCGTCAACATCAACTCCCATTTTTATCCATCCGTCCTCTGTCCATTCGGCAGGCTCGAGATAGGTCATTCTTCCGTAGCCGTCACAGTCTCTGAAATGTATGAACCAGTTTTCTCCCTCGGGAGTATCTACAAGCGCTCCCTGGTGAGGGCCGTTTATCAGAGTGTTTCCCTGATGAAGAACCGTTTTTGCCTCATAGGGTCCGTATATATTCTTGCTTCTCAGAACTACCTGCCAGCCGGGTTTTACTCCTCCAGCAGGGGCAAATATATAGTACATACCGTTTCTTTTGTACATCTTCGGCCCCTCAATGGTGGGATTATGTATTCTTCCGTCATACACTAAAACTCCGTCATCCAGAAGCCTTGTTCCGTCAGGGCTCATCCTATGCATAAAAAGCTTGCTCTTAAGCCCAGAACGGCTCCTCGCAACGCCTCTCACAAGATATGCGTTTCCGTCATCATCCCAGAACGGACACGGATCTATCCAGCCCTTTACCTCCTTGTGAACGATAACGTCCTCCCACTCTCCGAAGGGATCGTCTGTCCTGACAACAAACAGACCCTCATCGGGAGCCGAAAAGGTTATATAAAACATTCCGTCATGATATCTCATGGCAGGAGCCCATACTCCCTTTCCGTGCTGAGGCATATCGTAGCACTTATAGGGAAGCTTTCTGACAGCATAGCTCACAAGCTTCCAGTTAACAAGATCCTTTGAATGAAATATGGGAAGTCCCGGAAAATATGTAAACGATGAGGCTGTCAGAAAATAGTCATCGCCCACCCTTATAGCGTCCGGATCCGAAAGATCCGAAAACAATATGGGATTTTTATATGTTCCGTCACCCTGGTCGCTTGTCCATTTTCCCTTATATTTTTCAAACATAACCGATCAATCTTCCTTTCTTGATTTTGATTTTTGATTTTTGATCTTTGATTTATTTTATGGGTACTTTGCTTGAATATCTGCAAACCGGCAAAAGCTTTTAAGCTTTTATCTGTATCTGTCGATCTCATGGGTCTTGTCTCTGCTCATAAGATCCGACACGGCCTGTTTGGGATCCTTGCCCTTGAAAAGAACATTGTTTATCTCTTTTGTAATGGGCATTTCCACGTTATATTTCTCTGAAAGCGCCAAGGCTGCGGCTGCGGTGTTTACACCCTCAACAACCATATGCACCTCTTCCAGCACCTTGTCAAGACTTTTGCCCTTTCCTATAAGTATACCTGCCTGTCTGTTTCTCGAATGTCTGCTCGTACATGTCACGATAAGGTCTCCCACTCCCGTAAGCCCCGAAAAGGTTTCGGCCTTTGCGCCCATTTTAACCCCGAGCCTTGTTATTTCGGTAAGCCCTCTCGTCATAAGGGCTGCCTTTGCGTTGTCACCGAAGCCTATGCCATCGCAGACGCCTGCGGCAAGAGCAATAAGGTTTTTAAGCGCTCCGCCCAGCTGCACTCCCTTTATGTCATCGTTTACATATATTCTGAAATAGGAGTTCATAAATATGTCCTGAACCATACGCGCCGCCTCTATGTCCTCGGAGGCCGCAACACAGGTAGTCGGCAGACAGCGCCCCACCTCCTCAGCGTGGCTCGGCCCCGAAAGAACAGCCGTTCTGCACTGAGGAATCTCCTCTTTTATCACATCGGAAAGGAACATAAGAGAGCCTTCTTCAAGTCCCTTTGCAACATTCACAACGACCGCCCCTTCGTCTATGTACGGAGCAAAGTCTCTCGCCCTGTCCCTTACGAATTTTGAAGGCACCGCAAACACTACTATTTCAGAACCTCTCGTACACGACATATCGGTGGTTATATCAATGCTTTCGGGTATAGGCACCCCCGGCAGAAACTCCTTGTTCTCTCTGTCTCTTATAAGAGCCTCGGCCTCTCTCTCCAGATATGACCACAGTCTGACGTCATAGCCGTTTTTGTCAAGTGTACACGCAAGAGCCGTACCCCAGCTGCCCGTACTGACTACAGTTACTTTTTTTGCCATATTCAGCTCTCCTTTCTGACCGAGAATTTATTTTCTGTTCCGTCTATCAGTCTTTCTATATTTTCCTTGTGCTTTATAAAGGCAAGTACGGCTATGGCAAGCATAAGGATAATAGACTCCGCCTCAAATCTGAGGCTTGCAAGCATAAGCAGAGGATAAACAGTCACCATACACAGTGACGACAGAGAAACGTAGTGCTTTATTTTAAAAATAATAAAGCCTATCGCATATGTAACCACAGCGAGGGGAAAGCTTATGCAAAGCATAAGTCCCAGACTGCAGGCTATGCCCTTTCCTCCTCTGAAGCCCATATATATGGGAAAAACGTGTCCCAGAATACAGCCTAAAGCAGCATAGATACCTATATAATAATGCTCTCCGTTTATAAATGTGCCTTTTCCGCCGAATATAAGGCTTGCAATCATATAGGCAAGTATAACCTTAAGGCAGTCTCCCAAAAAAACTATAACGCCCGCTTTCTTGCCCATTACTCTGAAAGCGTTTGTGGTGCCTGCGTTTCCGCTGCCCGAATCTCTCACGTCTTGATGCATAACTACTTTTCCGAAAATGTACGCTGTCTGAAAAAGTCCTATGACATATCCCAGCGCAAGGCATATAAGTCTATCCATAATATCATTCCTTTTCGTTTCTGTTTCTTACAATAAAGTGAATAGGTGTTCCCTCAAAGCCAAAGGCCGTTCTCAGTTGATTTTCTATATATCTCCTGTAGGAAAAATGCATAAGCTCCCTGTTGTTCACAAAAATAACAAAGGTGGGAGGCTTTGAAGATACCTGCGTCATATAATATATTCTGAGTTGTCTGCCATTTTCGGCAGGAGGCTGATTCATAGCAGTTGCCTCCGCAAGAACATCGTTGAGTATGCCTGTCTGCACTCTCCTTGAATTGCTGTCATAAACCGTATTTATAAGCGAAAACAGCTTTGCAACCCTCTGCCCCGTAAGAGCCGATATAAATATCTTTGGGGCATAGAGCATATATTTAAGCTCTATGTCTATATCCTTTGAAAATTTGTTTATGGTATTTGAATCCTTTTCGATGGTATCCCATTTGTTGACCGCTATAATACAGGCTTTGCCTGCCTCGTGAGCTATTCCTGCGATTTTTGTGTCCTGATCGGTGACTCCTTCGTTGGCATCGATCAGTATAATGCACACATCGCATCTTTCCACCGCAGCAACCGCCCTTATTATGCTGTAGCGTTCTATACTTTCTTTTATTTTACTTTTTCGTCTTATTCCTGCGGTATCGATAAATATATATTTTCTGCCGTCTTTTTCGTATCTCGTGTCTATGGCATCTCTTGTTGTGCCTGCAACATCGCTGACTATAACCCTGTCCTCGCCCAGTATCCTGTTTATGAGGGAGGATTTTCCTGCGTTGGGTCTGCCCACAACAGCCACCTTTATAACGTCCTCTTCATCCGTATCCTGAGTATCGTCAAAAAATGATACTGTCTGATCGAGAAGATCTCCTATGCCGAGAGCCTGTCCCGCCGATATGCCGAACGGCTCGCCGAGACCCAGCTCATAAAACTCATATACGTCCATACTGTACTTTCGCAGATCGTCCATTTTGTTTACCGCAAGCACAATGGGTTTTTTTGCTTTTCTGAGAATATTTGCCACCTGAAAGTCCGCATCCGTAACTCCCGTTTTTACGTCCGTCACAAATATTATAACATCGGCAAGATCAATGGCTATCTGAGCCTGTTCATACATCCTTCTGAGCATAAAGTCTTCGCTTTCGGGTTCAAGGCCTCCCGTATCTATCATTGTGAATTTATAGTCCAGCCATTCTCCCTCGGCATATATTCTGTCCCGTGTAACTCCGGGAGTATCCTCGACAATAGATATTCTTTCTCCCGCTATTCTGTTAAATAAGGTTGACTTTCCCACATTGGGTCTGCCAACTATAGCTACTACCGGCTTTGACATTTTCTACCTCCGTTTTTCATATTGCCTATATAGTGTTCTTTTTTCAAAAAAGGGGGAAGGGCGGTCTTCGCTTTCGCCCTGCCTCCTGCTTTCGCAGGGGCAGGCCTTCGCAAGCGAAGACCCCCGTCCGTCGGGCGTCCGCCCGACGGACGGGCCGCAAAAGGCCTGCGGCCTTTTGCGCCGCCCTTCCCCCTTTGCGGCTGTCCTACCTTATACGTTTCCCGTTTGGCTGCGCAGCTCCATCAGAGCCGCAAGGCTGCCTCTTCGGCTGCCCATTACTCTGTGTGAAAAAAGCAGTTCGCTGTTGCATTTTGTGCATAGATCGGCTGTTTCTATATTTTCTGTCGGTATGCCCGCTTCAATAAGAATGTCTTTGTTCATACCCTGAAGATCCAGAAGAAACCTGCCGTCCTCGCTGCTGTCGGGTCTTATGTGTTTTGATGCAAAATCGTATTTTTCAAGAAATTTTTCCGTAACGGGACTGTCTACCTGATAGCAGCAGCCTCCTATACATGGCCCTATTGCGGCGAGTATGTTTTTACTGTCGCAGCCGTAGTCTCTTGTCATTTTTCGGACTGTGGCTGCGCCTATCCCCAGAACGGTTCCTTTCCAGCCGGAATGTGACAGGGCTATGACCCTGCGCACAGGGTCGAGAAAATACAGAGGAGTGCAGTCAGCATAAAACGTCACAAGCACCACGCCGGGGCTGTCCGTCATAAGGCCGTCCTTTCCCACTAACTCTCTCGGTTTAATAAGCCCTTTTCCTCTGTCAAAGGGCTTTGCATCATATATTTCATCACTGTGTACCTGATCCGAAAAGACCGTGTTTCTGTAGTCAGAGCCTATGGCGGCGCAAAGTCTTTTATAATTTTCCACCACGTTTTCTCTTTTGTCCTCTCTGAAGCTCAGATTCATAGAGCTGTAGCAGCCCTCCGAAACGCCGCCCTTTCTTGTGGAAAAGCAATGATTCACAAGCCCCGTTTTTTCAAAGCTTTCAAAAACAAAGTATTCAAGCTCGCCCTTGACAATTTTTTTCAACGCTCAGCTCACTCCTTCCCCGAAAGCTCCCTCATAGTGAGTTATTTCTTTTTCAAATATATCTATAACATCAAATCTCATTTCTCTGTCCCATTCAAGCTCCTTTTCAAGAAGATATTTTTTGGCTGTTTTTATGATCCGTTGTCTTTTTCTATTATCCACAGACTTAAATCCATAGTCCATATAAGATGTGGTTCTGTACTTTACCTCCACAAACACAAGACAATCCCCATCACAGGCCACAATGTCTATTTCGCCGCCCCTGACACCATAATTTTTTTCGAGTATTTTATATCCCTTGTTTTTCAGATACCTTTCGGCAATGTCTTCTCCTATTTTCCCGATCTGCCTTGTACTTATCATATTATAACAGTCCTTTTGTAAAGCTTTTCCTATGAATAGGACAAAGCCCCAGCCTTTTTATGGCCTCTGTATGCTCGGCGGTACCATAGCCCTTGTTTTTATAAAAGCCATACCCCGACCATACCTTGTCATACTCCTGCATAAGCCTATCTCTTGTGACCTTTGCGATTATGCTTGCTGCGGCGATGGACATACTTTTGGAGTCGCCCTTTATTATGCCTTTCTGCTCCATTGAAAGCCCCGGAATAGTTACGGCGTCAGCCAGCACGAAATCAGGCTGTATTTCCAATCCATCTATGGCGTTTTTCATAGCCCTTAGAGTGGCGTTAAGTATATTTATTTCGTCTATTACATTGTGATCCTCCATACTTACCGAAACGGCGAGGGCTTCAGCCTTTATAATATCATACAGCTCCTCCCTCTTTTTTTCGGAAAGCTTTTTGGAATCATTTATGCCAAGTATTCTTGTTTCGGGCTTAAGTATAACGGCAGCAGTAACAACGGGCCCTGCCAGGGGGCCTCTGCCCACTTCGTCAATACCTGCTATGTATTTAAAGCCTGCCTTCTGCAGCTCCTTTTCATACACAAGAAGTCCCTCAAGCCTTTCAAGCTCGCCGAGATACGCCTCATATCTTTTTTGGGCTCCTTCAAGCATATTGCGAACGGTTTTTCTGCCATCGCCCGAAAATTCTCTTATTGCTTCGGGTATATCCCTCGGCGCCGTATTTTTAAGTATTGTTCTTATCTCTCCGACCGATATTGCCATATTCCGTCCTCTCTGCCTCCCACACTCTGCGGATAAAATCATTATACACTAAATAAAGGAAAAATAAAAGCTTTTTTCCCCGTAGTTATGAAATTTTAAAAAATTTTATCGATGCGCAGCTTATAAATAATATCAAAAATAATAAAACAAGATCAAACTTTTTTTGAACCAAAAATTATCAACAAAAAAAGAATGACCTCGCAATACTGATTATATATGAAATTTCAACCCTTCCGACAGTCGGTTTTATCGGTAAGCGGCGGACGCTTTTAATGCCGGCATTTATGCGGCGCTCTTCAAAAAGCTATATGGTATCGAATCTTTTTTTATAGTCCTTGCCCCACTGTTCCATTGAATCGAGTATGGGGCGCATTGTTTCGCCCAATTCGGACAGTGAATATTCTACTCTCGGCGGCACCTCCGCATAAACGGTTCTTGTGACTATGCCGTCCGCCTCCATTGAGCGCAGACTGTCGGTAAGCACCTTTTGGCTTATACCTTCAAGAGAACGCTGCAATTCGTTAAAGCGCCAAGGTCGCAGCCTTAAATTTCTCAGTATCAGCAGCTTCCATTTGCTGCCTATAAGACCAACGGTTATGGCAACGGGACATTCGGGCAATTCTTCTTTTCTGAGCATATATGTACCTCCCTGATATTATGAAATATACAAAAATTCAGCGTATTCCGATAGTTTTTAAGTATAAGTAAGTATAAGTATATATATGTACATTCCAAATGTTATGCAGCATTCGGAACCTTGTGTATAAACAAATAATACTATGCGGTTTGATTTTTGTCAACGGTTACCTTTTTGTAATTATATGATAAAAATGTGCGTACTTGTTTTTGGCTGTAAAAAAAATTATTATATATCACGGAAAGCAAAATTTTCTCTATTACACCCAAGGAGGTATGAAAAATGTCACTTTCAAATTTACACGATTGGAATAATAAGAATTTCAGAAAAAGCGCTCCCACGTCGGCCTGCGGTTCGGCCTGCGGCGCATCGGAAAGATCCGAAGAAAAGCCTACGTCCTGCGGCACAGCTTGCGGCGCATCGGAAAAGTCCGAAGAAAAGCCCACGGCCTGCGGCACAGCTTGCGGTGCAGAAAGCAAATAATATTTTCTGACGATCCGATTTCCCGACAATAATATTAAAATTGTCGGGAAAATTTTAAAATAGCGATAATAGCGATAATATCATTCAAAACATATATAAGGTGGGATCTTCTGAGACAATGAAAAAATACTTTGCCTTTCAATGGCACATTACCGATGAATGCGATCAGCGCTGCAAACACTGTTATATTTTCTCCGAAAACAACAACAAAAAAATTGAATATATGACCTGCGGACAGATGGAAGATGTTGTCGCAAACTGCGAGGACTTCTGCATTATGTACAACAGAGCGCCATACTTTTATATCACAGGCGGCGATCCCATACTCAATCCTGATTTTTGGTATCTTACGGAGCTGCTTAAAAGCAAGGGCATTCCGTTTTCCGTTCTTGGAAATCCGTATCATATTACAGACGAGGTTTGCAGACGGCTGAAAGAAAACGGCTGCGAAAAATATCAGCTTTCAATAGACGGAACAAGAGAAACGCACGATTGGTTCAGAAAAAAAGGCTCTTTTGACATAACGCTTGAAAAGATCCCCTGCATAAAAAAATCGGGCATAAAAGCAGTCATAATGACCACCGTATCGGGTACAAATATAGACCAAATACCGGATATTACAGACATTGTTGTAAAGGCCGAAGCGGATGTATTCGCTTTTGCAAGATACTGTCCCACAAGCGAAGAAAAAGACATAGACATAACTCCTGCGCGTTATCGCAGATTGTTGGAGATTTGCGACAAAAAATTCAAGGAATGCGAAAAAAATGGGTGCAAAACGTATTTTAACAAAAAGGATCACCTATGGACGCTGTATGAGTATGAGAACGGAGAATTCAGCATACCCGAAAATGTCGAAAAAGATATGATATACGGCGGCTGCAACTGCGGTAACTGTCACCTGACGATTTTGCCCTCGGGAGATGTTTATGCCTGCCGCAGAGTAAATAACAGCAAGGTCGGAAATATATTCGAGGACAGATTGGCAGACATATGGGTAACCGAAACAGAACGCTTCAGAGATTATACAAAATTCAAAAAATGCAGCAAGTGCGAGCTGTTGGCTTGGTGCCGAGGCTGTCCTGCCGTTGCGTCGGGGGTTTCGGGCGATTTTTATGCAGCCGATCCTCAATGTTGGAAGGATGTCTGAAGGAGGTATAAAATGGAGCTTATTGAAATTATAAAAAGACGTCATTCCGTCCGTAAATACACCGACAGACAGATAAGCCGTATAAATATGGAAAAAATACTTGAAGCGGGCGCTTATGCGCCGAACGCAGGCGGAGGGCAAAGAAGTATGCTGGTCGGCATAAGAAACAGGGAGCTGACAACAAAAATCGGCATAATGAATATGAGGGGATTTGACCGTTCGGGTCTTATCGGCTCTTATGTTTCCGATGAACAGCCAAGCGTCATTGACGACCCTTCCATAAAAAACGGCTTTTATGGAGCGCCTTCCGTAATTGTTATTTTTGGGCAAAACAATTTTATGTTCAAAACGGCTGACGCTTTTTGCTGCGCCGAAAATATGGTCCTGCAGGCAACAGAAGCTGGCATATCATCGTGCATAATATCACGGGGCGAAGAAACATTTTCGGGAGACGATGGCAAGGCTTTGCTCAGAGAATGGAATGTACCCGAAAATTATTCGGCAATATGCTTTGTTATACTGGGATATATAAGCGGAGAACAGCCGCAGACAAAGCCGAGAAAACAGGACAGAATAAAAATAATAGAATGAGGGATTTATATGGATGCAAAAAAATGTTTGCAAAAGCTTAAATATGTGGGCGTTCTGGCATTTGCCACAGTTGACGGATACGGAAATCCTCAGATACGAAATATAAGCGCCATTCACTACGAGGCGGAATCTATGTATTTTTTCACCGCAAAGGGCAAGGATTTTTGCAGAGAGCTTTTAAATGACGGGCGTGTTCAGATATTGGGATATACAAAATACAAAGAGATGATACGTCTGTCAGCCAAAGCGGTGCCTGTATGTGACGAAGATCAGCCGAAATACATAAATATGATTTTTGAAGAACAGCCGTATCTTTACAACCTGTATCCAAATGACACCCGTATGCTCGGCGGTATCGTATTCAAAATCACAGACGCCGAGATACAATATTTCAATCTGGGAGTAAATCCCATATTCAGAGAAACATACACTATCGGAAATAAGAAAGCCATATTTAAAGGATACAACATTACAGATAACTGCATAGGCTGCGGAAAGTGTGCGGACAACTGTCCCCAGAGCTGCATTGAAAAGGGCAATCCATACAAAATACAACAAAATCACTGTCTGCACTGTGGTATTTGTTTCGGTCTTTGCCCTGTTAAGGCAATAGAAAAAATATGAGAATAAAAACGGGCGCTGATCAGGGACAATCAGCACCCAATATATATTTTACTTCAGATATTCTGTAAAGAAGCGCTCTAACTTATCAAACGGAATGGCATCCTTTCCGCCGCCGTCATACAAATCTGTGTGAACAGCGTCCGGAATGATCAACAGTTCTTTGTTATCCGTGTACTTGCTGTCCTTTGTCATAGCTGCGTATGCGTCCTTGGAAAAGTAGCAGGAATGAGCCTTCTCCCCATGCATGATAAGCACGGCGCTTCTGATCTCATTGCTGTACTTAAGGATCGGCTGATTCATAAAAGATTCGCAGCCGATCACGTTCCAGCCGCCATTGGAATTGAGACTGCGGGGATGGTATCCTCGTTCGGTCTTGTAGTAGTTATAATAATCCTTTACGAAAAACGGTGCATCATTCGGCAGCGGATCAACTACGCCGCCGCCGAGAGCATAGTCTCCCGCTTTCAAATCCGCAAGCCGCTGAGCGCACATAGCCGCCTTTTTTTGATACCTGACTTCTTCGCTGTCCTCGGCATCAAAGTAGCCGTTGGCGCCTACTCTTGTCATATCGTACATGGTGGACGCCACGACAGCTTTTATTCTCGTGTCCAGCGCAGCCGTATTCAGCGCCATGCCGCCCCAGCCGCAAATACCGATGATGCCGATTCGGTCGGGATCGACCTTGTCATGAAGTGACAGAAAATCCACCGCCGCCATAAAATCCTCGGTATTGATGTCGGGGGATGCCATATAGCGGACATTTCCTCCACTCTCGCCGGTAAAAGAGGGGTCAAATGCAATCGTCAGAAATCCGCGCTCCGCCATTGTCTGTGCATACAGTCCCGCCGCCTGCTCCTTGACTGCGCCGAACGGCCCGCAAACGGCAATGGCAGGAAGCTTTCCCGCCTCATTTTTCGGCGCATACAGATCTGCCGCCAGCGTGATGCCGTAACGATTCACAAAGGTCACCTTGCTGTGATCGACCTTTTCGCTTTTTGGAAAGGTTTTATCCCATTCCATTGTTAATTTCAGTTCTTCTTTTTTCATGATACTCTTACCGTCCTTTCATTATTTCACTGAAAATTTTTCGGTCTGCCTTATCAGGTAATCCATACGATCAACCCGCTTCTGGCTTTCGTGCATTTGTTCCATCAGGGCGCAGCGACATTGCCTGAGAAACTTTGTCAACTCGTTAAAGCTGCCTGCTTTCAAAAAGCATACGGCTCTTTTGATTTCTTCTTTCGTACATCCTGCATCAGCCATTCCCGTGAGCAGATCATCAGTTTGTTCGCTCATTGACTCATCCTTTCCGCGTCCTGCTTTTTCTGATATTTACAGTATAGCACATTGACATTTTCCCCGCTAATGGTTATAATGAATATCGTGATATTCGTTTTTAGAATATCATGATATTGAACGGAGGGCAATAATATGGAAATTCGTACTTTAAGATATTTTCTTGCCATTGCAAGAGAAGAAAACATAACCAAAGCCGCAGAGATCCTGCACGTTACCCAGCCCACTCTTTCCAAGGCACTGCGGGCATTAGAGGACGAACTCGGCAAAAAGTTGTTTACACGGCACAGCTTCAGCATTTCGCTGACCGAGGAGGGGATCCTTCTCAGAAAGCGGGCAGAGGATCTAATTTCGATGGCGGATAAAATCATCGGTGAATTTGTGTCGTTGGACGATATAACCGGCGGAGATATTTATTTTGGGCTGGCTGAGTCATATCAAATTCGTTACCTTGCGCAAGAGATCAAGCGTTTCAAAGAGATTTACCCCGATCTGCGCTATCACATAAGCAGCGGTGATACGGAACAGGTCACGGAAAAGCTGGACAAGGGTATTCTTGACTTTGCCGTACTTGCGGAGGAGCCGGATACCGCAAAGTATAATTATCTATGTTTCCCCGATGCAGACGTATGGGGGCTTGTGCTGCCGAATGATTGTCGGCTTGCAAAGAAAGAATATATATGCGTTGATGATCTTGTCGGTTTACCCTTATTTTGTTCCGAACAGGGTTGGAAAAATGACATTTCCCATTGGTGCGGGGAGCGAATCGATGAATTACATCTTGAAGGTTCGTTCCGTCTCTCCTATAACGGCTCTCTTTTTGTACATGAGGGACTTGGATTTCTGTTGACATTTGACCACCTCATAAACACAAGCCCAACAAGCGGTCTCACGTTTCGTCCGTTAGCGCCCTCACTGAAAGCAAAAATTTATCTGATATGGAAAAAGTATCAGGTTTTTACTCCGATTGCGGAGAAGTTTTTAGATGAGGCGAAAAAGCATTTTTCAAACACTGTATAAAAATCTCTGCCGATATGTCAGAAGCATTTTCGGCAGAGATCCGATTTTATTTGGTTTTATTTGGTTTTGGAATTTTCCGGAGGTTTGACGGTGGGGGAAGACTGTGGCTGAGTCTGCTGAAGGTCCGTTGACGGAGCAATGCTGTTCAGATTCACCTGTTTTACATATTTTGTGGGATCTACGTATTTTATGGAGCTTGCTGCGGACGTTGCAAGCTCGGTTATTTTTGCCCAACGTTTCTGATTATCGGTATCCAATTTGTATCTTTCCATATCTTTCAGATATTGGTTGTACTCTTTTTCGTTCTGCGCAACGGACTCATCCGAATAAAATCTTCTTTTGATAGGGCCATATTTTTTTACAGCGGCAGGCTCTCTGTATATCTGTTCATCGGTATGTGTGAATGCGTGGAAGGTAGTCTCGTCCTCCGCCTTGAACATTACATAATTTTTGTCATTGCCTACCAGAAGCGTCCGCACCATCATAGTGTGTATCTTTCTGCCCATATCGGCATAGTCCTTTTCGGTGGCATCCTCGCCTATATTGAAATATGTCCTCGAAGGAACGCCGTTTATAAATATTCTGTCGGCCGCCCGCATACAATATGAGCCATAATTTATTTTAACATTGTCGCCAAGTCTGTCTATGCCAAGTCCCGACAGCCTTTCAAGCACATCTATGCCGTCCTTGCAGCCATCGGTAAGCCCGAATGACATATTGGGTCTTTTGTTTTTGTCGCCAATCTCTTCATACAGACTGTCTGCATATCTGCGGCGGGCTTCTTCTCTTTTTTTGGCCTCTTCAGCCTCCATACGCTCAATTTCCTTCCTCTGAGCCTCGGCCTCCTCAGCCTGCCTGCGCAGCCGTCTTTCTCTTTCCTCGGCTCTTGCGGCCTCCTCGGCTTTGTTTCTTTCCTCTCTTTCCTTCATAACGGTTTCGGCGCTTTTAAGCTTGTTATTCTTTATGGCGTCCGTCAGATCGCTGACATTTTTGAGTATTTCTGCATTTTTCTCGGCGTTCATCTCAAAACCGAGATCCAATGCGCCCCGTACGATTACCTTCGGAGGCGTTTTTTCGGGATCCTTAAGGCACTCTTCGGGTATATAGGATACAACATTTTTGTCGTCCTGAAGAGCCCTGCTTATACACGCCATAACATCACGCCATTTTTTGTTTATGTTCTTTATGTCCCCCGCAAGGCCGACTGCGCTTTCTCCGTTTATGTATATACTTTTTAAGTCCTCCGTCAGAAATTCGTTAAGATGTTGTTTTGTCTTGGAATTTCTTGTTTTGATATGCAGCTCTCTGCCTGTGATTTGTTTGTAGAGTTGACTGAGGTCTGAATTTCTGTCCGAAACGGCTATGATATTATCCTCCGCAGCAAATTTTTGTTTTTGAGAGGCAACGGCTTTCGGCTCTTCAAGCTTAATATATCCGGGATTTTCAGAAGGCTCATAAGCCATTCTTCTTATTCTGAATTTTACATTTTCGCCGGGGGTAATTTCAATGGGAACTTTGTTTTTGTGAGCGTCTCTTATGATTTTTTCGGCCTCGGCTATTTTGTTGTCTGCGTTTTTCGTCAGCTCTTCCAAGCCTTTTCCGCCAATTCTGATTCTTTTTGTCTCGTTTTCAAACTCCGAACTGCTTCTGATGTCCGTGCCAAGCATATCGTTGAGAAATTCTCTGTCGGAGCTTCCCGGAAGCTGCATTATTATTTTTTCTCTTTTGCCTCCGTTTATGATCGTCAGATTATGCTCCTCGTCCTTGTCCGTCATAATAAGCTCTCTGAACTTTTTTTGCGCATTTACAATATTCATCCCTTTGGGAAAGCTTCTTTCTGTACTTTTGCCGTCTATTTCCATATGACGAAGCAGTTTCAGGAGATCTGCCGTATCATAGTTTACTGTGCCGAAAAGACTGTTGAAATATATTTTCGCATCCTTTTTTTCGGCGCTTGAGCTTTTCTTTGTAAATGCGTTGGGATCATTGTTGAACACGCGTATATTCGATTCGTTATAGGTCTGAACCTCGGTGGTTATTACAGACCTTCCCTCGCTGAAGGCCTTCTTTATAATAGCCGATGCCTCGCCGATCTCCTTTCCCGCAAGGCTTTCGCCGTCTATGTTTATATTGCCGAGAGCCTTTTTCAGACCGTCCTCGCTTCTGTGGGAGGTGCCTGCCAAGGTATTGATAAACGTAAAGTCTCCCACGTTCATAAGATACGGATCCAATATGTCCGAATCCTTTAAAAAGTCGCTGCTTTTTCCTGCCGCAACGCCTTTGTCGTCGGCATTGAATGTAACTTCATAATTTTCGCTTTCCTTATCGGGGTCTATATGGAACAGATCGCAAAATTCCGCCGACAGCTCCTTTGTTTTATATCTTTTTGCTTTTTCGGTATTGTATTTTCCGAACTTGTCGGCATAGTTGCCTATAGCGGCGGCGCTTTTTTCCGAAAGACCGTCACCGTTGTTTTTTGCGGCCTCAACAAAGCCGTCGGCAACAAGCGCCATATCCCTGTGTATACGGGTATAATCGGCTGCCTTGTTGAAATTTTCCTTATCCTTTACGCCGAGATTCTGCCAGAAGCTGTTCATAAGGTTTTCGTTGAAATGAACCTCCGAAGGGTCTCTGTTGTATTCCTCGGGCGAGAAAAACAGGGTTGAAAGACTGTCCGCAATAAAGCCGTTTATTTTTGAATTTTGTATATATTCCCTGAACTCCCTGTCG
The DNA here is from genome assembly GCA_947630725.1 of uncultured Clostridia bacterium. Lineage (GTDB taxonomy): Bacteria > Bacillota > Clostridia > Lachnospirales > CAG-274 > JAJQCI01. The sequence goes on from CANRIS010000015.1 coordinate 25,781, forward strand.
TCCATTTTTTTGGATATATCGGGCATTTCTACGGAATATTCTCCCATGCTTTTTGCAATATCTATAAGCGCGTTGACCTTTCTTGTGTTATTTCCGCCTGTGAATATTTCAAAAAACTCCCGTATGGCTCCGGTACGATTGTCAACCTTGCTGCCCTGTTTCTGAAATTCTGCCAGGCTTGACCTTCCTCCCACAGGAGCAAAAATATTTTCATTATCCATTTTTCTGTATTTAAGCCAGCCTGCCAAAAGCCCCAATACCTTTTCTTTGTCCTTGTCCGAATCCGCCGCAAAGCCGAACCGCTTGCCCGATATGCCGTATCTGCCTAAATTTACGGCGTTGTCAAGCGCCATATAGAGATTGTTCTGCCTTTTCTGCCAATCCGCCTCAAATCCTGCCGCAAAATCCCGCGTCTTTTCGTTATCTATGTTTATGTTATATGCCATTATACCAACTCCTTTCGGCGCAGCGTCATTTGCACGATAAACAGCTTTTTTCGGTCTCAAAAAAACAACTCGCCCTGTCTGTACGTTATTATATCACCTATTTTATAATATCATATTTGAATTGACCAAAAAACTGTTGTTTATGCTGTCAAATCCACAGTTTGAGACACCGAAAGCAAATAGTTTTTTACCTCATAAAAAAATATATGTTTTTTCACCGTACCGCGCAAAAAGCCGAAAGCAGCTTTTCCCCCAAACGAAAAGCGCCATTCGGCTTTTTTGTTGTTATGTGCGGTTATGTGCGGTTATATTCTGTTATTATTGCATATCGTCAAAAACTATTTTGCCTGCCGCAGAAAGCTCACTGTCCGAAAGACCGTCTGAGGGGTCGGAGCCCGACATAAGCAGAGCCGAGGATTCGTTTTTGTCGCAGTATGACCAGCTGCAGCGGCTCAGACCGTTTTCGTTCATAAAGTCAAGCCATTTTTTCGTTTCTTCTTCAAAAACTCCTCCGCTGCCCGACGCATCGCTCACACCCCATTCCGATATGAATACGGGCAGTCCCGAGCCGACAGCCGTCTTTATTCTGTCTCTTAGCCAATCCGTATGAGTGCCTGCATAAAAATGACAGGTATACATTATGTTTTCGGCAGCTATTCTGTCGGCGGCAGCCTTGTCAATATCCTGACTCCATGTGGGACTTCCCACAAGAATGACCCCATCGCCGTCATATGCCCTTATGACCGATATTATCTCCTCGGCATAGGGCTTTATGTCCTCCGACCAGCTCACGCTGCCGTTAGGCTCATTGCATATCTCGTATATTACACCCTTTGCGTCCTTATACTTTTCTGCCATCTCCGCAAAGAAATCCTTTGCCTCGTTTATGTGGGTCATAGGATTGCCGTCACTTAGTATATGCCAGTCGATTATGGCGTACATATCACAGGCGAGGGCGTTGTCAACCCCCGACACAAGGGTATTTTTTACCGATGGGGACTGTATGTAGCCGCCCTCCTCGGTATACATCGCAAAGCGTATGACATTTGCGCCTCTGTCGGCGGCAGCTTTTATATACTCCTTTGATGTAAAATTCGGGAACCACTGCAGGCCGTGGGTGCTTATACCCTTAAGGACTACGGGGGTTCCGTCCTCTCCGCAAAGGCTTGTGCCTATGACCTTAAGCGCGCCGTTCCTGCTTATTCCTCCCGATATTGGGGCAGGGGTCTGCGCAGGCTTATCATAAGGCGTGACAGGTGTCATGGGAGCTGTCTCGGTATCGCCTGTATCGCTGTTATATTTATCGCAGGCTTTTTTTATGAGCGTACACGCCTCGGCTCTTGTCAGATAGCCCGCAGGTCTGAAACGGCCGTCCGAGTCTCCCTCCACAAGGCCGTCCTTATAGGCAAAAAGCACCGTATCATAATATCTTCCGCTAAGCATATCAAAATCCTTTATTTTGGCGGATTCGGTGTTATAGTCGTATGAAAGCCCATCGCCTGCAAAAGCCTTTATAAGTATCTTTACGGCAAGCTGCCTTTCTATGGGCAAATCGAATTTTTCTCCCGTAGGAGGATTTTCATCATAGTCATACCAGCCCTTATCGAGAGCAGTCTGCAAAAGCGGCGCAGCCCAGTGACCGCTTTGAGCCTGAGTTGGAGAAAGCCCTTTCAGGCGGCACAGAACCGAAATATATTCTGCGGCTGTTATATTTGCATCGGGTCTGAAGCTGCCGTCGGAATATCCCGACAGAACGCCTTTATCGGACATTTCCATAACCGTATCATAATACCAGTCGGAGCCCTTCACATCGGAAAAGCCCTTTTCCTCGGCTCCTGCGCAGCTCAGAAAAACAAGAACGCAGCCTGCGGCCACAAGAGCAGTCTTTATAAGCCTTTTTATTCCTCTCATTTTCATTCCTCTCCTATTCCTTGGGGAAGTATTCTTTTCAGCCCCTTAAGCTCCAAAAGCCCCTTTATGTCCTTGTTTATTATAATGTCGGCGGTGCATTTTTCGCCTGTCTGAGGCAGCGTCAGAGGCACTGCCTTTACACAGCCGTCTTTGAGCAGAGTTTTTATAAGCTCTCCGTCTACGGTTCCGCCGTACTGCTTAAGCTCGTCCTTCCATACGGTAAATTTGCAGCCGTTCCGCCAGTCTCCGCAATAAAAAGCCTTTGTGTTTTCAAGCACGCTGCCGCCGCAGAAAGGACAGGCGCCAAAGGTTTTTGAGGCGGATTTTTTCTTTGAGCCCCGTTTTCTCTCCTCCGGGTCAAACCGAACGTCCGTATTCTGCTTCCACGGGCTGTCGCACAGAAAAAGCACATAGCGCTTTATGCTCTCCATAAAACGGTTGGGATCCATTGTCCCTCCCGAAACACGTCTCAGCCCTTTTTCCCACCGTCCTGTGGTTTCGGGGCTTTTCAGCTCCTTCGGGCAGACAGCGGCAAGCTTCATGCCCTTTTCGGTGGGTATAAGGCTTTTGCCCTTTCTTACTATGTATTTTACGGCAATAAGCCTCTCTATTATCCCCGCTCTCGTGGCAGGGGTTCCGAGACCGTTTTCTTTAAGCTGCTCCTTAAGAACCTCGTCCTCCACAAATCTGCCTGCGTTTTCCATAGCCGAAAGAAGGGCTGCCTCGGTATATGGAGACGGCGGCTTTGTCTGCTTTTTCTTTTTTGTTACCTTTATTGCCGTTCTTTCGTCCCCCTCGGACACATTCGGAAGAAGCTCATCCTTTTTTTCCTTTTTTCCTGCTATGTTGAGGACAGTCCAGCCCTTGTCCCTAACCGTGGTGCCTTTTGTGACAAAGCTTTCGGTGTCTGCATTTGTCGTTATCGTAACCGAAGAATATACATACGGGGGATAGAAAACCGCCATAAACCGCCTTGCTATAAGGTCGAATATTTTAAACTCGTCTGCGCTGAGAATATCGGGTCTTAAGTTGCCGTCCGTAGGTATGAGGGCGTGATGGTCGGTTATTTTTGAATTGTCTATTATCCTTTTCGACAAGGGCAGCTTTGAAAGCCCCACGACATAACCCGCAGCCTCGCTGTACTCCTCGGTGAGGGCAAGCCTTCTTAAGGCAGAGTGTATCTTCGGTATCATATCATCAGAAAGATAGCGGCTGTCGGTACGGGGATAGGTTATCATTTTTCTTTTTTCATAGAGCTGCTGAGCAAGGGAAAGGGCCTTTTGTGCCGAAAAGCCGTATTTTGAATTTGCATCTCTCTGCAGCTCCGTAAGGTCATAGAGGAGGGGCGGCGGCTGTCGTTTTTCTTCTTTTTTTACACTGCTTACAACGCAGATACGCCCCTTTGTATGGGCTATTATACTGTCGGTCTGTTGGGCTGTTTTTATTCGGCTCGTGTTTTTTTCAAGGTCTGTCCAAAGCCCCTTATAGTCGCCAAAGTCAGCCGTCACCTCATAATACTCTTCGGGAACAAAGGCATCTATCTCTCTCTGCCTTTCGCATATCATGGCAAGCGTTGGAGTCTGCACCCTGCCTATGCTCAGAAGAACATTGTATCTGAGCGTAAAAGCTCGTGAAGCGTTTATGCCCACGAGCCAGTCGGCCTCGCTGCGGCATTTTGCCGAATAATAAAGGTTGTCATACTCCGAACCGTCCTTAAGGCTGTCAAAACCCTCTTTTATGGCCTTATCGGTCATACTGGATATCCACAGCCGTCTGAAGGGTTTTTTGCATTTCAGATATTTGTATATATATCGGAAAATAAGCTCTCCCTCCCGTCCCGCATCGGTGGCGCATATGAGCATGGAGACCTCGGGGTCGTTCATAAGCTTTTTAAGCACGCCGAGCTGTTTTTTGCCTGAGCCTGCCACAGCCTTGAGCTTTATTTCATCGGGAATGATGGGCAGCCCCTCACGGGTCCATTTTTTAAGGCTCCGGTCATAGTCCTCGGGGTCCATAAGGGTTATGAGGTGGCCGACAGCCCAACTGACAATATAGTTTTCGTTAAATAAAAAGCCGTCACCTTTGCCTTTGCAGCCGAGAACACCGGCTATATCACGGCCCACTGACGGTTTTTCCGCAATAACAAGTGATTTCATAAAAAATACCACCCGATCCTTCAGTTTGTATATTTGAGTATAAGTATCTCTATGCCTCTTTCAAGCTCCATATCTCCCGAAAATGCCGATATAATAATATTTCGGCAGTCCTTAAGTGCCCCCATAAGAGCCTTGTTTGAAAAGCCCTTTGAGGCGTAGGCTATTTTTTTTGCCGCATAGGGGTGAAGCTTCATTTTTTTTGTTATTTCGTCATGGGGCATTGAGCGCGCAAGAAATTTGTATTGAAGCATAAGCCTAAGCTGTCTCGAGATTGCCACCGTAATCATAACGGGATTTTCTTTCATAAGCAGCATATTCGACAGTATTTCAAGCGCATGGGAGGTTTTTTTGAGACACAGAGCGTCTATGAGGTCAAAAACCCTGCCTTCAAGCTTTTTTGTGACTATGTTTTCAACGTCCTCACAGGTCACAAGGCTGCTGCCGTCCGTATAGGAAAGCAGCTTTTGAACCTCGTTTTCGGCCTCCGACATATCGTCTCCGAGGTTCGAGAGCAAAAGCTCGAGAGAATTTTTTTCGAGGTTTTTTCCCTCTGATTTCATTTTGCCGATACAATAATTTCTTATATCCTTGGGAGAGAGCTTTTTACATTCAAGGCTGTATCCCGTTTTTGAAACCGCCTTATAAAGCCTGCCTCGCTTGTCCACCTTTTTTTCGTTGAATATTATGACGGCATCGGGGTTGGGATCCTTCATATAATTAAGAAGTCTTTCATCTGAGCCCGAAGAAAAGACCCCCGAATCCTTTACAGAAATAAGTCTGTATCCTCCGAAAAGGCTGAGGGTGTTTGCGCAGTTTATAAATTCGGTCACGTCAAAATTTTCGCCGAAGGTATCTCTGACCTGTGAATCCTCCAAAACGGCGTTTTCGAGACTTTTTGCCGCAGAATCTCTTTGGTGACCCTCCTCTCCGAAAATGAGATAGACGGGTCTGAAGCTTTTTGTCTTTATATCATTTCGTATATTTTTCATATACAGACTTCTCCTTTGAGCCGCCTAATCCACATAATAGCCCTTGCCCCATGCGGTTTTTATTATTTCGGGCGACTTGGGGTTATATTCTATCTTCTTTCTGAGTTTGAGTATATGCACCATAATGGTATTGTTTGCGCTTGAAAAATAAGGCTCCTTCCATATGGTTTCGTATATCTCTTCGGCGGTAAAAACCCTCTTTCTCTCCTTCATCATAAGTTCTAAAATTTCATACTCTATGGTGGTGAGCTGAACACGCTTTCCGTCTGCGGTGACAAGCTGAGAGCTTGTGTCAAGAACTATGTTTTTTGTTTTTATGATACTGCCGCCTGCCTTAGAGGATCTGCCGAGATAGATACAATATCTTCGCAGCAGAGCCTTTATTCTGGCTCCAAGCTCGCTGTATGAAAAGGGTTTTGTCATATAGTCGTCGGCGCCTGCCGAAAACATAAATATTTTGTCCGAATCGCCGCAGGCGTCCGAAAGTACGATTATTGGGGCGTTTGTCTTTTTGCGTATACCACTGCATACGAATATGCCGTTTTCGCCTTCGAGAGGCAGGCTCAGCACAACAAGATCAACGGTCTCATCCGTTTTTTCTATGGCGTCCTTTCCCGATTCGGCGATAATTTTGTTATAGCCTTCGCCCGACATAAGCAGCGACAAAAGCTCCGCGTCTTCCTTTGAATTTTCAGCGATCAAAATGGTATAGCTCATACTCTCACCCATACTGCCGTATCTTTTGTGTTATCTGTCGTGTTCTACCTGAATTTCGAGTATTTCGGGATCGTTCTCCTTAAGTCTTTCGGCAATAAGATCCGCTATGGCATAGTTTCCGTATATATTGAGTGTGCCGTCTCTCGTGAGAAAGGCTCCGCAGACCTTTCCTCTTTTTATATCGTCATAATATTCTTCACGTCTTATGTTAATGCCATATTTTTCGATAGCCTCTCCGCAGAGATATTCTCTTGCATTTATAAAATATTCGCCGAACGCTTCCGAAAGAGCCGTTTCGATACCTTCGGCGGAGACTTTGTTAAGTCCCGTATAGGGGCCTATGACATAAAAGCTTTTTTCTCCGCCCGGCAATTTCTGATAGTCTCTCATCTTTTTAAGTATCTCAACATATTTTTCGGGAGGATAACCCTCGGGCAGCTCCTTTAAAAATACTACGATTATGTCCGATACTCTGTTTGTCATAGCTCTCGTATAAACGACAGTATTCTGCGCAACGGTCTTTTTTCTGCCGTCTTCAAGCCTTGTAAAAAATGTGGCTCCGTTGTCGTCTACCGTTATTTCGCCCTCAACTCCGTCAATGACGCAGGGGTTAAGGCCGCCGTTGTTTTCGGTTTCTGGTACTATAATTTCTCCGTACTCGTTTTCAAGGGTGATCTTAACGGGGCTGCACGAATCGGGTATAATAAAGGGATTTGCATACATAGGCACTCCGCCCTGCCTTGCAGCTATGGTGTCGGGCGTTTCGCCGTTGTTTCCCATTATATATACATATCTTTCAAGAAAATTCAGACCCGTAAGCGCAGGTATGGTATAACCGCCCGTGCTTTCGTCAATTATGCCGCCGTCTCCATAAAAGCTTATGCTTATGCCCTCAAGCATTCTGTAGTCCTCATAGCTTTCGCCCTTTTGGTTCACAAAGCGGGATTTCATTTCGTTATAATATTCCTCCGAAAGATCCTTTGAAAAAAGAGCATAGCCCTCCTTGTCGATAGCCTCCTGTTCGGTATTTTTTATATAATTTATGCCCGATCCCAAAACTGCCGTCAGAAAAACAATCGCCGTAGCCACAGCCGATATTTTGACAAAGGGACTTTTTATAAAACTTTTTATTCTTTCTTTCATAGTATTTTTCTCTCTCAATGCTGCCGCAGGACGCAAGAGCGAAGCTGCCAAGGCCTCCGACTGCGCCGCAAAAGCGCCGACTATGCGTATGCCTGTTTTTTCCCCGTTCCCGAAAAACCTTCCTTTCGGTCACAGCCTTATCATTTTGTATATGTTGTATTATAAATCAAATATAGGCAAATGTCAAACACATAAAATTAAATAAGACCCCCGTCCGAAAACATGGTAACACAGACTGCTAAACAACCCCTGTCCCAAGTTCCGGAACAGAGGTTGTTTTTGATAAAATTTCACTTAAGAGCGAAAGAATCGTATTTATGATAGAAATATAAGGGGTGGAATTGTTGCCTTTCCATAAATGAATTGCAAATTTTTTGAGATTCATGCATGCAAATTTAAGCTTAACCCAGTTCGACTGGATCATATCTAAAAAAGCAGACAAATAATAAGAAAGCGTGATACAATAAAGTAAACAAAAAAGGAGTAGTTTATATGCCAAATCCAAAATATGATGAAGAATTTAAAAAAGCATAATATCATTGGCAGAGAGCAGCAAAAGCAAAACACAGGTCAGTAAAGACTACAATGTTTCACTTTCCGCTGTAAGCAAATGAGTAAAGCTGTATTCCGAAGTCAGAGTGGACGAAGACACAGTATTTTCCGCAAAACAAATAAAAGAGCTGCAAAAACGAAACGCAGCCCTTGAGGAGGAGAACATAATATTAAAAAAACGATTGCCATATTCACGCCACACGGGAAGAAATAGTCAATGATATTCGCACTCCGCTTATGCTGCATAACTCTATCCAGCGGCTTCTGACGAAGCCTTTTTATTCGGATGGGAGCTTGCATCTCCCACCGAATACAACAGTAAGTACCCACCGCCTAAAGAGGCGGGGACTTAATTGTCGGTTAAATGCAGTTCACGCTTTAAGATTTTGGCACAAAATCAGTACGCTATGCAGAGTTTTGGAAGTAACCAGAAGCACATATTATAAGCATTTTTCAAATAAAGCCTCTGACAGGACTGTTATGAATCAAAATTCGGCGTCTGCTTGATGAAATGGATGTTATACAGTCTTTTTCAGCAAAAGGTCATCCTTATGACAATGCCGCAGCAGAGTCATTCTTTAAATTTTTAAAACCTGAGGAAATAAACCGCAGAACATATTATACAAAAAAGGAGCTTGAAGACTCACTCTTTGAGTACATAGAAGGATTCTGCAACTCAAAGAGACCACATTCCGCAAATAATATGCTCTCATTAAACCAAAAGAAATAACAATATACCGAAATGTTAAACAAGTAAGCTCGGGTCTTTTTGAGGCTGCCAACCCCAAACCCCGGCAAGCATGCGACGCTTGACCCGGTAAGTTTTGTTCTCCTATTTACTGTCCACTTTTTTGACTATAGTCCAGGAATATCGTGCAAAAACATAAATTTTTCTCCTTTTTCTGATAACTTATTATTATATATAGGACTAATTCCAGTCCCATTACAGCACGTTATTTTACTATAATCAACAAAAAGACGAACTTATTTAAGTCCTTTTTTGAGAGGTGTTTACATGACGGAACAAAAAATAAAACAGGATCATAAAGGAACAATAGGCAAAAATATAAGAAAAATCCGTTTGTCCCACAAAATAGGGCAGGTAGACCTTGTGAGAAAAGTATTGCTTATGGGCGTTCCCCTTACAAGAGAATCTCTTGTAAAAATAGAACGGGTCATACAGCATATTCAGCTTTTACTGCTCAGAGCCATTAAGGACAGCTTGGATTGGCGGGAGCATGGGGCAGAGCACGAGATAAATCAGGTCTTAAATCACAAGCATTTGGATCCGGGATCTATTATTTTGTTTCACAATGATACTTAAATATACGCCGGACTGCCTTGACGCTATTATAAAGGGGCTTAAGGATAAGGGGTATGAGCTTGTGCTCAGAGGAGATTATTATATGGATCACGGGGAAAGACAGCTTCTGAAAGAAGAAAATAACAGAGAAATAACAGAAAAGGCCCTCCGCCTTAAGGGAGGGCAATTTGAAATATGTTTTTTGATACGGAGCCGTATTTTTTGAACTATTCCTTTCAGAATTCAGAACCTGAAAATAGTCCTGAGAATAGCTATAGGTATCAGTATAGGACCTAAAACAACGCCCACTGTCAAGACCCGTATTCTTATTTTATCAATATCTCCAATCAAAAATCTGTTTCTGTAAACTGTCTTTTTTGCAGCCCAGTATGCTAAAAAAGCATAAACCAAAATTATTATAAATCCCATTGTTATTTCTCCTTTTTCGTTATCTTAGCTGTTATATACCTCTCTCAGTCTTGACAATATGCTGTTAAGCATCTTTACGTCCTGTGTACCTAAACCCAAGCATGTTTTTCTGTGTCTTATAAGTTTTCTTTGATCCTGTTGATGATCACGCTGTATTCCTCATCTGTCAGATACTTGGGAGAATTTACATTCATTTCAAATGTACCGCCGAAGGTTGTAACCGCTCTCCTGCCCGGGAGGAGCAATATGTACATGAAGATGGGGAAGTGTGTCGGAAATCACTCCGTGGTTTACCTTTGCCTTGTCCTCTTTATCATATCTACTCATATTTTATCCTTGAAGTATCCCGAAAAAACAAGTTTTTTATTTTTTATACATGACCATATTTCATATAAACAAGTGCTGACTCAGGAATGGGCTTATTTGCAAGATAGTCTGCCCGATAGCGCCGGTATACGGAGTCGGGGCCTTTACCCGCAGCCTCAAGTTCTGCTTTGGTAACTATTCTTTAACCTGTATCCGTTGCCGCATAAGCGGAAAAATACAGGCTTAATGCCAATAATGAGCTTAAAATTAATGATACGATTTTTTCATAGAAAATACCTCCCTGTTTTTTCTATATTCTAACAGAAAAAGACACTTGTGTACTATGCCGGCAGCATAATATGATGAGGTATTTTAAGCTTAATACGGACATATGAATGTTCTTGATATGGCGTCATCAAAGTTTGTTATCGACGAGGGATCGTTTTTAAGCATTATACATCTTAAAACAAAAAAAATGCCTGCCGCCGCAAACAGCGTTATCCATACAAGGTCATATTTTTTTATACACGACATTCCCGAATTATCGCAGTCTCTTATGCTCAGAGCCAGCGCGGCGGCTATTGCTGCGAATATAAATGATATATAGAATACGGGCGTCATATTCTGAGGCTTATAGCCGTATATGGCAATGCGGCAGTATATATAAAAAAGTATAATACACCATAGCTCGCAGAATACGAAATTGAATTTGAAGCGGAAGAACAAAAAGCTGTCAAATACCGTGTCAAGAACAATCATAAGCGGAATAATCAGTATATATACACCGCAGATTTGATACAGTGAAAACGGCTGTGAAGAAATGCCGTATATTTCCCCACATATGGGCGCAAAGCATATAAGAGCCATTGCTGCGGCTAAAAAAAGCGTATAAAGTCGTTTTATATACATCATAATAATTTCCCTTACATTTCAAAAAAATATAAAAACAGGAACAGGCTTACGGTAAACTCACAGAAGGCGAGCATATAGCATATTATCTGTCTGAAACGCTTGCTGAGATTTTTGGTGAAAGACATTCTGTCTATAAATCCGAGATAATTGCTTGCAATAAAAAAGGGCATAAGCACAACAAATATACTGAACATACTATATATCACAAAGTCGTCTTTGCTGCCCAGTATTGCAAGGCTCAGCACGGCGACCGCGAAGAAAAACGCCGCTGTTGTATACACAACTACTGCCGCAGCTTTTTCAAATCCGCCGCCGCCGAAACCCGGCAGCCTGCCAAAGCAGTTTATGGCTCTGCCCATTATGCCCTCCGAGCGTATTAGCGCAGCCTTTAACTCTCCCGCAGAATGATAGCGTTCCTTTGGATCTATATTTATACAGCGGTCTATAATGTAATCGAGCCTGCCTCTGTATTTTTCGTCTGTAGGAAGTTTTCCCGTCAGCATAACATTCATTATCACACCGCAGGCGTATATATCCGCCGTAACATCGGTCTGGGCAAAGCCGAACTGTTCGGGAGCCGCATATCCCGCCGTACCCAGCACATGTGTGTCGTGGGTGGTGTCTTTTTTCTTTATTCGGGATATTCCCATATCTATCAGCATTGCTCTGCCGTTGTTTTTTATTATTATGTTGGAGGGAGTTATGTCCCTGTGAATTATTCCCTTTGAATGAAGTATGTGCATGGCGTCGCATATGTCCTTCATTATGTATGTAACCATATATACGGGCAAATTTCTCTTTTCCTCTATAATTTTTATCAGCTCCGAGCCTTCAACATACTTTTCTATCACATAATAATTACCGTCTGTTCCCAGCACATTCCTTATATACGGCAGGCTTTCACAGCTTATCCCCACAATTCTTTTGTATATCTCCGCTGCGCTTTCGGATATTGTTTTTATTACCCAAAGACTGTTGTCCCTTATATCCCGCGCAAGGCGTACCTTCCCCTTTTTATCCAGTTTTTCGAGTGTTTTATACTGTTCAAGCTCGTATTGCGCGGCAAGCACCGTCATTTTTTTCTCCTCCGTATATTGATTTTTTTTGAAAAGTATTATATCATAATTTTGGGAGGCGGTAAATATGGATATAAAAAAAACTACCGATGAACTTTTAAAAATTTTGCAGAACAAAGAAAATATCCAAGCCTATATAAACGAAAATTCCGATGAAATGCTGGATGTAAATCTTTCTGAATATCTGAAGCAGCTGCTTGAAAAATATAAGATTACTAAAAACGAGGCTATAAAAAATTCGAGGCTGGATCAGATATACGGTTATCAGATATTTTCGAGCGTAAAGTCCAATCCCTCCAGGGATAAGCTTATACAGCTTATTTTCGGCATAGGTCTTGAATTGAAGGACGCCCAGAGACTTCTTAGAATCGGCAAGGCAGGAGAGCTTTATTCCCGAAACAGAAGAGACAGCATCATAATTTTTGCGCTTAATAAGAAACTTGATATTGATAAATGCGATGACCTTCTTTTTGAAATGAATGAAAAGACAATAATAAGCGAATGATTTTTCGCGGCAAAAATCTGAGGATACGCCTCTAAAAACTTGAATTTTAAGAAACAAGTAAATCGATATTTGTTGAGGTCTAAAATGAAGATTGCAGAGATAAGAACAGAAAAAAAAGACTATCTTACATTACTGTTATTAGCAGATGAACAAGAGGATATGATTGACCGCTATATTGATAGAGAAATAATGTATGTTCTTCTTGATGACGGCGTAAAAGCTGAATGCGTGATTACGGATGAGGGAAATGGCGTTATAGAGATAAAGAATATAGCAACAGAGCCTGCATATCAAGGGATGGGTTACGACAAAGCACTGATTGGGTTCGTTGTGGAAAAGTACCGGGAGAAGTATTCGGTTTTGCAGGTCGGTACCGGTGATAGCCCGCTGACAATCCCATTTTATGAACGGTGCGGCTTCGTTCGCTCACATATTGTCAGTAATTTCTTTATAGAACACTATGATCATCCAATATATGAATGTGGTAAGCAACTGATAGATATGGTTTATCTGCAAAGGCAAATCTAAACTCTGTTTTATCGCCGAGTTTTATAAAATAAAATATTATAAAAACTTATCACTAAAAACAGTTTGTAGTAATATGCTGAAAGCAGCCTTTTGTCAATCTTTGAAAGATTATGCAAAATGCAGTTGAAAATATGTATACAAATTTGAGCTTTTACAATATAGTATGAAATTCTGCTGTAAACAAATACTATTTATGTTTATCAGGGCAGTCAACAGATTTTTGAATACATAAAACAACTCTTGCTTAAAACCCAGGTTGAATATACAGTATAATGTGTGTTATAATATAACAAAAGATGATAACTATGTAAAAAAATATTCGGTGTCCGAGACAACCAGAGTTGAAAGATAAAAGATAGCAAATAACGCTTTGGGTATATCTACATTGGATGTAGCCGAACCAACTGAGGAAACCAAGAAATGCGTCAATGAGTATATTCTTGGAAATATGGAAATTTCAAATGTACTTGAAGCTACCATAAATAGATATAAGGCTATGAGTATTTGACGGCAAAAAAAGGGTCTTGCGGAATAAATGATTTTTAAGCTAAAACGCAGATTTGTTGGTTAAAGCATCATGTGTCTATTTTTTAATACAAAATAAACATTAAACATCTAGTCAAGACCACCGGCTAAGCCGGTGGCTTGCACTACCCCTATAAGGGGATGTTACCGATCAGCGCTTGCAAGCGCTCCGAAAAGTACGTCTTCCACACCACTTTATCACACTTGCCGCTTAAGCGGCTTTTTTACTTGCTTTTCTTTACCGGCTCACCCGTAAACGGGTCAGTATGCTCATTTAGTGTTAATTGGTCATATGTTTTATCTTCCATCAATTGATTTTTTATGTATTCTTCTATTTTCTTTGCATTTTTTCCTACTGTATCAACATAATAACCTCTACACCAAAAATGTCTGTTTCCATATTTGTACTTGAGGTTTGCATACCTATCGAATATCATCAATGAGCTTTTCCCTTTCAGATATCCCATTACCTCTGATACACTATATTTAGGTGGTATCCTCACCAACATATGTATATGGTCGGGACAACATTCCCCTTCTATTATCTCTATCCCTTTTCTTTCACTTAAGTTTCTTAATATTTTTCCTATATCCGCTTTTATCTTACCATATATTATTTGTCGTCTGAATTTTGGCGCAAACACAATATGATACTTGCATTCCCATTTTGTATGTGCTAAACTATTTCTTGATGATTTATTCATCTTCTTACCTCCTTGCTTCTTTGGTGTGAACTCGTACTCACTACTATTTTAGCACAGGAGGCTTTTTGCTTGTAGCTTAAGCTCTTGGGCTCCACCTGCATAGCAGGTGGTTTATTTTTTTGCTGCACAATAAAAACCTGAGAAGTGGCTTATTTCTCAGGCTTTTTAGTTGCGGGGGAGGATTTGAACCTCCGACCTTCGGGTTATGAGAGGGTTTGCATAGTTTTTTACAGTTAAAATCCTTCTGAAATATTATAAAATATATACTTTTCGTTGTAAAATGCGCTGTTTTATTTCGTTTATTTCATTGGTTTTTATAAGACTGTTCCCAAAAGTGTTCCCAATACCGGGTTATTCTGTAAGGCATTTACTTTTATAAAATCTTATATAAAGCTGATTGGCACAATCAGATTATCGCTGTCAAAAGCGCTTAGCTTTTCAGCCAGACAGAGTACAGCGCCTGTCACCTGTTCTGAAAGCCTTTAAGTATTTCGCTTATGGCATAGTTTTCAAGTATAGCATCGTTTATAGCGCCCCTTTGCAAAGTTTCCGGATTACTCCATTTCGTAAGATAACAAACAAGACCTGTGTCCCTCTTTCGGCTAAAACTTGTTATAAATATATTTTAGCCGATATTTTTCATATTTTTAACTTTTTTATTTTACATGTATTCCTTACAGCTATGGCGTTCTATAATACGGTGAGGTACTATTATTTTTGTAGGCATAAGATTGGGGTTTTCGATATGATTTATAACCTGTGAGGCCGCTTCTATGCCCAACTGAACCGTATTTATATTTACGGAGGTAAGGGAAGGTGAGGTAAGTCTGGCAAACAGGGAATTATTGAAAGAGACTATGGACAAATCCTCCGGTATGGAAATATTCATTTCAATGCAGACTCTTTCAAGGGCAACAGCAAACAAATCATCGCTTACAAGAATGGCAGAGGGTCTGTCCTTTCTGCCTAAAAGAGTATGGAGTACATCCGAATGTTCTTCGGGTATAAAGGGCATTTCGATTATGTTATCGGGGTTTACGGGAAGATTGTTGTTTAAAAGCGCAAGCTGATAGCCCGATTTTCTGTCTGCGGAAAACATAAAATTGCTGTCACTGCCGAGATATGCTATATTTCTGTGACCAAGCCTTATAAGGTACTCCACAGCTTCCTGTGCCGCAAGTATATTGTCGTTGTCTATATATACAGCCTGATTTGTAAAACAGGAGGACTTGCCTATAACCACATAGAGTATTCCCTCATTATACATATAATCTGCCACGCTGTCATTCTGCTTTGAATATGTAATTACGAAGCCGTCAACTTTTCCTTCCTTTACGGTATTTTTTATAATTGAAATAATTTCTTCATCGTCCTTGCCTGTTATGACTGTATTCATATAGTTGTGTCTGTTGCAGAATTGGCTTACGCCTCTTATTACCTCAAGATAAAAAGAATTTTCAAATGATTCCTTCTGGGACGGGGGCAGAATTATTCCTATTGTTTTTCCTTCATTAATATTTTGATTGTCCGTTTGTATATTGGGTTCATAGCCCAGCTGCTCCATTGCTCTGCGAACCCTCTCTTTGGTTTCACGGCTTATGGACGGGTTATCCTTACATACTCTCGATACTGTAGAGGTTGAAACCCCCGCCAATGCCGCAACGTCCTTTAATTTAACTGCCATAATTCGTACCTCCTTTTCTTTTTACAATCTCATATTAATATTATTATATATTATTTGCATTAATTTGTCAACATTATTGCGGGATTATACGTTTTACTTGCGTAAAAAAGTTGCATATGGGAAGGTTAAGAAAAGAACCTATGCAATACCTACAATCAGAGAGGAGAAATTTTGTAAAAATTCTACAAAAATCAAAATTTAAGCAAAAAATCTAAGCACCCTCTTGCAAATGTTATGCAAGTGATATATAATAGTTGTATAGAGTTACAGAGCGTTGCACATATTTGCACACAATTTAAATCTGTTTTAAAAAGGAGGAATTATTATGGTTAAGACGGAAGACAAGAAAAGCCTGACTATTATGTCACCGCTTAACGGAAAAGCAGTGGCTCTCGAACAAGTGCCGGATCCTGTTTTTTCAGACAAGGTTTTGGGAGACGGCTGTGCGGTTATACCCGATGACGGAAGGATATACAGTCCTGTTAACGGAGAAATCACTTCTATTGCGGAAACACTTCATGCTTACGGTTTCCGTTCGGAGGAGGGTATAGAAATACTTGTACATTTTGGTTTGGAGACTGTTTCCCTTCAGGGGGAAGGCTTCAAATCTAATGTAAAAGTTGGCGACAGGGTCAAAGCAGGTGACCTTGTGGCTGAGGCGGATATTAAAATGTTAAAGAACAAAGGCTTTAACCTTATCACTCCCGTTCTTATATGTGACGGAGCGGAGGATATGGAAATGACAGTTAATGAGGGCAGCGTTAAAAAAGGAACCTCGGTTTTATTGACCTTGTCCGAAAAGAAATCGGAAGAGACTGTACAGGCGGAAAAACCTGTACAGGTGACTGAAAACACAAAGCCTGAACCTGAAAAGAAGGGCTTTGGTATAAACTTTGATTTTCTCCAGAAGCTTGGAAAGGTTCTTATGACTGTAATTGCCGTTATGCCTGCGGCAGGTCTTATGATAAGCCTTGGAAAGCTTATAGCTATGGCGGGGGGAGACATAAATGTCCTTGTAACCATTGGCGGAGTAATGGAAAACATAGGCTGGGCCATAATCAATAACCTTCACATTCTCTTTGCTGTTGCCATAGGCGGCTCATGGGCAAAGGAAAGGGCAGGAGGAGCCTTTGCCGCACTTATCGCCTTTGTGCTTATAAACAATATTACAGGTACGTTCTTCGGTGTAACAAGTGATATGCTTAATACGGAAGGCAGTGTAGTATATTCACTGTTTGGCAAGGAAATGCTGGTTGAAAATTATTTTACATCTGTTTTGGGGGCGCCTGCTCTTAATATGGGTGTGTTTGTGGGTATAATTTCGGGCTTTGTAGGCGGTATTGTATACAACAAATTCTATAATTTCAGAAAGCTGCCCAATGCACTTTCATTTTTCAACGGAAAACGCTTTGTTCCTCTTGCCGTAATATTCTATTCGACAATTGTGTCAATAGTTATGGCTGTAATATGGCCCGTTGTTCAGTCGGGAATAAACTCCTTTGGTATCTGGATAGCAAATTCTTCAGACACCTCACCTATTCTGGCTCCCTTTATATACGGTACACTGGAAAGGCTTCTTCTTCCCTTCGGACTTCACCATATGCTTACCATACCTATGAATTATACGTCCTTTGGCGGTACATATGAAATTCTTACAGGCACCAATGCCGGAACGGCAGTATACGGACAGGATCCCTTGTGGCTTGCATGGGTAACGGATCTTATAAACTTTAAAAAAGCCGGAGATATGGCTTCATACACAAATCTTATGGAAACAGTGACGCCCGCCCGTTTCAAGGTAGGTCAGATGATAGGTGCAACAGGTCTCCTTCTTGGCATAGCTCTCGCTATGTATCGCAGGGTAGACGCTGACAAGAGAAAGAATTATCGCTCTATGTTTATATCAACGGCTCTTGCGGTATTTCTTACAGGCGTTACAGAACCTCTTGAATTTATGTTCATGTTCTGTGCAATTCCTCTTTATATTGTATATGCAATTTTGCAGGGCTGCGCCTTTGCCCTTGCAGGCGTAATTCATCTGAGACTGCATTCTTTCGGTAATCTGGAATTTTTCACAAGGGTTCCTATGTCTATAAACGCAGGTCTTTCGGGTGATATAATAAATTTTGTAATAAGTGTTGTGGTATTTTTTGCCATAGGATATTTTGTAGCATACTTTATGATAGGAAAGTTTAAGTTTGCAACCCCGGGACGTCTTGGAAACTATCAGTCGGAAGGCTCAGATGACGAAGCTGAAAGTGGCACAAAACAAGCCTCTTCCGGTGGGGGTCAGCCCGAACGAATAATAGCTCTTTTGGGAGGACGTGAAAATATAATTCTTGTAGATGCCTGTATGACAAGACTGCGTGTTACCGTAAAAGATCCCGAAAAGGTAGCTGATGCAGATTCATGGAAGGCTGAGGGAGCTTTGGGACTTCTTAAAAAAGGAACAGGTATACAGGCTATTTACGGACCTAAGGCTGATGTGTTAAAATCAGATATAAATGATATACTTTAAGGAGTCGATTATATGAAGCTGCTTACTCTCAACACCCACAGCCTTGTGGAAAACAATTATGTAAGGAAGCTGCGAGATTTTACGGAATCAGTCAAAAAGGAAGCTCCGGAAATTATTGCTCTGCAGGAGGTCAATCAGACAGCCTGCGGAGCTGTTACTTCAAAAGACAGGCTTAAAAATTATGTTCCTTCAGACGAATCAGCTGTGATTCGTGAAGATAATCATGCTTATAACGTCGTAAAGAATCTTCGGGATATGGGCATGGAATATTTCTGGACATGGCTTCCCGTTAAGTTAGGGTATAATAAATATGACGAGGGTCTTGCTCTTCTGAGTTTAAGCCCTGTTCTGGAAACGGACTTTTTTACCGTAAGCGGTACAGATGATTATAAAAACTGGAAAACCAGAAAATTATTGGGTATAAGAACAGAAAATCTTCCTGATGAATGGTTCTACAGTGTTCAGTACGGCTGGTGGGAAGATAAGGAAGAGCCTTTTGAAAAACAGTGGGAAAGAACCCTCTCACAGCTTAAAAATAAAAGAAATGTGTGGCTTATGGGAGATTTCAACAGCCCCGCACAAACAAGGGGAGAGGGCTATGATCTTATAGCACAGTCAGGCTGGTATGACAGTTTTGTTATTGCTGAAAAAAAGGACTGCGGCATAACCGTAAGCAGAGCTATTGACGGTTGGAAAGGCATAGCTGAGAGTACAGAAGGCATGAGGATAGATCAGATATGGTGCAGTAAAAAAAGGACTGTAAAATATTCTGAAGTGTTGTATAATAATGTTAATTACCCCACAGTTTCCGACCACAGTGGTGTTATGATATATTATGACGAAAGGAGGAGGTAAGAATGGAAAGAGGCGCAGGCATACTTTTGCCTATATCAAGTCTCCCTTCAGAATATGGCATAGGCTGTTTTTCCGGAAGTGCATATAGATTTATAGACAAGCTAAGGGAGTCCGGTCAGAAATATTGGCAGATTCTTCCTTTGGGACCTACAAGCTTTGGAGATTCACCATATCAGTCCTTTTCCACATTCGCAGGAAACCCCTATTTTATAAGTCTCAAGGAGCTTGTTTCGGAAGGACTTTTAAAATATGATGAGTGTGAAAATACATATTTCGGAGATAATCCGGAAAGGGTGGACTATTACAGCCTTTATAAAAATCGTTTGGGACTTCTTCATAAGGCATATGAAAGGGCAGATATTAAAAACCATGAGGGATTTATAAATTTTTGCCAAAATAATTTATGGCTTGAGGACTATTGTCTTTTTATGGCACTTAAGGATAAATTCGGCGGAAAAGATCTTTATACATGGAATAGGGATATAAGGCTGAGAAAACCCGATATATTGGAGAGCTGTCGAAGAGAGCTTGACTTTGAAATAAATTTTTACAGGTTTATACAATATAAATTTTATGAACAATGGAAAAAGCTTAAAAGCTATGCAAATAATAACGGAATAAAAATAATAGGGGATATACCTATTTACGTTGCCCTTGACAGTGCGGAAGTCTGGGCAAACCCTGAGCTTTTTCAGCTTGATAAAAACAATGTTCCTATTTCGGTGGCAGGCTGCCCTCCCGATGGTTTTTCAGCAGAGGGACAGCTGTGGGGAAATCCTCTGTATGATTGGGAGACACATAAGAGGACAGATTATAAATGGTGGATATCTCGTCTGAAACACTGCTTTGGAATATATGATGTTGTCAGGATTGACCACTTCAGGGGATTTGATGAATATTTTTCAATACCCTACGGAAGTAAAACCGCAGCGGAAGGTCACTGGGCAGAGGGCCCCGGAATGAGCCTTTTCAGAGCTGTGGAAAAGGCTCTCGGGAAAAAAGAGGTTGTTGCGGAAGATTTGGGTTTTATAACAGATTCTGTAAAAAGGCTTGTGGAAGAAAGCGGTTTTCCAAATATGAAGGTTCTGGAATTTGCCTTTGATTCAAGAGATACGGGAGACAGAGCTGATTATCTTCCTCATAACTACGGTGAAAACTGTATTGCTTACACAGGTACTCATGACAATCAGACTATTGTTTCATGGACAAAAACAATTTCAGAGAAAGAAAGAGATGAGCTTTTGAATTATCTTTCCCGCTATGAGCCTGATGGGAAAGAAATTCACAAAAGACTTATTTCTCTTGTTATGAAAAGCAAGGCAAAGGTGTGTATTATTCCCATTCAGGACTGGCTTGGTCTTGATGATTCATGCAGAATGAACACTCCGTCAACAACAGGAGTAAATTGGAGATGGCGTATGTCTGAAACAGCTTTTGATAAGGATTTATGCAGTGAAATACGCCGCATTACAATTCAAAGCGGCAGATAAATTAAATTAAGAAAGGAAGTTCAAAAAAATGAAAACATTTACTTACACAATCACAGACCCCGTAGGAATCCATGCAAGACCGGCAGGACTTCTGGCAAAGGCAGCAAAGACAAGCGGCAGCAAGGTGACTATTTCCGCAAACGGCAAGAGCGCAGACGCTTCAAAGCTTATTATGCTTATGGGACTTGGCATAAAGTGCGGTACAGAAGTAACCGTAAGCGTTGAAGGCGGCGATGAAGCAAAGGCAGCAGCCGATATGGAGCAGTTTTTCAAAGACAATCTTTAATCAGGGGAGGAATTTTTATGGCGGAATATAGGGGAAAAGCCATAGTAAAGGGTGTAGCCATAGGCAAACTTTTCTTCTATTCAAAAGAAAAGGGACAGGTAAGAAGAACCTCTGTAACGGATATCAATGCTGAAAAAGCAAGGTATGAGTCGGCAAAGACCGAGGCTCTGAGGCAGCTTGGCGAAATATATGAAAAGGCTCTCAAGGAAGTGGGAGAGGAAAACGCCGCCATATTCGAGGTGCATCAGATGTTCCTCGAGGGTGATGAATTTAACGAATCTGTAATAAGCATAATAGAAACTGAAAAGGTAAATGCGGAGTATGCCGTTGCAAGAACAGGGGATAACCTTGCGGATATGTTTGCGGCTATGGATGATGATTATTTCAAGGCAAGATCCGCCGATATGAAAGATATATCCGAAAGGGTACTCAATGTACTTATGGGCGGAGTAAATGACAACACACCAAAGGAGCCTGTTATACTCATAGCCGAGGACTTAGCCCCCAGCGAAACCGTACAGATGGACAAAAACAACCTTCTTTCATTTGTGACAAGGCTTGGTTCATCAAATTCCCATACAGCAATTCTGGCAAGAAATATGGATATTCCCGCCCTTATAGGAATCGACATAGACAAGGCTTGGAGTGGAAAAGAGGCAATAGTGGACGGAAACAAGGGCTTACTCATAATCGACCCTGACTCCGACACATTGTCCGAATACGAAGCAAAGCTTAAAAAGCAGAAAGAAGAAAAGGAGCTTTTAAAGACTCTTAAAGGAAAAGAGGACGTTACCCTTGACGGTAAGCACATAAAGCTATACGCCAACATAGGCGGCGTTGGGGACGTTGCGGACGTTCTTAAAAACGATGCAAAGGGAATAGGACTTTTCAGGAGTGAATTTCTTTATCTTGAATCAGATGACTTCCCAACGGAGGAACAGCAGTTTGAAGCCTACAGGAAGGTTGCCCAGATGATGGCGGGCAAAAAGGTTATTATAAGAACCCTCGACATAGGCGCAGACAAGCAGGTAGACTACTTTAAACTTGATAAGGAGGACAATCCCGCTTTAGGCTACAGAGCAATAAGAATCTGCCTTCAGCAGCCTGAGATATTCAAAACCCAGTTAAGAGCCTTATTAAGAGCCAGTGCTTTCGGAAATATAGCTATAATGTACCCTATGATAATTTCTGAGGACGAAGTGCTTAAGATAAAGGAAATCTCTTCCTCCGTAAAAGAAGAATTAAAAGCCGAGGGAATACCCTTTGACGAAAATATAGAAGAGGGAATTATGATTGAAACCCCGGCGGCGGCAGTCATAAGCGACAAGCTTGCAAGGCTTGTAGACTTCTTCTCAATAGGAACAAACGACCTTACACAGTACACACTTGCGGTAGACAGGCAGAACGCCAAGCTTGAAGCCATAGCCGACACTCACCACGAGGCGGTTCTCCGTCTGATAGAGCTTGTATGCAAAAACGCCCACGAGGCAGGAATATGGGCAGGCATCTGCGGCGAGCTTGGCTCAGACTTAGAGCTAACCGAGCGCTTTATGAAAATGGGTGTAGACGAGCTTTCCGTTTCTTCGGCCCGTGTTCTTCCCGTAAGACAAAAAATAAGGCAGTCAAAAGCCTTTTCATAAAAATCCTTAAAACAGCCCCGAAAATCTGATTTTTCAGGGCTGTTTTTACTATTGCTGATAAAAAGTTATTTATCCCGGGACTGCTGCCATTAGCTGTATGCCAAGCTTATAACCTATGGAAAATTTTTCTAAGACCGAAAGCTCTGTCAGATTTGTCCGGACAAGTATGAGCTTGTCTAAAATGTCCTTGCCATTATTATCAAGTATGTGCGTAAGCTTATCTGTAAACTCAGAACATTGCTTTGAAAGAGTGTAATAGTCGCTGTCTGAAATTACAGCCATTTCACATGGTCTTATTTTTCCATAGTATAAATCCTTGATTATATCTTTTATAGTGCTCACCCCTTATATCTCACAGTCATCAAAGCAATACTCATAAGCATATTCCGTCAACTCATTATAGAGCATTTCTTCTATCTCAGAGTAGCTGTAGCCGTCTTCCAGAAGCTCTGTTATTATGTCTTCTTCAATCCCTATGGATTTTGCATAGCTCATAAGGTTTTCTAAATATTCTTCTTCAAGGCTACAGAAGGAGTCTGAATTATATTTTTTGCCGTAACCGTAATTACTGTAAGGCAAGTAAGGACTTACATAAATACTTCTGAATCTGAAAAAATCCTTTTCTGTATTTCCGTCAGGGGTTATTTTTATAATGTCTCCATCATCAATCCTCACCCATGAAAAGCTTTTAAGGAGCTTCATATTCAGTTTTTTTACTGCTGAGAATAGTATGTCCTTTGTTGAAGCGTACATATAGAATCCATTGAACTGTACCAAAGCCATTGGATTATCGCCCTTTATTATATAAAGCTCATTGTCCTTACTGAGAATAGTAAAACAGAAAGAACCCTCTACCTTTTCCGCCATATATTTTATGGAGTCAAAGGAGAGGGTTTTCTTTTTCTCTATAAGCTGGACTGCTATGTATGAGTCAGTCTCTATATATGTCTGAGGAATATTTTCAGACTTTCTCAGCTTCTTGTCATTGTAAAGGATTCCGTTATGGGCTAAGGCAAAGCCAAGCTTTTCGGACTTGAAGGGATGATTGTTGTAGTTGTAGGCTTCATTTCCCTGTGTAGTCATTCTGGTATGTCCCATAATTATTGAAGGGTTGCCTGTGAGTTTAAATCTCATTTTATGGGCAGGGAGAGGCTTTTTCTGTATCTTCATGCTTCCGTTTTCTATATAGGCAATGCCTGTAGCGTCTGTTCCTCTTGCTTCACATTCTTTAGACAATACCTTAAGTATTCTGTTTTTTGCTCTGAGTGATATGCAGTTGTCATAATCAATTATTCCGAATAAACAGCACATAATATTAATCCTCCTTTGTGTATATATGTCTTTCCTTCAGATATGTAATAAGCTCCTTATTCTTTTCATTGTCAAGCCTGTTTAAGAAGCTTGTCCAATCAAGCTCCGACATTTCTTCATCAGAAAGTAAAACAGCCACATTGCAGATTTCATTTACAAGCTGCAGTGTGGCTATAAACGTGTTGTATTTAAGGGTTCCTCTGAAAAGACGAAATTCTATGGTTTCTCTGTTTGTAAGGTTAATACATCTGTATCTTCCGAAATAGTTTTTCTTGATGTGATCCTTTATGATACAGGGCTTTTGCTGTATATCGTATCTGGCAGCCCATCTTGACATCTGGGCTTCGGTTCTTCTTGAAAAGCCGAGCATTTTATCCCAGTTATGCTCTACAAAATAGAGTATCCTTGCAATGGCGGATTCCTGCTTTTCACGATCCTCTCCAAGGGAGTTTCTGTTTACATGACAGTGCAGACCGCAAGTGCCCGCCTGATGGCTTTTGTAGCCCATGGAAACAAGCTCACTAAGTATTGTCCTCCACGACATCTGATTCAAATGATAATCAAGCGTCATTGGATGACTTACAATTTCAAAGCCGTCGTCAAGGCTGCCGTCTGTTTTGATATAGATGTTGTCCTCAAAATCATAGTTGGCTATGTCAAGTACTTCTTCGGCGTTTTCTTCACTCTGACCGCCCCTATCAACTTCAAGTTCAACCCCTATAAATCTTTCGCCCTGACCTTTGAAAACGGGATCAGGCTTGTAACTGTAGTCGTGAATAATATCTTCATTTTGTTCGCTGCGATTTCTGTAATAGCAGTCCTCGCAGTAGGGAATATCGTC
This sequence comes from uncultured Clostridia bacterium, assembly GCA_947630725.1. GTDB lineage: Bacteria > Bacillota > Clostridia > Lachnospirales > CAG-274 > JAJQCI01. The sequence continues at coordinate 50,608 of CANRIS010000015.1, forward strand.
CAAATAATAGACATATTCATTTCTTATAATAGCTCCGCAGTCTTCACAGATATTATAATAATTATCGCAGCAGTCCCTGCATATAATTTGATTCCTGTCGGAATAGCTGTCTTCTCTGACACCAATCTCTCCACAGTGGTCGCATACGAAAAACAGCTCATCATAACAGTCCTCGCAGTAATGCTCTCCGTTGAACACATATGCTGAATTTTCACTAAGCTCACAGCCGCAGACTGTACATACTAATTTTTCTTCCTTCATTTAAAATTCCTCCTTGTAATTTTTTATAAGCTTATAAAAGGTAGTCTTTTTAAGACCTGTTTTTCTCATAAAATCCCTTGATGTTATATCCCCGTTTTCCCAGAGAATGTAAAAGCTGCTCCAGTTTTTAGGATACTCCGTAGGGAATCTCCCCAAATGCTTTCCTCTGACCTTGGCTGCATCTATACCCTCTCTTTGACGCTTTCTTATAGTAAGCCTCTCCTGTTCTGCTATGGAGCTTAAAACCTCAATAAGAATATTGTTTATCATATCAAATATCCAGCTTTGCTCCTTTGGAAGCTCTATAAGCGTAGTGGGTAAATCAAGTACCTTAAGTCTTATTCCATTTGCCTTGAAATACTCAAGCTCCTTTTTGATGTCCTCCTTTTTCCTCGACAGTCTGTCAAGGCTTTTGATAACAAGAGTATCTCCCTTCCTGAGAATAGTTGTTTTAAGAGCCTGATAGCCTGCTCTGTCGAGATTTTTTCCGCTTGCCTTGTCTGTGATTATCTCTCTGGGACTTGCGCCTAAGTTTTCAAACTCGGCAAGCTGCCTGTCAAGGTTCTGCTCCGTAGAGGAAACCCTTGCATAATAATAGGTTCTGCTTTCCAATAAAATCCCTCCTTCCGTAAAGGTCTGAGCATTTTTCGGACATATCCGTTTAATAAATCTGGTACTTTACGGACACTTTTTAAGGCTGGTTTTCATTGCCCGTAAAGGTTTACCTTTCCGAACACCTCCTTTTTCACACGACAAAAAGCCCGGCTTGCGAGCCGGGCATAACTATTATGTTCCTATGTTCCTAATAGACATTATCAGGTATATCCTGATATATGTACTTATATAATATGCAAGTGATAATTTTAATATTTACCGATGTAAATATATATCTATATCTATTTAATCATATAAATATTTTTTTAGATTCTTATATAACATAAAAATAAATGAAAGGAGGTGTAGGAAGTTAATGGATAAAGTTATAGTATCATTGGATTCTGAAAAGTTCAGTAATAAACCTTCGGGATCTGAAATAAGTAATTTGAATAATAGGATTTATAAAAAAGAATGCAGTATATCTTTAGCTGATTTAGCTTATAAAGTAGGAAGCGAAGGCTACAGCTTTGCTCCTGCTACATTCGGAAATTCAAGAAAGGCATCAGAAGTAAAGCAGATACAGCTTTTATGTCTTGATTTTGATAATAGTGATAAAATTATATCTTTGGACGAGGCTTTGGATAGATCTGATAGACTTGATCTGCCAATTGCTTTTGCATACGAAACTTTCAGCTCGCATAACTGCAGCAAGTTTCGTATTGTCTACAGATATTATGAGCCTATTGTAAATCAGGATTTTTATAAAATAATGATAAATATTATGTTTGAAATATTTCCTGAAGCAGATAAAGCCACAAAAGATTGGAGCAGAATATTTTTTGGAGGTAAAGGCTTACTTACTGAGGTCAAAGAAGATTTAATATATCCAGCAGGTATGTTTTCAGCCTTATATTACTTATACGGGAGCAATAACAATAAGGAAAAATGCAGTAAAATCAGAAATTTTGCTCTTAATAATGGAATGGCTCTTATGAATAAGACATTTTATGTGGAAACTATGGATTATAGAGATGTAAAAAGTTTGGACAAGCCTATATTATATAATATAGCAGGCGACAAATCTTTTACAGATGAAGTATTTGTTATTCATTTGAATAGCAATAAAAATACAGTAGTTGATAACGAAAAGAGATTTTCTGAAAATATGGTAAATCATATAAAAAATGATGATCTCTATAGTGAATGCAGACTCATACGAGATCTGAAGGATGGAAAAAGGTGGCTATATTATCCTGAGCTATGGGGTATACTTACAAACCTTGTACATATAAACGGAGGACTTAAATATTTCAGAAGGATTATGGATACCCTTGAAAAAACTGTAGATTATCCATATAAATATGATAAGTGGCGTTCTAACTGTACTCAGATAAGCAAAAGTCCATATGCTCCCAAAAAGTGTGAGGATTATTGTCCCTATTCAGAAGAATGTAAGCATGGGAAGAATATAATCGCAACTGTAAATATCTCTAAAAAGGAATTCACAGTTCTTAATAACAATAAAAATTATGTAGATGAAGCTACAGCAAGGGAAAAATTATATACTTATACAAAGGAAGCTCTTATATCAAATGATGACGATATTCATATACTAAGTGCTCAGACAGGTCTGGGAAAAACATACACCTATATCAGATGTGTTAAGGATCTTGGTATAAATTGTATAATAGCCGTTCCCACAAGTAAGCTCAAAAACGAAGTCTATAACAGAATGCTGAAAGAAGGCATAGCTGTAAAGATGACTCCTGCTTTGCCTGAAGATATTGAAGAAGATGAGAAGGAAACCCTTAAGTATTTGTATAAAAAGGGAGATATTTATGGGTATAAGGAATTCATGATAGGTCTCAGTAAAAAATATGAGAGCATCAGAAGCTATACCAATGAGCTTAAAGAAGCCTTAAATTATAGCGGTAATATAATAACCACTCATTTCAGGCTTCTGTATCAGTTAAGAGAAAAAACTCTTAATAATCACACAATTATAATAGATGAGGACATAATAAATACTATGTTCCACATTGATAGTATAAAGCTTTCAGATTTAAAATATATACAGAGCAGGAATTATATTAAAAAAGAAGTAAGGGACAGAATAAAATACTACACTAAGGAGGATTATGATAAATTATATAAAAAGCATATTTCCGAACCACCTATATTCTTAAGCCGCAGCACTATGAAAAAACTTTCAAGGGATCCTGAAATAGATTTTAATTTATTTGATTTTCTGAATTCTAAGGCTACAATGGTAGATATTCAAAAAGGAGTTGTATACTATGCTTGGTGTAAGGATCTGCCAAATCAGAAAGTAATCATAACATCTGCCACAGCCAACGATAAAGTTTACGCCACGTTCTTTAAAAACAGGCATATAAGAAAATATCCAATAGAAGAAGTAAAATATAAAGGCAAGATTTTACAATATACCGAAGATAGCTTCAGCAGGAATTGGATAGACAAAAATACTGAAAAGTTTGAGGAACTGAGAAAAAAATATAATGAGATGGGCTGCTATGAGATATGCTTTAAGAAATATGAAAATGAATATACCGTCCTCTACTTCGGCAATACCCAAGGAAAGGACAGCTTTTCGGACAGAGATCTGGCTGTTCTGGGAACGCCATTTCCCAACGACAAGGTTTGCAGACTTATGGCGGCTGCAATGGACTATAATAAAGAAATCATTAAAAAGGACACTATAAATATAAGAAAGATAACCTATGATAATTACAAGTTTTATTTTTCAACATTTAAAGATGAATTTATGCAGGAGATACATATATTTTTAATTTCAAATGAGCTGGAGCAGGCAATCGGTCGGGCAAGGCTTTTAAATAAAAACAGCACTGTATATGTACACTCATCATTTCCTGCAAAACAGGCAGAATTTATATCAATGGAGCATAAAGAAAACACTAACGAAATAAGCAACGACAATGATTAAAAAAATTTTTACTTTTATAAAGTTTATATTTTAATAGTTTGGGCAGCCGTATATGTGCATTTGTCAGGCACATATACGGAAGTCCGACAGACAGGAATGAAAGAACGAAATACTTTCTTATTCCTGCCTGTTCGGACTTAGGGACAGACTATAATTAAGTAGATATCCTGTATGATTTATATTTAATTATAGCCTGAGTAAACATAATAAAAACTATGTTGAGGGTATAATACAACCGACAGAAAAGGAGGAGCTTACGCTCCCCCAAAGGATTTTTTTCGGATATAGTCTGCCAAGGCAAGCTTGGTTATTCTCCAGTTTTTGCCGGATTTGTAGCCTACGAGCTGCTTGGTATTCAGCAGCTGATATAAGGTATTTTTACCAATCAAAAGAATTTCACAAACCTCTGCAGGCTTTAAGATCTCATTATAATCGTCTAACATTTATTATCCCCCTTTTTAAGTCTATTACTTAAATGTTGATATATAATAAAAAACATAGTCCACTTATGTAAACTATGTCGTTTATATGTTTTTATAAATTACAGATTAATCCTTAAGCATATTCAGATAGGTATCTAATCTTGCATTTATATAGCCTGCAAAGAGAGCTTCCATTGATGAAATATTTGTTTTATGTGATAATCATCGAAAGCGTTATAGTAAGTTATTCTATCTGTAAATTTAATGTCAATGGGGGGATAGCCTGCTTTCATGAGTTCGAGATTCACAAGAAGTCTGCCTGTTCTGCCGTTGCCGTCAATGAAAGGGTGAATGCTTTCAAATTCAAGGTGGAAACGAGCCAGTTTTGTTATTATGTGTTCGGTACTTTCGGAGTAACTCAAAAGCAATTGTTCCATTTTTGGCGCAATAAGATACGGCTGTACATGTTCGTTATGTGCGCCCATAATATGAACAGGGACTCTGCGATATACGCCACGGTCATCTTTTTTGTCTGCAAGTACAAGGTAGTGTATCTGTTTTATAATGCTTTCACTTAGCGCTGCATTATCCTTTACAAGACTGCTTACAAAGTCAAAAGCCTCCTTGTGACCTACGACCTCCATATGATCCTTCAGAGGTTTTTTGTCAATTACAAGACCCTTTAAAACCATATCCGTTTCCCTAAGTGTTAGAGAATTGCCCTCTATTGCATTTGAATTATAGGTATACTCTACGGCAAATTCTTCGTTCAGTCGGAAAAGCTCGCCTTCGGTCAGAGGTCTTTTATTATCAAGCTCTGATTTTTTACGATCTATTTGCAGCAGGAGACTTTCCTTTGATTTATAGCGTCCATCTGCAGGCTTTGTCGCATCCGCAGGAATTTTCCAGCTCCGTCCGTCCCGATATGCTCCGGGAATTTTTCCTTCGGCGCAAAGCGTTCTTATTCTTCTGTCAGAAATTCCCCATTTTTCAGAAGCCTGTCTGATTGTTATAAACATAAACTATCCCTCCGATCATGTACATTATACCATTTTATCGGAATAATATCAACAATATCGGAATAAAACAAGCCAATTTATCGGAACAATACTTATATTATTTCACAGACTATACATAAATGGACCGGGATGCATACCATGTTTAATATAAGCCATATTAAATATATCAATGTAATATTGTTTAAGATTGGAAACGGTCTTGCTATACTCTTTTCCGTTTAAAAAGTTTACAGAATTTATAACAAAATGAATATGCTTTTCTATTTTATCTGTATGAACTGCATATACAACCTGAAATTCCTTTCCTATTGTGTTTGCTGTTTTATCCGCTATTTCTTTAATTACCACTCCTTCACAAATATCAAATAACTCTGGAAAAGATACTATAAGATGAACAATCTTCTCGTCAGGGTTTCTTTTATATAGTTTCTGAATTGCTCTGAACTGATTTGACATATAGGGAATACAGGTTCTTACAACACCTACGCACCCCGTAAGTTCAGGTCTTGTTTTATTACAGTCAAGAATATACTCAAGAACCCTTGTTATTACGTCTTTACCATTTTTAGTTTCATCACCATATGTATTGCATGAATATTTTAATATAGCCACAATTATGCTCCTTTTCGTTTTAACTGTTAAATAACTTTATTTACTATTTATTTCATTACAAACTTTGCACAAAACCTCCTTTATTTCTTTTCTTGTATCATTATCAGAGAAATATATATCATTCACCGCATCGGAGAGATTTATAATAGCCTTAGCCAGACTGTTAATTGCTATAAGATCGTTTTCATTGCCTGCCAAAGTATTTTCTATGGATCTGCATACAAATTCAGATAAAGTTATATTCATTTTGTCAGCAGCCTCCTTCGCTTTGGATTTTACTTCATCTGATATTCTTATACTTAATACTTTTCTTTTCATTTTTAACCTCCTAATCTATAATGTGAATATAATTTTACTTATATGATTAATGATTAAAATATTTAATATCATTAGTTTGTCTTTATAAGATTATTATCAAATCATTATTAGTTTATTTTTATATAGATATCAGCAATCATCATTATCTTACAATCTATTGGCAAGCAGAACTTTGTATTACATTCTGCTGTATTTTTTTGTTATTCTTATTTATTTTTTTACAACTGCCAATATCTACCGGTTAAAATTATTATTGATAGCCTTGTCCAATCTGTCCATAGCTTCCGCTCTGACTGCATTAGCCGAATGTAAGTATATCTGACTTGTAACATTCGAGCTGCTGTGGCCCAGTATTCTGGATACAGTTTCAACATCTGTTCCGGAATTAAGCAAAAGTGTAGCCGCCGTATGTCTGAGACCATGAAAGGTTATATACTTGAGATTATTTCTTTTGATAAACCTTCTGAACCATACAGATATGGAATCAGGATGCAGCGTGCCGCCAAAATCATTTGTAAACACAAAGTCGGAACCTTCCCATTTATTCAGCAAAAAATTTCTTATTTCATCCTGCCATTCCTTATACTTTTTCATAAGATCACACATAGTTTCACTCATAGCTATAATTCTGTTAGATCTGACTGTCTTGGTGTCCTTATTCACCCTGCCATAACCTGACGCATAAATCGCAGCCTTATTTACATAAATGACCTTTTTTTCAAAATCTATATCCTCCCATTTAAGAGCCAATATTTCACTTCTTCTCATACCTGTATAAACAGCAAGCATTGTCATCGTTTTAGGTCTTATGTGTTCCTTCTCAAGAGCTTCAATAAGAATCCTTACTTCTTCCACAGAGTAAAACTCAACCTCCTTTTTTACAACCTTAGGCGGTTTTATATGTAAAGCAGGATTAATTCCTATGATCTGCCATTCTATTGCCTTATTGTAAACAGAACTTATAAGTCTATGAATATGCTGTATAGTTTTGGCGGAATATCCTCCCGGCTTGCCGTCTTTTCTTGCCCCGTCCTTACTCAGGCTTTTATAGAAATCAAGAAGCGTAACCGGCTTTATATCTGTAAGCTTCATATCTCCGATTACAGGCAATATGTTTATACGAAGAAGATCCTTGTATCGTACATATGTTTTGACTTCCAGATTTGTTTCGGCATAGTTTTTGTCCCAAATGTCAACAAAATTTCTGAATTTCATGTTACTGTCAGCTGTTATATTGTTGCTTTCAACTTCAGCCACAAACAATGCAAGCTTTTTTCTGGCCTCCCTTTCGTTCTTTGCCTGAACAGTCTTTCTTATGTATTTTCTTGTTCCGTCAGACTTAAAACCGCTTGAAACAGTAAGCCTGTATTTGTCTTTACCTCGCTTTTCTATGCTGCCCATATAAAAGTCCCCTTTCTTTTTTGCAATAAAAAAGGCCCTCAAAGAGAGCCTTTTACGTAAACTCATATAACAGATGAGGCTTCAAGTTCTGCAATAAACTTTTTAAGACTTGAAAGTCTGAACAGTACTCTTCTGCCATAACGTATATGAGGTATTTTTTTGCGCCTTACCATATCCATAAGATGGCCATATTTAATGTGCATAAACTCCGCTGCCTCATAAGCACTTAAAAAAATATTTTCTAAATCTGTCGTATTGTTATTCATAACAAACACCTCCGTATATTTTTTATTTATAAATCAGTTAAGACCCTTGTAAAAACTTATAAAAACAAACAACATCAGCAGTCTCATTAAATAATATATAATCAGATAATTCAATCCTTTCAAATATATTTACTTAAAGCTTCATTACATAAAAAAACCGAGATTTTATATATAAAGCCCCTGTGGGGGAGTACAGACTATAAATTAAAAAGCTAAGTCCTGCTTTCTCGGAAAACTTATGTTCTTGCAGGATCTTATATGTTATATGACTTGTAATTTTTTATTTTTACTGTAATACATAAAGCAAAACCGGTTGTCCTATAATCCACTAAATAAAGCTCTATATACTGTACATATGCTCAAAATGCCTGTATATTTGCCTGTAAAATCATTTCTTGTACGGTTAAATGACATTTACGTAAATTTATTTAAAAAGAGTAATTTGTTACACAGAACAATTTCAAAAGACAAATCTATACTATAATAACAAGCTCCATAAAACCCTATGTATTACAAATCTTCATAAGTACTTTTATCATTTCTTGATATGAAGCCTTCCTTTACTTCGTCTTAAATTCTGATTTTTATTTGCCCATTTTATTAAAAATTCAGATTTTGTAAGTTTTTTATGTAAAAGGAATTGTATTTTCTATAATATGATATATAATAAATATAATGGTATTTTTCAATAACCATTATATTTAGCCAATATGCTAAATAAATATCGAAAATGCCTGTATATTTGCCTGTAAATCTTGTTTAATAAATAAACTTGATATATCTTTACAAGGCGTTATTGACATAATACAAAGGAGGAGCAAAAATATGAGCTTATATTTAGAAGAAATTAAAAAAACTATAAAATGCAGAAAAGAATATAACAGGCTTAACACGTTTGCTAATAAGTATATTTCTGCAGTTTATAATTTTTTAGGTGCAGATATAGGTCCTGTTAAAGAGTATCTTAAAACAAAGGGGATACTTTACAATAATTATCATATGATCATAGACTTTGATTATGAATATTATTCTTTAACAGATATACTTGCTAAAGTTACTTATTTTGTTGCCGAAATCAATAAAACTGAAATTATAAAAAACAACAAAATTTTTAAGTTATACGTTTATTATCTTGCATATCCATTGAAATATTTTTCAAAATGCAAAGATAATGTATATCTTTTTGATGATACTTCTTCAATTATTAGAGATCCCATAAAATTTCAGGATTTCTTTAAATACATAAGTCACAGTTACAATGACATTGATATTTTATGCTTCCATCTTTCAGACTTTCTTGATGAAGCTGTAAAAGTTCTTAAAAAAGAAGAAAATAAAATATACCAAAACATGATACCTGTATTTTTAAGTATTATAAATAGCGGTAATGACAGTTTTTTTGTGCCTTTTAAAAGACAAATCTTAAATATAAAAAATAAACAGCCTGAATCTGATTTGCATTTTAACTATACAAATTTTATAAATAAATCAGACGAAAAATGCCCAAAAATCGAATATAAAATTGAATTTAAAGAAATGCCCAACAGATTTATAATTCTTTGGTATAAAACCAGAGGGTCAATGCTGCCGTTTTTATGTGTACATTATATTTCAAATCCTAATACAGATCTCGCCATTTTTAACCCTCTTGCGCATCAGAATAGAAGATTTTATATGGAAATACTGGGCTTATCTTCATTTAAGCATTCTGTATTCGGTATTTCAGAAAAATTGTCAAAAAACACCGGATTTCTGTATAACATGTATAATTTAAAAAACCCACTCCGCATATATAAAGGCAATGTTATAGCAATAGACGATAGAAACATACCAATTTCATACATTTTTTTAAATTTAAGGGATTACTTATTGGATACCATATTTCGTGGAGTATATAATTATGAATATTTTAAGCAAATATATAACTGCTTGTATGAAGAAGTTATAAACAAAAGCTATATATATCCCGAAATTTTTAACAAGCATGTATTGGTAAAATATAATTTACCTTACGATGTAGGTTATTATCTGTTTGTCGATAATTATGATATTTTAGAAAGTTGCAATGCTGAGCCTGAATTTATCAAGCCGCATATCGTACCTGTAAAAAATTTAAGTCCAAGTAATTATCTGAAAAATGATGAAAAACCAAGTGATAATTTACTTTATCTGTTCAGAATAATGACAAATAATAATTATCACATTATGAATAATTTTTTAAGAATACTGGTAAATTACGTATCCGTAAGAAAATGTGAAAAGAATGGTTACATTTTTATAAATTGTTCTGAAAAAATATTTGACCTTTACAAAGCTTTTTTCAGAAGAATAAAGAAAAATGAAATATATGAATATAACAGTATTAAAAAACTCGGTTTGTCCGAAACCATACCGGAGCTTCTTTCCTTTAATTTAAATGGAGTAGGTCCTATCTTCATAAATAATGTTGAAAAAATGAACAGCAAGGTTCAGAACGAACGGTTTATAAAACTTCTTAGAGGTAAAGCTATAACAGATATACCTAAGAATTCTTATAGGAGCAGCGATGAGCAAAATTTTGCAAAAGAAATTAAAATTAATTACTGTCGTTATAAATATGAAAATAACATACCTCTGCTGATATTGTGTACGGACCATGAAGCTGCTAACAAGCTTGAAGATAGTTTCATAAAATACTGTTATGAAATGAAATTTAAAAATGAAATAAGCGATGAGGATTACGAAAAATGCAAAAGCATAATAAATAATCTTTCAGATGAAGATATTTGCTTTGTATTTTACAAAATGGTCTCATTTGGTCTGTATTATAAAGAACCTGACAAAACAGAAGAAAAAACAAAGGAAATTATACCCCCGAAGGATAACAGTGCATATAAGGATATTGATATTATAAAAGAGTTTTTGAAAGTCTGCTGCAATAAAGAAGAATTGGCATCTGTAAAAAAACGAGACCTTTTTACAGCCTACTGCATTTATTGCAAAGAAACAAAGAATATAACTGTTGAAAAAACATGGTTTAACAGCTTCACAAAAATTCTCACAAAACTTATAGAAGACTATAACAACAAATGTGAAAATAAAACTGATAAGCCAAAAACTATTAAAATCAAGGGAATCAGGATAGACGGAGTAAGTGGTTACAGAAATCTTACTTTAAAACCAAAATATAAGGAAAAGGTGAATACATCTATAACAAACATAGAAAACCAAAATGAAAAGCCGAAAAACACAGAAACGGAAATAAATCCGAAAAAAGCTGAAACAAAGGAAAAAATGACGGGAATAGATATATTGACAGAAAAAATAATTAATTTCAGATACCCTAAGTAACATATAATTTTTCCGCTCTGTTCTTCGGGGCGGAAATATTTTATGGACAGAAGTGTTCCCAAAGTGTTCCCAAAACTGCTATTTACTTAAATCCGGCAAAAAATAAAAACCTGAGAAGTGGCTTATTTCTCAGGTTTTTTAGTTGCGGGGGGAGGATTTGAACCTCCGACCTTCGGGTTATGAGCCCGGCGAGCTACCAGACTGCTCCACCCCGCGTTAATATTAAGTTGTAAAGAAAAGAATGGGCGGAGGAGGATTCGAACCTCCGAAAGCGTCGCTAACAGATTTACAGTCTGCCCCCTTTGGCCACTCGGGAATCCACCCATATTATAATTATAAAAATTTCAGAGCCGATGAAGGGAATCGAACCCCCAACCTACTGATTACAAATCAGTTGCTCTACCGTTGAGCTACATCGGCAAA
>CANRIS010000016.1 GCA_947630725.1 uncultured Clostridia bacterium
AAATTGTAATAGACCCATTAAATATATTATTAGTAAAAGAAATATCGCTTTCTCTTGGTCCTATCCAATATATACTGTTCATATTTACCTGTCCTTTAATTAATTACCTAACCTATATTTATGTATTATTAAATAAAAATTATTATTTTCGGTTTTGGGTATTATACATCTAATTATAACACATCACTATATTATAACATATTTAAAAGAAAAAATAAAGCAATTTTTAATTTATGACAGTTTATTTTACAAAAAAATGGCAGACTGAAGGCGGAAGAAAAAAATTTGTCACAGAAATATGCACAAAAACATTGTACAATTACATAGACAAAGGATTATTTTTAAATATAAGCAACAAAGATTTGTTTATAAAAAAACAAGGCAGGAAAAAAGTTATAAAAAGGTTGAGTTGTGGAATCCTTCTATGTACTCAAAGAGTGAGTCTTCAAGCTCCTTTTTTGTATAATATGTTCTGCGGTTTATTTCCTCAAGTTTTAAAAATTTAAAAAATGACTCCGCTACGGCATTGTCATAAGGATGACCTTTTGCCGAAAAAGATTGTATAACATCCATTTCATCAAGCAGTCGCCGAAAAGTCTTTGATGTATACCGACTTCCCCTATCTGAATGAAATATAAGATTTTTAGGCTGATTTCTCCTCTCATAAGCTTTTTTAAAGGTTTCTTCCACTAACGATGTGTCCATTTTGTTTTTTACACAGTAAGCTATTACTTTTCGGGAGTATAAATCTATAATAACACTAAGTCCTGCATCATTTTTCTGAGGTCGGTATTTTGGCTTTGTTTAGGCTATTTTGGGCAGATCCATTGATTTCATAAGCCTATATACCCTCCCCACGCTTATTTTTATGCCATATTCAACGTACAGAGGATAACATATCTTACCTGCCTCAGTCTCTTTTTTGAAGCTGTATATATTGAAAGTGTACATTTGCGTGATTTTTGATTGATAACATTTCTGTCAGAGACTTTATTTGAAAAATGCTTATAATATGTGCTTCTGTTTACTCCCGGAATTCTGCATAGCGTACTGATTTTGTGCCGGAATCTTAAAACATGAACTGCATTTAACCGACAAGTAAGTCCCCGCCTCTTTAGGCGGTGGGTACTTACTGTTGTATTCGGTGGGAGATGCAAGCTCCCATCCGAATAAAAAGGCTTCATCAGAAGCCGTCGGTTAGAGTTACGCAGCGTAAGCGGAGTACGAATATCATTGACTATTTCTTCCCGTGTGACGTGAATATGGCAATCGCTTTTTTAATATTATGTTCTCCTCCTCAAGGGCTGCGTTTCGTTTTTGCAGCTCTCTACCAACAATACTATACTCTTCTTAAATTCTTCATCATATTTTTGATTCGGTATATAAACTCCTTATTTTTTTGTTTCCTTTATTGTATCGCACTTTCTTATTATTTGTCTGCTTTTTTATATATTATTCAGTCGGGATTTTCTGTCAAATTGGCAGAAAAGATTCGGGCTTTCGGTCATTTTGTCTGTTATGACGGGGAAAGATATTTCGTGAAAATCAAATCTGACTGCGTAAAAGTCAAGGGCGTTTAATTGAAAATTATACAGTATTGTGATAAAATAAAAGTGATATTGTCCGGGCGAATGTATCTTGCTCCGACAAATTTACAGGGGCTTGGCAAATATAGCTGCTGTGCGCCCAGAAGCGCAAGGCTTGGGCGGTATATTTGTATTTTAAGTCGGTTTAGGGAGGAATGTTGTATGCGGATCGCAATATGCGATGATGACATGAGAGAGCACGAACAATTTGAAATGGCTCTGAGCGGTTTGGACTTTTCGCCGAAGGCAGAAAATTATACAAGCGGCGCAGAGCTGCTCGAGGCGGCAAAGAAGGCTCCTCCGTTCGATATGGTCTTTTTGGACATATATATGCCGGGTGAAAACGGTATAAATATAGCCGAAAGCCTCAGAGAGATCTCTCCCGAAACAGGCATAGTATTTGTCACCGTCAGCCGTGAACACGCATTGGAGGCCTTTTCTCTCCATGCCATACACTACTTGTTAAAGCCTGTGACAACAGAGGGAATAGCCGAAACCATAAGACGCTTTATGAAGCTGCGCAAAGAAAACAGACAGAGCATTACGCTGACGGCAGGCACAGACAGATATACCGTGTTTCTCGACAGAATATGCCTTCTTGAAAGCGACAACCACTCTGTTAATGTCTCGCTGGCAGACGGGCAGAAAATAAAAGTCAGTATGTCTTTCGGCGAACTCGAGAAAAAAATGAATGAAAACTTTTTAAAAATAAACAGAGGCATAATAGTCAATATGGACTATATTGCCCAGATGAGGACAGATGTCTGCGTTTTGCAGAGCGGTATTCGTCTGCCCATCGCAATCAGGCGAAAAGCCGCTGTGCGTGCCGCATATGACAGCTATGTGTTTGAACGCCTTTCACGGCGGGGAAAATTTGGGGGAGATTAAGCTATGATTGTTTTTCTGGAGAACGCATTGGGGTTTTTTATACAGCTTTTTCCATGTGCGCTTATGATTTTTTTGCCTTTTCCGCGTGAAGCCTACCGATTTGGCCGCAGGACGATCATTTTTGGTATGATGATAGTTTCGGCTGTTATGGCTTCGCTTTTTTCGGTCGCTTTGTGTTTGCGTGATATAAATAAATATCCGCTGCATATCATTTTATCCAATTTATCTATGTTTGCCGCCATACTGTTTGTTTTGGCGGCTTACATCAGTCTTGTGCGTGAATCCCTTCTGAAAAAGCTTATGGTATTTTTTATTGTATTGTTCTACGCCGCATCGGAGTTTGTTCTTGTCAATGTGATACATTCGTTTATCTATCCCGGTTTGCCCGACACCACGGCTTATCCCTATACTCCAAGCTTTCTGCTGCTGTATGCCGCATCGACTGCGCTGCTTTTGCCGCTGATGCTGGCAGTCGTTATACGTCCGCTTAAGGAATATATTCGTATAATCGAACCGCAGAATATGAAACGTGAGTTTTTCAGCGGCAGCTTTTCCACATTTATGTATTTTGTACTTATGAGCTATTGTGACACCCTTTATGGAAAAACGGGCTTTTTCTATCTCGATCTGCCTCTGCTGCTGTTTTTGACATTAAATCAGATATTCATATACTGGCTGATTTTCAGAGAGTCTGTGCGAAGGGAAAGAGACAACGAAAAGCGCCGCACAATGGAAATTCAGCAGCTCCAATACGAAAAAATTATAGACGAGATGGAAAACACCCGCCGAATGCATCACGACCTGCACCATCATTACAATACGCTCAACGATATGCTCGACAGAGGAAAAACAGACGAAATGAAAGCCTATCTTTCGGATATCATAAACACCACCGTATATCGTGACAGTGAGGTATATTGCAAAAATATCACCGTAGGTGGACTGCTGCAATACTATGTGGGACTTGCAAGGGACGAGGGCATACGCTGCAAGGTTCGGGCTGAGTGCGGAGAGCTTGGGATCGAGCCTGTGGACTTGACCGTGCTGTTTGGAAACGCTATGGAAAACGCCATAGACGCCTGCAAAAAATGCACCAAAAACCGTTGGATATGCATACAGGTGGGTATGATTCAGGATTCGTTTGCGGTGGAAATATCAAATTCGTGCAGCGAAGTACACCTTAACCGAGGATATAAGACGGAGAACGGGTTTTTGCCTGCGGAGGCTTTTTCAAGCGGCCGAGCGGACATAGGCTATGGCCTGCAAAGCATAGACCATACCGCAAAAAAATATGACGGCAGCGCAGGCTTCAGATTTGATTCGGACAAGGAAACATTTACTGCCAGAATAAGGCTGAATACACACAGAGAAATATAATCAGCGTGTCGAAAAAATCGACACGCTGTCATCAAAATGCAGCCGCATTTTGATGAGGCCCAAATGTGCGTGCCGGACAAGCCTGCGACTTCATTTGGGTGTAGGAATATAAATTTCAATTTGCTCCAAAAACTGCGTTTTTTCACAAATTGAAATTTATTCCTCGGATGGGCAAAGCCCCTCCTGCGGATCAAAGTCTGCGACGCTGCATAATACATTTGTAAAATGTTTTTTATTATAGGTAAATTTACTTTTTTGACAGCCTGATACAATTTAATTTTTATATATAGGAGAAAAAATATGAAAAAATTAAAGCTTTGCACATTTTTATTTGCAGCTGCAGCCTTGTTGTCGGGCTGCGGCGGCAGAGACACCAAAACAATCAATATAGCGGTCACGGGAAGTCCGGAGGAGTATTCGGAATATTTTGAACAGGGCATCAAGGAGGCATATGAGGACGTATGCAGCGAATACAAAGACAGCGGCTTTGACATAAAGCTTGAATTTTATGACGATCTCGATAATTATGAAACGGGAGCCGAAATAACCGAAAATCTTGTGAACGACAGCTCAGTGACGGCGATCATAGGCTCCTCTTCTCCCGATATATGCGAAAATCAGATATACAACACCGACAAGGCGGGAAAAATCCTCGTTTGTCCCCATTGGGTGTATGACAAGACAATGGAAGAAGGAAAGTATGACAAGGTGTTCTATCTGAATTACAGCGGAAAAAACACGGGATATGTAATGAGAAAAATGGCTGAATGTGTATCGGCAAAAAAATGGGCGCTCTGCTATGCCGACGACAAAATAAGCATGGACGAAATAAAATATTTTTTAAGCAGCGGAAACACAGAGGGCGCACAGGTTGTGGATTCGGTGAAAATAAATACACTGATGTCCGACTTTGACCGTATCTCCGACAGGTGGAGGCTTCTCGGAGTGGAGGGCGTTGTTCTTATACCCTATGACGACGAGGGCTTTGACATTCTCTACAGACTCAAAAAAACTATGCCAAAGCTCTGCGTTATAAGCGACAGCTGTCTTGACGACAATGAAGAAATAAAGACGCATTTGCAAGATTTTGAAAACGTATGTTTTGTGGACAGATTCAATCTGAATACGATTTCATCACATAAATTAAAGGACAATCTTGTGTATGATACATGGCAGGTACACGGATATAATACCTTCAGAATTATAGTTGATACAGCGGTTGAAAACAACACCGACTCATGCGAGGAGATAGCCGCCGCCCTTCACAAAAACGGATATTCGGGCGAGTTTGAAAATTTTAAGTTCAGTGAAAACGGCTCCCCTGTATATGATGAATTTTTTTGCTATGGCATTAACAACGGATATGTAGAGGAATATGTCGTTTCGTCGGATGAAGCCGAGGAGTCGGGGCTCAAAGAGATCTCAGCGGACAATGTGAAATTCAACAGATATTCAGCATATCTGCAGGAGGCACCTTTGCAGACGGAACAAGAAAATACACAAGGGCAGAATGCACAGAATTAAGAGGTGTTTTATATATGGGAAATTTATTTCGCAAAGAGGCTGTTGACAACTATACAGACAATTTTTCATCCGACAGACAGATAACAAGGCTGTCTGTTTCTATTATGGTTCTTGCGCCGATATTCA
The DNA here is from genome assembly GCA_947630725.1 of uncultured Clostridia bacterium. Lineage (GTDB taxonomy): Bacteria > Bacillota > Clostridia > Lachnospirales > CAG-274 > JAJQCI01. The sequence goes on from CANRIS010000016.1 coordinate 5,502, forward strand.
TAGTGGGACTGCTTTTAGCAGGCATATGGTTCGTGTTCGGCAATATTGTGGATACGGTAGACGTTGTGGGCATTGTTTATCCTGCGGCAGGCATTGACGAAATAACCGCACCGAACGAGGGTGTCATATCGGATATGAGCGTAAGCGTAGGAGAACGCATAGGAGAGGGATATATCGTTGGGGTTATTCCCAACGAGGAGATTTTAAACGACATATCGCAGGCAGAGGAAAACGACAAGCTCATCGAAAAGCTGAGACGTGAATATCACAGCTCATCGGTAGTCAGGGCAAAAAGAGGCGGAACTGTGCTTTTTGCCGCCAGCGAAGGCTCTTATGTAAAAAAGGGAGACGTTATAGCCACGGTTGCGGCGGAGCGTGAGGACAACGACCAGAGACAGATTCTGGCGCTGCTGCCCACAAGCAAAAAAAACAACATTGAAAAAGGCTGCGCCGTTCAGGTGTCCCCCGACTATGCCCCAAGAGAAAGCTTCGGCTATATAAACGGCTATGTTGCCGCCATTGAAAACAATGTCATAACAAAAAGCGATGCCGAAAGGGATTTCAATATCTACAACATACCTCAGCTCCTTGACGAAAACGAAACATATATAGCCGTATATATAAACCTGCTGTCCGATTCCGAAACGGCGAGCGGTCTTGATTGGTCGGAGAAAGACAGCGGCGATATAGACATAGGCTCAGGGACGGTATGCGGCTGCTCCATAGTGGTTTCATCCATGTCCCCCTGTGAATGGCTTCTGGGAGGTGGCGGCCAATGAATAAGTTAAGGGTTCCGCTTGTTCTTCAGATGGAAAATGTGGAGTGCGGAGCGGCCTCTCTCGCTATGGTTCTGAGATACTTCGGAAAGAAAAGCATATCTCTCGAACAGCTCCGCACAGACTGCGGCGTGTCCAGAGACGGCGTCACCGCAAAGGGAATAAAAAAGGCGGCGAAAAAAAACGGTCTTGTTTGCAGAGCTTTCAGGGCGAATCCCGAAAATATAAAAAAAGTGGCGCTGCCTGCCGTTATACATTGGAATATGGGGCATTTTGTTGTGCTTTGCGGCTATGGAAAAAAATATTATTACATAAACGACCCTGCCCTCGGCAAATACAGAGTAAGCTATGAGGAGTTTGACCGCAGCTTTACGGGCATTGTGCTTACATTTGAAAAATCGGAGGAGTTTATTCCCGAGAGGGGCAGGAGCGGCAGCGGTTTTACATATGGCTGCATAAGACCCTTTATACCCCGTCTTGTGTTTGTGTCTTTCGCCCTTATGTGCGTTACCGTATTTGGTATGATACTTCCGTTTTTTAATTCGGCATATATAGACAACATACTTCTGGAAAAAAACGCAGGCGGTTTTACTATGCTTGTTTTGTCGATGGCTGTCGTTATGCTGCTTTCGTTTTTGGCATCGGTGCTTTCGGAAAAGCTTGGCTATGAAACCCAGAGAGGCATAAATATAAGCTTAAGCACAGGCTTTATGGAAAAAATACTTAAGCTGCCCATTACATTTTTTTCTCAGAGAACCCCGGGAGAGCTGGCAAACAGACAGCTTGGCAGCTTTGAAAGCGCCGAGCTTGTGACAAAGCATATTGCGCCTTTGTTTTTTCACGCTGCGCTTATACTTCTGTACTGCATAGCCGCATTTGCATTCAATATCTATGCTGCTGTCATAGGTATTGGAGCCGTCATACTGAACGCCGCGGCAGTCATCCTTGTTTCGGGTCATATGAGCGGCTTTTCGGCTCTCGCCAAAAAAAATGACGGTCTGTTTCAGGCGTCGGTTGCCTCCGCAGTCGATATGATAGAAACAATAAAATCCTGTTCCTGCGAAAACGCCATATTTTCAAGGATAGCAGGAACAGCCGCATCCTTTATACAATCGAATCAAAAAACAGACAAGCTGAATATTTATCTGTCGTCTGTATTTTATTTTATAAATCAGGCTGTTTCGGCGGCTATACTGAGCGTGGGAGCATATGAAATACTCATAGGAGACCTTTCGGTAGGCGGCGCAATAGGCGCTATCGGTATGCTTTCGGCATTTTTAAGCCCCGTAGGAGCTTTTGTAAACTCAGCCTCATCGGTATTTATGCTGAAAAGCATTGCCGAAAGGACAGACGATACAATGAAATATAAAAACGAGGATATTTTTCTGTCGGAGGACGAGGAACAGACCGCAGGAATGAGCGGAGAAATAAAAGCCGAAAACGTCTGCTTCCGCTATCCCGGCTCGGCGGACTATGCCCTTAAAAATATGAGCTTTACACTTAAAAAGGGAGAAAGCCTTGCCCTTGCGGGAGAAAGCGGCAGCGGAAAGTCAACGGCGGCAAAGCTTATTTCGGGGCTGTATTGCGAAACCGAGGGCAGCATATATTATAACGGCGCAAAAAAGAAGGAGCTTAAGAAGGAATACTTCCACTCCAAGGTGGCCGTTGTGGGTCAGAGCGCCAAGCTCTATGAGGGAACCGTCTTTGACAATATAACAATGTGGGACGGCTCCATAACCTATGACGATGTGGTGGCAGCCTGCAGAACGGCGTGCATACATAACGACATTGCGGATCGTAAAGACGCTTATTATGAAAAAATAACCGAGGATGGCAGAAACTTTTCGGGAGGACAAAAACAGCGCATCGAAATAGCAAGAGCCATCGTGAGAAAACCCGAAGTGCTTATTCTTGACGAGGCCACAAGCGCCCTTGATGCCAAAACGGAAAAATCGGTTATGAAAAATATACTTTCTCTCGGCATAACCCTTATAATAATTGCTCACAGACTCAGCACAATAAGGGATTGTGACGAAATACTGGTGTTTAAGGACGGCGAAATCGCCGAAAGAGGAAACCACGCCTCACTTATGCAGAGAGGACAGATTTATTATGAGCTTGTATCGGATATGGGGGAGTGATTATATTGTTCAAAAAAGAGCTTGAAGAGCTTATGCAAAAACACAAAAAAAATATTCAGTCAGCCTATGCCGATATTATGAACTTCGATGGCGACAGCTATAAGCATGAGCTTGAAATCATACTTAAATATTTCGGAAAGGAATACTCTCCCGAAAGCTCAGACCTGGAGGAGCAGCTCAGGGAGATAAAGAACAAATTCAATATAAGCTGCCGCACAATAACCCTTAATGACAATTGGTATGAAAACAGTATGCTGCCGCTGATGGCTGAAAAAGGAGGAGAGCTTAAGGCCATACTTCCGGATATGTACGGAGGGTGCCGCTTTTATGACGGACGCCGCCGCATAAGGATAAAAGAAAGAAACGCAGCGGACTTCGGAAAAACCGCCCTCTGCTTTTACAGAGGCTTTGACGATGAAAAAATAAGCAGGCTGTCCCTTATAAAATATATGCTTAAATGCATAACTGCATCGGAATATATCACACTGTTTGTTTCTATGATAATAGTCACACTGTTTTCAACGGTAATGCCGAGGGCGCAGTATTATATATTCAATCACGTTGTCCCCGCAGGCACAAAGGGCGACATTCTGCCCGTGAGCTGTCTTTTGTCAGGCATAATCCTCATATCCCTTGTTGTGTATATATTCAAGGGCTTCGCTGCGGCAAATATCCCCCTGTGCATAAACGCAAACCTTCAGGGAGCCGTAATATCGAGACTTCTTAACCTTAAGGCGGGATTTTTCAACGGACAGCGTTCGGGCGACCTGAGCGCTGCCATTACAAAAATATCCGACATAGGGGCGTTGTTTTCGGCAGAGAGTATGTCGGCGTTTTTGTCCTTTGTACTTTCGGGCATATATGCCACCCGTATATACATATCTGCAAAAGAATTTACGCCGTTTTTGTATGTTGCCTTTGCCGCCGCCCTTATACTCACGACCCTCAACGCTTTTTTCATAAGCAGATACAGAAGTCGTTTTTCAAAAAGCCTTGGGGATATGACCGGCTTTGTATATGAGCTTTTTTCGGGAATGGAAAATGTAAAGCAGAGCAATGCCGACTCCGCAATGTTCAGCCGTTGGGGCGGTTTTTATTCAAAAAGTCTCAGGGCGCAGAAAAGACCCTTTATTACAAAATATTATACGGCCATATATACATTTATGGTTTCGGCGATAACGCTGGCGGTTTTTAAGGTGGGCATAAGCTCGGGAGCCTCCGCTGCGGAATTCATAATATTTATGTCGCTGTACGGCCTGTTTATAGGCTCTGTAAGCGGTATAGGCGCAGCCTTCGACGCCGCCGCAAAATTCAACTCGGCTTATACAAGGCTTGAGGATTTTTTCAGAGCCGAAACCGAAGAGACCGAAAACAAGCGCAGTCTGAGGGGCTTTGAGGGAAATATCGAATTTCTTGACGTTTCGTTCAAATACCCCGGCAGCAATGTCTATGCCCTCGAAAATATAAGCTTCAGCATAAAAAAGGGTCAGAAAATAGGCATCACGGGCAAGAGCGGCTGCGGAAAGTCTACCCTTATAAAGCTGCTTTTAGGCTTTGAACAGCCCCAGAACGGCAGAATATTTATTGACAACACCGACCTCAACGAAATAAGCCTTTCAAGCTACAGGAGAAAGCTGGGAATCGTGCTTCAGAGCTCAAAGCTTATACCTGCGGATATTTTTTCAAATATAACCCTCACCGCTCCGCAAGCCACCGCCGAAGATGTAAACAGGGCTGTGGATGCCGTAGGTCTCAGAGAGGACATCGAAAAAATGCCTATGGGACTTCATACATTCGTATCTGACGACAACCTGACTATATCGGGAGGACAAAAGCAGAGAATACTCCTTGCGCGAGCCCTCATAGGCAGCCCCTCCCTGCTGGTGCTTGACGAGGCCACAAACGCCCTCGACAACGTGACGCAGGCGGCTGTGACACGATATATAGAAAATTTGAATACAACGGCTCTCATTGTGGCTCACAGACTGTCCACAATAAGGTCGTGTGACTATATATTGGTACTCAACAAAGGCGAAATAGCCGAACAAGGCAGCTTTGACGAGCTGATTCGGCGAAAGGGGGAATTTTATGAGCTTGTGAAAAACCAAATGCAATAACTGCAAGAAAGGAGGAAAAAATTATGCACAAAAAATTCAGACGGATTATTGCATTTTTAATGGCATTTGTTTTACTTATGCCGAACACAGCGTTTGCTGCGGAAGAAAACTATGTTTATGTGCCCGAAATCGAACTTGAAGGGCTTGACAGAGAACAAAATCTTTTCTGGCTTGCCTCCTCCGAGATCGAAATGGAAGAAAATTCGGGCGGCCATTATCTTGTGAAGATCGGCAGAGGCGGCGACCTGTCAAAAGCGTCGGTCACCGTCAAAATAGGCGATGTTACCGCAGAATATGGCAAGGATTACAGAGTATATCTCTATGACGGAGGTCTTTTCGGAGAGGCCGAAAAGGACAATGACTCTCTTTCGGTTATGGATATGATCGAGGGCGAGGACTATACCGAATTTGAAATAAGCGACACAGAGGAGCTTATTAAAGAAATCGAGGACGGCGCAATCTCCGATTCAGCCATTGCAGCCAACATAGGCAGGGGCTTAAATGAGGCCATAGCCGAAAACAAGGCTGCCAAGGGCGAGGACAACAGCGCCTATGTAGAGGCCGCCGACAGCGTGGTTATACTCGATCAGCCCGATGAGGACAGCACCGAAACATCGGACAGCACCGATGAGGGCAGCGCCGAAACGTCCGAAACATCGGACGACACCGAAGAGGGCAAAATCGAAGCCACTGTACTTGACGACAACGGCGGCGAAAGCGAAACCGAAATCTCCACCGAGCCCACATCGGAGGGCGAAACGACCGAGGACGGAGGTGACAAACCCGACCTTGACACTCTCGCAGGCGCAAAGGAGGCTTTTACGGGCATAAAGTCCGACAGAATAAAGCCGAAAGCCTCTATGGATATAATAGATCAGTTCGAGCAGCTTCAGGCCTATCAGGATCTGGCTGATACGATCTCCGATTCTATGATAAACGCCCTTCTCACCGTAGACTTTGACGAGGGAGAAAGCGAAAAGTATATCGAAATCGTGCCTATAAACAACGATGAAAGCGACAGCACAAGAATATTCAACTTAACCATAGGCGATCCCGAGGGACAGTATACGGTCAGCGCATATTCAACGGCTGTGGCTAAGATATTGGATGACGAGGAGCCTGTAAGGGCAAAGGTCAGCATAGGCGATGCAAACATAATAACCAAGGACGGCAAGGAGTATGCCGAAGTCACCCTCACAAGAGAGGGCGGAATGAACGATCTCGTGTCGGTCACTCTTAAAAGCAGAAGCCAGACGGCTATGTCGGGCAGAGATTTTTCGCCTGTTTTTGCCGAGGTTGTCTTCCCCTTCGGCGTGACCGAAAGAAAGGTACAGGTTCCCGTCAATACACAATATATCACAGGCGAGGCGGTTTTCGATCTGTATATCGACACGCCCGTAAGCTGTGAAATAGGCGAAAGGGACACCACACAGGCTATACTTCTGCCTTCAGAAAAAAACGGCGACACCCCTTCGGCGAATAGCTCCTCGGACACCGAGGACGACAACAACGCTCAGCTTATGGGTGACAGCGAATATCAGGCGAACGCAAGAGTATATTTCCCCAGAGTAGTCCTCAGGACCGCCGACTGCATAGATGACAGAGACGACGGCTTCGTGGGCGATGTAGGTTACAACGGCGATTATGAGGTTTATATGAATCCCGATGACGATGATCACCGTGTATACCGTGTTTATGGCATAAACAATGAACCAATACAGGACAGGTTTGACGTTAACGGATTCACCTGCAGCTATAATGTGGACTATGCCAGCAGTGTATTTTCAGACGGCTATGGTATGGTAGCTTATCGGGCGTTCGACTCAGGCTTTAACATTAACTCTATCTACGGCGTAAGTGGTCTCAGCAATGGCTGGCACGAAAAAACATATTATTTTAGCAGCAGGCAATCGGCAGTCAGCGCCGTGGGATTTGGCGCTTGGAATACTGACGCATCCGGCGCAAACATAAAATTCAGAGGCACCGACCTCTATCCTTTAAAGCGTCAGTTCAAGATAGAGCTGCAGCCCGCTGTTACAATGCCCCTCAGAAATGCGGACGGCTCTGTCACAAATTTTCAGCCGACCGCATCCGTAGGCAACAAAATGACCACTCTTCAGGGCGTGGACGCTGTGGACACAAACAGCCTTGCTTACAGAACATCGGGAGAGATCCTTACAATAAACGTAAGCGGCAACGACTATTTTAATTTTGTCGGCCTTGAGGCAGTGGACTCCAAGGGAAACACAATGAAGATCCCCAGCACCGTAACAAACAGCTCAGCCACCTTCACGCTGACAAACGACCTGTTAAAATCTCTTATATACAGAGACGGACAGTATAAATACGATTTTGTCACTCTTACCGACAGGAGCGGCGGCGGATGCTATGGCAACATAAAGATAAGACCCGTATTTGAATACAGGGACAGACATATTTATGTTGAAAAGAACACACAGTTTGAAAACACTGTGGGCATAAACATATATAACCAGTTCGGTTCTCTTAGCGTAAACGGAAAAGAGCATATATTGGGCGACAATCAACAATATGTCGAAATATTCCCCGATGACGACATAGGCAAAGTATGGCACTATGGCGATGAGTTCAGAGTAACGACAAACGCAAGTCACCCCGATATAGCATCCGCCGCAGGCGTAGGCTACAGAACGGGTACGACCCTTGAGAATATGAATACGGAGCGTTTTGACGTGCGTGTCAGCGGCGGCTCTTATGACTTTAAGAGAAGCGTAAGCGACGATATTTTTAAAAATGAGACAGTTGCGTTCTATCCACTGTATACCCAGAAAAAGAACGGTCTCACCCTGCTGCTGAGAAAGTCCGATGTAGACAACCATCTGTTGGATACAAGCTACGGCATACTGTCAAACTTTGACACCAAAAAAGCCATTATAGACACCCGCCAAGAAAACGGCAAAGATGTGGAATACTATCAATATCTTATGTTTGACGGCGATCTTCAGACAGACAGATATTATGACCTGATGGCGAGAGCCGTTGACGGCTATGCCATAAAATGGGTGGACGAGGGCGGCTCCGATGCCGTATACAGCGGAAACACACTGTACTATATGGCTAAGGGTCTCGACAAATCCGAAAACGTGGTGCGCATAAGCGCCGAAAAAGACGGCGTTGTATATGTGAAGTTCAAGGGCAGCCTGAAATATAATATATATAACACAAGCTCAAAATTATATGAAGAAAAAACTGCGCCTCTGCCGAACGCAATATCAAATGTAGGCCCTCTTGCCACATTTGCCGATGACGAAGGAAACTGGGAGACATCCCTCCCCGCAGTCTTCCTTGACGGCACAGACACAATGCAGAGAATAACAGCCGACAACAAATATACCTATAATCTTTACAGTATAAATGTATCGAACAAAAAAGTTGCCACTGTGTCAAATGAAAGCTTCAACGCAGATTCGGTGAAATATAATACCTCCCAAAAAAATTTCACCACAGGCACACAAACCCTTACAACAGACGTATATACGATGAATATGGGTACTTATACTCTTAAATCCCCGAAGTCGGGCACATATATTTCAAATGTGAAGATATATTCGGGCAATGATACCGTTTACGAAGAAAATGTAATGATAGACGGAGAGGTTCATACCTTTGTTGCGGACGTATGCGTTGCCGAGGGCGACAAGGTAAAGTCCATAACATTTTTAATATGCGATCCCGACACAAACAAGACAAAATATGAGATCACGGCTAAAGAGGGCGACAACCCCAATCAGTGGGTAGGCACCGAAAAGTTGGATACTATTATGCTGGGTACATATTCTCCGGGAGATACCATATTCGCCGTTATGTCAACAAGCGACAGCGCAGGCACCGAAACAACTCATCTGCCTGTATATACGGGCTGTGATCTGACGATGGGCGATGAGGCATATGACTTTTATCAGCCTCAGAACTTCAATCTGCCCACAACCGCCGACTTTATTTCGCTGCCCGTGCTTGACAAGCTGGCTTCGGGATTCGACTTCCCCTTTGTATCGGTATCTTTGGAGCAGCGTGACACAGGCGAATACAGAATGAAGATAGGTGTTAATGTCACTGACATAATAGATGCGGCTGCGGATACGACCCTTAATAAAAAGCAAAATGACGCGGGTCTGCTTATAACCGATGGTATTGACTGGGATCACCCCGTAAAAGACCTTTCGGCAAGGGCTGAAACGGCATATAACGCCATATTCAAAAAGAGCCTTAAGTCAACGCCTTTGCTTGACGGAACAAACTATAAGCTTGGCCCCACCCAGTTCAGATTCTCTGTTATGGTAGGCGGATATATAGACTTCGGAGAAATTAAGACCACCTATGACGGAAAAGAGGTTTCTGACTTTGTTCTTACGGGCGGCGGCGGATATATAGGCGTATCCATAACCTTCAAAAAGAATTTCTACTTCCTTATCTGCGGCACCGTACCTGCCTATATAGGCGGCAGCGCATCGGGAACCCTTATAGGCAACATGGGCGCAACCAAAAAGAACAATGCCGTCATATCGGTGTCCTCAATGAAAGACCGGTCTCTGAATCTTCAGGACGGCGAGCAGTTTAACGGAGACCTTAACGCATCGGCGTCCGTGGCTCTTTATGCAGGCGTCGGTCTCGACGGCGTTCTTGGCGCAAAGGTCGAGGGAAAAGCGGATCTGAGCTTTTTGTGGGAGCCTTTGGCAAAACAGACCTACGCCATGAATGACGAGCCCGATGAAATAGTGGACGGCGATTATTCAAACGCCAAAATACACAATGTAGGCTTTACGGTGGCGTTTTCACTGGGCGGCGAGGTAGACCTGCTGTTGTTCTCGATACCCGTTATGTATGAATTTAACCCCATAAACACGGGCTTTAATGAGGACATACGAAACGCCCACGTCAGAAGAGGCACAGCCCCCGAGGTCAGCGTTGACGGTTCCACCAAGCCCACCGATGCATATGCTCATCTTGAAGATGGCTGGTATTATATAAGAAACGCAGGCAACAACAAGTATATGAACATAACCAAAGACGGCAAGATAGAGTTCATATTAAAGCCCAAAGAGTTCAGCGAAAGTATGGCTCTGTATGTTACTAATAAAGGTTCCACTTGGTACATAAGAACCGATCAGGTCGGAAAGTCAAAATATCTTACATTTGACAACTCACAGTCGGGGCTTGCAAGAGCCAAGCTTGTCAGCAGCGATACCGAGCCTATCGAAGGCCGACTTTCTCTGCAGGAGCCGAACCTGAACGACTTTAACATTATCAGCACCCAGCTTCCCAACAATAAAAATTATCTTATGCTGAACGAAGCGGACGAGGCTGTGTTTGACGCTTCCGGCGCTGTCACAAGACAGCTTTGGAGATTCGAGCCTGTCAACGACACCGTTGAAGCGCTGCCGACAGGCTGGTATGATATTCGCAGCGCCAAAGAAAACATCATAATCAGCGCAGATTTTGACAATGGGATAATAACGCCAAGCGCAAAGCCCTCCAACATAAATGACAGTGCCGAAGTCAACAAAAAGTGGTATATTCGCAGAATAAAAGACAATATGTATGAATTCACTTGCGGATATTATGAAAAAATTGACGAACGTGTCCATGAAACCCTTTTCCTTACTATGACAGAGACAACTTACAGCTATGAAAACAGAAACTATTTGACTTATTCAAGGTGGAGCAGCAATAATTTAACAATCAGTCCCAGAGTGAGCCTATTTTATATTGAGGGACTTCCCGGCGGCAAATATCGTATTTTACCTGATGAATCCGCAAACCCGGGAACGCCCGCTGACAGAAAGGTATATCTGACATCGGATAAGGAAACCTTAAAATTTGATGCGGCGGCTGCCGATATGGACACACAGTCATGGACATTTGAGCCTGTGGATGCGCCCAGAAGTTCGTATACGGAGCGTGTCGAAACACGAAACGACGGCAGACGCACCGTTTCGACAGTCAATACGGGCACCAATGCGACAGACAGCCTTAATGCGGTATTGTCATCCGCCATATCATACAATGATACGGGTGTTTCCGAAGCTGACAACAACAACGATATAGCTGTGAAGTCGTATAAAGACAAGAACGACTACGGTGACGAAAACGTACGTCTGAGAGAGCGTGACGATGACTCGCAGTGGGTGGCAGACAAGGGAATATCCCTTCTTTCGGGCTTCAAGGCCAAGGACGAAACCACTCTCATAAAAGACTGCTATGAAAAACCCGATACTCAGATAGCCGATCTGGGCGGCGGCGACTATATGATAGTATTTGTCGATACGGATTCATCTAAAGGTCTCCTCGAAAGAACAGCCCTTAAGTACGCAGTATACAGAGACGGAAGATGGTCGGAGCCTGTTGTCATACAGGATGACATAACGGCAGATTTCCAGCCCAGCATAACCGATGCAGGCGAAAACATCGCCGTAGCGTGGGCTTCAAGCGACCCCGAGGCCGAAAAGACGGGCGATGCCACACAGTATCTCACGACAATGGAGGTCTATACCACCCTTATAAACAAGACTACGGGCGAAATAGGCGAAATAACAAGGCTCACAAACGATGCTTATTATGACTATGCTCCGAAGATCGTATATGACAGCACAACGGGAGATATGGCGGTATATTATATAAAGACCACCGTGGGAGACAGCTTCCTCGATACTGCCAACTCATTTACAAACGACTGTCTCATTACCTATATGCTCTATGACAACAACAAGGGCAAATGGCTCACGGATTATTATTATCCCGAAGAGGTAGCCGACCCCGACTCTGTCGATGAGCTTATCAAAAACTGGGGAGGTCAGAGGTTCCTGCCTGCTCCCATAACAGATCTTGAAATGGACGATCCTCTCATCGTGGACTTTACGGCTATCGGCTATAACGGCCTTGCGGTATACGGCTATACCATAGACAAGGACAACGACAGCTCTACGAATGAGGACAGAGATCTGTTTGTACAGGTATATGACTTTACGACCCACAAGAATCATCCTCCCATAAGGATAACAAACGATGGCTCAGGCACAGACGGTTCAAATATGACCGAGCACGCCGACACATTGCCTCAGTTTGTAAGAGCAGGCGGAAGTGACGGCCATACATACCTTTATTGGTTCAGAGATGACACAAGACTTGCCAACATCGACATAAGCGAGCTTGCGCATGACGGACTTAACGACGACGGAACAATAAAGAGCGACTACGAGCTTGATTTTACGACTGTTGAAATCAACCTGCCTCCTTCAATGAAGCTTGGCAGCAACGAGGCTTATGCTACGATGTCCTATTATAGGGTATGTGTTGACAAAGACGACAACATATATGTTGTATGGGTAGATCTGGACAGAGAAACCAAAAAGCAGGAGGTATTTGCATCGGCTCGTATTGAAGATACCGAAACGGGCGAAAGCACTTATTCGGATGCTTATCAGCTTACGCACTCCGAAAAGAACAACGAAGAGCCCGCCTTCCTTGTGGACGATGAGGGCAATATGATAGTTGTTGCAACAAGGTATAATTCGGAGCTTACCGATGACCCGACAGAACCTCTTAAGATAACCGATCTCGAGCTTGTGTCAACCGTATTTGAGCCTTATGGAGAGCTTTATGCCGAGGATATTGAAATAAGCGACCTTACGCCCGAACCCGGCGAAACCGTTGAGGTAAAGGCAAAACTCTATAACAGAGGACTCACCGCAGCGAAGGGCTATACCCTTGATATGGTTGAAATGAAAGGAGATCAGCAGATAAGGACTATCGACACAATAAAGAGCGAGGAACATATAAATCCCGGCAAATATGCCGATATCAGCTATAACTGGACTGCTCCCTCGGATGTGGACGGCGTAAGCCTTGGCATAAGAGCCACCGAAGCGGGAATGCCCAACTTCTCACTTGCACAGAGCGAAGAGCTTAAGCTGTCGCCCGATATATTGCTTGACAGTCTGAGCATAACACAGGAGAAGGACGTTTTCAGTCTCAGCGCTATGGCAACGAACAACGGCAACGCCTCCACAAGCGACAGCGACAACATAAATGTGGTTTATTATCCCGAAAAGGCTCCTGCGTCCATGCTTGGCATAAAGGACGAGACCTTTGCAAAAATCCCTGTGGGAGGTATTGCTCCGGGAGAAACAAAGCCTATAAATATTACGATAGACAATATAAACGGCAGGACGTTCAATGCATACGGATATTTGCCTGTTCTTACGGCAGTAACAAATGCCGATGGCGATATAATATCAAATGATGTCAGATCCTATATGCTTATGGATAAGCCGATCGAACTGAGCATAAACAACGCCGACCACATAGTGATTAAGGAAGGCGAGGCCGTAGATCTTGCGCTGACGTATGAGCCTGCCGAAAGGTTCGGAGACGTTGAGCCTGCATACTATACCAACGATATAGGAACAGCGTCCGTTATAGACGGTCAGCTTGTAGGCATATCGGCAGGAAAAACCACGCTTACAGCAAGCGCTCAGCCCTATGGCAGCAGCACGCAGATAGAAGTAGAGGTCATTCCGGGAGAAAAAGCTCCCGAGGGAGATATAACCGAAGGAACGACCGAGACTGCCACAGCTCCCCACAGTACAGGTGGAAGCTCGGGCGGCTCCGGCGGCGGCTCAGGCGGAAGGTCTGTCTCTGCCGCGGCAAAGACCACCGAAGCCGAAACAGAAGCGACAACCCGGTCGGAGCCAAAGAACAACGAACAGCCCGCAGGCGCCGAAGGAACAGAGGGTATGACGGACAAATTCATCGATATTTCTCAGCATTGGGGAAGAGATATAATAAACTCCGTTGCCGAAAGAAATATTGTCAGCGGCTATGAGGACAAAACCTTCAGACCCGACAGAAGTATCACAAGAGCCGAATTTCTGACTATACTCTACAACAGCGGACTTGCCGACACGACAAATGCTGCCGATGACATATCCTTTGCAGACATATCCGGAAGTGAATGGTATTATGACTATATCAGATGGGGCGCTGCAAACGGCCTCATTGTAGGCTATGATGACAACACTTTCAGAGGAAACAATATAATTTCACGTCAGGAAATGGCAGTCGTCATAAGCAAGTTTGTTGAGCTTGCGGACATTGCTCCCGACAAGGGCGAGGCTGTTGTCTTTGATGATGCGGCTGATATCGCGCCTTGGGCAAAGGAATACGTTGACAATATTTCAGCCTGCGGCATCGTACAGGGCGATGACAACAACCGTTTCCTTCCTCGCAAGGATCTTACAAGGGCTGAAACGGCAGTCATTATAAATAAGCTTACAAAATAATAAAAATTTCAATGAAAGGAGGAAATGCCATGAACGACAAGGAAAAGCTTAAAAATACAGAGCTTGAAGAGCTTGAAGACGAGGAGCTTGACGAAGTTGCCGGCGGAGGCGGATCTCTTAACCCACCGAGAGTGGATATCCACCCCTATGACGATGACGTAAAAAGCAGAATGTAAACCGAAACAAAAAATTATCGCCTATATAAAACACGAGCGATAATTTCCGCAAAAGCTGCCGCAAATCAACCCAAAAGTTGTTTCTGCGGCAGCTTTATTGTCCGTCTGTTGTTCCCTCGATCTTATCTAAAACCTCGGTATAATATTAGAGCTAAATTTTAACGATACCAATATAGCCATTTAAGAACTGTATTGCAAATATATAAGCATTGTATATTATGATTCCGTGTCTATAAATAATTTTAAAATAAATTTTTTAGCAAAAAATAGTATTTATGTTTTTCTTATTTATCTGTCGGATATAATGCAGTTATTATATCATAATATATTATACAATATTGCCTAAATTTGAAATTATATATAACATAAAATATATGAATTATACAAATTTAAAAAAAATTACATTTTTGTATTATAAACTATATAAATAAATGATATAATATTTTTGAAAGAAGGTGAATATGTGAATGATGGATATATATGAAACTATGGCTAATGAATTAAATCAGTGTAGAGAAGATGAGCGTAGTGGACAAAATCAAATACTTCTAACAATTTCTGCAGGAGGAACTTTACTCACATGTATTTTAGGTGCTTCATATTTTACAAATATAGATAATGAAACTATGCTTTTCGGTTTATTTGTTTTGAGCGATATAATACTTTGTGTCACAGCGTTATATATTGCTGCTATAGGCATAAACAGCGTTCTAAGATATCATTATATGCAATATTTGGAAGATGAGATATCAAACTACGTAAAAAATGGTAAAAATAATTTTTTGCATTGGGTAAGTTTCAGTGCTGTAATCAATACCAGAAATATAAAACACGTTACTAACTCACATTTTACCGTTATTTCATATATTTGCTATAGTGGAGCAGCAATTCTTGGCGTTCTGTTTTGTGCCGCAATTATTTTTTTTGAGAATTATAATCTTAAAAACAAATTCCCATTTTTATGGTATATACCTATAGGTGTAATGATTTGTGTTATATTTATATTCGTATATGTTAGTATTAATGCAAAAAAAATGTTTAAAATATCTATGGAAATTGGCTTGAAAAAAAGAAATGAAAGACTTAACAGTTACAAAGAAATAAAGAAAAATATATTTAGAGCTATTATATATTATTTTTACCCAAAAAACGGGGATTTTCAAAAAGTATTATTTGTTATTACCGGATTTATAATAGGATTAATTTTAAAATATAACAAAATAAATTCCTTATATTCATTATTGATAGATAATTATAAAAATTTTATACTTTGTTTTGTTATCATAGAATTTTTAATATACCAAGCAAGATACCAATGGAATGATGTTAGAGGGCTTAAAGAAGACCTATCAATGGGAAAAAATAATAGATTACCAGTAAATATTTTAGGAATTAAATCTTCGGTTAAGCTGTCAATGATTATTATTTTTATTAGACTGCTTTTCGCTGTTTATCTATGTAGATACTTAAATAAAGACACAAGGATACCTATCATGATCGCCGGAGTAATGATCATATTAAGCGCAATTCTATATGAGACCGTACGAGAATTGGGTCGCACTAAATGGATTTTTTTTATTGTCAGTCTTGGTTATCCAATAAGATTTTTTGCAGGCTTGCTTACGGCTTATCCTGAATTTTTTACTGATAATTTGTTTGGTACAAATCATTATATAACATATATAGTTGCTGTTTTATTATTTTTATCATACGCCGCTTTAGGTGAAGTCTCGGCTGTACTGCCCTGGGTACATGAAACCGTTATACAAAAAAATAATAATGTAAGCTTTAGCAAGTCTTATTACGTATATTTATATACAATAATCGAAGATAGATATAAATCTGCATTCGCTAAAAATAACACAAATATATTTCCTTTAAAAGAAAAAGGGAAAATCAGTGATATTTGGAATATAAGTTATATTCTATCTATGAGCATTTTGTCAATACTCATAATTATACTTTATTTTTCTAAAATCACAATTATATTAGAATTATTACTTATTCTTGCAGTATTTTTCACCTGCCTATCCGATGATACAAGGATACCGAAGGGGACTGTATTTGTTATGGGTATATCTATTATAAAAATTATATTAAATATTTATTTCATACATAATAACCGCTTCTATTATATTATATGCATCCATCATTTAGTATTTACATTAGTTTATTATGTACTGAGATGTCTTTTTGATCCATCGTACGATTTTACTGAACTAGTAGTAAATATAATTAAAATTATACCAAGGCTTTTGGTGGGAGAAACCACCTCGCAGTTAATAAAAGATGAAAAAAACAACTCTACAACAATAAGCTAATCTATTTAACAAACATTTATTCGATATAAATCGTCTGATATAAGCGGTCTTTATCGTACTTTATATAACAATATTTGTATATTATTACTCTTTCTTCGTTTAAAATACATTAAATACTTGATAATTATGCTCTTTGTATGGAAAATTGTTTTGACATGGGTGTTTTAGTAATAAACCTGTATAGATGGAAAACTCTTATCATTTAAGTATATAACTATTTTTAAAACCCCAAGCATACCATCAAAGCATGATATAAAATTACCCCAAAAAGTTAGAAAAGGTTTTTTAAAATTTTATGCAAAACAAACATTAAGCAGTCAAAATTGCTTGATATCTGTATCTATCAGATGTCAAGCAATTTAATTGTGCAGCAAAAAAGCTGTGGGATGTGTGTGTTTATCCCACAGGGTAAAATAAGGATTAGTTAGTTGGTTTGTCGGCCGAGAGCCGTGCGGAAGATTTCGGAGATAAGGTCGTAGGCGGGGAGCTGTTTTTGGGGGTTTGCGGTGACGGGCGGCTTTGTGTTCAGGACACGTACATAATCGACCTCCATTTTTGCAGGCAGGTCGGCTATGCTTTTGCTTGTTCCGCCTCCCATATCCGCCGAAGCCTCGCAGGAAAGCAGCATATAGCCGTCAAGGGGGCATATTCCGCCGCCGCTGCTTCTCCACGTTTCTTTTCCGTCAACATAAAATATATAGTTTTTTTCCGTCCTCCACAGTCCGAAGGTGTGAAAGCGGCCGTCATATATGTTGAGGTCTTTGTGTATTTTTCCATCGCTCTTTGTTTCCTTGCCATAACCGTCCCAGTGAAGAGCATGGTTACACTTGTTCTGCTCGTTGTCTATGCTCTCGATTATGTCGATCTCTATGCCGTCCTTGCTGCTGCCGTCAACATTTATTACATCGCCCGCCATCATCCAGAAGGCTCCCCACATTCCGTATGCCTTCGGAAAACGTACAGACGCCTCATAATAGCCGTACCCGTGAGAAAATTTGTCTGCGGTCTGTACGGCGCCCGAATGTACTCTGCCTTCCTCGCTGTTCCACCTTGTTTCAAGTATCAGCTTTCCCTTGCCGTCAAGATAGGACAGCTTGTCGTCCCAGAAATCCATGCCGTTGCATCGTTCCTGCTCGGGGCAGCGTTCCCACTTGGTCGGATCAATGGTATCCCCGTCAAAATTATCCTCAAACAGCACTATAGGCGTTTTGTCCGCCGGATCGGAACCCACAGGCTCAGCTCCCATAAATACATAGGTTTTCACGTTCATAACCGCCGCAATACATACTGCCGCAACAATAAATTTCTTCATGGTCTGTCCTTTTCTGTCCTTTCTCATAAAATGTTCTTTTTCACCAAGTCAATGTGTTTCTTCGGCTGAATATAAGTGCTCAGCCTTCAAGAAATTTGTCTCGCAGCTCCTCTATTTCGGCATCCGATAATCCCAGCTGACTGTTGAAATAGTTATGCAGGGAGCCGTACTTTTTTTCGGCTGTTTTTACAGCAAGCTCCAGATATTTTTTGTCAACTCCGGCAGAGGCGCATATATACTCCGTTGTGTCAGATTCATTAAGACCGTTTTTCTTTGCCGCTGCCACAGCCTTGTCAATATCCTCCTTATATGCCTCGTTCGTAATTTCAAAATCACGATCCGCCATATTGCCGTCTGCGCCGAGGGCATACAAAAGCAGCGCCGAGGCGATCCCTGCCCTGTCCTTGCCCTTTGAACAGTGCCACAGAACAGCCTCGCCCTCCTTAGCGTCAAGCAGCACGTCAAAAAAGCCCGCATATGCCTTCTGTGCGTACTCCGAAAGCAATATTCTCTCATATCTCTCGGTTATGACCCTGTCCTTTGCAAGCGCCATATCCTCATCTTCACCATTCAGAGATTCATAATATCCAAGCTTTGACTTTGTTTTTTCGCCGTACAGATCTTCTCCGAAAACAGAAAAATTAAAGCTCTTCGCTCCGTCGATCTTTTTGTCGGGATTGGCTTCAAGCTCGCTCTCGGTACGGAAATCGACTATATATTTTACATTATATTTTTCCGACAGTGTCTTTGCGTCCGCATCGTCAAGCCACGCAAGGCCGCCGCTTCTTATAAGCATATTTTGCTTTATTTTTCGTCCGTCAGCGCATACATATCCGCCAAGCTGACGGGCATTGCGCGCTGTTGAAATATCAATGGCCTGAGTTTCAAGAGTGTATTTTTCTTCATAATTTTTATAGGCCCCGCTGTCTGTCTGAGCTGTCTGACCCTTGACCGACAACGACAAAACAAGCGCAAGCACTCCCGTTTTTAATAAAGTAAAATTGAACATTTTTCTGTCTCCTTATAATTTCCATTCTATTTCGCCCAATCTATCGTCATGTCCCCTTGCCTCGTTTTCGGGCGGATCTCCCATATAGTCCCCGAAATTTATGGTAAGGTATGTATGATAATCCGTTGGTACGGCATATTTTTCGCCTTCAAAATAAAGATACTTTTTCTCCCCGAAAATAATGTCACGTCTGACTACCTTTGTTCCTCTGCACGGAAGAAGGACATATTCGCTGCCGTTGCCATGAAGCTTCAGTATCCCGAACGCAATATCCATACAAAAGCGTCTGAAGCTTAAGGGGAGCCTTGCTGCGGCTCTTGTCAGCAGATCGCAGTTTTCGTCATATCGGGTCATACCCGACATAAGCAGCTTATTAGCCGCCTTATATATAAATATCTCGGCCATACGCAGAGGTCTGAGATTGCTGATGGGATATATAGGAAAAAGGTCTATGCACACGCCCCAGTTTATGGGTAGCTTTGCATATCGCTTTGGACGTGAAAGAGTATTTTTGTCTCTTATCTTTGTCCACGAAAGAGCGTTGTGGCGCTCTATGTGATAATTTGTTATTATATAGTTCTTATCCGTTTCACGCTGAAATATTTCTGTCAGCCTTTCAAGCTCGTCATAGCGAATAAGCACGTCAATATCATCGTCCCACGGTATAAAGCCCTTATATTTTGCGGCTCCCAAAAGAGTACCCTGACCCAGAAAATACTCTATGTCATACTTTTTGCATATTCTGTCAAGCTCCTTAAGGATATTGTATTCCGTATTCTGAATACGTTTAAGTATGTCGCTCATCCCTTTATCCTCCGCTCAAATCTGTTGAGAATATACTTAAAGCAGCGGCTCCTGCCGTATACGGCCAAAACCATAATACAAAAAACAACCGTGGAGGCAAGCCCCGAAACAACAAGCCCCACTATGCCGCCTATGGGTATGGCTCTGTTTATAAAATAGCTTATAAAGCACCCTGCCGCCGCCGTAACAACATATCCGATATAATTATATGTATATCTCTTTGTGGACATTCTGAAGAGGTATCTGTGTACGGCGAGGGTCTCCCACCATATGCACACGCCCACCATTGAAACCGTGGTACCGAAAAGTACCCCGTATATCCCCATTTTAAATACCATAAGAAATATAAAGGACACTACCAGATTTACTATGACCTCGGCTACGGCCTTCATACGCAGTCTGTTGAACAGACCCGCAGCCTCTATAACCACAACATTGGGCTGTCTCATACCCGTGAGGAAAAAGTTCATAACCACCACAAATGTAACCATAGGCGACAAAAGCCAGTCATCGCCTGCCCACAGCAGTATAAAGCGTTCGAGACAGGCCGAAAGTCCCGCCGAAATAAAGAAATAAAACGCAAAGGCAACGAATGTAAACTCCTCAAACACTCTGTACTTATGCTCCCTGTCGGGCTGCACCATAAGGTTTCCTATGCTGCCTATGACCGAATAAAGCACATTGTAGACTACTCTCGATATGATGCTTATTACCATAGAATAGTTGCTGTATATTCCCATAAGGGACAGCTTTGCGTAGGAAATCATAAGATTGTCCGTACCCATAACGAGCTTTGCGCCTATCTTCTGATACATAAGCGAAACTACGCTTCTTTTGAGCCCGTCACTGTCGGTCTTGCTGAGTTTTTCACTTCTGTAATTTTTGATAAAGGGATATTTTTTGTCGCATATATACGAAATGACTATATTTGTGCCGAGGGTGCATACCATATTTATAAGCAGATAACCTATATAGCTTTTATATACCACAATGGCTATGCCCTGAAGTATATACTTTACGACCGCAAAAAGATCCTCCGTGACGCTGTTTATATAATTCTGCTGATATGCGCTTATAAGCGTGCGCTTGTATGCAAAAAAATAGCTCAGCACGGTGTTGGCAAGAAAAATAATGTATATGAGATTGAGACTGCCGACATTTACGGCCTCTCTTGTGAAAAACCTCATAAAGGGTATCAGCATAGGGCCGACTACAGCCGTAAGAATACCTATTAAATGATAGGTCTTTCGATAGAACGCCATAAGCGAGCCTATGCGCTTTTCGTCATTCTGGTCTATGGGCTTGTAGAGAGCAAAAGCCACCGATGTGCCTATGCCGAGTTCGGTCATAGACAATATCATAAGCATACTTTCCATAACGGAGTTTACGCCCAGATATTCCTTTCCCAGCAGATGGACAAAAAACCATCTCAGGACAATTCCCATAAGTATTGTTATTATCTGACCCAAAAAAGCAAGACTGCCGTTTCTGAGTGAATTTTTGAATCGCATATGCCATATCCTCACTTGCAGGATTTTTTATAAAAGCAGAGGACATGGCCTTTTTTAAGCCTTTCCTCTCCACCTGATCGCAAATATCCGTCTTACCAACGCAGTCGGCAAAAAAAGCAGCGCAATATTTATAACAATATCTTTTTTATCCACAGAGCGTCTGTTTGTGTCACGAAACGCCTGACACGCCTTTTTTCTTTCGCCGTTTATTATATAATGACGGCACCGCCGCATAGTAAACCAATCCATAAGCTTTTTAAGATTATCACGCTTTTTTTGGGGTATCGTATCATCCGCATAAAGCTCGCTGACCGTGTCGAAAAACTTCCAGTCGGGGTCGAACGAAATATCCTTTGTCGCCGTGCTGTTTGCCTTTTTGTATGTAGCCGTAGCCTCCTTGGTAAGCACAACGGGATAATATGCCGCTATCCTGAGAGACGATTCAAGATCCTCCCCTATGGTACAGCCCAAAGGGAAGCCGCCCGTCTTATAAAACGCCTCACGGCTCACGCAGGTTGACGACGTAGTAAACATATTGACCGACTTATCCTCGCAGTATTCCTCAAAAAAGTCCTCGGCAAAAACCACCGGAGGTCTCGTTCTGAAATAATTGCACTCTTCTACAACGCCGCCGTTGACAAGCTCGGTTCTTGCGAATGTGGCATAAAGCCCCGCCGAAGGATATTTGTCAATAAGCGACTGTATAACCGAAAGGTGATTTTTGTGCCATATATCGTCTGCGTCTATAAAAGCAAAGTACTCGCCCTTTGCCTTTGCCGCAGCATTGTTTCTCGCTGCGCTGACTCCCATATTTTTTTGCGTAAGTATATGTATTCTTTTGTCGGCAGAGTATTTTTTAAGCACCTCAGCCGTATTGTCGGTTGAGCCGTCATTCATGACCAAAAGCTCCCAGTCCGGGCAGTCCTGAGCCAGAACGCTGTCTATTGCCGAGCTTATGAATTTTCCGCCGTTGTACACAGGCAATATTACAGAAAACATAGACATCCTCCGTTATATAAACCGAACATAAAAGTATGCGCCAATGCCTTAAGAGGCAGGTGCATACTTGTCGGTCACAACAATTTTTCTATAAGCTTGTCGAATACAGCTATTTCCTTTTCGTTGCCGTAATCTGTTTTTAACACATTTGCCCTCAGCTTGTCAAGTATTTCGGGATTTTTAAGAAAACTTTTTAGTCCCTCATACAATGCATCCTCGTTGTTTTCAAACACAAGCCCGTCAACGCCGTCACGGATCTGTTCCCTTGCCGATGTATACGCCGTCACAACAGGTACAAGACCCATTATGAAGCCCTCTGTAACCGCCATGGGCTTTCCCTCATAGTGAGACGGCATAAAGCATATGTCGCACTGCTTTACATAGGGCATAGGGTTCAGCTTTTGTCCTATGGGGTATATATATTCTCCCAGCTCGTCGTCCTTTATCATATTTTCAAGCTTTTCCATATCTCTGCCGCTGCCTATTATGAGCCATTTCACTCTGTCAAGCAGCCCGTCCCTTTTAAGCCTCGAAAATACCCTCACGGCTCTGTCCTGAGCCTTCTGTTCAAATCGCACTCTTGCAACGGTAACAAATTTTATATATTTATCGGCGTTATCAAAGGGCAGCTCTGCATCGCCCCGTCCCTTGTTTTTCACATAGTCCGAGGTCAGAAGGTTGGGTATAAAGCAGCATTTTCCGCTGTGTTCGGGGTGGAGCCTTATATGCTTTTCCATACAGTCGGCGCTCACAAACACAAGGGCGTCCATAGCGTCTATGGCTCTTTTGTCAACACGATAGTCCATACCCGTTTTTTCCATATCCAGATGGTTCCACAGTATTTTTCGCTTTGCCTTAACTCTGTTCAATACATAGTTCATACACCAGCCGTACTCATAGGCTATGGCTGCGTCATATTCTCTGTCAAGGCTCCTCGAATATATATAACCCTGCTTTGACATTATCTGAACGGCCTTTAATTTGTTCCCCCTGCGCTTATAATAAAAATCCTGTATTCTTGCGGCAACGTACTTGGGGGACGCCGCCTTTCGCAGCAGATTTTTTATGCTTCGGCTCTCGTGTATCTTGCCCTGCGGCAGAATGTTTACAGTATCCTTTATTCCGTATCTGTCGTTGGGGTCGTTTTCATAGAACATAACGTCAACGTCATACTTGTCATCATCGAGAGCATTCAGAAAGTTTATAAGCGATGTCATCGCTCCGCCGACATGGGCATGGATAAAGCATACCAGAAGTCTTATTTTTTTATACTCGTTTGTCCGCATAATATCACCCCTTTCCCCTGCCGTTCTATACGTTATTTTCTGAGCGTAAATACCTTTCCCGCCAATACTGCGCTCATGGGACATATGTTGAACGCCATATACATAAGCCTGCGTTTTTGCGGCATATTTCGGCGGCCTATCATTTTTTTATAGCTTTCACGATAGAGCCTCATATACTCGCCGTTCATACAGTCCTCGTCACGCCTGCTCTTTTCAAGATACATCTGCTCACAATAGCGCAGAATTATATCGCTGCAAATTTTTTCGTGGGTTCTTTGAACCTGTTCATATCTGCCGAGATCCCCGAAAAATTTTTCTCTTTCCCTATATGCCTTAAGATAATCGTATCTGTGGGGATTGTTTTTCATTTTTTTCGCAACATCGCTCATTATGCTGTCGGGCCGCTGAAAATAATAAAACAGCTTTTCATCTGTAAACGCTATTCTGTGGGCTGCCCACACAGCCTTATATGTTACAAATTCGTCCTCATTAAGCATACCGACAGGAAATCTGAGCCTTCTGAACAGCCCGAATCTGAATATCTTGCCAAACATCTGCGACTTAAGGTCATAGCCCAAAAGCGCATCGCCGGGATCGGCGCAAAACACAGAGCCTTTTTTTGGCTCAGAGTCAAACCTGTCTCCGCTGCCCTTTATATATCCGCATTGAATAATGTCGCAGCCGTTCTGCTCCATAAGCTCAATAAGCCTCTCGGCATAGCTTTTATATACAAAATCGTCCGAATCCACAAAGGATATATAGTCATCGTCATCGGCTTTTTGGGCGACATACATAAGCCCTGCGTTCCTTGCGTCCGAAAGGCCGCCGTTTTTCTTGTGTATGACGGTTATGCGGCTGTATTCCGCCCCATAGCTGTCGCATATTTCGGGACAGCGGTCGGGAGAGCCGTCATCCACAACAACGATCTCGGTATTTTCATAGCTCTGACAAAGCACCGAATCTATGCAGCGCCTTAAGTATTTTTCGACCATATAGACAGGGATAACAAAATATATTTTCCTCATAGAAGTTACTCGCTTTCAAGTGTAATGCAAACTACCTCGGGAGGATTGAAGAACCTCTTTTTTGCAGGGTTCTTGTCACAGCCTCCGTTGACTATCATTTCTGCGCTGTCTCCTTCTTTGAATCGTCCATAATCATATTCGGGGAAAAACTCCGTCAGTCCCTCGCCGCTGATAAGTCCGCCCATAAAGGGGATCCTTATAATGCCGCCGTGAAGATGACCCGACAATATAAGATCCTCTCCGCAGTCCTTAAGTTCGGGATAGAGGTCGGCGCGGTGGTTCAGAAGAATGGAGTATTTATCGTTGTCCTCAAGCATTGAGCCGATTGCATTCTGCATTTTTTCGATTCTTTCCTCGGTCACAACATCATGCTTGGGATCCTTTACTCCCATAAGGAGTATTTCGGCTCCGTCCCTTTCAAGGGTCACCTTGTCGTTTTCAAGGGGAGTTATACCTCCGAGGGGAAGTACATTCAGTATCTCATAATATTGATCGGTCTGCCTCTCGTGGTTTCCGCTGACATAATATTTCGGTATATCGCTAACAGCCTTGCCGATTTTTACCGTTTCCTGTACGTTATAATCGGGAAGCTGAGTCATATCTCCCGTAAACACCAGAAGATCGGGCTTCTGCTTGTCTACATGGGCTATTATCTGATCGCCGAAGGGCGCAGCGTGAAGATCGGACACAGCCATTATTTTATATCCGTCAAATTCCTTCGGAATGTCCTCATCTCTCACCGTGTAGCTCTTGACCCTTACATGGTCGTTGAGCTTTTCGTTGGCAGCAAGAGCCACAATGCCTATAACTACCCAGACAAGCATAGCGACAATGAGATATATAAACGCCTTCAACAATTTTTTTAATACTTTTTTCATATATAAACCTCTGCTGTTTTTATTTTTCAAGCTCTTGGGGCTTTCCGTAATAATAGCCCTGCTTATAGTCAAAGCCCGCCTTATCCGCAAGCTTATCCTGTTCGCTGTTTTCGATGCCGCATATGCAGGCTTTTATGCCGTTTTTGTGGCATTTTTCGTTTATCTCGGACAGACGTTCAACAGCCTCTGCATAGCTCTCGTCATTGTTCAGTATGTCAAGGCTCATCTTTATATAGCCGGGTTTTACGACATTTATAATTTCTCTGTCCTCGTTTGAGTTTTCAAAGCGGTCTATACAGATGGTTACGCCCATTTCGTCCAGAAGCATAATGTCCGCAAGGGAGTCGGCTATGTTGCGCCCCACAAGCTCCAGACATATATTTTCCACAGGTATGCGGTACCTGCGTATGTGCTCTATGATAATGTCGTTCAGGGCAAAATCGTTTATCTGCGAATAGGGGCAGTTTATATGGACAACAGGCATCTTTTTGTTCTCTGAACGCAGATATGCCAGATCTTCGCAGACCGTCCTTATTATCCAGTCGTTAAACTGCTTGAAAATGCCGAAATCGGTTATGCAGTCCACGATCTTGCCGGGGGAGACAAAGCCGAGCTGCTCGCTCTTCCAGCGTATGAACACCTCGCTGTGGGGAGTTTCGTTTTTATCCACAGGCACCATAGGCTGATAAACGAGGAAAAGCTCTCCGAAACCCGTTCTGTACTGCTCATAAAGCAGCTTATGTACCTCGTCCATACCCTCGGTATCTATATAGACAATATCGTCCTCTGCGTCCTCATCAGCCGATTTTGACTCAGCGGCAAGCCTCTTTGTTATATCTGCAATAAATACCCCAATAATAGTCAGCCCGAACGTAAGTATCATAAGGAATACAGCTATAAGCATAACGGGCTTGTCGGTGGTTACTTCGGGAAGAATGAGATATTGAAGATCATCGGTGACCTTTGAATCATAGAGCTCATCGATCGTGCGGTTTGATACTTCGCTGTACTGTGTCGAAAGCTTTGATACCTCGTCAAGTATGCTCTCATTCTTCTTTATAAGACTGTTTTTGGTTCTCCACGGAACATCGTCATTTTTGTATGAATCAATTATACTGTTATAGTATGCCACAGTGTGCATTGAGTCGGTAGCCTTGCCTGCATAGTCGGCATAGCTGTATACTATATCGTCATATGTATTTGTGAACTCCTCAAGATCCTTATCCTCTATTACGTCCTGGTCACGGTTGTTTGACGAGTCGGTGTTGTTTTGTACCTGTCTTGCCTGATTATAAAGACCTGCCTCCTTATAGGAGTCATAGAACGTGACTATTTCGTTTCTGTAGTTTTCGGCGATCTTGCTGTCAACCTCCTCGGTTTCTTCAAGCTCCTTGACCTTTGCCTGATAGCTTTTTATGACCATTTCGCTGTCTCTTGCCAGATTGCCTGCCCTTATGTTTCCATAATATTTTGCATACTGTATATCACGCAGATTCTGATACAGAAGAGAAAGCTCCGCAAAGCTGTAGCCTGTATTTTTGGAGCGGAAATCGGGATAATATTCCGCCAGATCGTCCAGATAAGAAATAATATCCTCTATGTCGTTGCTCATGGTGTCGGCGATCACTATATATTCTGCGTCTGTGTCGTTTACAACCTTTGCAAAATCCTCAATAGTCTTTTTGTTGTAATATTTCGCCAGCAGAAACTTGTCATATTCATTTATGATGCAGCTAAACATTCTTGCGCCGAACTCATCGCCACGGGAGGCATTGTAGGTGAACTTCATTTCATATTCGGTGGCTGCAACATCATATTTTTCGCCCAGAAGCGCAGCGGACTCCGATACCTCCTTATCAAGCTCGGTCATAACCTTGCTTATGGAAATATCCTGCCTTATGCCCCTTACCTCCTTGTCACTGGCTTTAAAGCCCATATCCTTAAGAGCCGCCTGAATGACAACAGGATTCTGAATTTCATATGGGTCGAGCTTGCTCACTCCGTCAGGCGCAAGGCCCTCAAGAGCCTCCTCGTGATTGTATTTGAAACCGAGGGTGCAGGTATATGTCTGTATCATACTCACAAAGCAGCCGCCCAGAAGCCCTATGGCAAGCGAAAGAGCAAAAATGGGCATAAAATACTTTTTTGTTATACGCATCATATCGGTTATGCTTAAAAGTCCCATTATGCTTCCTCCTCGCCGAATTTTATTTCACGCATACGCATATGGCTTTGGTTAAGCCTTTTGCTGTCTTTTACAAAGCTTATAAATATGGATACCACAAAGGCCACCGCAGCGGCAAGCGAAAACGCTATGCCCATATTCACTATAAGCGACTTGCTTATAAGTCCTTTTTTCGTTATCTTCGCCGTGATATAATCCTCGTTTTCTTCGTTATAATATTCGGTGACGATCTTGTCGGCAGTCTCGGAAAGCTCCTTATACTGTTCTCTGAATTTCGTCATAAGCGCAGAGCATTTTTCGGTCAGCCTTTTGTTCTCCTCCTGAGTATATTCCACCGAATCGAATATGGCAAGCTCCCGCCTGTTGATGTTTACCTTTGAGCCGTACTCAGCCACCTTTTTGTCCGCATCGTGCTTCTGCTCCACAACGGTGTCGAACTCTGTCTTGGGTCTTGCCTGATACAGTCCGTACTGCTTGTTCTGTATTACGTTTATAAGGTTTTCGGTGAAGGTATGATCATATTCGTCCATAGCGTATTTGTTTATTTCAGATCTGTCCGCATATTTGTCATACTTAAGCTGATTGTTTTCGATGTTTACCTTAAGCTTGTTTCTGGCTAAGTCAATGTCCTTGGATATTCCCGAGGATTCTATATAGTCGGATATGCCGTCAAGAACATCGTCTATCAGAAATTCATACTTTCCCTTAAGGTCTTCAAGGGTCATTCCCGATTCGGAGCGGAAGTCGGGATCCTTGTTGTTGAGATAATCCAGATAATTGTTTATACTGTTTATTTTTGTTCTGTATACTCTGAGCTCCTCGTTATAATCATATGTATCGGTCTCCAGCATATCCGTCATATCACAAAAACCGTTTATGCCGCCCGATTCGTTAGCTATACGCTCATGGTTCACGTCAATAAGCGCTCTCAGAAACTCATCGCTGTAGTCGCGCCCGAAAAGCTTTGCAAAAATGTTAGGATCCTTATAGGCGTGGGGCTGAACAAATGTTATTTTATATTCGTTCGCCACATAGCTGAAGTCGTTGCCCTCGCTGCGGGCAGTCATTACCGATGCGTTGGCAGAGCCTTCAATATTGCTGTAGATAAAAAAGCTCCTGCGGAAATCATCTGCGGTAAAATATTTATACTTGCCTTTTTCCTGCATTTTTTTGATGGCTGCGTTTACATTATCATCATTTATAAATTCATAATATGTAAATCTGGAGCTGTTGGGATATTTTGACTGCGCTATCTCAGGGTAGGAAAGCACTACGTCCGCCTTTGACACAGCATATTCAAGATAGGCATAACAGCCAAAATATATCAGCGCCGCCGCCAGTCCCGCCAGTATCATAAATCCTGCGGTTTTCTTGAACTTGGTGATCCTTCCCTTATAAAATACACGTCTGAGATTTTTGATGCTTCTGAAATTCATCATACCCCCGGATCTTGTGTCTTTAGGTTTCAATGCCTTTTCCTCCCTTCGCATCCGCCCTTGCAACGGTTTTTTTCTTAAAAGAATCCTCTCCCTCCGACTGAGACATTATGAGCATAGTCTTTGCCGTAAGAAAGATGATCTGAATATCCAAAAGCAGTGAATAATTCATTATATAATACAGATCATAGTATGTTCGGTCATATATGTATGTGGAATATCGTCCGTGTACATGAGACAGGCTCGTAAGCCCTGCCTTCATTTCAAACCTGAGATCATACTCGGCTATTTCTTTTTCAAACTGTCTGACAAAAACAGGTCTTTCGGGACGAGGCCCCACAAGGCTCATATCGCCCTTAAGTATGTTTATGAACTGAGGCAGCTCGTCAAGTCTGAAGGCTCTTATGACACGCCCCACAGGGGTTATTCTCGGGTCGTGCTTTTCGGCAAACTTGGGCCCCGAAAGCTTTTCGGCGTCCTGCACCATCGTACGGAACTTATATATTTCAAACTCACGCTTTCCCTTTGTGAGCCTTGTCTGCTTATAGAATACGGGTCCGGGAGAAGTGGTTTTTATAAGCAGGGCTATTATAGCCATAGGTATGGCGGATACTATAAGTCCCACAAGCGAAGCCGCTATATCAATAGCCCTCTTTATAAAAAGCTCTACATTGTTCAGACCGCGTTTCGGCGTATAGAATGTTATTATATCGTCAAATATGGCTATACGTGAATTTGATCTTCCCACATCGATAAGCTTGGGAACGATATACAGATCCTTGTTCATATCGAGAGCAGCAGAAATAGCCATATGATATTCTTCGTCCTCAAGGTCGTCAAATATACATATGGCATCATAAAGTGGAAAATTTTTGTCTATAAAACGCCTCATACCCTCTGCGTCAATACCCTGTATGGTTTCGTACCACGCATCGCAGTTGTGCAGCACGCCGTACTTGGCTCGTTTCATTCTCAGAAAATTTCTCTCGTCATAGCTTATGATAAGCACTCTCTGCTTTCTGTAATACTTGCTGCCGAAGAAATTGTCCATAAGTATGTCGGTTATAAAAACTCCCGCCACAGAGACAGCCGCAGCAGTCATATCTATTTCAAGCTCCCTGCCCGATCTGAAAAAAACAAGATTGACAAGGCACATTATTATGGCTGAATACACCGCCGCCAGCAGTGTTATTACAAATTTTTCATACAGAGAGCCGCCCGAAACAAGTATGGCATATTTTTCAAGAACTCCCATAAAAAACAAAGTCATAAGTCCATCGGCTATTATGGTGATGGCGGAGTAGCGCCCGTGTATTTCACTCGCTCCGGGAAAAAACAAATAAACCGCCGCCAAAACTGCCGCAAGGGCTATAAGGTTGTATATAAAAAGATATTTTCGTTCGTTTTTTATATTTCTTATTCTGAGGTTGTCGTTCATTTTAATCTCCACACCGTCCAAACAGTTTTTCTTCCGCCATACGGATAATTTTTGATATTGCTATAGTATATGGTCTTGCCGTTGAAAGCGTTCTGTAAAATACGTTGTCGATCCCCCACAGCGGCAAGGCCTCTTTAAGAGACTCGGAGACTCTTCTGTTGGCTTTAAGCTTTTGTCCGAAGCTGAGTCCGCTGCCCGTAAGGGAGTTTTCACGCCTTACATAATGATAAAGGATTTTATCCGTAAAATAATATGTTTTTACTTTTTTAAATATGTCGATACAGAATTTCAGATCCTCGCAGGTTTCAAGAGATGTGTCGAAACAAAGTCCCTTAAGCAGCTCCGTGCGTATAAGCTTTATGCACACATGGTTCATATATATGCCCGTCATCATTTTTCTGTAAACGCTGCGAAGCTCTCTGCCCCTGAGCAGCACGTCCTTTTTGAATGCGCCCCGGGGAACGCTTGTTCTTCCGCCCGGAAAAACATACATATAACGGCACTGTACCACATCGCAGGAAAATTTTTTTGCCTTTTCATAGAGCGAAGCTAACATTTCACTGTCCCACACATCATCGGAATCCAGAAAAGCGGTATATTCCGAATCGAGCATTTCCAGACCTGCGTTTCTTGCGGCAGCGGCTCCCGAATTTTTGTCAAGCTCCGAATATATAAATCTGTCGTCCTTTTCGGCATAACGTTTGGCTATATTTGCGCTGCCATCGGTGGAGCCATCGTTTATTATAATTGCCTGCCAGTCCGAAAATGTCTGATAAAGCACGCTGTCAAGACATTTTTCGAGATATTCCTCAGCATTATAAAAGGGTATTATGATCTGTACACCCGGACGTCCCATACCTACGATCCCCTCTCATCCTCTTATACTCTTATTCTCTTATTCTCTTAATTTGCCTTTTTTCGCATTATCCGATAATCTTATATATAAAAAATGATAAATTTAGCCTTATTTTAAATTATATCAATCGATATATTAAAAGTCAAGCGGCAAGATAAAATACGACACATTGTCTGTTGTTGCTTTTGCATAAAATTTATCTGCGCTGCGCAGGCGAACTTTTCCGCCGCAAAAGCTTCGGCATATCAAAAGGAGAGCCGACCCGAAACGGGCGCTCTCCCCTGTTGTTTTATTTTGAAATTGCATTGAGGGCAGCCGAAAGATCCTCTATTATATCTTCTATGTTTTCAAGTCCTACCGAAAAACGAACCATTCCGCCGTTTATGCCTGCGGCTTCAAGCTGCTCGTCAGTGAGCTGTCTGTGGGTCTCGCTTGCAGGGTGGAGAACGCAGGTTCTTATATCGGCGACATGAACCTCGTTTGATGCAAGTTTAAGCGAATCCATAAACCTTGCGGCAGCCTGTCTGCCGCCCTTCAATACAAACGATATAACGCCGCTGCAGCCCTTCAGATATTTTTTGGCAAGCTCATAATCGGGGCTTGACGGAAGTCCGGGATAGATCACCTCTTCTACCTCCTCCGACTTTTCGAGAAATTCTGCGACTGCAAGAGCATTTTCGCAATATTGTTTCATACGGACGGGCAAGGTCTCTATACCCATATTGAGAAGAAAGGCAGAGTGAGCCGCAGGATATACTCCGAAATCTCTCATAAGCTGCATTCTTGCTTTTATTATGTATGCCATTTTTCCGTATTTTTCGGTATACGATATGCCGTGGTAGGACTCATCGGGTTCGTTAAGCTCGGGGAACTTTCCGCTTGTCCAGTCGAATCTTCCGCCGTCTACTATGACTCCTCCCACCTGAACAGCGTGGCCATCAAGATATTTGCTGGTGGAGTGAATGACTATATCTGCGCCGAAGTCAAAGGGCTTGCAGAGTACGGGGGTTGCGAAGGTGTTGTCCACAATGAGAGGAACTCCCATATCGTGAGCAGCATTTGCAAATTTTTCTATATCGAACACCTTAAGGGCAGGATTCGCTATGGTTTCGCCGAACACAAGCTTTGTGTCGGGTCTGAATGCCTTTTTTATTTCCTCCTCCGTGGCGTCTCCGTCAACATAAATACACTCTATGCCAAGCTTTTTGAGTGTAAACGAAAAAAGATTTATTGTACCTCCATAAATCGTGGGGGTGCTTATAAAGCTGTCGCCCGACTTGCATATATTGAGTATGGAAAGGAGAGTGGCGGCCTGACCCGAAGATGTACACATAGCGCCGACACCTCCCTCAAGCTCTGCTATTTTGGCTTCTACCGCCATAACTGTAGGGTTTCCGAACCGTGAATAACAAAGTCCCTTTGTGGGGTCGTCAAAGATAGCCGCCACCTCGGCAGCGGAATCATATACATATGTGGTACTCTGGACTATGGGCAGAACACGAGGCTCGCCGTTTTTGGGAGTGTAGCCCGAATGCAGGCATTTTGTTTCGTCTCTCATTTTTTCAGATCTCCTTTATTTCTTTTATTTTTTGATTTGCGGCGTTTAAAGTATTATACCAAAAATACCCCCATCGGTCAATATTTCATAGCCATCTTTATTTTAAGCCTCTTGCAAAAGGCTGTATCTACCTTTTATGAGATAAATACAGCCCCATACTGTCAAAAAGTATTCGACAAATGTATTATATATAGCTATAGCGTCGCAGACTTTAATCCGCAGGTAGTGTCCGAAAGATGTCGGATTGCCCAAAGGGCAACTTTTCCGTAAGGAAAAGCACTGAACATGAGCTTTGCCCGTCTAAGTAATACATTTATAAAAAGCGTCGCAGACTTTAATCCGCAGGACGAGCTTTGCCCGTCCGAGGAATAAATTTCAATTTGCGAAAAAACGCAGTTTTTGGAACAAATTGAAATTTATATTCCTTTATCCAAATGAAGTCGCCGGCTTGCCCGGCACGCACATTTGGTCTCATCAAAATGCGGCTGCATTTTGATGAAAGCGTGTCGATTTTATCGACACGCTAAAGCTGCATCGCCTTTTTATAAGACAGATACAGCCTGCGGTTTGGTTTGTTATTTTATTGTAATATCGCTGAATTTTGCGGTATTGTAGTTGTCGAGGTAGTTAGCCTGCTTGTTTCCGTCAACGGCAAAGCCTACGAGAACGTCTCTGTTCATGGGAACGGTTCTCTCCCCTACCTTTGTCCAGTCGTTTCCGAAAGGTGAAACATAGGCTGTGAATTTGTTGCCGCTTCTTTCAAGCTTAAGATAATATCCGTTGTATTTATCAAAATCCTTGAAAGCAATATCCTTGACAAGGGCTACTCCGCTCTTTTCGGCAGCATCGAGAGAATCCAGATTTTCATCTATCATATCAAAATCTGCTCCCGTTTCGTATCTGCATACCATATATGCGCCGAAAGCGTTTCTGTAGAGGGTCTCCTCCTTGCCCGCTGAGGGAACAAATTCCTTCCACTCATATGCCTTTGTATGGGAGATACCCAGCGCAACTGCCTTTGAGTCGGGGTCTGCGCTCTCTCTTATCATTATTCCCGAAAAGGCGTGATTGTCCACGGGGGTGATATAGTCGAGCTTTGTTGTTATAGTGCCGTCTCCGCTGAGTCTCTTATATACATAGTGGAAGTTGTCGCTTGTGCCCGAAAGCTTTCCCGAACCTTTGACAACAAGTTCTCCGTTGGCAAAATATCCTGCGCCTGCAACATTGGGTGTGCCTATATCGGCTGAAGTATAGCCTGCGGCCTTATTGTCACGGTTTGCGTGAACGGTTATCTTGTCTGACTGAGTCTGGTTTCCGTCGCTGTCGGTAGCCTTTGCGGATATATAATATGTGCCGTCCTCAAGAGTGTATGTGAACTCAAAGGGAGCCCTTGTTACCGTGCCGACATTTTCTTCGCCCAGATAGAAGTCTACCTTTGAAATGCCTGTGTTGTCGGTAACGTCTGTGCTTACCGTAAAGGGAAGTCCCGATTTAACGATGGCGTTGTTTGACATATTGCTTATCGAAACAGAAGGATTGGAAGGAGCATATTCCATATCAACTATAGAATTGATATAATTCTCGATGTTTGCATAACCGTTTTCGGCTATTGCTCTGCTGTCCTTGGGGTCTGAGGGGTCAAGGCCGTTTGCGCTCTCCCAGCTGTCGGGTATGCCGTCATGGTCTGTGTCCCAGCCCTCCTCACGGGTTATGGTCTCTGTGTAGGGAAGTCCTCCGACCTCTTCGTGCCTGTTTGCAAATGTACCCGTGCCGTTCTTTACTTCCGCAAGGATCCTTGCGTCAAGGCCGTCTCTTCTGGGATATGTTGCTCCCACCTTTGCGAGTACTTCGGTATATGCAGTTGCAGCATCGGTATATCTGAGCGCACCTGCGGATGTTCCGTCCATAGCAAACTCGGTGTCAACGATCTCGGTTGTGGGCGCAGCTACCTCCGATACCTTGATACCCTTTGAGTTGTCTGCCGATACCTCGTCATTTCCTTCGAGTACGTTGCCGTTTACATAGAAGCGTCCGGGCTTGTTGCCTTCGCCTGCGTCTATGATCTGATTTCTTACGCTTTCTCTTGTGCCGGGGCCTGCCTTAAGATAGTTGTTAACAAAATTGACATCGGCTCTGCCGCCGCCGTAGCAGCCGTTGAAGCCCCAGTTATATATTACGTTGTTTCTGAGGTCTGTGAGAGCTATATGATCGTTGTCGTCCTTCGCAGGAGTTCCGCCGCCGATTCTGGGGGCTCTCGATGTGTGGTTTGCCACAAGATTGTGATGATATGTTGCGTTTACGCCGCCCATAATTGCTCCGTAGCCGTGTCTGCCCTTTGTGTGACCCGACATTGTGAGGCTCTCCGAAACTATAGACCACTGAACGGTCAGATTTTCGGCTCTGTATATAGACATTGTTTCATCTGTTGACCAGCTTGCCGAAACGTGGTCTACCATTACGTTCTTTGCCGATCTTCCCCAGAGAGCGTCCATAGAGTCTCCCTCATAGATGTTGTCTGCTCCGGGTCTGAAGCGCATATACCTTATTATTATGTTTTGTGCATCGCTTATATTTGTATCGAATCCCGTAACGGTTATGCCGTCCCCGGGAGCCGTCTGTCCTGCTATGGTTAAGTTTTTGCCATGGATAGCAAGAGTATCCTTAAGATCGATAACGCCCGATACATCAAATACAATTATCCTGTTGTTTCCGCTTACAGCGTCTCTGAGA
This sequence comes from uncultured Clostridia bacterium, assembly GCA_947630725.1. GTDB lineage: Bacteria > Bacillota > Clostridia > Lachnospirales > CAG-274 > JAJQCI01. Next base: position 41,377 of record CANRIS010000016.1, read on the forward strand.
GTACCCTTTATGGGCTTTTCGGTCTCGGGGTCATAGTCCTCGAGGCTGTTTACAACATATACCTCTCCGCCTCTTCCGCCGCTTGTAAATCTTCCGCCGCCCTCGGCTCCGGGGAATGAAAGCAGCGTACTCGGCGCAGGAGTTCTTTCCTCCTTTTCAACCGCCGTTTCTTCCGCCGAAACTGCGTTTACAGCTGTTCCAAAGGCCATAACAACGGCGAGCGCAGCCGCAAAAAACCTTTTTTTCATCTTCTGTTCCTCCTTTGTCATATATATTTTGTACTGTTCGGTTTTGATCGGCAGACAAAAATTATGTTCACGTTATACTGTCGGCATTTTTTCTCTGTACGACCAAAGCTTTGGCGCCATACGCCCTATACAATTAAATTATAGGCTTAAACACGATAAAAGTCAAGCAATACAGAGCTTTTATAACAGACGGATAAAAAAATTTTTTTCAATACATAAAAAAAACAGAGCAAACCTTTATTTTAGTTATTTTAGGCTTGCTCTGTTTTCGTATATATTCGGAAAGGGAGAAAAAATTATGAAATGTAAACATATATTTGATTCTCTATCTGTTTACAATAATTACTATACATTATATTTCTGAAAAAACAATTACAGGAATATTAAAAATAAATGATATTTGCGCCATGTAGTACAAACGGCGTTCCCGTTTCTCCCAAAAACATTTTTCTGTCACTCCGTAGAGGATTTCACCTTTGTCAGAAGAAGATTGAGCTTTTCTCTCAGAACCTGATTGTCGTGGAACACCTCGTCAAGCTCATATCCCACTCTGGGCAGATATGCCTCGTTTTCATAATAATCGCCTTCGGGAGACGTCATATATGTCTTTACCTCTTCGTTTGATGATGTATAGCCCACGGTATATGAATTGTCATAGGATGCGTCATATGTCAGTATATAATTTATAAATTCGTGGGCAAGAGCAGGATTTTCGGCATTGGCGGGTATAACCATAGCATCGCACCATATATTCGTTCCCTGTCTGGGCATACAATATGCCATATCCTCGTTCTGAGAAAGTATATATGCGGCGTCTCCGCTGTATACCACCGCAAGATCCTTGATTCCGCCTATCATTGAGTCTATGACCTCGTCCGTTACATATGACGGATCCATTGTATCGTTAAATTCAAGGAGCCATTCATACGCATCGTTTATCTCGTCCTCGTCTTCGGTATTCATAGAATATCCCAAAGCCTTAAGAGCCACCATAAAAGCGTCTCTCTCTGAGTCATACATATACACGCTGCCCTTATAGTCGGTGTTTTTTAATATCTCCCAGCCCTGCTCCTCCACAAGCTCCTTGGGAACATTTTTCTTGTTGTAGACAATACCTACGGAGCCGTAAAAATAGGGCACCGAATATTTAAGCTCGGGGTCAAATTCAAGCCCCTTTACCTCATCGGTCAGGTTTGCCATATTGGGTATAAGGCTTTTGTCAAGCTCCTGAAGCTCTCCGTCCTTTATCATTCTTTCGATCATATAGTCTGACGGCACAAGAACGTCATATCTGTCGCCTGCCTGTATCTTCGTGTACATAAGCTCGTTTGAATCGAAAAAATCGTTTATGACCTTTACGCCGTATTCCTTTTCAAAATTTCCTATTACGTCATCGCCCGTATACTCTCCCCAGTTGAACACCTTCAGGGTATCAGAGCCGTATTTTTGTATGGCCTCCTCGTTCTTTCCCGAGCCGCCCGAGCAGCCTGTCGCCGCAGCAGTCATTAAAGCCGCCAGTATAACAGCAATATATCTTTTCATTTTTTATGTCTCCTTTTTTCGTTTATTACAGGCAGTATGTTAGCTATTAGAAGTCCTATGGTTATGATTACGATAATTATCGTTGAAAGAGCGTTTATTGAGGGGTTTATTCTCTTGCTCATGGTATATACCATAATCGAAATGTTGTTTACGCCGTTTCCCGTTACAAAGTATGATATGACAAAATCGTCAAAGGACATTGTAAAGGCTATCAGCGCCCCCGATATTATACCGGGCATTATCTGCGGAACTACGACCTTTATGAGAGCCTGCATAGGTGTGCAGCCAAGATCCATGGCGGCATCGGCTAAATTGGGGTCAAGGTTTCTTATTTTTGGCATTATGCTCAATATGACATAGGGTATGCAGAACATAATGTGAGCCAGAAGAAGTGTGGCAAGTCCCTTTTTTACCGTAAGGACGCTGAAAAACATAAGAAGCCCTATGGCGGTAACTATATCGGGATTCATAACCGGCAGGTTGTTTATCTGATGTACCGACTTTCTCAAAAGCTTTCGGCAGCCCGACAGACCTATGGCCGTTATCGTGCCTGCCACAGTCGAAACGGCGGTAGCGACAACAGCCACAAAAACCGTATAGAATATGGCGCTTACCATAGAAGAATCCTTAAGTATCCTCTGATACCATTTCAGAGAAAAGCCGCTGAAAATGCTTAGGGATTTTGTCTCGTTAAAGGAGAACGCCACCATATACAGAATGGGAAAATAAAAGAACAGCAGCAGAAGTCCCATATACAGCTTGCCGCAGATGCCTGTTTTTTTGTTATCCTGCATATGTCACAGTCCTCCTTCCGCATTGGGATCTCTGTCGGCTTTTTTTGTGAGCCACATAAGAAAGACTATTATGACCGCCATTATGAGCGAAAGAGCCGAACCGAAGTTCCAGTTGCCCGCTGTGAGAAACTGATTTTCTATGACGTTGCCTATAAGCACATACTTGCCGCCGCCCAGAAGCTTTGGTATGAAAAAGCTCGATACGGCAGGCAGAAACACAAGAGTTATTCCGCTTATTATGCCGGGCAGCGACAGTGGGAGGGTTATTTTTATAAAGCTCTGGAGCCTGTTGGCTCCCAGATCCTGCGCAGCCTCGATATAGCTTTTGTCCATCTTTGTCAGTGACGTATATATCTGAAGTATCATAAAGGGTATGAAGTTGTATACCATTCCGAAAATAACGGCAAAATCCGTCTGTATGATCTTTATTGCAGGCAGCCCCAAGGCTCTCAGCGCTGAATTTATAAGTCCGTTGTCCTGAAGTATGCCAAGCCATGCGTAGGTTCGCACAAGCATATTTATCCATGTGGGGATAGTTATGAGAATAACCATCATCATACGGTTTTTTTCGCTGCCGAGGTTTGCGGCTATATATGCCGCAGGATAGCCCAGCAATATACATATCACGGTCGTCACAAGGGCTATATAAAAGGATCGCTTCATAATATTTATAAAAACCGCATCCGAAAAGAAAACCTTGAAATTGTCCAATGTGAGCCTGAACGTAATGACGCTGTTTCCCCTTTCGGTAAAAGCATACATAGCTATCATAAGCATAGGTATAACTATGAGTACAAAAGCCCAGACAACATAGGGGTATGCCATAGATCTGAAATTTTTCATATCCTTATACCTCCCTGCGCATAATATGTATGTCATCGGGGCCGAAGTCCACAGCTACCTCGTCTCCCTGCTTATATTCATCCGTTGTGGTAACCAGAAGGTCATAGCCTGCCGTCCTGAAAATAACTTCATACTCTCCTACAGTTATATTTTCGGGGTCAAAATCGTATATGACATCGTTTATTTCGACCGAGCTGTTTCCCTCCAATATCCACGCAGAGGCGTTTGCCCACGTTTTGAGATCCGTTTCGAGGGCTACGCTTTCTTTTATTTCGTCTATGTTTTTGAAGAAGTTTACCGCATATATCTCTTCGCCGTGTTTTTCGCTGACAACCTTGTTTACTTCTGCCACTATCATATTCACCGTTATGTTGGTGCCTGCGTTCGTAAAGAACGTGACGGGATAGGTGCCGTTTTCTTCCTTTATATCATATTCGACCTTGTTTATGGAGATCCACTCATCCGTGTCGGGGTTCCACGCCTGAGCGTCAGCTCTCGCTATAATGTCGGCTTTTTTAAGCTCCGGCACGTCCTCTATGTCCAGATAGAAGTCGTTGGCGCTCATTTTTTCGTTCGCCTTGGCGTTGAACACGGGCTTTTCGTCCGAAACATGCATTTTTACCTTTATTTCGGTACCCTTTCTTATCTCCACGATAGTCTCGTAGAATATGCCCTTGAATACGGCGGACTTAACCCTGCCGTTGAATTTTCCCTCGTCGGGTCTGACTATATCTATATCCTCGGGACGTATGACAACGTCCACCTTTTCGTTTTTTGCAAATCCGCCGTCAACACACTCAAAAATCCTGTCTCCGAAGAATACCTTTCTGTCGGCAAGCATAATGCCGTCTATTATATTGCTAACGCCTATAAAATTTGCGACAAATCTGTTTTTAGGCTCGTTATAGATCTCCTCGGGGGCTCCTATCTGCTGAATCTCTCCGTCCTTCATAACAACGATCTTGTCGGACATAGTGAGAGCCTCCTCCTGATCGTGGGTAACAAATATAAATGTTATGCCCACCTCCTTCTGGATCTTCTTAAGCTCCTTCTGCATCTCCTGTCTGAGCTTAAGGTCAAGAGCGCCCAAAGGCTCGTCAAGCAGCAGCACCTTCGGCTCGTTGACAAGCGCCCTCGCTATAGCCACTCTCTGCTGCTGTCCGCCCGACATTTCGTTTATGCTTCTTTTGTCAAAGCCTTCAAGCCCCACAAGCTTTAACATTCTCATAACCTTTTGCTGAATTATGTCCTTCGGCTCTTTTTTTATTTTAAGCCCAAAGGCTATGTTGTCATAAACATTCATATGGGGAAAAAGGGCGTATTTCTGAAAAACCGTATTTATCTCACGTTTGTAGGGAGGCAGAGAGCTTATTTCTCTGTCGCCGAAATACACCTCGCCCTTGCTCTGTGAAAGAAAGCCGCCTATTATCCTCAGAATAGTTGTCTTTCCGCATCCGCTGGGGCCCAAGAGAGTTACAAATTCATTCTCATATATATCCAAGTTTATACCCTTGAGAACGACCTGACCTTCAAAATCCTTCGTCAAATTTTTCAAACAGATTAGCCTGCGCATTTTGGCCTCCTTATTTGCCTTTAAGGTACAGCGCCGTCCTTAAGGCCCGATTTTTATTTTCGGCGCAGCGGAAAAGCCGCCGTCTGTGCCAACGGGTGTTTTCTGCTGCCGCTCCCGGTGATCTCCGCCCTGTTATATTTATCGCTGTGCTATAGCGAACAGCCTTTTTTGTCTCCCGAGACTTATGTTTAGGCGGAGCATATGTATTCTATGACTATATTATACTATTTCCCCCAAAAAAATCAATATAATATTTATTAAATTGCATAGCCTTACAGCCTCCGCGCAGGGCTCCCCGCCGAGGCTTTCACAGACCGAAAAAAGCCGCCCCGTGATCTGCGCGGAAGCGGCCGCATATTCTTTATTTCCAAAAGGCAAGGTTATTATCTTCTGTGCCTTAAAAAGTCGGGAATATTTATTTCGGAATTTTTGAATCTTTCGGGATTTGTCTTATAAGCCCCTGTCTCGGGTTCGGTCGTCTCGGGCTGAGGTTCTTTTCTGAAAACATTGTCTGTTACAGGCGCAGGCTCCGTCTCGTTTGTACGATAGCTTTCATACATAGGATATGATCTGTCCTCCGCAGAAGCCCTGTTGTTTTCGTTAAGACCCGTGACTACGAGCGTAACGACAACCTCTCCCTTAAGGTCGTTGTTTAAGGATGTGCCGAATATTATCTCCGCATCGGGATCCACAGCCTCATGAACGGGTATCATTGCGTTGTTTACATCCTGAAGATTGAGGTTTTCGTCTCCCGCAACATTCACGAGTACAAAACCTGCTCCGTTTATGTTAGTTTCAAGCAGGGGAGAATTTATGGCGTCCATCATTGCGTCCATAACGGTTTCGGCTCTGCCTATGCCCATATGGGCTATGCCCTTATCCATCATAACGGTCTTTACATCGGCAAAATCCACATTTATAAGACCCGTGCTTGAAATAAGGTTTGAAATGCCCGAAACACCCTGCATAAGAACCTCGTCAGCCATTTTGAAGGCATCGTTGAGAGATGTGTTTTTGTCCGAAACGTTCAGAAGATTCTCATTGGGAATAACTATAAGAGTATCGACTATATCCTTTATGCTGTTGATGCCCTCTTTTGCAAATCTGGCGCGCTTTCTTCCCTCAAAAGCGAAGGGCTTTGTGACAACGCCTACCGTGAGGGCTCCCTTGCTCTTTGAAATATCCGCAATAAGGGGAGCTGCTCCCGTGCCTGTTCCGCCGCCCATACCTGCGGTGATAAACACCATGTCGGCTCCTTCGATCATCTGGGCGATCTCGTCCTTGTTTTCTTTTGCGGCGTCATAGCCAACTGCGGGTCTGCCTCCTGCGCCTAAGCCCCTTGTCACTCTTTTTCCTATAACTATCTTTGAGGGAGCCTTGTTTTGTTCAAGAGCCATTACATCGGTATTTACAGCAACATATTCAACACCGTCAACGCCGCTTTCTATCATACGGTTTACGGCGTTGCCTCCGGCTCCGCCAACGCCAACGACCAGAAGATTGGCAAGCATATCATTGTCATCGTACATTTTATATTCCGCACCTCCTGAGTGTCCTTTGTGATACATTTCTCCATAATAATTGTGTATATTTTATCAGACTTATTTGTATATGTCAAGCACCGATTCTTTAAGGACTTTGCCTATGGGGTCATGTATCACAAGATCCGCACGGCTGTCGAAGGACGTGGCGCTCTTGTTTATAAGTATAAGCTTGTCGCCCCGATAATAATTTATAAGTCCTGCCGCAGGATATACAACAAGAGAGGTGCCTCCGACTATGAGAACATCGGCTCTCGAAATGTACTTTACGGCGCTGCCCCATACATAATCGTTAAGTCCCTCCTCATACAGCACAACATCGGGCTTTATAATGCCTCCGCAGTCACATTTCGGAACATCGCCCTCTATTTTCAGCATATCCTCAAGGGAATAATACTTTCCGCATTTCATACAGTTGTTTCTGTATACCGATCCGTGAAGCTCATAGACTTTTCTGCTGCCTGCCATCTGATGAAGATTGTCTATGTTCTGGGTGACTACCGCCTTAAGCTTGCCCATTTCTTCAAGCTTTGCAAGCGCTTTATGGGCAGCGTTGGGCTTTGCATCGGTACAGATAAGGTTTTCTTTATAATACTTATAGAACAGCTCGGGTCTTTTAATAAAAAGAGTATGCGAAAGCAGCACCTCGGGCGGGTATCCGTACTGTTTTTTTGCGCTGTAGAGCCCCGATTCGCTTCTGAAATCGGGTATGCCGCTTTCTGTGGAAACCCCTGCTCCTCCCAGAAAAACTATGTTGCTGCTGCCGTCAATTATTTCCTTCAGTTCTTCATATGCCATATTTCTTCCCTCCCTTGGCGTTTATTTATGGTTTATTTATGGTTTATCGGTGTTTTTAAGCTTTCTGACAAATCTTTCTATTCTTTCGAGAGCCGCCTTTATCTCTTTTATGGAATATGCATAGGAGCATCTTATAAAGCCCTCTCCGCACTCTCCGAAGGCCGTACCCGGCACTACCGCCACCTTTTCTTCATACAATAGCTTTTCGGCAAACTCATCGCTTGACAGCCCCGTTGACTTTATGCAGGGGAAAAGATAGAAGGCGCCCTTTGCGTCAAAGCAAGACAGACCCATATCCAAAAATCCCTTTCGCATAACCCTCCGTCTTGCGTCATACTCTCTTCGCATCTTCATAACGGCATCATCGCAGGACTGAAGAGCCTCTATGCCTGCATACTGGCTCACCGTGGGGGCGCACATTATAATATACTGGTGTATTTTTGTCATTGCGTCTATTATTTCTCTCGGGCCTGCCGCATAGCCAAGCCTCCAGCCCGTCATGGCATAGGACTTTGAAAAGCCGTTCAGCACCACCGTTTTTTCACGCATACTTTCAAATGAGGAGATAGATGTGTGAGATATGTCGCCATAAGTCAGCTCTGAATATATTTCATCGCTTATAACGACTATGTCTCTGTACTTAAGCACCTTTTCGATAGCCGCAAGATCCGATTTTTCCATTATGGCGCCTGTAGGGTTGTTGGGGTAGGGCAGCACAAGAGCCTTTGTTCTTGGGGTAAGCTTTTTCAGAATATCCTCGGGCGTCAGACGAAAATCGTTTTCCGCCTTTGTTTCCACCGACACAGGCACTCCTCCCGCCATTGTGACGCAGGGTCTGTAGGATACGAAGGACGGTTCAACGATCAATACCTCGTCCCCCGGTTCAATAACCGCTCTTAAGGCAACGTCTATACCCTCACTTGCCCCCACCGTCACTAAAATTTCGCTGCCCGGGTCGTACTTTACTCCTATTCTGTTTTCAAGATATTTGCTTATTTCACGCCGCAGCTCAATAAGACCTGCATTTGAGGTATATACCGTTCTTTTGTTTTCAAGGGTATATATGCCCCTTTCCTTAATAGCCCACGGCGTTTCAAAATCAGGCTCGCCCACTCCGAGAGAGATGGCTCCGTCAATTTCGTTCACTATATCAAAAAATTTTCTTATGCCCGATCTCGGCATTTCGGCTATATGCCTTGCTACAAAAGTCACGGCGAAACAACCATCCTTTCATCGGCATATTCATTCTTTTCCATTATAATACCGTAGTCCTTGTATTTTTTAAGCACAAAATGAGTGGCTGTGCTTGTCACCGATTCGAGAGTTGAAAGCTTTGAGGATATAAAGTGGGAGATCTCCTTTATGTTTTTTCCCTCCATAAGCACCATAAAATCATAGGCTCCCGACATAAGATAAACCGACTTTACCTCATCGAATTTATATATTCTTTTCGCTATGGCCTCATAGCCCGAATCTCTCTGAGGGGTCACCTTGACCTCTATCATGGCAGCCACATACTCTTTTTCTGTCTTGTCTCTGTTGGGAAGAATAGTATATCCGCAGATTATGCCCTCGTCCTCCATTTTCTTTATACAGGCGGAAACCTCCTCCGAGGGCTTTCCCAGCATTACGGCTATTTCTTCAGCCGAAATGCGGCTGTCCTTCTCCAATATTTCAAGTATATCCTTTTCCATTTCCGCTTCGCCTCCTAAATATCTTTGACATAAATTTTATCATACCCGAGGATATTTTACAATAATATGAATATAAAAAAAATAAAAAAATACTTTAAAAGAAAAGACAATGATGTTATAATAAAAGAACCTTTAAAAAAATTTATATACGACATACCGTACAAATTTTGTTTTAATAAATCAGCTTTTTTGCCTTTCTGTCAAAAATCGGTACGGTCTTAAAAAGGAGTGCATATTATGCCGGGAATCAAAAAAAATTCTCCCCTTTATTATATTGTGAATACGTTTATGCTCGTTGCGGGAGCCATAATCGCCGCAGCCGCCATAGAGTTTTTTCTCGTGCCCGTCCTCATACTTGACGGAGGCGTGACGGGCACCGCAATAATCATAAATCAGCTTACGAGGTTCCCTCTCGGCATACTTGTTTTTCTTCTGAATCTGCCTTTCCTTTTTCTGGGGTTCCGTCAGATGGGCAAAAGATTTCTCGCAAGAGCAAGCGCCGCAATGATCATATTTTCGGTTTTTCTTGAAATTTTCGGAAAGCTCCATATGCCCGCAACGGACGATCTTCTGCTTGCGACAGTCTACGGAGGCATACTTCTCGGCATAGGCGTGGGAGGAGTAATAAGGGCAGGCGGCTGTCTTGACGGCACCGAGTCCCTTGCGCTTCTTGTGAACAAAAGGACATCCGTTTCGGTAGGCCAGTTCGTGCTTATGTGCAACGTAGTCATATTTACATTTGCAGGAATAGTCTTTGAGTCGATAGACAGGGCTATGTACAGCCTTCTTACATATTTCATAACATCAAAGGTGGTAGACTTTGTGGAGTCGGGCTTTGAACAGGCAAAATCCGTAATGATAATAACAAACGAGGGAAAGAGAATAGCCGACACCATATATACAAAACTCGGAAGAACCGTCACCATGCTTGAAGGCGAAGGTCTTATAAGCGGAAAAAAGGTGGTATTGTACTGCGTTGTCACAAGAGTCGAGCTGCACGAGCTTAAAAGACTTATAAGGGACGATGACGCAAGCGCCTTTATGACGATCTCGGATGTTTCCGAAATCATAGGAAAACACATTAAAAAGAAGAAAAAAATCAAAAAAACGGAGCCTGATGTCGAAGCGGCGGAAAACAACGTCTGACCGGTCGCAGGACAGCACGGCGCTTTTCAGAATTCTTTCAAAATCTATTCAAAAACTGTCGGGGCGCAGATATTCCTGTGGGAATACAGCCGTCCCGACAGCAGCGCATATCCGTCATAACAGAAATAACAGAACATTTACGGCAATACACAAAAGCACGCCGCACACGGTAGGGATCAGAAAGCCGAGAAAAGTCATTTTCAGGCTGCCTGTTTCCTTTTTTATTGTCATAAGAGCCGTAGCGCAGGGAAAATGACATATGCAAAATATCATTGCGCAGAGAGCCGTTTGTCTGCTCCAGCCGTTTGCCGTCAGAATGTCCTTTATGCTTCCTTTTCCTCCGTATATCATAAGTATGAGCGGAAGAACTATCTCATTTGCGGGAAACCCCAGTATAAAGCCTGCAAGTATGCTGCCGTCAAGCCCCATAAGCCTCCCCAATGGGTCAAGAAATGCCGATATATAGCCTATCAGGCTTTCTCCGCCTATGCCGACCCTCGTAAGCAGCCATATGACAACCCCCGCAGGCGCAGCGGCTGTGACAGCCCTGCCAAGCACAAAAGCCGTTCTGTCCGCAAGGCTCCTTATCAATATCTGTTTTATATTCGGCCTCCTGTAGGGCGGAAGCTCAAGTACAAACGAGGACTTTTCTCCGTGCATCAGTATTCTCGTCACAAGCACGGTTATCAGAACCCCCGCCACAAGCGCCCCCAGCATGGCAGCCGCCGACGCTATATCGGCATTTCTGCCCACAGAGAAGAACATCGTCCCCATCATAATTATAAGGGGAAACCTGCCATTGCAGGGCATAAACACATTTGTGAGTATGGCGGCTCTTCTTTCCTTTTCGGTCTCTATTATTCTTGCGGATATAATGCCTGCGGCGTTGCAGCCTATGCCCATACTCATACACAGAGCCTGCTTTCCGTTTGTGCCTGCGCAGCGGAAAAGCCTGTCGAGGTTGAAGGCTATCCTCGGAAGAAATCCCAGATCCTCCAGAAAAGTAAAAAGAGGGAAAAATATCGCCATAGGAGGCAGCATAACCGACACCACCTCCGACACTGTGCCGTATACGCCGTCCAAAGCGAGGCTTTTCACTCCCTCGGCCACTCTGAGGCGGTCAAAAATGCCCTCCAGCAGCAGCCTCACCTTTTCAAACAACACTCCGAGAGCCGCCGAAGGATAGTTTGCTCCCACGGCCGTTATCCACAGCATAGCCCCGAACACGCACAGCATTATGGGTATGCCCAGTCTGTCGCTTAAAAGAATGCTGTCTATTTTTCTGTCAAGCTCCCTTGCGGAGGAGGGGCGAATCTTTACAAATTCTCTGAAAAGCTCTCCCGAAAGGCTTGTATAATACTCTGTCTCTCGCAGTCCCGCAGGCTCCCTTTCGCAGATCTCCTCACAAAGCGCCCTTTCAAGAGGCTCCGCGCCGTTTTTTTTGCCTGCCGACATACCTATAACCTTTATTCCGAGCTTTTCGCCAAGCCCCTTTATATCTATGTCAAAGCCCTTTTTTTCGGCCTCGTCCATCATATTGATACACAGTATGACCCTCGGTCTTATATCCGCTATCTGAAGCCCCAATATAAGGCTCCTTTCAAGGCAGCTTCCATCAGCCACAACTATGGTTATATCATCCCTGTTCTCCCTCAGAAAGCTTACCGCTCTTTCTTCGTCCTCCGATACGGGCTTAAGAGAATACATCCCCGGCAGATCGGCTATCTCAAAGTCCCTGTATCTGCCAACGGCAGTCCCTACGGTCTTTCCGCTCCAATTTCCCGTGGGAAGAATTAAATTAGTACCATATACAAATGAGGGGAAACATTTCTAAATGCTCCCCCTCTGCAATTCACTTAAACCTCGTTATAACAGGCTTTTCCTTATAGTCTATCGCAAGGCCGCCGAGCTTGTCTATTATGTCTCTCATCGCCACAAGATTTGTGCCGTTTACGTTTATTCCCCTTACCGAGGTTTCTTTGCCATCTATCAGAATGGCTATGTCCTTTATGTCAACATCGAGAGAGGGGGTTTTTGTGTTTGCGTCATATCCGACATTAAACCCCTTGTCCTTAAGGTCTGACAGACATATGTAGTTTTTGCCGTCCTTAAGTATTCTGTTTATGCTACATTCTGTGCCGTTTATTTTAATACTTGTTGTGTCTACCATTTCCTTATCCTCCTTTTCGGCGATCCTTGATCTGAAGTCGCTCCACGCCTGCGCATTCTCCACAAACGGAGCGGGACAGTTTTTGTGGGTCACGTCATAGTGGCGTATAACATTTTCTTTCGTTACGCCGTACTTTTCCATAAGGCTTTTTACCAGCTTTACGGCATTATCAACGGTCTTGTCAAGAAAATAAAAGCGGCCGTTTTTGTCCTTCCTCGAACATAGCTCAACGCCTATGCTGTTGTTGTTCCTGCAATATTTATGATAATACGTTCCGCTTGTGCCGCAGTGCCATGCTATATCCCTGTCGTCAACACACTGCCATATTTCGTTTTCATCGACAAAATAATGAGCCGAGGCATTTCTGTTTACGGACTTGAAATAGTTTGTATTTCCGTATGCAGTGTCGCCGTTATTGCCCGTGTAGTGTATCACTATGTATTTTACTCTGTCACAAGCCTTTCCCGAATAACCGTTCAAATTTACTTTGGTAAGGTTTTTGTGTATAGTAGGATCCGCCATACAGTCTCACTCCTTTATACCCTTCATATACTCATCGGCCTTGATCGCAGCTTCGCTAAAGCTGTTGTTTTTCCACCAAGCCACAACCGAGGCAGCTATCGTAAAACCGAGAGAAATAAACTCAGTCACCTGTTCGTCGCTTATGGGTATAATGCTGTGTCCCGTTGCCGTTAAGATCTGATTTATAAGCGCCAGCGCCAGCAGTACCGTTCTTATTATTGTTCCTTTTGAAATGTTCATTTTTTATTCCTCCTTTGTCTCCGGGGACTGTTTCGGCAGCTCCCTTATGTCTTTCATAAACCCGTCTATAAAAGAATTTCCGCCCTCTGTCTTATAGTGCTGATACCGTTTTTCGATACATTCCAGACTATAATCGTCTATCCACTTTGCGGCATAACAATAATACCGATGTTTCTCGGTTATAAAATTCTTTATGTCGTCCTTGTCGGAGTTTATGAGTATAGTTATTTTATCGTTTATCTTCGCAAGCTCGTCCTTTATTTCGGTTATATCCTCTTGATTGTCCCTTATCTGCCCCGCCTGCTTTTCTTTTTTATTTATGTTGTCGACAGTCCGCCAAAAATGCTTTGCCTGCCAGTCCCAGAAGTCAACGGCTCCCTTGACGGCCAGTGCCAGCGTCACGACCACAAACAATATCTGCGCCGAGGTATACGACTTCAGAAGTTCTATCATATCCTATCACCTCGATTTATTTTTCACGGGGCAAAACATTTTCTCAAAAGTCCCTTGTCACTTTCGGACAAGCTTTTGTATGCCGCAAGCACGGTTTCAAGATCTTCTCCTCTTCCGAGCTTAAGCTCTATGCCCTTTTTCAGTACAGTCATTTTTGCGTCACTCATTGTATGCGCCTCCTATCATATCGGCAACAACCTCTGTAAGAGCGTTTATGTTCTCCGTCTGTATGTCGCTCTGTTCCTCGGTATAGGTTTTCTGTCCCATTGTGACTTTTATGACCCTTATTTTTGTTTCCGGGGATGTGTAAGCTTCTTCGGCTGTCACTTCGTCCTCTATGCTTAAGCCTGCAAAAAGCGAATAGCCGCTGTGGAGGTATGAGTTTGTTATATTTTCTTCGGGTCTGTATTTTGAAAGATCAATGCTATCGTCCGTAATGGTTATAAGCCTTGTGTTTTCCGACTCCGAGAAAAGCCTGCAAAGCTCATCTGCGCTATAGCTGTCAAAAGCAAAAACAAATGTAAGAGTATCCCTGTTTGAGCCTCTCACAAACTGTCTGCGGCCTGAAACCGACAGACAGTCAAGTTCGGTTTTGTTATTAAGATTTATTTTCATAAATATCCCCCTTGTATAAATATTTTTTATAAAAGTATGTATGTGTTTGCGGTTGCGCCGTCCTTTACTGCGAAATACAGCTCTGCGTATGCTCCATCGCTTGACTCGGATGTAACTTTGTAGGTTATTGACGAGGGTATAGCGATGTTTTTTTCGACTTTCAGCGTCCCCTTGAGGTTGTAGTAATCAGCCGCTATATTTTCATCCACAGAGACTATGTTCGTTCCCGTAAGGTTGTTTTTTATGTAACCCGTTGTGTAATAATTCTGCAAATAGTCGTTATAGTTCATTGAAATTATGCCTGTAAGTATGCTGCTTTCAAAAGATACTTCCGATATGCCCTCTGCCCCTGCGCAGAGCGAAACCGACAACGTAATTTCATCATTCGGCAGAAAGGTTATGCCCTCGGGATTTACGGAAGTAAGCTTAATGAGAGAATCCGAATCGGTCTCCGAATAAAGCGTATCGTACCCCTGACCGTACTTTTTGCCGCTGCTGTCGATAAAATACAACGACTTCCAGTTTCTTTCGCCGCCGAAAACCTGTCTCGCAACATTTCCGACCCCGACATACTGACTTTTCAGCTGCCTTGCAACATTTCCGACTCCTATGTACTTGCTCTTTAATTCTCTCGCAGTACCGTTCACACCTATATAGATCGGCATAAAATCACCTTCTTTAAGAATATTGCATATAGATACAGCCCGTGGACAAGGATGCGCCCGATGAAAGGCTGCCTGTACCGGAATATATACCCGTTATGCTGAGAGGGGCTGTTGAAACGCCGTTTATTGTTTTGTTTCCGTCACCGATTTTAATATTCTTGCCGAAATAATTATTGCAGTAGCACTGATAAAGATAGTAGGAGTCAGCTCCCAATATACCATAGTTGGTCTTATCGCCTCTTATATGTTTATCGCCCGAAAGTATAATGTCTCCGGTTACCGTTCCTCCGCTTAAAGGAAGATAATTATTGTGGCTGTGACTTGCCGCCGCAGCCCCTACGCTTGACGCATTTATGTTTACGGTCTTTGCTCCGCTGCCGTCATAGGACGTGTTTGTTCCGTTTACGTTAAGGGTCAGAGAATAAGGATTTTTCAGACTTGAATATGTTGTATTGGGCGGGACTTGCCACGAGCCGTCCTCTCTCAGGTATTTTGTGGTGGTACTTCCCGAAGCTCTTGTAGGAACTAACCCTGCCGAACTTCCCTTATACTCCCCATAAGTGGTATTAGCAGGCGTTGCCCACTGCCCGTCACCCCTGAGATAAGCCGATGTGCTTGTAGCCTTTGGAGCAAGCCCGTTGGCCGATGTTGAAAATACAGCCGTTGTGGTAGCGTTCACGCCTGCATCGCCTTTTGGCCCCTGCGGTCCTGTCGCTCCTTGCGCCCCTCTGGGTATGGTAAAGTTGAGCTTTGCGGCGTTCGCCGTTCCTGCATTGGTAACAGAAGCATTTGTCCCTGCCGCTCCCGTTGTTACAGTCCCGATCGTTATTGTTGCTGCCGCTCCTGCCGCTCCCGTTTCGCCCTTGTCGCCTTTCGCACCTTGTAAGCCTGTCGCTCCTTGCGCTCCTTGTGCGCCTCTGTCGCCCTGCGCTCCTTTGTCTCCCTTATCACCTTTCGATACAAGCAAAGTCCACTTCGTACTATCCCAAGAACCGGACGTATGACTTGACTTGCAGGCGTAGGCCGAACCGTTGTATGTAACTATGTCAATATATGAGCTGTCGCATACATAGGGAGTACTTGCTGTCCATGCGCCTTTGTTTCTTATGGATGTTCCCGTAGCTCCTTTGTCGCCTTTTGCGCCTGTATCTCCTTTCGCTCCTGCTGCGCCCGTTTCGCCTTTGGCTCCTGCGGCTCCCGTTTCACCTTTGTCGCCTTTCGCTCCCTTAAGTCCCGAAAATGCAAAATCGAAAACCTTTTCGGTGTCGGTCTCGGACTCCGTGACCTTGACACTTGGCGTACCCGTACCGCTGTCAACGCTTACATT
>CANRIS010000017.1 GCA_947630725.1 uncultured Clostridia bacterium
AGTATGCTGCTTTCAAAAGATACTTCCGATATGCCCTCTGCCCCTGCGCAGAGCGAAACCGACAACGTAATTTCATCGTTCGGCAGAAAGGTTATGCCCTCGGGATTTACGGAAATAAGCTCGATGAGAGAATCAGAATCGGTCTCCGAATCAAGCGTATCGTACCCCTGACCATATTTTTTGCCGCTGCTGTCGGTAAAATACAACGACTTCCAGTTTCTTTCACCGCCGAAAACCTGTCTCGCAACATTTCCGACCCCGACATACTGACTTTTTAACTGCCTTGCAGCATTTCCGACGACTATGTACTTGCTCTTTAATTCTCTCGCAGCACCGTTCACACCTATATAGATCGGCATAAAATCACCTTCTTTAAGAATATTGCATATAGATACACCCCGTGGACAGGGATGCGCCCGATGAAAGGCTGCCTGTCCCCGAATATATACCCGTTATGCTAAAAGGAGAAACAGAAGAACCACCTATAGATATATTTCCACTTCCTACTTCAAGAGATTTATATGCGTACATATTGTTTATGTGACTTTCATAAAATGCCGAACCATCATCTCCTATTTTCCCATAATTATCCCAGTCGGTACCAAACACATAGTCCTCTTCGCCATCCCCGGAATCCAAAGTAATATTATTATTTACAGAAAGTGGGCCTGTCATATATCCCCCTGTAACAGGAACAGCCCCTACGCTTGACGCATTTATGTTTACGGTCTTTGCTCCGCTGCCGTCATAGGACGTGCTTGTGTTGTTTACGTTAAGGGTAAGTGAGCTTGGATTTTTAAGGCTTGACGGCTTTCCGCTGACGTTGTTCCACGCCACGGCATTTGCGCTGTCAGCCGTTCCTGCCGTAGCAGCCTTTCCGCTTATGTTGGCAGCTATGGTATTATTTGAGGGATTAAGCGTGACACCGCTGTCAAAATATGCCGTTGTAGTCTGGGTTGTGGTCTGTCCGTTCGGAGCCAATAACAAAGGATAGCTTACATTGCTTGTTGTTACAGTCTGGGTTACCTTAGTATCTGTATTGGCAGGCGTTGCCCATGTCCCATCACCCCTGAGATAAGCCGATGTGCTTGTAGCCTTTGGCGCAAGTCCGTTGGCTGATGTAGAAAATACAGCCGTTGTGGTAGCGTTCACGCCTGCGTCGCCCTTGTCGCCTTTCGCTCCCGTGGCTCCTGTCGGTCCTGTTGCTCCCTGTGCACCTGTTGCGCCTTTTATACTGCCTGCATATGCCCATTTTGCGGTCGAGGCATTGCCTGCTAAAGTACATCTATAAACATATCCCGTTGAAGTATTCAGATACATATCGTTTACAAGGGCGTCCGTTATGCCTGTGTTTGAAAATACAGCTCCCGTGGTCGAATTTCCCGTTATCGCCGTGCCTGTAGACCATCTCGAACCTCTTGTACCCGCTGCGCCCTTGTCACCTTTGGCACCCTGCGAACCCGTGTCGCCTTTTGCACCTGTGGCACCTGTTGCTCCTCTTGGTATGGTAAAGTTAAGTTTCGCGGCGTTCGCCGTTCCTACATTGGTAACAACGGCGTCGGAGCCTGCGGCTCCCGTTGTGACGGTTCCGATTGATATTGTTGCTGCTGTTCCTGCTGCTCCCGTTTCGCCTTTTGCACCCTGTGGCCCTGTGGCTCCCTGTGCTCCTGTGGCTCCTTGTGCGCCTGTTGCACCCTTGATTGAGGCAATATATTTTCCTACAGGGGAAGAACCTGCGGTAGTAATCTGATACATATAACCGCTTGCAGAAACTATCAGATCACCGACTTTTAAGGTATGTCCCGAAGGAATACTTATATTGGATAAAGTTAAGCCTACGCTTGATCCCGTATTCGTCAGGCTCTGAGAAGTGTAATAAACCGAAGAACCCTCTGCTCCCTTGTCACCTTTTGCACCTGTATCTCCTTTCGCTCCTGCCGCACCCGTTTCACCTTTGGCGCCCGTTGCTCCTCTTGGTATGGTAAAGTTAAGTTTCGCGGCGTTCGCCGTTCCTACATTGGTAACAACGGCGTCGGAGCCTGCGGCTCCCGTTGTGACGGTTCCGATTGATATTGTTGCTGCTGTTCCTGCCGCTCCCGTGTCACCTTTGGCTCCCGTAGCTCCGGTAGGTCCAATAGACCCGGAAACAGTAGACTCACTTCCGTCACTACCTTTCAGAGTAATAGTTGTGTCCGTTTTCTTTAATTCATAGGTAGTGTTCGTATTCTTGGATATTTCAATGTAAGTTGAGCCTGTCCATCTATAACTTGTATTTGCCGTAGTATCAACATATATTTTTCCGCTTTCACCCTTTTCAGGGAATATGCTTCTGCTTGTAAATTCCAAAACATCATCTACATAACTCGGTAAATATGTCGAATCTATCTGTTTGCTTGCATTAAGAGGTACAACGCCACTCGCTGCACCTTTTTCTGCTGCCGGAATTGCTCCTACATTAGCCGCCGTTAAACTTATATCTGAACTTAAAGCTTTGCCGTTTACCGTTCTTGTCGCAGGTACTTTAGCATTTAAACTACCTTGTAAATCTGCAATGTTGTCAATACTATGGCTATGGCTGTTGTTATTTACACTTACATTTCCGTTTTCATCAACAGTTATATCCGTACCCGATTTAACACCGCCAAGAGTTGTATTTGTTGCCACGGGTAAAGAATAATTATTTGCGTTTTGAGCCACAGTGTCAAGCTTTTTCTTGTCATTAGCTGACAAAAGACCGTCCTTACTTGATGTAGCTGCATCATATGTTGTATCCTTTGCACTTATAGTTATTGAGTCGGTAGTTGCATCGCCTGTTAATGTTACATTTGTACCTGCCTTAAATGTCAATGTATCTGAAACAGCGTCTGCAGCAATAGACACATTGTTTACACTAACACTGCCAAAGGCATTTTGATTAGGCTCTGCGTTCTTTTTAACCGTATCTAATTTTGTTTTATCTTCGGCTGACATTAAACCATCTTCCGATGTTGTCGCTCTGTCATAAGTTGTATCTGTATTGGCAGAAGATATGGTCATTTTTTTATTTACAGAGTCTAAAGACAAAGAAACATTTGACCCGGCAGCAATATTAAAAGTGTCCGTTTTACTTGATGCGCTTGCTGTTGCTTCACCAACAGATACTTTACTGAAAGCATTTTGATTTACTTCAGCCTTATCTGATATATTGTCAAGTTTACTTTTGTAAGTATTTGAAAAATCATTTGTTGATAAATCCTTCCCTGCTTGCTTTTTTATAAAAAGAGAATTGATTGTTTTTATCAAAGAAGTAAGTCCGATTTTATCTAAATATTTCAAAAAATATCACCTCTTCAAAAAAGCTGTCAGTTATAAAATTAACAGCTTTATCGTTATATCCAACCATATTGTTTATATATTTCATTCAGTTCATCTTCCGGTATACTTTCTGCAAGACCACTTTCCATATTATTAATTTTATTTTGCAATTCTTTATCTAATTTATTTTCGGTCACAGCATTATCAGCTATTTTTATTGCCGTAACGCATTTATCCTTTAATTTATTTGTAGTAACCGATAAATCCGGATGGTCAAGCTCGGCATATAATGTATGTTCTTTTAATTCATCTTTTAATTCTTCAAAAAATAAATTATCACTTTCTCCGTAAATATAATCTTCCGGTTGTATTCTTGCTGCAACAGGTATTGTAATCCTATAATTTGCTTTTGTAGATCGACTTCCCAAAGTGTTATCGGCAGCAATATTAGTATCGGAATTACATATATAAGCTATTATGGGAGATGCTTGCGTAAGCAAAACATTCGGAATATCAGCAGTTAATATATTATTTTTTATTGCTGATTTTACCGAATATACCTTATTGCTTTCTTTATTGCTTATATTTACCATAGGAGGCTTATCAATATCTATATTATCAAGTCCTGAAATATCAACTTTTATTCTTTGTCCCGAATCCCATTGAGTTAAATTATAAAGGACTTTTCCATCTTCGTCTAAACTGTATATATCAAACATACATTACCCCTTTCTACTATGATAATTTAATTAGTATACAATAAATGTTCGTTGACATATATGTCAGTAACATAAGCAGAAATCTCTCCATCTGCCCCACTGTCAGTAGTTAAACCAATAGTTCCGGTAATTTCAGGCAATGATAAATTATCTGTTTCTACAGTATATGTACGGACTGCACTGCTGCCATTAGAATTAAATTTATAAGAATTATTAATATATTCAAGTGCTGTTTCCCAATTCAAAGACAAAAATTCGTTTGGAGCTGCGCTAAATGATATATCTGCTGAAAAATTTTGGGGAGTGCCTGAAGCATCATTATAAACGCTATAATATATCTTAACAACATCGCCTCTTTTAAGCTTTATATCCGATGTTGTAGATAGAACACTTGTTTTTGTAGCTGAAGTTTCATAACTCAGATTTACCGAAACATCTCCACTCTCAACATATAATACACTTTCCCAATCTCTTGTATCGGAGGTATCGGCTTCCCACACAGCTTTAAATGTCATAGCTGAAGTAATCGTTATCTGTTGTCCCGATGTATAGACTGCCGAATCACTTGACCAATTCTTAAACACAAAATTCGGCTTTGTAGGCGCTGTTTTAAGAGTTATCCTTGCTCCGTGCCTTACATTTTCGGAAGCGTAGCTTACTCCACTTGCACCCGTACCGCCGTCAAGATTATAAGCAACCGTATATGTAACAAGGTCATAGTAAAGGTCAAGATAAAGTGTTGAACCGCTGCTTAAGGTTCCCTGTTTCTTTGACTTGCCTTCATTTGACTTATAGTTGGGATAACTGTTAAACGCTGCCGAAACAAGAGCGCCGTCATTTCCCGTCTTTGTATCCGTGGTATACAACGTATATTCACCAGTATCAGCTTCTTGCCTGTAATGTCTTACATAATAAGTTACTGTTGAGGGTTTAGAGGGATTATCTTCAAGAGTCTCTATTCTCTCCTGCAAACCGTTGATTATATCATAAAGTGTTTCAATCTGATTTTCATAATCTGACCTAAGCAGTGTTATCTCATCACTATTATTAGAAATACTTTCTCTTATAATTGTATCGTCCGATTCAAGCTCACTTTTTACCCTTTGTATCTCTTTATAAACAGCATCGCTTGTAGGGAGATTAGAATTTTCGCTTGAAATATAAGAAGTCCAATCTTTTGTAGCTGCATTTTTTAGGCCCAAATTGGTGCGCGCCTGTAAAGCTGTACTTGCGCCTGTGCCACCATGTACAATTGATAATATACCTGTTGCATCAGTTAAATCAATTATATCTCCAACTTCACCATTGAATTCATAAGGAGTTCCGTCTATATGATACAATCCATTGGCATAAACATTTTTAAAATAACCGCCATAATAAGGAATATTTGCCATACCTATTGTATACTGCTTATCGGGAAGCTCAGGCAAAATTTTATGTGTAAATAAATCGCCGTTATGTATAACGGAACGACTGAAATATACAGGTTTTTCAATCATCTCAACAGACTTTATCGGATTACCGCTTTCATCAGTACTAATAGGATTTTTGTCATAATAGGTTGTTGTCTTAGTTAAATATTTCAAATCAAGCTGATTTTTAAATACATTTCCTGCCAGTCCGTCAACATTTGCTGTTTCTGCGTATATGGTCTTATAGCGAAAATTATTATTACCGTTTGTGCCGCCTTTACTTCCCAAATTATATTTTAAATCTTCATCAGGCTTAATTGTATGCGATGTAGAATTATCAAGCAAGCTTATACCTCCTACAAATGTTGTTGCTTTGTGTATTTTGCCGCCGCCTGTAAATTCAAAATTTTCTGCTTTTAATTTTGCTCCCGATATATAAATACATACATCGTCATTATCATTCTCAGGGTCAACATTAAAATCTATTGCTGCATATTTGCCGCTTTCACCTCTGACAGGACCGGCCCATAAATGAAGTCCGTCGTTTCCCATAATCTTATATGCTGTCAAAGTATGTTTGTCACTTATTTTCAAATCATTAGTAAATTCATAATGTGTATGATTTTTTCTTGACAAATCATTTAACAGCGCAGAATCCATTTTATTTTCAGTAACCGCGCCATTAGCAAGTTTATCTTTTGTAACAGAACCGTCAGGATGATCTAATACTTTTGCATTTTTATGTTCATTTATATCTTCCTGAAGTTGTTCAAAAAATAATACGCTATTATCCTCATATATATAATCATCAGGTTTTACTCTCGGTTCCACGGGAATAGATAATTTATATACAGTTTTTCCTACGGGTGCTTTTAAATTATATAAAAAAACCAATATAGGATATGGCTTAGTAAGCAGTATGTTTGGAATAGGAGCAGTCAATATTTTTTTATCATCACTTATCGAAGCATATGCAACATAGGCTTTATCACTGCATTTATTACAAAAATGAACCATAGGAGGATTATCGGGGTTTATTTTTTTTAAATCGGATATACTCACTCTCAAAGTCTGTCCTGCATCCCATTGTGTATAGTTGTATAATATATTTCCATTTTCATCAAGGCAGTGCATATCGGCAATATAAATATTTGCCATGTAACTCCCTCCTTATAAAAAATATAGAGCTGTCAAAACACATAAACACAGCGTGTTTCGACAGCTCATTTAAATCAATCATTGACTTGCTTTAAAATGACTACATTATTCAGATAATCTACTTCAACATTTCCCAATGCCTTCGCAATACTTCTTATAGGCACATAATTATAACCTCCTATATTTACAGTTTCCACAGAAGTCGGTTTGCCGTCTATTATCAATGGAAGTTCATAGATCGTATTATCAAGACTGGGAATTTTACTATTAACATCATAGCCTACATTAAACCCCTTGCCCTTAAGATCTGACAGACATATGTAGTTTTTGCCGTCTTTGAGTATTCTGTTTATACTGCATTTTGTGCCGTTTATTTTAATACTTGTTGTGTCGACCATTTCGTTATCCTCCTTTTCGGCGATCCTTGCTCTGAAGTCGCTCCACGCCTGAGCATTCTCCACAAACGGAGCGGGACAGTTTTTGTGGGTCACGTCATAGTGGCGTATAACATTTTCTTTCGTTACGCCGTATTTTTTCATAAGGCTTTTTACCAGCTTTACGGCATTATCAACGGTCTTGCCGGAAAAATAAAAGCCGCCGTTTTTGTCCTTCCTCGAACACAATTCAACGCCTATGCTGTTGTTGTTCCTGCAATATTTATGATAATATGTTCCGCTTGTGCCGCAGTGCCAAGCTATATCCCTGTCGTCAACGCACTGCCAAATTTCGCTTTCATCGACAAAATAATGAGCCGAGGCATTTCTGTTTACGGACTTGAAATAGTTCGTATTTCCGTATGCAGTGTCGCCGTTATTGCCCGTGTAGTGTATTACTATGTATTTTACTCTGTCACAAGCCTTTCCCGAATAACCGTTGAAATTTACTTTGGTAAGGTTTTTGTGTATATTCAGATCCGCCATACAGACTCACTCCTTTATGCCCTTCATATACTCATCCGCTTTGATCGCAGCTTCGCTAAAGCTGTTGTTTTTCCACCAAGCCACAACCGAGGCAGCAATTGTAAAGCCAAGTGAAATAAACTCCGTTATCTGTTCATCGCTTATGGGTATAATACTGTGTCCCGTTGCCGTTAAAATCTGATTTATAAGCGCCAGTGCCAGCAGTACCGTTCTTATTATTGTTCCTTTTGAAATGTTCATTTTATTTCTCCTCCTTTGTCTCCGGGGGCTGATTGGGCAACTCCCTTATGTCTTTCATAAATCCGTCTATAAAGGAATTGCCACCCTCTGTCTTATAATGCTGAAAACGCTTTTCAATGCATTCCAGACTATAATCATCAATCCACTTTGCTACATAACAATAATATCTGTGTTTTTCTGTTATAAAATTTTTTATATCATCCTTATCGGAGTCTAAAAGAATTGTTATTTTTTCATTTATTTTTTTTAATTCATCTCTTATGGAATTTATATCTTCCTGATTATCATATATCTGTTTTTCCTGTTTTTCTCTTTCTTCGATTTTGTCAACAGTCCGCCAAAAATGCTTTGCCTGCCAGTCCCAGAAGTCCACAGCTCCCTTAACAGCTAACGCTAAAGTTACAACTATAAATAAAATCTGCGCTGATGAATATGATTTAAGAAGTTCAATCATATTTAATCACCTCATATTTACCGATATTGTTTATTCTGTAAATAAAGCTGTTATTTCACTTTCCGAAATAGGTTCAAAGCCTTCGCCAACCTTTTCTTCCAATGCTGTTATGTCCGTTTCATTCTGTGTTATTCTTGCAATAGCCGCATTCAAAGCTTCGAGCGAAGCAAGATCAGCTTTTTCATCGTCAATAGCTTCCTTTATGTATTCAACGATGGTCTGTGAAGAAGCATCTTCGGGAAGTGTGCCTACCAACTTTTTAAGCGCTGCTATGTCGTTCTTATTTGTCGTAATCTGCTCATTCATCGAAGCAGCGCCGCCCTGATGATCGTTTATCCATGTTTCAATCTCTTTAAGCGTATCAAATGAGTCTCCTGCGCCGTCTACTATTTTAAGAATAGCGTCACTTACCTTCTTATCGACAGAACCCTCAACCGTATAATCGCCGTTAAGCTTTGTTATTGCCGCTTCGTTTGCAGCTACTCTTGTTTCAAGGCTTTTAAGAGTTTTGTCTATTTCGTCTGTTGAAGGAAGCTCAATCGTAAAAGCTGCTGATTCGGGCTGTCCTGCCTCCTGTGTTGTAAAGAAATATAAATGCTTTTTATCCTCTGCGATAGATACGCTCTTAAGCCCTGAAGCTGCCGCCGTTTCTATCTGTTTCTGAACGCTCTCGTCAAAAAGCTCCTTGAATTTTGCAAAGTTTTCAATTGTTGCGTATTTAATTTTAGCCATATTAAAATCATCCTCCATTTAATAAATAATTTAATTTTTTGTTATTTTAGTTACATTTTTTGATTACATTATGGTTTGCTGTCTTTAAACAATGCTTCTATTTCAGCGTTGTCTATTGCTATCATAGATGATGCTATTGTTTCATCCACTGCTTCTTTTATTTTATCTTCATTCATCCCACCCCTGCCACCAAACACATTAACATCATGTCCGTAAAAACTATCTGTCACATTATTTCCTCCTTTAGTACATATATACAATATTTACCTCAACGGCGCTCTTAAAAATCAATGACCGGATTTCTATAAGTCCGAGTCCAAATTCGAGGACTCCCGTTGAAGGCATTTTTAAATCGGTATTGTTAATTGTAAGTTCGGTTCCCGCAGGAGCTTCAACAGCAATCTTTTTTACATAATCAAAGTATACATTAGGTGTTTTCTCTTTTTCATTTTTCTTAAACTCATCTATGTAATTTATCTCAGGTTCAACACTTCCAACATATGCACCTAAACTGACTTCCGCCATACTATCACCCCTTTAATTGCATTGGCTTTTGTTTAACAAATGATTGCCGAAAGCTCTATTATTTCTTTTGTAGTAAGATTGTCATATCGGTTATTTTCTTCATAATTGAATAACTCATCATCAATTTGATAAATCTCAACTTCGACCTCGGTATTGAGTAGCTCTTTGATTTCTTCATTAAAGCTGTCGATATAATCATCTTTTACAACAGGCAATCCGCTTTTATTAAAAACAATCTTTCCGTCTTTATCCTTTATTGTTTTATCTTCATATTCTCTGAAAATTTTTTCCAGTTGTTTTTCGTACAAATCATATTCCTGCTGTAAAGAAACAAGATTTTTCATAATAGCATAACTTATTTTTTGCGGAAGTTTTTTATGTTCGTATTTATTTAAAGTATTAAGCGTCCGCACTAATGAAAGATTCATAAATTTCATTTTTATGTATTCCTTTCTATAAAAAAAATCACAATAATAAAAATAGGTACAGCCCTTATAGACTGTACCAAAAATATCTAAAACTATGCAATTTCTGCCTATATTATATTATTTGTTTAATAAATCAGACAGTGCATTTTTCTCAAATTATTCAAACCTTTATTCGTCATCAGGATCACTCCCCTTATTCATCTGCATTTAACAGTCCTGTTTCATTCAGTATTTGCAGAAGTGTGAAATTATATCTTGTTTTATTATGAGTTATACTGAACTGTATGTCATCGCTATATAAATATATCATACCTTTTTTTGTGCCGTCTACATATGAATTTACTGTAATAAATGACCTTGTTCCGCCCTCAATTACAACGCCGCCGGCATCGTAATTTTCTCTCCCATATATTCTTAAAACCGAAAAACTATCGCCGGTATTATTGATGACATCATTTTTTGGCACATAATATGTACTGATATTACCGATATTATAATTTTGATCTTCTTCCGGTCTGTAAAAAATGATTTCTTCATTTTTCATACTGATTATTGTAAAATCATCAAGATTTTTCATACATAAACCTGTGCTGTCTATAATTATTTTTCCTCTTAGCTCATCTGTATAATCAATAAGCACATTTCCGCTGAATACCGTATTTCCATCCGAACCCGTATAGAATATATCTTTCCCATACGTATCCTTGACCTTTATAGAACCGTCATATATTGTAAGCCCTTCTCCGTTTAATGTTACCAAATCCGAAAAAGATGATTTATCATTTCTTATGTGCATACCGCCTGATTCAAAAGTAACATAATCGCTTACATTGTTCCAAGCAATTTTTACTTTTTCGGAATCCAGCGAAAGAGTAGTGGATTTATAAGTACCTCCCGTTATCTGGCTTACACTTGCCTCAATAAGATTTGCCTGCACAGTAAGCCTTGACATATATGAGCTTATATAACCATCGGAGTTGCCCGAAAATTCAATATCCTTTATGTAAACTTCCACATCGTGAATTACCTCAAAAAATTCAATTTTGGCAATATATATAGGCGCATTTACCGAAGTCATATGATAGTAATCCAACATTATTTCATAGTCCGCAGGTTCATCTATATATACTTCTTTTGATTCACTGACATTGAAAGATGGAGATAAATACTCATTTAACAAACTCAGACGTTCAACAGAATCTTTTTTTCTAAGTCTTATGCTCATCAAGACTGCCGTTCCACTCGGATAATTCGTTCCATGATATATTCTTAGTTTGTAAAAACCGGGTTTCGAGATAGTTAACCGGCTTCTTAAAACAGAAGATTTATATTGTTCAGCCAGACAATTCAGCTTAAGCACTTGGGTAGGCTTTTCTACGCCACCTAAATCGCTGTCTGTAATATCAACTATCTCTAAGCCATCTTTCATAAATTTTGCATTAGATCTCCAACATTCAACATTTTCATATAAAATCTTTAAAAATGTTGCGTCCTGAGTATAATTTACAGAAAGAGCATTTTTACTGAAATCACCGCCGTTTACATAATTTTCAGAAATTATTTCATTTCCTTCGCTATCGGAAACCTTATATATCTCTATTTTGCTTATATAAACTTTTGGCTTTTTGAAAGAATTATAATAATACCTTACAGTAAGTGTTTGTTGTGTGCCGCTATATACAGATTTAACTTTTGAAACGTATGTCTTGTAAGATTCCGTCAGATTCATATCATTGAAATTATCATCTGCATTTTGAAATTCCAAAGAACTTCCGCCGAACGAAACGCTCCATTTCAAAATATTTTCTTTATCGGATTCTTTACAATGCGTTATTTTTATAATATAATTTGCGTACGATCCCAATTCTCCGGGGAAAACTATGGTTTGTGATATTGATGCTGTGACTGAATCCTCTATTTCATTATCATAAATAAATTCATATCCTTTTTTCTCCGATGAATAACTAATATCAGAAAAATGACTGACATCCCAAAAAACTCTGCCGTCCGCTGAAAGCTCTGCCTTTGTATGCTGCGCATCGGTTTCTATACTATATCCCGAAAGAGAAAAATCGCCATATTTGAGTTTGCTTTCGGTTTCGGCATATACAGTTTTTGAAGTATCTAATTTTAAAGATAAATCATAACTGCCTATTTCATCTATGTCAAATTTATCTAAGGAATAATATGTAAATCCATCCTCAGTATTTATTAAAGGAAATGAACCAAGATGCTTTTCGGGTATGTTGGCAATATCTGTTCTCTTAAGGTCAATGTAAGCTGTTATATTTTTTGCATTTACAATATTCCTGACATTATTTACACCTACGGTCATATTAAATTTACAGGTTCCTGCTATTGGTATATTTATATTTTGTATAAGCTCACTGCCGATTGTTTCGCCGTACTGCGTTTCAAGACACAAACACTGAACGGAGGACTTTAGCCCGCTTAGTTCATCTGCTGATATTTCTCTGACTGATGCGTTTGTGATCTTGTTGTTTGTATGCCAACTGTAATCCACGATATAGGTTATGTCCTCGTTGTTATAGCCTATACTGAAATAGTCGCTGTTATTGAGTTTTGATACAGTCCACTTGCCGTCCGTTGCGGCAAAATTACTGTTTCTCAGATAATTTACATAAGTAAAAATTGAATCTCCCAAAGCCGATGAGGTTATATTTACGCTTGCTCCGTCTATGACAAGATTGCCGTTTTCGTCCATATAGAGCATTTTTTCATACTCTGTCTTACCGTTTACCATTTTTGCCTTTTGCAAAGTAATAAGATTATTATTTGTGCGGTCGTCACCATTTGCAGTAACAACAATACCGTTGCTGTCTAATTTAATAGAATTATTCTTATTGTATATTCCTACTTTTTCTGAAAGTATTAAATTAGATACTATTGTATCAGCAATAACGCCATAGCCTTCTTTATATTCTTTGCTTTCAGGGTCATAATATATGAAATTACCTACTCCTGTTTTTACATGCTCCCAATAATCATCAGTGAAATACAAACCCTTATTTATGATTTTAACCTGTTTAGGTGAGTATTCTTCAAACACATCGTCCCATTGTCTGCACAATATACCATGCTCATCATACACAACGCTTTGATTGTCAGCGTTATTTACCATCATAACATTAGTTGCGTCAAGTCCTTTATTTACCCAACCATCCAATAATTCTGTATTCTTTTGAGTATTATGCGCCTGATGCTGTACATATTCATAAGACGAAGTCATAGAGCTTGACTGCTTTAAAATACTTTCTACGTCTGTGATTCCATTTTTGACCTGTAAAACATCCGAAAATTCCACATCTATACTTTCTAAAGAATCGAAATTAATGGTATACCCTATAAGCCTTAACTTATAAAGCTTATTGTCTACTCTTAACTTTATCCAATTGCCGACCTCAAAATATTTTACAAGAGGTTCAAACTCTTTTATAACAAGCAAATTTTTAAGACTTGTATTTATCGAATATTGAATAGTAGAAGCTTTTATAATTTCCTCATTGGCAAGCTCCCAAAACTCCATAGCTCTCTTAAATAATTCCTCATTATTAAGTCCATCCGAGATAAAATTACTGTTTGAATATGTCTGTTCCCGTCTGTAAGAACATAACTCATACCATAATTCTTTTCCTAAAAACTTTTCTATATTAAGAGTTTCAGCAATTCCATTACGTTTCTTTTCGAGGACTTCCTGTAGATTGGATATAACCTTTATATCTCCCTCTCTCATAGAAATTTCATAAGTTATAGCATCTAATTTAGCATAGTAATCCTGATATATCGCATAAGCGTCTTTTCCTGATACTGACTCATATATTGAATATGCGTCCGCTTCATCATTTGCGATACCCATTTCCGTAAGTATATCAAGCACCGTCTGACACATTTTTTGAAATGATATAAGGCTGTTAAGACAATATCTTGTCAGTTCATAACCGAAGTCATCAAGCCCTGATCTAAAAAGCGAAAGAAGCACGTCTCCGTCAATGTCATCGGCATTATCCTTTATTGTTTTATCAATGCGTTGATTGACATAAGTATCAAAATCATTTGTTATTTTTAAATTGACAATTCCCGTTTCTCCCGTATCTTCTTCATCTGTAAGATTGGTTATTTTAAAGTTTCCGCTCCATATATTATTTTCAAACGTACTTGATTTATCAATAATCTCAATTTTATAATAAGCCCTATTGATTATAGTTTTAGCATATGACAACACATAAGAATCGGCAGTAGACACTGACATATATTTCAAATTTGCCATTGTTCCTACACTTGTGTCTCTTAGATTTTGTATAAGCTTTATTTGTTCCGAGAGCGTAGTCGGATTGTCCAAAGACGGAATAGGCATCCATTCATCTTCAAGAAACAGTTTAAAATCTATTGTATTAAAATAAGCCTCCATAAGTTCGGAATAGCTCGTTATAGGGTCATTTACAGATTGTATTTCCTCAACAGGTTCTTTTAGGTTATAGCTTCTTACAAGTAAGTTATAATATTTAATAGTTTCGTCCGTAAAGCAGTCAAAGCTGTTATAAACCTCATCGTACTCTTTAAGCTTATCTCTTAACGCCTTGCTCATAGAGGCTTTTGTATCTTCTGAAAACCGCCAAATATATCCGGATCCATTAGGATTGCAGCTCGTTACTGTTGCTGTCATAAGGTCATCGCCTGCTTCAAGCTTAAAACAATTCTTAACCGAGTCCGTATCTCCCGTACAAGTTATATCTTCGCCAAGACAGTTCTTATCCACATATACGGTCGTATCTGTACCATAGCCATATGTTATATCAGAGCTTTTACATTTAGGACACGCTGCATCAATCGTGCCTCTGTACCCACACTCATTACAATTATCATCCAAATCGTAAACCGAAATTAAACGCATTATTTTTCCATTGTTGTCTATCGTTGCGTCAAATATAAATATACATTTAATTTCTTCGGCAATGTCCTGCATAGCATCATAAACACTTATATCATTAAAAGTAAATGTCCTCTGTATATTTTTAATTGTTGGGTCAACGTGTTTTATTGTATAGTGAGGTATTTTTTCTGATATTCTGTGAAGCAGAGAAGCGCTTTCATCATCGGGGTTATAAAACACAGTAGGATTTATATATTCCTCTCTTGCTATATCCGTTTCGGTGTTTATTTCTATTCCGTAAAGGTTAATTTGCGACAGTTCCGATTCGCATAAACTTCTGCCTGTAATATTTTTAACCGTTGAATCGCTTTCATTTGTTTCTATATATATTTCAAATATTTTGTCCCACTCTCTGCACCAAACAAGCTTAAAATCCTTAAGCTTATCCCACACAGAACATTTTATACCATCCAATTCTCTGTAAACGGTAAACTCCATCTCAGCGGCAGAATTAAGATTGTCGGTCACATTCAAACCAAATATATTGTTTATTAAACCTAACTTATTGCCGCTTCGTTCCATCAATATCATAGTAGGTATTTCTGCATTATGAGCCGTGTCAAAACTTATCTTTATAGCCATTAAGACACTCCCTTCATAGTGTTTTTTACATTAAAAAAGCCTATCTTTTCAGATAGGACAAATAAAATTTATCGCTTTTTATGATTTATGTTAGATTTATATTAATTAATTGCTATTTTCCTTATCATTTGTATCATTGGAATGTCATTGTCTGCTATAAATGCAAACTCTTGAAAATAATTATCATTATAAAAAGTCTTTAGCTTATTGTTGTCATGACATTCTACTAAAATATATCTTCCACCTATTTCCCTTGAAACATTGGCAATTATCCTATATGCTTCTTCTATAATATCATTTCCAGTCAAATAATTGTTATCTACGGAAGAATTTTTTGCCAATTGTCCAATTAAATAACACGGAATTTCACTAACCTGTTTACCGTTAAATTTATAACTATATCCATCTAAATTTTTCCGTTTTCTATTTGAAAATTTTTTAGGTATGTAAAGCACTTTTAACGCCAATGTAAAATAGCCCAGTATAATCAAATTTCCTTCTTTAAGTTCATTTTCATCACATATTAAATATGTTCTTGACTTAGAGATTTTTTCAAAATTAACTGCTTTATTCCAAAGGAAGTCTTGTATGTCATTATCCTTGCTACAAGAAAAAGAAGATAAGATAGTGTTTAAACTTTCCTCATCTTCTTTAAAGATTTTCATTAAACTTTTAAGACCGACAAGCATTTTTTTAATAAATCCTCACTTTGTTTCATTTCATCTATTGAATAAAGAGGTTTTTTTGGCGGTACAGCAGGTTCGTCAGAAGCTAAAATTTTGATAAGTGCTTTTTTATCCTTTGCCTTTTCAATAACAAAAACTTTATCAAAAGTGCTTGTTGCCATAATAATTCCTCCTTTTTTAGAATATATATTTCCTAATATCATTATATTCTAAAAATTCAGAAAAATCAATAGTAAAATTCGGAATAATCAATAGTTTTTATTAAATCCCCACCTTAATCACGGGATTGTATTCTATTTCAATTATCGCAGGCAGCTCTAATTCCAGTTGGTTTACTCTGTCCCTGAAATTGTTGCCTATTCTCAAAAATACATAATTAAAATCATTAGCCAAATCATGTGTACTGTCCGAGCTTTTTATTAAGGGATATTCCATTGTTATAACTTCGCCCTTTTTACAGTTCCTTATATTTATCCATCCATTGTCTTCATCCATATAATTACACATACTAAAAACACCATTGCAAAGACAGGTAATAGTTACTTTAGGATATATACAACCCACCTCATCAGAGTTGTCAATTATATTTCTATATATACTGTCTCCATTTTCGTCCCATTGAGTTATTTCGGTATCTGTCCACTCAAATTTATATTTTATTGGATCGTGTATTGCGTAAGGTCTGTTTGTAATCAGAGTAAGCTCTAAACCTATAATCTCATTTGCTATTTCAATCTGACTTACATTAAATATACCCTCATAATAAAAATCAAGACTATAATCTCTCGGTTGATCTACAAATCTGAATTTACAAAATTCTTTCCTTTCGAGCCATCTTTTTATTTTTCTTACTTCATCAAAATTTATATTCATTCTATCGCTGCCACTTTTATTTTTAGGTATCTTACAAATCTGAAATGTTATCTCTATACAATTTTCATATACGGCGCTTGTTTTATACCGCCTGCTGCCGTCAAGAACAGAAACGGTGTTAATTGAAATCTGCGAATCAGACACAGTTTCGCTCCCCTTACCTCCTTCAAAAGTGCAAATCATAAACCCAAAATCGCTGAGCAACATATCATCATACTCAAAATCAACAGCTTTCAAAAAATCACCGCCTTTTTATCCGCTTATATTTTCTTCACAAATAATTTTATCATTAACCGCATTTATATCAAACTTATACATATATTTTCGTCCTATTTTATTTACAATCAACAGCCCCATATCTTTTAATCTTTTCAATACTTTTTTTACAGAGTTTAATGATGTCTTTGACATATATGAAATATCAAGAGCAGAATAATCCGTATCGCCAAATAAAGTAATTACAAAAAGATTGTAAATAATCCTATTTTCCAAATCTGTTTTAGATATTTTATTTCCTATTTCACTATAATAATTTATAATTCTTTGTTTTTCACTTAGAGATTCACATAAACTTTCAAAAAGCATAACCACAATATCCAAAAAATTTATAACAAACGGAGTCAGATCCCCATGATTTATTTTATTATTTGTTTCATCAAAACTCTTATAATATGCAGATATATTCTCTTTAATCGTGTATGCAAGCCTAAAACCGGAAAGCACATTGAAATTTTTTGATAATAAATAACTGCTTATAAACCTGCTTACTCGCCCGTTGCCGTCATAAAAAGGATGAATATAACCAAAATAATAATGGAAAATTGCAATTTTGATAAGAATATTTAATTTTTCGTCAAACAAAATATTAATTGCATCTGTCATATATTCATTTATCTTATCTTCCGGACTTACTCCATGATGAATAATTTTTCCAACAGATGAGTAAATAAAAACATCACTCTTTCTAAAATAAACACCGTCAGGCAGGTTTTGAGGATTGTCCGCTAAAATTTCTTCATTTAACAAATCATCATAAATATTTCTTATATCTTGGCAATTATGAAGTGGAATATCATTCTTGTCACTTAACATATAATATTTATGAACTAACCCTAACAGTCTGCTGTTTGTTTTCGATTTTATTTTATTGTTTTCAATTTGACTTAAAATTTCAGAAATATCTTTTCTGGTACTTACAACGCCTTCTATTTCATTTGTACTGAAAATTTCATCAATAATACAACTTTTAACATACTGTCCCAAAGCTAAACTCGATAATCTGCTTATCAAGTAATTAAGCTTATTATTTAATTCATATATTTTGACAATTTTATTAAGTAATTCAGATGTAATAACTAAAAAAGAATTATTTTCGTTTATTTTCATTTTAAAACGAACCGTAGATATACTGTTATATCTTTGTATACATTCATTTTCATAAAATTGCTTTTTTGCATATCCCAATTTATAATACATATCCTTTAACGGCATATAGTCCATAAGAACCCCTCCATAAACAACTTACTGTCAAAATCCTCGATTTTTGACAGTAAATCATTAAATATAGCTCTTTTATTAATCTAACTGGGCAAATTTAAATAAATTTGACACTTAATAGTTTTATTATACATTTATAATGCCGTTTTGTCAATTGAAAATGATAAATCTGTTTCAAGCCCTTTGCAAAATTTTACAAATGCTTTAATCTGTTTCTTACTTAAATTTCCCTTAAGAATACCGTCCTTTATATTTTTCATACTTTCATACATCTCGTCATATTTTACTTTCGCCGCTTTAGTTTCTTTAATAGATTGTTTCCATTCCTGTTCAAGCTTATTAAGCCTTGCTATTCTTTCCTGTATGTCAGTATCAGTATTAGTTTTACTTTTGGTCTTTATATCTTTAATCTTTATACTATTATCTGTTTTGTTGTTTTCTTCTACTGTGTTTTTTTGACTATATTTCATAGTTACCTCCGTATAATAAAGAAACTCCATAACAAATCATAAATCGATACACTTGTTATAGAGTCTTTTATATATAAATTATATGTTCTGTATCAGATGTCCCGTATCAGAGATATGTTTTTTGCAGAAACTTCTAATTTTTGAAGTTCGTCACTCCATAAATTATATTTCTTCAACTTATCCTTTATTTTACAATAAGAAGGACATTCTAAAACAGTTGTTGCAACTAAAGCACTGTATTCTTTATCTGGTAATGCTTGTTTTAATATCTGAGTGATTGAAGATATTATTTTATTCCTTCTTATCACGTTACTGTCGTTTGGAATATATTCATCAATATAACTATCCAACCTACTTAATTCGTCTACAATGGAAACTACAATTTTATATCGAGGTAAAACCAGCAAATCGATATTATTTAAATCCAAAACGTCAATCGTATTTTCCCCAAGAATATTATTATTTTTACTATAATAAAAACCGGAATAAAAATAAAGATAATCTTTTGGATTATTAACAGTTGGATTGATTATAGGAGTAACTATTGTATCATGATTACCCTTTTTAGAATTACAGTTCGCACAAGCAGGTAACAAATTCTCCCAAGAAATCACTTCATTAGGATATTTATTTTTGGGATGAAAGTGATCGATTGTTAAATATTTACTTTCTTCATTTAATTTAGTTTCACAATAACAACATTTATAATTTGACATTTTTAATAATGAATTTTTTATATAAGTCCTGTTCCAAACGGGAATATTTTGATTTTTATATTTTAACGTCAGATTATTTATTTCACTATCGGTCAATTTTGCCGGTCTTTCCGGTCTTTCTAATTTAATCACCGTAACCTGCACCTGCCATTCTTATGTCAAGAATTTTTCCAACATAACTATTGGGATGCACCATTTTTTTCAGAATATTATATTTCTCTGTAGCTACTTCCTTATTGTCTGTATTAATAGCAGCTTCAAATTCAGTTAATGTTTTAGAATAAAACGGTGAGTGTATAGTTTTCATTCCCATAACATCTACAAGTATTTCTTCTACCGTCCACCCTTGAAATCCATACTCATTAGTACAAATATCTTTAATAACTGTGTTTCCTTCCTCATCTATTATAAGAGGAATAATTTCATTTCCTTTTGCTGCTTGTATTATATGCGGACTATGTGTCGTAACTATTATCTGAGCATTTGCGAATATTTCTTTTAAACTGTTTACTATTACCGCTTGCCATTGAGGATGTAAATGTAGATCAACTTCATCAATAAGAATTATTCCGTCAAAATCATTAACACTGACCGGTGGATTGGTAAATCTAAACTCTATTTCTTTTATTATTCCCAACAAAATAAATAAACACGACTTATATCCGGCAGACAAATATTCAAAGTATATTTTGCCCATAGGCGTATTAACCATAATATCATTAGTTCTTGAATCTACATCAGCAAATACAACATCTTTCTCTAATATAGAAAAACATTTTTTTGCACATTCAAAATTAATTATTTGCACATCATCAAGAGCTTTTTCAACATGAGAATATAAATATCTGTTTACAAACCAACCTTTATCACCTTCAAAGCTTATGCCTTTTAAATTTGTAAATGAATTCTCATATCTATCTCTGTTTGTATCCTTTGGCACAGCATCTAATTCTTTATAGTTAAAATTTCTGTTAATTTTAACATTAATTAAATTATTTAAGCCTTTTTCACCAAGAGGAATATCATAAAAGCTTTTATTTTCTGATGGCTTAAAACGATTAACTATATATTCAAAACGTTTATTGGGAAATAAAGTTTCAACTTTACACAATCCTTTATCCACATTTGCATTTTTACTCAAATTAGAATTTGTACCGAACAAAAAGAAAGAAACAATACAATTTAAAATTGTTGTTTTATTTGTACCATTAGATCCACAAATGATATTCATTCTATCGTTAAAATCAATTTTAAGCTTATTTTTTATACCGCCTATACCCTCTATTTCTATGTTTTTTATTTTCATATCATAAACTCCTATATTTGAAATAAACTCATTCAGCATTTGATTTCCTCCCAAAATTATATCATACAAAATCCTTGCTTTCAATATATATTTCAATAATATATTCTCCAAAGTTGTTTTTAAAAAAACCAAAAAACATAAAAAAATAGATAAACACAACAATAATAAATAAAAAAAACTCTCCCCACCAAAAAATGAATTCAGCAAGGAGAGTTATATTAACATTTACACGACTTAAAATTTCACCTTATGTTTCGCCAAAGAGCTTTTTCCTGCTACCCTGTCTATAGTCATACTTTGTACCAGTCTTTCAAATTTAGCGTCTGACTGAGCTTCCCTTATAAAATCTTTATAGTTGTATACATTCGGTAAAGCAAAGCTTATATTAACACCGCCGTTAATATTGGTACTGTTATTGTTTGAAATACTGTTAGGTACAGAAGTATTAAGCACATTGTTAGGCAGTCTGTCAAAATCAGCTATGCTATCTGCCATATAAGAAAGTATCTGACCTGTTGACAAGTTGCCGTTTGCAACAGACATACCTCTTAACTGTCCATATTGCTCAGCAAGTATTTCGGGCAGAGTTTTATCAGCCAACATTTCGAGATTATGAGCTATATCAGATGTTTCTCTTGCGTTGAAAACTCTGTCTCCCATTTCAAGACTTGTTACTCGTCCTGCCTGTTTATGAGCAATAAGCTCCTCTCCGTTTTCATCAACTAAATACTCTCCCGTCATCGGGTTAAATGAAGTTCCTCTTGCATATGAACCCAAAATTCCGTCTTTTACAGCGACAGTGTCTCCAAAAGGAACGTGATAAGCTGTATAATTATGATTTCTCTTGAAAATAAAATAACTGCGCCGTTTAGTAGCGTCATTTTTACTCATTGCGTCTTGCGTACCCACATTCAAATAATCATAGACACCTAAGATATTGCCCTTTGAGCCATATTTTTTTGCAAGAGCATCTTTAGCCTGATTGTCTGTCATCTTTCCGGAGGTACTGTTGCTTGAAGAATTATTTTTACCCGAAGAAGATGCAGCAGAATTATTGTTTGCCTTATTGTCAGAACTGGTTAAACTACTATTCTTCGACCCACTTTCCGCAGGCACTTCTTTACTGTCACCGGCAGCCTGATTTAAAAGACTCTCAGCGAGATCATCGGTAGCGGCTATCATTTTATCTATGCCTGTTACAATACCGCCTACAACACTCTGCAAGCTTGTCATAGATGCCGCCATATTGTTACTGTATGATGTAATTACATCGGTTATATGCCCTGTTTCATCAATTAACGGCGACCATATAGCAGCCATATTGTCAGACATAGTATATCCGACTTCCCTTGATACGGTTTCAAGAGTTTCTCTTATATTGCTTGAATTACCGTTTATATTAACAATAACATCTTCTATAAGTCCGTCAACATTATCAAGTCTTGTATTAAGAGTCTTTTTATACTCGTCAATGAGATTATCAAGAAGTTTTCTTTGGTCTGAAATAAACTGTTGATATTGTGTTTCCGCTAAATCCTCTCTTGCTTCTTCGAGACTGACTTTTATCTCTTGCAGTTTTGCCTTTGCTTCTTCCGATGTATCGTTTGCATAGACGGCAAGCTGTTTTTCAAGTGAAGATATTTCGCTTGTCAGATCCTTTACTTTCTTATAATACTCATATAAGTCTTCTTGAGCTTCCAAAGCGTCTATATATTTATCGGCAAGCTCTTCCAAAGCCTCAATCTCAGCGTCATAACCTTTGGAAATAAGATCCTTTAAAGCTTGTTTCTCATTCTCCGCCGCAAGTATAGCATCCTGATGAGATTTTACAAGCTCGTTTCTCCGTTCAAGCAGATCTGTATTATATGGATCGTTGTCAATTTCCCTTTCTATGCTTTTAATTTCTTCCGCATACTTTTTGGCTTCTTCGGCATATGTATTATAATTGACACCATGTAAGCCCAAAGTAGCAAGACCCTTATCTGTAAGCTTTCCTTTATCGTCAAACATATCGGCGTTACTCATAAGGTCTATAAGAAAATCGGCTTCGCTTGTTATCTGAGATATATTTTCCTGTAAATAGTCAAACATCTCCCAGTCAAGTTCTCTTAAAGTCTTTTCATACTCTAAAAGTGCTTGTTTGCTGTCCCATATAGCAGAGGTCACATTGTTTATTTCACTTTGCATATCCTGCCAAGCGTCTGAATATTTTTCAATATTACCCTCTGAAACAGCGGTTTTCATAGCCTTGATAAGGTCTGCCCGTTCTTTTTCCAACTGCGAAAGATTATCTCTTTCAAGGGACATAAGCTCGTCATAATATGATTTGCTTGTTTTATATCCCTGTGCTTCCGACATTGAAATGGCTTTTTCTATAAGCTGAGAATGAAGCTCTATCTGATTTAAGGCGCTTTCATATTTGTTGGCTGCATTATCAAACATCTCTTTATACTTAGAGGATATATCCTCCTGAGTATCAAGAGCTGTCTGTTCAAGCTCGCAAATTTTCTGCCATACCTCAACACCTTTTTGAAGTGATTCCGATAAGCCTACGTCATCTATGCTAAGAGGATCTATTGACCCGTTCTTAATCATTTCAATGTATTCGGCAGGAATATCAAGGCTGTCAAAAACATTTTGCTGATATGTGATCTCATCAGAAGTCGATTTCATTAATTTATTGAGCTGAGCGACTTCCTTTTGCATAGCAGAACCTTTGGTAGTAAACGACTTATATGCGCTTGAAGCAAATGTATTGAATTTATTGAGAACCGTCTGAAAAGCGTTTGTAATATTCTCAAATATACTGTTATGCCTGTCATATTCGTCAAGCTCTTTTTCATACTTTGCTATTTCTTCGTCAAGACTGAGAATCTCAGCTTTTACTCTGTTTATGGTTTCAAGCTTGTCATAATATTCATCATCGTTTTTTGAAATAGCCCCTCTTGCTACAAGCTCCGCAAGCTCCAATTCAAGACCTTTAGCCTTTTCAACATTGATGGCTTTTTGCTGTTCAAGACTATCTGCAAGTTGTCTTTTAAGAGCGTCATTAGCTTCATAACCACGGGCTTCCATCATTGATATTTCATGATTTATATTATCGGCAGCCTGTGACATAGTATCAAGAGTACGGTCATACCCTTCTTCTATTTCATCAAAATGCCCTAATAAAATATCTCTGTATTTTTCTGCACTTTCAGCCCATTTTTCAGCAAAGTCACCTTCACCGTTTTTACCGCCGACAGCATCATAATATGCCTGTGCCGTATCTACAAGAGCTTCATATTCTTTACGCCTATACTCCAATTCTTTTGTATCTGCGCCGGAATTTTCCAACTCAATAAGCTTATCGTCTACACGCTTTTGTATATCAAGCAACGTCTGTTCAGAAAAATTATCCGCTGTTACACCTGCAAGCTCAGGCGCAAAGCTTCTGATTATGGGCAAAATCTGTTCTTCTGCTGTTTTTATTAACTCTTCTGCGCTTTTGGCGAGATTATCCTGATATTCCTTTGTAGTTTGTCCAAACTCGCTTATCAAAGCTTTTTCAAGCTCTATATCGTTGTTTTCTCTCGCCTTTTCTATTCTCTCATTGAGTTTTTCAAGCTCTTTTTCAAACTTTTCAACAGCCTTTTGCCTGTCTTTAAGAATGGCTTCAAAATAATTATAAAAATTATCGTTTGTCTTTTTATCACTGTCAGAACCCGACTTGCCGTTTGAAGCTGTTGTAGTTGTAGTCTTAGTAGTGGTCATTGTGGTTGTTTTACCGGGAGCAAGAAGCTTATTGTTTCCACTTCCGCCCGCTCCGCCTGCATAAGCGTTGCCCTTGACTAAAGCTCTGCCTCTGCTTCTTATATGACCGTTACTAAGCAATTCCTCGGTCTGTCTGTGATTAAATACAATATCGCCCTTACGCAGATTTACAAATTCAGCACCGTTATCACCCACAGTAAAGAAATGGCTTCCTCTTATTATTAGTTCCTTGCCCAGCTCACCCGTCAAGACTTTTCCGCCATTCTTTTCACCGATAGTGCCGTTTGCCATAGCTGTGCCAAACTGAGCATTACCCTTTGCTTCGCTGCCCCCACCATTTGAAGATGGTGTAGGTATCTTACCGTTTGTAATAAAATTAATAGGTATGTTTATAACGGTATTCTGAAAATCTCTTTTAATACGGTTTACAGTAGCAGAGTTTGGAACAAAAGTAACCGTTGCTTCGGTGTCATACTTTTCGGCATCTACGGCATCACGATTAACTTTAAGATTAACGGTTCCGCTTACATTGACTCCACTTTCGGCATTATTTTTAGCCCCTGACATTAACTGTTTAACTAAGTCTTGTGGTTTGTTTACATCAATGCCAATTTCAACATCATTGACTTTAATACTGTTTAACTGATCTTCTACATTATTGACAGAATCCTCGTCAAGCTTTGCGTGAAAATCAATATACAGTTTACCATCAGTTCCGCCGATGCCATATCCACTTTCGGCAGCAAACTTTTTTATGCCTTCAAGCATTCGTTCTTTGGCTTCATTGGATAAGTTGCCATACTTACTGAAATCAGTATTATTGTACTTTTCAACCGCCTTAGAAAGAGCATTCTGATTTGCTTCGATCTGAGAGACAATATCATCGGCAGTACTATCCAAATCACCGTTTCCACCCATAAGCAAACTGAGGTATGCTTCTGCTGTGGTATCTATCTGACCTTTAAGCTCTGCAAGCTTACTTTCTATGGTGTCAAGCCCACTTGTATCTGCGTTGCCCGAATCTTTAAGCTCATCCCTCTTTACAGCCAATTCGTTATATTCCGAATATAATTCTACGAGGCTATTTTTGGCTTCATCAGCACTGTTATATATACCTGTAAAAATACCATACTCGTTTAATTTGCCTAAAATAGCCACAAGAGATTCAACGGAAAGCCCCATTTTATCGGCAGTTTTGGTAACATCATCAATATTCAAAGACCAACTTTCGGTATTGCTGTCCCAAACAGCCATACTTTCGCCTGCTGCGTCTGTCTGCTTGCTCAGATCCGTCAGAAAATTCCTTACGCCGCTTATATCTTCTGTAAAATATCTCTTGATATTGCCTATATGTTTTTCATATTCGCTAAGCGTATCAATGTCATTCGGCGAAATCAGTTTAGCAAAACTCTTGAAATCGTCGGTTCCTATAAGTCCCTTGTCATAGGCATTCTTGGCAGTTTCTATTCCCGAAAAAATAGAGTCATAATTGACCCCACTATTTTCAGATTCAAGAGCAGCTTTATATTCATCAAGCTTGGGTGTTGCTTTGATGTTAAATGCTTTTCCTGCTTGCTCATCAATTTGACCTTGTACAATACCTAACTCAACAAGAGAATCAATTAATTCATTTACACTTAAATCGTATTTGTCAGCTTGTCTTGCTAATTCGTTAAACTTACTATTGTCTCCCGAATCAGCATAACCACCCAAATCGACATCATTTAAGCCCTTAAACTTATTAGCTAAATCTCCAAGCCCATCGGTATTATTAGTAACAGCCTCTTTAAAATCATACAGTCTTGTGTCTGCTTCGTCAAAAACATCATTGAAAATTCTGTTGTACTTATCCCATTCAGAACCGCCATTTTCAACTGTTTTCTGCACGTCAAGAAGATTATTCCTTGCTTCTTTAATCTTAGACGGGTCACCGTCAATTATGGCATTATTATATTCTTCAACAGCGGTAGTAGCATCATTATATGTCTTAGATAACTCATCATCATTGGCAATCTGAGCCATAAGAGCTTGATTATATATGTCGCCATACATTTCTATAACTTCATTAGCTGATTTAAGAGATTTACTTGCGGATTCAAGCACTTTAATACCAAGTTCAGAATCATCGCCATACTTTTCTCTGACATCATTCATAAACTTGTCAATGGCCTCATATGCTTTTTCGGGATCTGCATCTATGAAAAACTTAAAATTGCTGGTACCGTTAGACCCTGTTATATCTTCATACGCAGAAATCCCATATTCTCTTGCGACATTTGACAGAAAAGCTCTGTCTACTGCTGATAGTTGGTTTCCCGCGCTAAATTCATAGTGCCTATCAGAAGTCATTTTCTTTTCTGCTTTGTCAATTTCTTTCTGATTCTCATTGAGATATTTCTGACCCAACTTTTTGTTGAGATTGTCAATAGCTTCTGCTTGGTCTTTGTAAGCATTTGTAACAAGGTCAATTTTACCGTATTC
Source organism: uncultured Clostridia bacterium (assembly GCA_947630725.1). Taxonomy (GTDB): domain Bacteria; phylum Bacillota; class Clostridia; order Lachnospirales; family CAG-274; genus JAJQCI01. The sequence continues at coordinate 27,198 of CANRIS010000017.1, forward strand.
TTCGCCGTAAGCTGCATTTAACTCTTGCTGTAGTGACAACAACTGCTGCTTGACATTATAAGTCTCCTGCTCGTTTCCTTGTGCGGCCAATAAAGCTTGATGCAGCTCTTGATATTTAGTCAAATAATCATTTATTGAATTAGCTGACTGGGAATAAACATCAGCCGATTCCGCTGCTTTCTGCCTTGCTGCTTCTTGTGCCTGTTGATAAGCATTCCATACAGTAATACCCGCCGACACAGCCGCAGTTACAGCAAGTATAGAATTGACTAAGCCTAAAGAAGAAAAGGTTTGCTTTATGCCGGAACCAATTCCCTTTGAAAAGGCTTCTTTAATCTTCATCAAATTTGTTGAGAGAGTCTTTGCTCCAGCACTCAGATCGTCAAATTCCAATTTTTCAACTTTATTGCCCCATGGTGCATTAGGATATTTGCCTTTTTGTTTATTATAATTCATTAATTCAGAGATACTTTTAAGTGTCAATATAATATTAGTAGAGAAGTAATATTGATTGTCTCAAATTATTATGATATAATTAAACAAAAAAGGAGGGTTAATTGTATGCAGGAATATTGTCCACAATGTTGCAAAAAAACTGAAACTAAATATACCAAAATTGAGAATGATGATAAATCTACAAAATTTATATATTTGTGTACTGAATGCGGAACAAAAGTAGATGAAATTCTCTATACTTATGTCAAACAAGAAGAATCATATTGTCAACATTGTAATAAAACAACTATTGGCAATATATACAGAAGACAGCCTAAAAATAGTCTTGTTGCGGTTTGCTCTGAATGTGAATACGTCAAGGGTGCCACAACAGAAAAACTACAAAAAGAAGAATATTACGCAAAAGAAGACAAACGTCAAGCTGAAATCAAGGCTAAGATCGCAGAATATCATGCCAACAATATAATTTGTTGTCCAAAATGCGCCAGCACCTCTGTGGCTACTGTAAACCGCGGATTTAGCATACTGACTGGCTTTTTAGGCAGTGGCAAGGCTGTAAACGTATGCCAAGTATGTGGACATAAGTGGAAACCGGGAACGTAAATAAAAACAACCACATCGAGTTCCATATTTTTACAAATATAAAACTCCCTTACCTTTCTGTTTTATTTGTAGAGAGGTAAGGGAGTTCGGTATTTGTGTGATATTACTAAAATAAAGTTTCTATAAGTAATTTATTTGATTGCATGCAAGGCTTTCTCCATAGTTTTTTTATCGGGAAATACTGACGAAAAAACATATATATACCGATAATCTACATTTGTAGTTTCAGTATTTTTAGATAAACCTTTTATACGAACTAACAATTCTTTTATTTTATACTTCCTTTCCATTATAAATATTAACCTCCTAACAGTATTTATAACATAATACTATTATATTATACAGGAAATAATATGTCAATCTTTATTTGTATTTTTTTACGTAGTAACAATACTGACTAAGCAAAATATAGAGCAAATCTGCTACTGAACGTAGTATATTAACATTTACTTCCCTTTGGCTTTTCAAAAACGCATGTGTAGATAAGGAATCAACACACAAAAAGCCTATTACTCTGTAATAACATTGTTTTTTATTATTTGTATTTTGCGTGTAAAGCTTATCTGACTTAATCATAATTGGTACAACAATAGTGCTCTTGTAATAGTCCGACCAATTGTAATTAGAATTTCTGTACTGCTTATTTTCTTTTTTTAATTGTTTTTCATATTTAACAAGATTAGTCTGGTAAAAATAGTTTGTACCAGAATGGTAATTTTGATCTACAATTTCTAAAAAATCTGTATTATCCTTTAAGTTAATTGTATTTATTTCATAATCACCTCTATCTATATCAGAATTGCCAGAACGACAAAATGTTGAAAGAGTTAATTTATCTATATCTACAGTTTCTTCCTCGTCAGTATATGTAATTAACTTAATACAAGCACAGATTTTCTTTTTTGACAAACTCTCAAATATAATGCAAAGATAGTCCAATATAGATTTGAGATAATCACTATACAATGAAGATAAATTTGTTACTGTCAAAGCATTTTGCTTATGTTGTTTTAAAACATCAAAGTAAGACTCTACAGCTTTCAAAATTATTTTTCTGTAATTTTCTGCTATAGTTTTGACAACCTTCACCTTGTCTCTGTGAATTTTATATGTATTTACTAACAAAACAGCTATAGATATTGCAAACAAAACCATAGCAACTAATATAGTATTTTTAATACCCATATTTAAAATATATTTGAGCATTAGGCTTGTCACAGAAACACCTACAATAGAACAAAAACCAGATACTATAGCAATTATATTTAAAAGCCAGCTGAAAATATTTTTAAGTTTTTCATTACCATTCATTTTGCTAACACATCCCTCCTATATTTTATTAGTATATATGCAAATATATGTAAAGTCAACAAAAAAATATTTTTTCACACAATAAATTCCGTCAAAATAACTGTTTATACTCTCGATAGGTGTAAGAGCGGTCTTCTCATTAGTCTCCATTGAGCCCAAAACAAGTGCGAACGGAAGAACAGTACCACCCATAGCCGACAATTAATAAGGTATCTAAAGCACTTGTAGCCCCACTTTTTTAAGCCAATTCAACACAACATTAGACGATCCACCGTTAGCTTTTCATGATGAATTTTTCCAAGTATAAGGGTTAATAAGTTTAAAATTCTGATTAGCTGTTGACTTGTCACTCAGATAATCATTAACCTCATTCTTTGCAGCCGCAAACTGTCCTTTTTTCAATGTTTCAAGAATGTTCTTTCTTCTTTCCAACTCATCATTAGATCTTGTAAGCTTTTCTATTTCCTCAGATTCCACTAATGTCAAATGTCCTTTAGCATTTAATTCATCCATACGAACATTAATGTTTTCGAGTTCCTGCTTTACGCTCTCCAATTCAGAAACCGTATTCTGATAGTCTCCAACAGCCTTGCTTGCCTGTTCTAACTTCTTTGCGCCGTCAAGAACAGGAGCATACATTACATTAAATCCTGCTATAATAGCCCCTATAGATGTTATAACAGGGTGGGCTGCTACAAGGGAAGAAATTCCGTCTTTGAGGACTGAAAAAGTCTTGGACATTCCTGCACCTATGCCTTCGTCTGAAAAAGCATTAAGTATATCATATACCCCATTTGCGATAGGTTCTATGGTTTTATCCATATGTGTCCATTCATGTGTTATCCTATCCACATCAAAGTCTTTAAATATTGAACCGTTCACAACTCCAAAATAGTTTTTCGCTAATGAAATACCATTTATTAAGTTATTTAGTGTCAAAAAATATAAAATCAGTGTAGAGAGATGTTGATTTTATATCTAAAAAATGGTATCATTGAACTATACAATATATGGAGGTGTTCATATGCATGAAAATAGCTTTTGCCCAAGATGTAATGAAAATACAGATAACAAATTTATGCTTGATATTATCGTTTGCTCAAAGTGTTTTTATGTAAAACGTGAAGAAATGGACAAAATGTCTGAAAAAGAAAAGGCAGATTTAATAGAACAAGAAAAGAAAAAAGACGAGTTACGCGACCAACAACGTCAAGCCCAAATTGAAGCCACCATAGCAGCCAATAAAGCAGCCAACATAGCTTGCTGTCCTAAATGCGGCTCAACGTCAATAGCCACCATAAATAAGGGTTACGGCCTTGTAAGGGGTTTTTTAGGTTCGGGTAAGCCTATGAATGTATGTCAGATGTGCGGGCATAAATGGAAACCGGGAACATAAGTAGTTAATGAATAGGTACATACAGGTAAAGCCTACATAGAGAAAATAGGCTCACCCCTTTTGAGTTCCATATTTTTACAAATATAAAACTCCCTTACCTTTCTATTTTATTTGTAGAGAGGTAAGGGAGTTCGGTATTTGTGTAAGTTTTGTTACATTAAACTCTATCATATTCTTTATTGTGTTCTAATGGTCGAAAATATCCTTTTATACAATTGGGATTTGTTACACATATTTGAATATGTGTTTTATTCATAATACCAGAGTTTTCATATACAGGTGAACCTTCAACAAAAACTCCTCTTACACTGTCATAGCTTTTTAAACCCATATTCTTATTATAATCGTGTATTTGTTGTATAACAGCACAATCTAAGTTACGTATTAGCAAATCATTGTTATTGTTGATATTTTTGTTTATTGGCATAGCCATATCTGTAGCTTCACAGTTAATTTTAAGCAAATCATATCCCAGTTGTAAAATCACATTACTTTTGTAATCGGATAAATTCAGGCAATATCCCAAACTAATTACTGCTCCAATTACAGCAGGAATTTTAGGAGTACTATTAGGGTTTCTTTTGTTATATCTATTACAATAATCCTCTGCCCATTGTTTAGCTCTTTCATAACTGTTTTCCCAGAAATAGATACCATTTCCAAGCCAGTCATAAAGATTTTTGCTTGGTTTTAATGATTTATGATAATAGAGTACCTTTTTGTACGTTTCTATATCACAGCCGTGAAACCCCAATGTTAAATTTGGCAATTTGCTATACATTTTTACTCATTGTCTCCCTTGTAGTTTATATCACTATAGCGATATTGCTCTGTAAAATTTCCGTTTTCATCAATGATTCCTGACTCTACCAAACTTCTTTTTGAATGCTTACGCAACTTATCCTTTGGCATTGACGATAACTGTTTTACATATGCTTGCATTCCCTTGATGTATTCAGTTGTGCTATATTCTACATCTTCTACTGCTGGCATACTTACCGTTGTCATATTATCACCTTCCTTACTATTTATTTTACAGTCTACTTTCTTAAATCCAAATTTGTCATTGTCTTTCATAAATATCACTCCAAACTTAAATTTGTAAGTAATATATCATAAAATAATTAAGATTTTTGTAGAACGCTGTAATACTACACATTATATTTCTTCTATTCCTAATGTTATTTTACAATATAAAGTAAAAATTTGCAATACCTATGCAGAATATTTTTTGTAAGAGTTAAATTTTCAGTACTCTCTTTATGTCATAGCCAAACTCGTCAAGCTTCTGCATAGCCATAACAAATGTTTCGGTAGACATACCCATTTCTTTAGCCGCTTCAGAAGTATTCTTAAAAGTAGTCTCCAACTTGCCTGTCTGAGCGTTATACTCAGCAAGCCCCTTAGCGTCAAGGTCTTTCTTAAAGGATTCAAGTCCCTTATAGTCCTCTGTGAAATACTTGGCAATATTACCCACATACTTTTCATACTCGCTTACAGTAGCAACATCATTCGGAGAAATTAACTTGGCGAATGACAGAAAATCATCAGTACCAACAAGACCGCCCTCATAAAGCTTCTTAACAGATTCAAGAGAAGAAACAATTGTATCATAATTCTTCCCCGAATTGTCGCTTTCTTTAGCCTGTGTAAATTCATCAAGCTTGGGTGTGGCTTTGATGTCAACAGTTGCCTCAACTTTTAACTTATCCTCAATCTGATTTTTCCAAGTCTGTATATCCCATTCCGAGGTGTCAATTCCCGAAGCCTTGATTGTCATATAAGCGGTAAGCTCATCTTCGGAAAGTCCGTCAACAAACTCCTTACCCTGCTCATTAAATGAAGCAAGCGTGTCCTTAAACTGTTTCCTGATATTCTCAAAGTTATAAGCTTCAGGGTCAGCTATCGCTTTAAAATATTGTACAAGTTCATCGGTTGAAATATCCTTAGCAGAAATGTCCGAGAAAAATTTACCAATGTCACCGCTTGCATTGTTAAGTGTTTCGGCTGTCAGTTTTCCCTGTTTAGCCAGATCAACAAGCCTGTTTCTTAAACCCTCATAATCAGTCTTAGCTAATAAGCCTTCAATTTTAGATTCTTTCGATTTGCCGGAGTTGCCTGTTATAATTTCAAAACGGTCAACCAAATCCATAAGATTTTTGTAAGTGGTGGAATCAAAATAATCTTCGTTAAAACTGTCGCTGAGAGTAGATATACTATCCAAATCGGTACTTACAACAGAAATATAATCATCAATAACACTTTGCCATTTTTTAATTTCTTTATTGATATTTTCTATTGTTTTTGTATTTTTGGTATTTTCAGTCTGTTTTTCAAGGTCAGTTATTTTGTTTTGAAGATATTCTATACCATTGAGATAGCTGTTTATACTTTCAAGAGGGGTAAGAATTGAACCTTTATCTGTTGTCAATGGGTCATAATTTGCCAACATGCTGTCATTGCCGCCCCAACTTAAAGGATTATACCAATGCCATTCAGCATTTCCTCTGATAAGATGGCTGTCATTTAGATAATCGTCAATTGCCTTCTTTGAAGATTCAAACTGTCCTTTTTCCAATGTTTCAAGAATGTTCTTTCTTCTTTCCAACTCATCATTAGATCTTGTAAGCTTTTCTATTTCCTCAGATTCCACTAAGGTCAGATGTCCTTTAGCATTTAATTCATCCATACGAACATTAATGTTTTCGAGTTCCTGCTTTACGCTCTCTAATTCAGAAACCGTATTCTGATAGTCTCCAACAGCCTTGCTTGCCTGTTCTAACTTCTTTGCGCCGTCAAGAATAGGAGCATACATTACATTAAATCCTGCTATAATAGCCCCTATAGATGTAAGCACAGGGTGAGCCGCTACAAGGGAAGAAACTCCGTCTTTGAGGACTGAGAAGGTTTTGGATATACCTTTACCGAAGTTACCGTCAAAAGCCTTGCGAATTTCAATAAAACTTCTTGCTACACCTTTCATTGGGGCATCTGCATTTTTCCATTGTTCAGTAATGGCCTTTATATTATCAACACCAGTAATAGTCCTACTTATAGTTGCTCCATAAAAACTATTTCCTAATTTTATTCCATTAAACAAATTATTAAGTGTCAAATAAACAATTGTAGAGAGATATTGTTTTTTCTTGCTTAATATGATATAATCATAAAAATAGTAATATGGAGGTGTCTATATGCACGAACAAAGTTACTGTCCTAAGTGCAACAAAATAACTCAAAATGAAATTGTTCTTGATGCAATTATATGTTCAGAATGTTATACTATAAAATTTCAGGAAATGGATAAAATGTCTGAATCGGAAAAGGAACGTTTAATACTGCAAGAAGATAAAAAGGAGGCTGTAAGACAACAACAACGTCAAGCCCAACTTGCCGCCACCATAGCAGCCAATAAAGCAGCCAACATAGCTTGTTGTCCCAAGTGCGGGTCGACATCTGTCGCTACGGTGAACAAAGGCTATGGTCTTGTAAGAGGTTTTCTCGGAAGCGGAAAACCAATGAACGTCTGCCAGATGTGTGGACACAAATGGAAACCGGGGATGTAAAGTATTAGGTAAGTAATAGATACATACAGAGTATGTGAGCTAAAGCCTTTTGAGTTTTATACCCACAACAAATATAAAACCCCCTTACCTTTCTGTTTTGCAGAGAAGTAAGGGGATTCGGTATTTGTGTACTAAATTAACAAACTTTAAATTTTTATACATCAAAAGGGTGCAATTTATTGCTTATATCCTCGCCAATCTGTTCATATATTTGTCCAGCTAAAAAAGCAGTAACTATCATTTCTAAACTTTGTGCATCGTATTTTCGATAAACTAAGTAATACAACATTAAACTTGCAAAATTTTGTAATCCTTTATTTTTTCTAAGTAAAATATGACTTTTTCTTTCTCTAACGCTCAAATAATTAAGTATATATTGTAATACAAATCTTTCATTTATTGTTTGTATTTCTTTGCAATTAAAATCTTCTTTTATTATCTGTAAAGGTTTTCTATGTAACAACCAATATGAAGTATATGCAATTACTTTTTCACTATTAACATTTTTTATGTCTTTGTGAAATTCCATTAATCTCTTTATATCATTAAAATAATCTATTATAACATTGCCAAGTAAAACTTTATCGACTCTTATAAGATCAGATAATTTATTTATGCTAATAAACTCAATCAACTCATCATAAATTGTATTATAATATCTTTCAACTTTTTCTTCTCCAAAATAAGATAATATATCGTCACACAAACAATAATTAAAGGATAGATTTTTCATATAAATCCCCCACTTCTTTCAAAGCATTTGCGACATCTAAATTAGAATATCTCACAAAATTACTATACTGTTTAAGATCTGGGAAATCACCACCATGATTTCCAGATTTTAGGCACATAAACTCATTGTTCAAAATTAATTCAACGAAATATTTTCCTGCATTATCATTATTTAAAAAATTATCAATTATTTCTTGTATATCTTGTTTTGTCTTACTGGCAATAGTTTTACGTTTTTTAAACAAATAACTATGTATTATTGGGATAAGGGTATAAAATACAGCAAAGATTGATGAAAAACAAACTAATAAAATAAAAAATACAAACATATCAATTTACTCCTTATTTATAAATGAGATAGTTCCTAAACTAAATGTCACAGCTAAAAACACAAGATTAAGTATGCACATATGATATGGATTACGTCCATTTTCAGGAAGTGTACAATAATTAACAAGGCAAATAAATGTGTTAAAAATTACAATTATTGACCTAACAAAAATCTTATCATTTGCCCTCAATAGCTCAAATAATGCTGCAAGAGACATTGATACACATATATATAAAATTTCCTTATTATTAAAAATCTTGTTAATATCTAATACAAAATTACTCGAATTAACATAATCTCTAAGCAAAGGTGTACTAAAAGGAATAAAAGAAAATATAAAAGTAGCAATCCATAAAATATAATCTTTTAAATTAAAGCAATGATTTGAATTATTATGAATCGCACTCTTATTTGTAGATGAAAATTGAACATTTATATTCATTGTTGATGGATTATTTCCAGTAAAAATCATATTTCCTCCTTTATTGATAAATGCAATTACAATTTAACATATTATAACACATTTTTTCATAAAGTCAATATAATTTTTAAAAAAAATAATATTTCATTTTCATCAACTAATATTATATAATGTGCAAGTATAATTAACACATTATACTTATTTATATTGCAGCATTAATAAGATAAATAAAAATAACCCAACCCCTATAGAGATTAGGCCATTTTGAACCTTACCTCGGTAGGAATTTACAGCATAAAACCACCTACTGTCTACGGTAAATTTATATATTGCACATCCACATTTATTGTAGCAGAATTATTTGCATATGTCAATGGCTAATAAAAAAAAATTACAGTAAAAATACAGATATTTTGATGATTTTTGTCATCACAATAAATATACTATATTATTGCATTATACGAACCACAAGTATAAATATACTGTAGTTTTTCATTAACCCCAAACCTAAAAATGTTTAAATATATCCATAACCGCTATATAGTCAATTTTATTTTTGTGTAAAAAAACAACTACAAGTCATGCCTGTAGTATTAACTATTCTGGAAAAAAATATATCTCCTGTCAAACGGCTGAATTACCGTCTCTACACACATCAGTTGGCAGTCTGATTTGACATTTTATCCTTGCTGTGTTACAAGTCTTTGAATACACCTTGATGAACAATTTATAAATATGTCTCTATTTATATATTCTCGTCCACCAGTGATCTCTACTCGATGAAATTAGTCCTTATTATAACACAAAATTATAACTTAGAACTGTCATTTGCGGATTATCCCTATATCGAAGTTGTTACCATACCGTATACTTTCGCATTTGCCGCCATATTGTTTTCCAATATGGTTTGGTATTCGATATATTTTATATGACTGCTATGTCACAGAGCCTCCCCGAAGTATCGTCAAAAATACTTGCTTACCAAAGTAAGCCATTTTCTCACACTTTAACTACGCCAGTCCTTAGCTGTTTATGCAGCCTCGTACACCTCTCGGCTAAACTGACCAGTGGCACACTCTATGTAAAAATAAAAGCTTTGTGCTTTACCACTGCTAAAAAGTTTATATATACCAAATCCGGCTAAAATTGTGTTCAACATGCCAAACTTACTTATCAGTTTGTCTGTTACTTGAACAGCAGTATTACCTCCGTCAACTATCCCTTTAAACAAATCGGAATTAATTGTATCAGCCGAAATTTGCTGAAAACTTGCTTTAATTCTATCAAGTGAGTATTGAATACTCTCCTGATATTTAGCGTTTTCTCGTTCTGCGCTTCCTGTGCTGTTGATAGCAGACTCATAAGCTGCTTTAACCAAATCAATATTTTGTAATGTTGCAGTCAAAGCGTTACCCTGTCGCTTACCTGCAAGAGCTTCAAGCAGACTTGCTTGGTTTATGTCACTTAACTTATCCCACTGTTCTCCTATACCGATAACAATCTCATATAAATCTTTATATGTATTGTTGTCTTTCATGATGTCAAAGCCCGTCATCTGCTTGACCATATCTCTAAGCTCAGAAGTCGACTCTACTAAACCGTCAGTATCTTCACCCGCTTCTTCAAGCTCTGTTTTTGCGCCTCTTATTCTCATACCAACCGTTTTCCACATATTACCGACCGCCGAAGGGTCTTGTACAACTGTGTTGGTAGCTGTAATAAGCGCTATTGATTTAGACAAATCAGTGTTTGCCGCATTAAACGAAGCTGCACTATGCCTTAAAGCTTCACCTAAACCCCTACTATCAATGGCATAGTTGTTGGCTACTTCATTGATTTTATCAATTATATCAACAGCCTGCGTACTATCAAGCTGAAAACCTTGCAATGTACTTATAAGATTTTCATTAACCTCATCCATCGTCATATTATCGCCTACATTGCGATATAACAATGAAGCCTTAGTCAATTCTTCACTTTGTGCTATATTAAAGCCTAATCTACTCCAATCGGCCGTTGAATTAATAACATCTGTAAGAGTTGCGCCATATTCCTGCGCCTGTGCATTAGCTTGTTTAAAGAAACTACCTATCTGGCTGTCCCTAATATCGGAAACCTTTTTCAATTCTGTCATCGCAGAGTCAATCTCTACGATGTTTCTTATCATTTGCTCCGAGGCTTCTAAAACTCTTTGTTGAATGTTATATGTAGCAGCAAATTTACCTACAGTAGAGAAAACAGATTTAAAAGATTCTGAAAAAGATTTTCCTTCGTCACCGTTTTTTAAAATTTTTGCCTGAAGGTTTTTAAAGGAAGTATCAAAGGTCTCTTTTTCACCTTTGGTTTCCATTAGATAAACCTGATTCCGCAGCTCCTCATATTCTTGATTATATTTTTTTAATGCTTTAGTATTCTTTTCCCAGTATATTTCAAAGCTTTTTATAGCAGACGCTTTACTGGCAGAAGAAAGTACTTTAGTCTGTGCGCTATCAAGTATTTTAAATTGATTTGATGTATTACGAATAACCGATTCTATTTCTTTTTGTGCGCTTACTAATCTTTGATAGTTATTATCAGTCCTATTGTCACTAAAAGCTTTCTGAGCAGATTTTAATTCTTGATAAACATCACTTAAATTTTCTAATGATGCTTTAGTCCTTGAATATTCTTTTGATTTAGACGAATATTGCCCCAATCTTTTTTGAAATTGAGCGATTTGCGCCTCATATCTGCCTTCACTAATATCTTGTGAGATCCAGTTAAAAATATCATCTTTTGTTTTTAAAGTCTTTTCAAAATCCTTAGCCTTTTTTATAACTTTATTAAATTCACCTGTTAAATTATTAAAAGTTATTTTGTCAGCTTTTTTTAAACTACTTTTAATATTATTAATTTTTTCTTCAAACTTTTGTGCGGAAACCGAATTGTCCGTTTCCCATTTGCTTATTTTATTTTCTAAAGCTTTTTTCTGTGTTTCAAATTTTGCCGCTTTAGGTGTTTTAATTGTGATCTCAGGGACTTTTATAGTCAAATTTTTAAGACTTTTTTGAATATTATCCAGTGCCGAGCTATCCACACTGACATTGGATAATTTTATCTCCGTTTTTTCAATTTGACTCTTTAAATTTAATAAAGATTGAGAGTCTAACGCCGCCCCAACTTGTACTTCAAAATCAGACAATAATATCACTTCCTTTTGTATACATTTTTTTGCAATAAAAAAGAACTGTTGTTTTTATGCTTTAACAACAGTTCCTTATCTTTTTTTTAGAAACACTTTTTTAAATTTTGCAGCAGCATCCTTCTGATGCCTTCTTCACGTCCAAGCGCATCAAAAGCATCTGCCCAAAAACGCACACCGGAATATCCCGGTCTTGTTAAAAAATGTCCGCCTACTGCTCCATGCAATCCCAAATCTGCCGCTTCGGCCACATTCATACCTGTTGGATGATTGCCTGTAGAATATTGAGAGCCCAAAAAATCCTCATCTATTTTTACGCTTGTAAACACCTTATTACCTATTATATTCACATCAAGCTTTACAAGACTGTTAAGAAATTTGTAACTTCGTTTATAGCTCTTAGGTTGATAATCAGAATACCATGTAAATATATAAGTGTGGAAAGCATCATATATATCATCTCTTGTCATCTGAACGGCTTTAGCCATTCTTGTTTTAAATTCATCAGATAAAGCTGACAAACTATTGATTTTTTTAGCCATCAGGATTTTTCCTTTTTATAATTTGCCATTGGAATTATATTCTTTTCATTTTTAGTTTGAAAGCTTTCTTTTTTATTTTTAATCTCTTTTTTGCCTTTTCTGATTGCCTCAACTTCTTTATCATGCGCCTTTTTCATTTCAGATTTAACATATTCGTCTACAATTATCTTAGGGTCAAATTTTTTGTTGATCTCTTCTAAAATACTTTGTGCGTTTACATCACCTATACCCTCTGAAATACCGGATAATATATTGCTTATACATTCCATAAAAAGCTTTATTTTTCCATCAAGTTCATTTATAAAGTAAACAAAACCTGCGCTGTTTTCTATGATACGCGCCTTATGAGCTACCTTTTCATATATGACTGTAATCATGACAGAAAGTTGAGACCAATCTATACCGAGTTCTTTTATTCTTTCTTCATTCAAAATTATATTGTCACAACAAAATTCATATATCCTGTTCACATCATTTACAGCCTCTGTAACAACCTTTTCATCAACGTAAATTTTTTCATAAGCTTTTCTCGCCTGAATGTAATAATCGCTATAATACTTCAAAATAGCTGCCTTTATCATAAAATCTATAAATGTAGGATCGTATTCCTCCATTTTTGTATTATTGTTATATTCAAAGCAGGAATTGACCACTTCATTGACAAACGCATTAACTTCACTTAAACTCAATCTATTTTTACAAGTTATATTTATAACTGCCTCATTTTTTGTTTTTTGATTTTCCTGCATAATTTTCTCCTTTATTATTTTTTTTGATTTTTCTTTATTTTTTTCCTGATAGAACGCTGTTTTTTTACATATTCATAATCGCACCAACCGCCGTCTATCTTTGAATAACATATCCATCTGTAGTCCACATCCGGATATTTGTACCAAAATAATTTTCTTTTTAACAAAGCTGTACTGTCAGCAAAGCCCTTCGTGTCTATTACTTCTTCATGTTTATCTTTATAAACAAGAAAAAAGTCCGCCACATATTTTATTTCTTGTACTGTCTTTCCATTATAAACAAACTTGTCTTGTAGTACATATGGCTTTTGAAGTATAACTTTTGTTATATCACCGCTCTCCACTTGCGGACAAACTACCTCTTTGTAATACCTCATTTCAAGTTCCGAATCAAACTCTATCCCTTTATATGTTCTATTTTCTGCATCCGAATTTACGTTAAATTTTGTTCTCATACCTTTTTAATCAATTATTCCATTTACATCTTTCAGGATGATTTAATACATACTCGTTTTTTTCAATACAATATCTCTGATAATGACACAACCTTTCAAAGTCATTTGTTTTATCATCTGACAGTCTGCAATAATACATCTTTTTCTTTGTTTTGTTATTTTGTTTGGCATATATATATTTGCAATTCATTCTACCGACCCATTAAAAAATATTTTGGGAGCGTTATTAAAAAACAACGCTCCCTCAAAAAACAAACTAAATATTATTCGCCTGTTACAGTTACCTTAACATAATCCTTAACGCCGTTATAATCAACTGTTATAAGAGCGTCTCCCGCTTCTGAACCGGCAGTGATCTTACCCTTCTCAGCCTTTGCGGTAGTATCTTTATCAGAAGTATAGCTACACGAAGCATTATCTATAAGTATGTTAGCGTACGCTCCGCCCTTGATGCCGTAAACTGTCAGATCGCAGGTTTCACCTGTTTTAAGGCTGACAGTTGTAGGTGTAACAGCTATATCATATACGGTAAGGGCTTCTTCTTCGGTATTAAACTCATCAACCCAACCAAGTATTTCCTTGCCGTCAGTACACTTTTCATTAAGCGAAGCAAGCGCTGTACCGGAAAGATTGGTCTGAGCTGCATTATCGTTAGAAAAGTCCATAGTAAAGTTGCCGTCTGCCTGAAATTTAGGTATTGTAATCTGAATAGAACCAACCTTACCTATATCATTCTTATACTTGTCCATATCCATAACAAGCTTACCTATAAGAGGCTGTGTTTCAGAGTCAATAGTTACTCTCTTTGTCATTACATTTTTAACATATGTAGCCTGAATAACACCTGATGTTACCTGCTTGTCAGTAAGGTCAATTGTAGTTCCCGAAGCCTTTACAGATACAATAGCACCGTCAGGAAGTACACAGAATATATCTGTACCTTCAGCAGGCGTTGAAGGAAGAACGCCTATACCTTCTACAATATCGACACAAGCGTTTATTTCAAGGACCTCTCTGACAGCCTGAGTAATTGCCGAACCTGTCTGAAGTGCAAAATAAGCAAGATTCCACTCAACAGATTCTATTGTCGCTGTCAGAGTTCTGCCATACTTATGTGAGTATAACAGCTTGTTGCCTTTACCGGCTCTGATGTCATTAGACTCCATAGCAGCTTCAAGTGAAGTTGTTACATTTGTTGTTCCTGTAAAAAGCAACTGATCGTTATGAAAAAAGGCACAATCAGCTACGCCGATTACAAATTCTTTTGTCTGATTTTTCTGCATATTATAATCTCCTTTTCATAAATATTTTCACATAAAAAAGCAGCTGTCAGCCGACCATTTTATTGACTGTTTCGCTGCTTGTTTTAATATTATCGTTTTTATCACTATCAGGTGATAACATCCAATGCTTTATAGGTTCCTTAAATTTTACAAAACCACTTGACTCTCCTGTTTTTAAAATAACATATTGGTCTCTTAAATTTGTTCTTGTAATATATCGCCAGAATTTTCTTATTGTCAGATTACCTATATAATGTTCATTCCAATGTGTTATTATAGCCAAAGAATCTATATAATCTTCTAAAGTGCTGTCATTTCTGCCTCTATTCAGTTTTTCCCGCGCTCTCCGCAAACTGTCCTCAACATTGCTGTTTATAAACTTATCTATATCGTAATCAATATCATTTTGAATTATTATTATTCGTCTGATATCATCAAAAATCTCATCATCGATTTTCAAACCGTTTACATACAACTTATCATCTGACTTAACAACAATGTCTGTCGTTTTACAAGCAAGTTTTAGAAGCTCCAAAGTATAATACAAGTATGCAGGAGCAAGAGGCTCGTCATATTTAACGCCAAGCTCCCTGTCCTTGCATAAAGCGACTAAAAACTCCCAATAACTCATTTTTATAATTGCTTTTATAGGGAAACGGCTATTTTTATTTACTGTAATAGCCTTTGCGTATAAAGAAAAATTTTCATAGTCTTTCATTGTAATAGGATAAAATGTAAGCTTATCGTTGTAGACAAATTCTTCACTGAAAAAAGCATTGTTCATTACAGCCTGTTTTAAAATATTTTTGTCATTCCAAACTGTCACACATTTCACTTCCCGAATTGTAGCCTTTGACAATATATCTTAACTGTTTACCATAATATCCAATTTTAGGCTTATATACACAAGAAAAATTTTGCTTTGAAGGACTGACTGCCCCAATACCTAAGTTTTTATTGCCCATCATAATTTTGTCTATTACAGAACAAAGAATATCTATCCTGTTTCCTATATAACCCATCTTTTTCATTTCATTTTTCGTGGGGACTGAATTATTATTTAAGTCTACAAGTCGTTCATGACAAAAAACAGTTATATACAAATTAAAGTCAACAAGCGGTGAAGATGTAGATATTGTAGGAATTTGTGTTTCAATAAAAATAAAAGTTTTTTCATTTGTGACAGTATCATCTACAAAATCATGGTCAAAAATATGTCCCTGTTCTTCTACGGTTTCACTGCCTACTTTGCCGCTGAACCCTAAAAGAACATCTGCTATATCATCAAGCTTTGGATTGGGAGTCGGATTTATCATTTTAATTACAAGCTCATTATTTATAAGAAGTTTGATTATCTTATTCTTATAAATCCCCTCAAATTGCAATAATGCCACAATTAACCGCCTCCCTTATATATCTGTTACAATTAAATCTATACTGTCATCAGAACCGTTTTTATTTTTCAAAACAACCGTTATAGTTTCCCCGATAAAATTGTCATCTGTAATTTTTAAAGATACAATATTATCCGTTTCCGATATTTCTATCCGATCTTTAAAATCACAAACAATATTCCATTGTGGAACTATATCGGTTACGATATTACCTGCTGCATCTGTAAATTCCGCTTTTATCTTTTTCGTCCTGTTAAGAGTAATAAAACCGGAAGTATTAATTATCTTCCCTACAATGGCTGCCATTGAAGGATTTGTATATGATGGCTCATCAATAAGATTTTCAATATAATCACAAATCCAGACCTGTGCATTTTGATTATTGGCTACAAGCTTGTCGGTAGAAGCATTAAACACATCAAAGGATAATGTCAGTGAAAGAATACCGCCACGACAAAAATATCTATCATCAGCAAGATAAATTTTCCTGTTTGTAAGCTTATATACATCCGGAGGATATACGCCATCTATATCTACAACAAATCTCTTATCTCTTTTAAGGAATTTAGTTTCATCATCTACCGGCAAAGTGATACCGTATTGATAATCCCCCGTTGACATAGAATAGTTTTGAGAAATACCTGTTGAATACTTAGTATAATCTTCGGCATAAGCCCACCTTTCAATGATTTCACCCCTACTGTTCTGCCATTTTAAAAGCACTGTACATAAATACATATAACCTGAATTATATGTCTTATCATTGGGATCCACCAATGTTACAAGCCAATATTGACCGTTCCACTCTATATAATCGCCAAGATTGAATTTTTTGTCAGGGCGTGACTTAATCTTTTTCTTATGTGTATTTCCGTCAGTATCTTTAATAATTAAAAGTTCATAAGTCTCTCCGTTTTTTAAAACCTTATGATAATCTATTGTATCAGCAAAATGTCTGTTGACGTGCCTGTTAAGTAAGTATAAATCTGTTTCCTGTCTGCTTTCCGATTTATAAGTATTATTGATTTTGCGAAAGTAATCTATGTCCACTATAAATCACCGCGCTTTCTTAACGCCCGAACCATAATTTATCATTTTAGGTTTTCCCGTCATTCTGTCGGTGGCTATATATCGGGATATTCTGACTTCATTTTCATATTTGATTTTCTCGACCATATTTGTAAAGGAATTTCTTTCATTGGCAGGCGAAAACTGATTTAGATCGGTAGGTGTCATAGCTACTTCAAAAGCTTTAAGCCTGACAAAATCTCTGTCAAAATATACTTCCTTCATAAGGTTGGTTAAAAGCCCGATTTCTCTTTTTGTAAGCTCGACATTGAAAACATATTCCTTGTTTTCCGCATCATACGAAATATCATAAAAGTCAATATCAGGAAAACATCTGTCTGTTAAAATATCAACCGCCTCCATAACATATTCATTTGCCTGAAGTTTTGCAAGATTAAGCGCTTCTTCTTCTGAAATGTTATAATAAGTAAAAAAGTTTCTGTCCTTTTCTATCTTACGAAGAAATTGATTTATAAGAATGCTAAAAGAAGTGGTTTTCAAACAAACCACCTCCTATTATTCAGTCTTTTTAGGGGGTCTGCCCCTTGATACGGTTTTTTCAATAGTCGCGCCCTGTGATTCGGCCTTTGTCAATTCTTCTTTGTTAAGACTATTTAAAAGCATATTCATTGTTTCCTGCATTTTATCGAGTTGAGCTTTTAAATCTTTATTTTCCTCTCTTATTGCGGAAAGTTCTTTGTTTGAAACATTGTTATTGTTATTTTCGGCTTTGGTAATTACAATACTTGTTTTATACTTTCTGCTTCTTAACTCTTTATATCTGGCATCTATAAGCCTTGTAACCCTTATAGATAAATCATATTTGTCTGCATTTTTAAGAGAATACAACGTACCTCTTATTCTTTCAAAATACGCTACATTGTCTATTTTTAAAATCCTATTCAAATTTTCATAAGTAGGGTTTAAGATTATATCTTTTATATCCTCATTTTTTAAAATATTCTGCCAATCGGTTATTCTCAAAGCAGTATAAATTTCTTCCTGCTTGTCTTTTTCAAAAAACAAGGTGCCGATCTTAAAACAAGGACTTATACCGTTAAGTTCTTCAATTTCCGAAAATTCAAGCGGAGTCACAGAAGGCTGACCGTTTTCTGCCTTTGCACAAACATATTCTCTTAAACGTGTCCTAATACAAACAGGATTATCGTTGTAATTAAGCACATTGATAAGTTCATTTTTAGAAATCATTGTATTCTCCTTTCTGCTTATTAAAAAAAGCAAGGGCAGCAACTAAAAAGCCTCTGCCCTTGCAGGTCTGTATGAATTATCAATTAGTAAATACTATCTTTGCAACATTCTCTATCTTCGCAACAGCATAGCCATATGTAAAATCTGCTACCTTGATATTGATTGCTTCTTTGTTGTTATCCGAATCCTCGTAAACGTGTAAAGTACCCTTCATATCAAGTGTACCTATTTTGCCTGCAATACCAAAAATCTTTTTGTCAGGAATAAGCAAATCGCCGTTACCCTGCTTATGCGCAGATGAAATAGCTGCAATAGCCATCCTGCCATAGCCTTCTACAAGACCGTATCTGTTGAAATTATCCTTCATATTGCCTGACATATAGTGATAAAAACCTTCCATTCTGCCTATTGCCTGAGCATATTTTGTAAGACATACCGCAACAGAATCATTGGGATTTCTGTCTGTAAGATAAAGTTCAAGAGCGTCCATAGCTGTAATTGTAGGTACTGCGCCTGTAACTTCGATCTTCTGTTCGCCGCCCGTTATAGCGGCATCAATAGCGTTGAATACATCATAAAACAATGCGTTCTGTAATGCTTCTTTTGCAAATGTTGTAAGAAGGGCAACAGACTTAAAGCCATTCTTTCTAAGGTCAACATAAGAAATATCTGTTTCAACCTGTCTGTTTTTCCATGTGGGCTTAATCGAAGTAAAGTCAATCCAGCTTTTATCTACGTTTCCGCCTTTGGCGGCCTCATAAGCAGCAAGAGTGTTTTTAGGTGTAACATTTGCCTCATAATCGTCAAATTCACCGACATTACCTCTGTCAAACATTCTGTCAAGAAGCTCATCGGGAGCATTATAGATTTCTTCGTTTATAGTTCTCTTAAGATAAGCTGCAATTTCATGGTCACGATCATAACCCGTTTCGCCGATCTCTTTAGCCCAAGTATCAACTATCTGAGCAATTTCCTTTTCTTCGTCTGTAAGAGGAAGCTTATAATCTACCTTCTGAGCAACCTCATACACAGCGTTACCATTATTCATAAGTTCAGCAACTTCAAATTTTAACATATGATTTCCTCCTTTTTACGTTACTTTTTTTATTTACTCGGCAGATTTATTTACATTACTGACTTCAATGATATAAAGCTTATGACCTGCATCATCAAATTCGCCGCCATAAATAAGAGGTGACTCTACATCCGCCTTTTTAAACTTTCCGCCTGATACCATAAGAGGATCACCGACAGACAATTCCTCTGCGCCGTCAAAAAGCTCAGTAGCATATCTCTCACCAAAAACAGGAGGAATAAGCGTTACTCCTTCGCCCGCTTTGATATTCATAAAGTTATCATGATAATCCGACATATCGCCAACGCCACAATAACATCCCGTAGGTATTCTTTCTTTTCTTGCAAAGAAAAAGCCTGCCACTGTCTTGTCAGGCGCTGTATCTACCGTTTTAGCTTCATAATCCTTTACGACAGGTGTTCCTACCACCATATCGGAAGCTGCCTTATACATAGCATCAATATTTTTCATAAAATAAGTCTGTAATTCTCTTAACATATTTCTACCTCCTGTTTTTTACAATCTGAAATTAAAATAGTTTTTCATTATAGATTTTGCATCTACATCTGTACTGTTGCTAAGATTCACTGAACCTACTTCAACAGTGGAGTCAATATCCTTTTTAGCCGCCGTTTCTTTTTTGTCTTTCAAAGACGCAGCATATCTCTCGCCTACAATAGCATTAAGAGATTTTCTGTCGAGATTTTCAACATATCCCTTTAGCTCCTCTGATTCAGAAATTTCTTTTTCTGTAATAAAACCGGAAGAAACTATTTCTGCTGTCAGCTCTGATTTCTGTTTAACCAGTTCAGCCTCTCTCTTTTTATTTTCTGCTGCTTCTGCCTGTTCCTTGTAGGGCTTAAGCTGTTCAATTTCCTCTTTAAGACTTGCCGCTTCAATACTTGCAGAAGTAAGGGCGGTATTTTTATCATTCAGAGTGCTTTCCTGTTCGCTGATGATTGCATCCTTTTCAGCCAACACCTTATCCTTTTCGGCAATTTTATTTTCGTATTCGGCTATAAGATTGTTGATTTCCTTTGGTGAAACTGTAAGCGTTACTTTTACCCCTTCAGAAAGAACAACATTATCGCTTTCATCAATAGAATAAGTAAAGCGTATATAGTCCAAATCATTTTTTGTTCTTTCTGACTTTACCCATATTTCCTTATCTTCGGGAAAATAATAAGCCACATAAAACCATCCATCAAATTTCTCTCTGCAAGCCCGTTCAATTTTATTCAATATATCCCAAACGGTCACTTTTTCAGAAATTATCTTTTCGTTTTCATCATTCATATTTTTCTCATTCCTTTCTTTCTCAAATCCGATTAAATCCTTTGAAAGAGCTTCGGCTATCATACATTCATCTTCTTGTTCGGCAATAGAAACAGCTGTGGCGGATGTTCCGTAGCTCGGCATGGCATATTCATATCCCAAAAGTGTATTTGCTTCAAACACATAGTCTTTTAAAATTTTAATACCGCCTTTAAATTCATATTCCGATACAGATATTTCCCATGAACTGTATAGTTTGTTTAAAGAAAACAATCTTTGAACAGCAGCTACAACATTCTCATATCTTTTCCAGATCCTATATCTGGCATATAAACAAGGCAATGTCTTGATTTCATTGTTTACGGTTTGTATTTCGCTTTCTTCTATCCAAACTTCTGTATGTACGCCAATACTGCTTGTATTAAATGTAATATTGCCTTTATTGTCTTTATACATTTCATGAGAACCAAACGTAGGTTCGCCGTCTGAATTTGTTCTGTATTTTGCCTGCACAGGCATATTAACAAGTGTTTCGGCAAGAGCTTTGGAATTTTCATCAAATGGCAGTATTACTCCGTTTGCATTATTATCGTTGTAATAACATATCCTGCTTACCAACTCTAAATAATTTTTATATTCTGCTATTTCAATTACGTTGTTATACAAGCAAATTTTCTTATCAATCATTTATAACACCGCCTCCTAAGCCAAAACACATACCATACTTGTCAAAGGCTTCATCTTCTGAGATTTTCATTCCATCAAAAAAGACACCCTGTATATCAGCGGTGTCGTTAAACTTAATTATTATCTCCTTATCACAACAAGGACATCTTATCTTTTGTTTTTTCATTTTTACTTCCTTTCTGTGTCGTTATAGACTTTATCATATTCTGTTTTGTTTGTTTCTTCCTCTGAAGGCGGCCGTCCGCCCTTATCGTCAAATGACGTTTCTTTGCCGGAAGAAGTATAGCTTGTAAATCTGGGATAAAATACTTCTGTGTCAAGCTTTGCTTCATTCTCTTTCTTTCTTTTCGCAATCTCATCATTTATATTTATTCCCATAATTCCAAGAGCGCTTTCAAGTGAACCGTTAAATATCGTATACAACAATGTTGACAGCTCTTTTCTTAAATTAAAATCAAGAGCCTCGCTGTCAATAATATCAATAATCGGGCAAAAATTTGTATTCATATTGTTGTCAGTCAATATCTGTTTATACCACCTGTTTAATATTTCTTCAAGCTGTTCCGATATTTTATCTATCGTTCTTAAAAGCTGCGTAACAGATATATTTGCCGTAGAAACCGATTGTGAAGATGAATCCATAAGAAAACCTATTCCTAAAGTGGAAAGCACTCTCGATCTGTAATTAGTCACGGTATTTGTATCTGTAAGCTCAATTTTAGGCTCTATGTATAATATGCTTTCTACGGTCGGAGGCGTTGTTACAACAACCGTAGGCTGCGCCCACGCGCTCATAAAATTTGCATGAGCATATTCCATTTCACCATAGCCGTCTTTGTTAAAGCCTTTACCAAGAACTTCTTTTCTAAGTTTCTGATGTATTATCTTCTTAGCTTTTGCCTTGCTGTTTATTCTGTCCGTATCATCAAATATTTCAAGCATAAGCGCAGGCTTCAAAGCTCTGTAAATCGGTGACAAACCATATTTTTGATTGGCGTCATTTATTCTTATAACTCCGGTATATTTAGGATTTAATACAGCATACTTTTCCCTTGCTATAAAAGCATTGTAAACCTCTTCGGGATAACTGTTTTTAATTTCCTCCGTCATATTGTCAAAAAATAATGCTTTTCTTTTACCTCTTGAATTGGTCCTTTTGGTTTTAACATATACCTTTTGCAAACGTGACTTAAGTTCTTCCACATTAAACAACACTATGGGTCTGCCGTTTAAATCATAATCCGATATTTCACAAACACCTAAAGGATAATAAGAAACGCTGTAATTATTGTGATTATTCCTTAAATACATAATATAATTGCCTTCGGAATACGCAGTAGTTACAGCTTTGCGTATAAGTTTTCTTATGTCTATCTGTTCATTAAACTCTGTGATAAAAGCCTTTACTTTATCAAGCTGTTTGTTTTTGTTCCTGCCTGTGACTTCTTCATTGCAATATCGTAAATCTATTTTAGTATTTATATTTGTATCGATACATTCAACGGTTTTTCCTATAATATCATTTTTGTTTATTTCAGTTCTTATTATGCTGTTTATCCTTTGAATCTTATTAATATCGCTTTGTGCGTTTTCAGCAAGCATATCAATCTCTTTAGGAGTTATTTTTTCATGTATGGGAAATCCATTTTTCAAATAAACAGAGTATATACTGTTTGTAGGATCATACTTTTTGACAGCTTCGGCAATTTGTTTATTGTGCAGATTATCATATGAAGTATATAAAACCGTATTTTCGTCCAATTCGGATTCAATATGCAATTCAAAATCTTCATTTTCTTTATTACTCATTTACTCCCTCCTTTCTCAATCAAAACTTAAAGGACTTGAAAAGACGGGAGCATTTTTATAATTTCTTTTGCCCCTGTTATGGTCGGTTAATAAATCCGTTCTTCTGAGAGTCGCTAAAGCATATGCGCCTTCAGCTATGGCATACGCCATATCATCGTGTTTACATTTTTTATCCTTAGCAAGCTCATAAGTCACACCGCCGCCTGCCGTATCATACCTACACATATACGAAAGCTGCATTTTTGCAAGATACATATTGGCAAGCGCAAGCTGCTCGTCAGCGTCAAGCTTTTCGATAACATAATTGCCCTCATCGTCTTTTACTGTTATATAATCTTTATTGTCGTAGTTAGTAAATTCAATTAAATTTAATTTAACCATTTTGGCAACGGCATCGTATATAATTTTTTTATATCCCTGTGGGTCTATAAGATGAACAATGGGTACGGCATTTATATATTTCTGTCTTGCCGTTTCATATTGTTTATGTACAGGATCTATAATACCTCTGTGTTTATTTCCCTCTATGTCTTTCCAATCTTCCATTAACTGATCAGCAACAGCGCTTATACCGCCGCCTCCCGAACCTGCATCTATATAAAAACCTGCTATATTTTCCCATTCTGCCGCTCTTTCGCCATTATATAGAATTAAAAGTTCCTTGATTATTTCTATTTGAGCAGGCATAGGAAGCGGTGTTTTCTTTTCAGATTCTTTATCAACCATTGAAACCACGTTAGCAAGCCTTAATCTATACCCAACAGTTTTATCGTCAATAAGTTCAAATATAATCAAAATACTGCCGTCATAGTTTCGCGCAGGATCATAGCAAAATATAAATTTTCTTTTGCCTGTATCGTTATACAAAATCGGCTTTCTTGTTACAGAATTTCTCAAAAGGTCATCCATAGTCACGACTGCATTTTGACCTCCGCCGCTTCTGAATTTATTGAAAAGCTCTACATCGGCATTATCAGGATCTTCTTCTATTGATTTTTTTATTTGTTCTTCCGATAAATGAGATTTTATAGGCTTACCGTCTATTGTTGAATGATACAAAATATCATAAGCGTTTAAATCAATACAATAATAATTTCTATCCCCTACAAGCATCTTTTTATAAAATGTTTTATATTTATCATAAAAAGGATACTTCACATCGCCTACACTGGAAGTATATAAAAGCTGTAATGGCATTTGAACAGGGTCGTGAAATCTTATTTTCTCCGTTGATGTAGAAAAGTTTGTATCAACATTTATGAAGTTTTCGACAACAGCCAATTCATCAGCGGTTTTCCAAGCTGTTTCGTTAAGCCATACTGCGCCTCTCTTACCTCTGATACCTTCAAGATTAGACGATAGTGCAGCCATTTTGGAATTATTATAAAGTCTGAATTTAAACGTAGGCGCCTGCAAAAATCCTGTTTCACTGTTCGTGCCTGTCTTGTCTACCTCTCTTGCAAAAAGATCTGTCGCACTTTTAAAAGACGGTATTCTTTTTAAAGCTATATCTCTTAATTTTGCGCACGACTCAACAGACTGTTCATATGTATTGGAACTGACATACAAAGAATAATTGGGTATAAGAGCAAGTCTTGTCATAAAATATCCTGCCGCAAGAGTATCTTTGCCTCCGCCTCGGCATTGCGCCCATAACGCAAATTGAACCGGCCAAGTCCGCATAAAACAATAGGCTTGATAATCTATTAATTTAAGTCCCCAAAACACTTCCGTAAACTTAACGGGATTTCGCCTTCCCCATTGTGTTATCTGAGTCATCTTATTATATTCTTCAAGCTTTCTTTGGCTAAATTCTTTATCGGTTACAGGGATAAGTATCTCCATTAACTCACCCCCTTTGAGAATTTATCCGACATCAAGATCTGACTCATAATAAATAATTTTATTTTTCAAAATTCTGTTTTCTTCTTCAAGAGCCTCTATCCTGTCTTGATAATCTATTATTTTTTCACGCTGCTCTTTAACAATCTCGCTATATTCGCTGTTGTCCAAAGATAATTGTGTGGCTATATTATTATTGCTGATTTCATCTATCTGTTTAAATGCTTCACTTGTTTTTATATCAAAAAGATTTACCTCTATATCCTTAAACCCGCTATCTTCCATTTCTTTGATTTTAGAAGTCAATGAGTCTTTGCCCTGTCTTGAATTTTTATTATAGTTTGAAGCTATATTATTATCTTTGGCTATGGTCGCTATTGAAGCAAGCAGAGATGTTTTTGACGATACAAGCTTTTGTATCTTAGCATCATCCAAATCTATACCTGTCAATTCTTTATTCATAGCTTCTGTCAGTTTTCTGACCTGAATATACAACATACTTATTTCTATGACACTTTGGATTTTGTGCCCGTCCTCGGTTATACCTTCGGTGTCGCAATAACCTGCCAATATGTTATAACCATATTTTTTATCACGCTCTGTAAGACTTGCTTCCTCAAAAGGGTCATAACCTATTGTAGATATAGCGTATTTCTTATTCTGTAAATCCTTGTCTGTCCAATTGGTTTTATTCTCTTTCATTAAACCGACAACACTTTCAACGACATTTTCCGTAAGGTCTTTTTTGCCAAAAATAGATATTCTGACAGGCTTTCCATTGCTTACAAAATTGTCCTTTTCTGAATCACCGTAAGTTTTTCTGCTTAATTGCGGCAATGACTGTATATTTTTAAAATATCGCCTTATTATTTTGGCTCCCTGATATTTTATGTCCTCCATTTTGACTTTGTTGCTGTCCAATAATTCATTGGTTATTTCTCTTATAGCTGATTGTAAGTAATCATAATAAAAAGGTTTATCAATCTGCCGCAAGACTACCTTAAAACATTCTTCGTCTATTTCGCCTGTTTCTGATGTACTGTTTCTGATAATACAACTTTTACACCATGGTACTCTTCCGTCTTGGTGCATCGGCGAATGACTTAAATAAAAATTACCTATGGGACGTTCATTTTTATGGGGTGGACACGCTAAACATTTCTTTGTTTTTTGAAGCAATTCCCTTTGAATATTTTTAGGTTTTCTTCCCAAAGTATTACCTCCCTTTTCAGTAAATAAAAAAAGTTTCCGAAGAAATTCTATTCAGACTGTTTAAAAACCCCAATGAATTCATTGACTCAAGCCATGAAAATACAATTATAACAATTCCAATAATACATATATATTTAAGTTTTGT
>CANRIS010000018.1 GCA_947630725.1 uncultured Clostridia bacterium
TTTGTTATTTCGTTGTCTTATACCGTTCGGTCTTCCGACCGAACCTGTATGTCATATATTTGGTTTTCAATGTTCACGCCCTCATTTCCTCGGGCTTCACTGCCTTTTACTGCGACAGCTCAATTATAATATCATAATTTTTTCTCCTTGTCAAGAACTTTTTTTAAAATTTTTTAAATTTTTATGTATAATTTTTTAAAAAAGTAAAAAGCCTGAGAAATATGGGCTTTTCGGCAAAAGCCAAATAAATATCCTCCCGAAAAGATATCTGCCCGCCTCCTTGACGGCGGCGGGCGCTCACGATTGCTTTATGACAATCAAGCTTAAAATTGTCTGATCCTGTTTCTCACAAAATCCTTTATTTCATCCTTTTCAATGCATATATCATGGAGAATGGGTCTCTTGTCCAGATCCTTTATAGGCTTAGGCACGGCAGTTCCGCTGACCTCCGAAAGCAGCCCAACAGCCTCGAACGCCTCCGTACCCTCATACTTACTGTCTATGGCTGCAAGAACCGATTTTGCAAACTTAAAGGGGCTTGCCGTAGAAACAACCACTGAGGGAGTTGTGTCGCCCGTTTCGCCAACATATTTTCTGAGACCCGAATACGCAACTGCGGTATGGGTGTCAAGCACATAATTTTCCTTTTCAAAAACAGATTTTATTGTTTCAAAGGTCTCCGACTCCGTGCTGTATTCGCCCACAAAGCAGCTATCCTCCGAAAATTCGTATTTGCCTGCGCTGCCGAGACCCTCCATAAGCCCCTTGACCTTATCTGTATCCTCGCTCAGATGATAGAGTAGTCTTTCGAGATTTGAAGATATAAGTATGTCCATAGAGGGCGATGAGGTAAGTATAAATTTTCTGTTTATATCATACACTCCTGTTTTGAAGAAATCATAAAGCACCTTATTTTCATTCGATGCGCAGACTAACTTTCCGACAGGGAGCCCCATTTCTTTAGCATAATATCCTGCAAGAATGTTGCCGAAGTTTCCTGTGGGGACAACAAAATTGAGCTTATCGCCGACAGATATTCTTCCTGCCTTGATCATCTGCCCATAGGCATAGAAATAGTATACTATCTGAGGCGCAAGTCTGCCTATGTTTATGGAATTTGCCGAAGAAAAAACGTACCCCTCGGAGGCCAGCTGCGACTTAAGTTCGGGATCCGTAAAGGCTTTTTTTACAGCCGTCTGGCAGTCGTCAAAGTTACCCTTTATACCTACAACGCAGGTGTTTTTGCCCTCCTGAGTTATCATCTGTCTTTTCTGGACATCGGATACGCCGTCCTGCGGAAAGAAAACGATTATGCCTGTGCCGTCAACATTGGCAAAGCCCTCCAGCGCAGCCTTGCCCGTATCGCCGCTTGTGGCCGTAAGTATGATAACGGTCCTGTCCTCGCCGTTCTTTTTTGCCGAGGTTTTAAGCAGATAGGGAAGTATTGAAAGCGCCATATCCTTAAAGGCTATCGTCTTTCCGTGGAAAAGCTCAAGCACACCGCACTCCTCGGTCTCCGTAAGCGGAGCAATAAGAGGGTCGTCAAACTTGTCGTCATAGGCTCCATCTATGCAGGCTCTTAGCTCCTCTTCGCTGAAGTCATCGAGCATAAGTCTCAGCACTCTGTAGGCAAGCTCCTTATAGTCCATTCCGACAATTTCTTCCGTGCCAAAATCTATTTTCGGGATATTCGTGGGGACATACAGCCCTCCGTCATCGGCTATTCCCCTCAGAATAGCCTGAGAAGCCGTGACAAATTTTTTGTCCCCTCTTGTACTCTTATAAAGTAAAGCCATATAAATCTACCTCTTTTAATTTTTGACATCCGACATTATTTAAAAACCTTATACAGGCCGATACAATATAAGTGAATGTCGTTTATGTTGACAGTGACGGGGCGGGGCAGCGGATTTTCCTTCGGAAAATCCCTGCCCGACCGAAGCCTGCGGCTTCGGTCGGGCGCCCTGAAAATGCCTTCGGCATTTTCAGGGCGCTGCCCCGCCCCCTTGCGGCTTGCACCTGCGTATACAAACCGTCAAAGACGGTTTGTATACGCAGGTGCAAGCAAACAGCCGTATTATATAAAATCAATACAGGTATTCTTCAAATTCAGTAAAAGTATAGCCGTCAGCCAATATTTTGTCGGTAATTACCGGCAGCGCCTTATATGGGGTATAGTGCCAGTTTCTCACACCCCACGGTGTCGATTCTATTATTATATCTTCAAAATCAATACTTGGGTGGAAAAAAAGCCCTACCACATTACCCTTCTTTTCGCCTTTGTCGATTCTTTTCAGCATATCGTCAAGCTCATATATATTGTTGAGATAATATGCAGGCAAAGGCACATACGTTACGCTGCGTCCGTCCGAAGCCTTTTTCTGACCTATGCAGTCGGAGCGGAAAAGCTTGTTTTTGCTCTGGAATATAACATCATAGGTTTCTTCTGCCATAACAATATCCGAAGGACTTGCCCCATAGTGAGGAAATTCCCATCTGAAACAGTCATAGCCCAACAGCTCTGCTGTCGTTCTTGCCATAAGCAGCCTGCGAGCCTTTTCCTCCGTATCCAGTCCCGAAAAACAGCCGAACTCAAAACCGTCTGCGCTGAAATAGTCTCCGTACTGATGGGTATAGCCGTGAATAACCACCATTCCGCCCTTATCCTTAAGATAGTCGAGAGTATACAGAAAATCGGCCGTATATGTGTTAGTTTCCTCGGTAAGATCAACATCTATGCCCTGTTCGGGATTCACATATCTGAAAATAACAGCCAGATAAAACCTCTGCCCTCTGCTTTCAAGATACTCTCCCACTGCGCGCAGCTTTTCAAGCCCCTCATCGGTATATCTGGGCTTGCTGCAATATCCGTCCGGGGTAATATCCTCCAGCCGCAACAGGGCAGGCTTTGCGTTGTCGCTCACAACGATTTTCGGCGCATCGGATGTATCGGTCTTGCGATAGAAAACATCCACCCTGTCGTTTTCGCTGTCAAACAGGCAGCACAGCCCCATTCCTTTAATAAGCTTATAGAAGGATATATAGCATCGTCCGTCCACATTGAGAAAATAAGGATTTATTTTATCCTCGCCATAGCCGCTGAATATAAAATTGTCGAATATAACTCCAAAATCCTCGGCTCTTTCGTCCATAAGACCCACAAGACTTTCATATGTCTCCTCAAAAGGCACATAAAGCCTTCCGCCATAAAAACAGCTTTCGTTCTGGACTTCATTGTCGAGAAAATAAATTTTCACGGGAGCCTTTCTTATCCGAAAAAGATATTCTTCGGCAGCCTTTTTCTTTTCAAGAACGGCAGCGGAGCCTTCGGCAGCTTTTATCGCCTCAAGACCCCTATGCCTTTCAATATTCATATATATGAAATATATAACAGTCATCGCTGTCAGCGCCGCAATAACAACGGCGATCGTACTCTTTATGACGGTTTTATTCATTATATACTCCGAATCCCCTATATCTCTTATACCTTTTTTCAAGAAGCTCATCCTTGCTCATAGCCATAAGCTGGGGCAGCTCCTCTTCAAGACTGTGTTTTATAAGATTTGCCGTAAATTCAAAATTTTCGTGACAGCCGCCGGGAACCTCGTCAATGACCTTTTCAACTATTCCGAGGTCATAGAGATCGTGAGCCGTTATCTTCATTATCTCAGCGGCCTCCTCGGCTCTTTTGCCGTCCTTCCATAGTATTGATGCAAATCCCTCGGGCGAAAGCACCGCATAAACCGAATTTTCAAGCATCCACACCCTGTCGGCAACAGCCAGAGCCAGCGCTCCTCCGCTGCCGCCCTCTCCTATAATTATGGAGATCACAGGGGTCTTAAGCTTTGAAAGCTCAAAAAGGTTTTTGGCGATAGCCTCTCCCTGTCCTCTTTCTTCGGCTCCCATTCCGGGATATGCTCCGCCGGTGTTTACAAAGCAGATAACGGGACGTCCGAACTTTTCAGCCTGCTTCATAAGCCTCAGAGCCTTGCGGTATCCCTCGGGGCTTGCCTGTCCGAAGTTTCTCTTTAAATTTTCCTTTGTGTCTCTGCCCTTTTGTATACCTATCAGAGTTACCGGTCTGCCGCCCAGCTTGGCAAGTCCGCCCACAATAGCTCCGTCATCATAAAAAAGCCTGTCTCCGTGCAGCTCCGTAAAGTCGTCAAAGCAATAGTTGAAATAGTCGAGAGCCGTAGGCCTTGACAAATGTCTTGCGATTTTTACCTTGTCATATGCTTTCACAGCCTGTCACCCTCCTTTGAATAGTGCATTCCGATCAGATCGGCAAGCTTTGCCGCCATGTTTTCTCTCTCTACAATGAGATCGACAAAGCCGTGTTCAAGCTGAAATTCGGCAGTCTGAAAGTCGTCGGGCAGCTTTTGTTTTATGGTGCCTTCTATAACTCTTCTGCCTGCAAAGCCCACGAGAGCCTTCGGCTCCGAAATGATTATATCGCCCAGCATTGCAAAAGATGCCGTAACTCCGCCCGTTGTGGGATCCGTCAGCACAGATATGTAGAGCTGACCTGCCTCGGAGTGCTTTGCGGCAGCGGCAGATGTCTTTGCCATCTGCATAAGAGATATTATTCCCTCCTGCATTCTGGCTCCTCCCGATGCGGCAAAAAGAACTACCGGAAGCTTGTTTTCCGATGCATACTCAAAGGCTCTTGCAATCTTTTCGCCTACGACCGACCCCATAGAAGCCATTATAAACGATGAATCCATAGCGCCGATTATACAGTCATAGCCGCCTATCTTGCATCTGCCCGTAACAACTGCGTCCTTTATGCCCGTTTTGCTCTGCATTGCTGCTATCTTGTTTTCATAATCGGGAAAGTCAAGAGGGTTTGCTGCGGTCATATCAGCGTCAAATTCCACAAAGCTGCCTTTGTCTGCCGTGAGATATATCCTCTCTTTGGCTCCAAGTCTGAAATATCTTCCGCAGTCGGGACATATCCTATATCTTCCTGCCTCCGACTTTTTTATTTCCTTTCCGCAGCCCTTGCATCTTAAGCTTACGTCCTCGGCCTTTTCCTGTTTTTCGCCTGAGCCGTCAGTCTCGCCGAGGTTTGATTCAACGGCCTCTTTTATAACGATCTCGTCTTTTTTTCCGAATATATCAAAGCCTAACGGCCAATATTTTGATTTACCGAATAAAGCCACTGTTTAAATCTCCTTTCTTCGGACATAAGGGAGCGTTTTAGCTCTCCTTATGCTATAACAAACGTCAGCTCGCCCTCGGCAACCTTTTTGTCCCCCACGAAGGCAGCGGCCTTGCCTATTCCGGCCACCTTTTTAAGCTTTATGATCTCCATTTCGAGCCTGAGCTGATCTCCGGGAACTACCTTTCCTCTGAACTTGCACTTATCAATGGCTCCAAAAAGAGGAATTTTGCCCTTATATTCGTCCATACTGAGTATGGCTATTGCTCCTGCCTGAGCCAGCGCCTCCATAATGAGTACACCCGGCATTACAGGCTCCCCGGGAAAATGTCCCTGAAAGAAAAGCTCGTTCATGGTCACGTTCTTTATGGCTACGATCTTCTTTCCCTCTTCTATTTCAAGCACCCTGTCCACAAGAAGAAAGGGGTATCTGTGGGGGAGAGTCGCCATAATTTCTTTTATATCCATCATATCTGTCAGTCCTCCCATTTCTTGAAGCACAATACTCCGTTATGTCCGCCAAAGCCGAGGGTATTTGAAAGAGCGTACTTTATATCTCTTTCCTTGCCGACATGGAGGGTATAGTCAAGGTCAAGACCCTCATCGGGAGTCTCGCAGCCTATTGTGGGAGGTACAAAGCCGTTCTTTATAGCCATTACGGTAGCTATGGCCTCTATCGCTCCCGTAGCTCCCAACAGATGTCCTGTCATAGACTTTGTGGAGCTTATCGAAATATCATATGCCTTTTCTCCGAAAAGATTCTTTATTGCAATAGTTTCCGTAAGGTCGTTGAGGTGCGTTGAAGTGCCGTGAGCGTTTATATAGTCAACGACATCCGTTCCCGCCTCCTCACAGGCAAGTCTCATAGCTGTTTTTGCGCCGTCTCCGTCCTCTCTGGGTGCGGTAATGTGATGCGCATCGTCCGTAGCGCCGTAGCCCACTATCTCGGCATATATCTTTGCGCCCCTTGCCTTTGCGTGCTCAAGCTCTTCAAGCATAAGTATGCCTGCGCCCTCGCCCATTACAAATCCGCTTCTGTCCTTGTCAAAGGGTATGGATGCTCTTTTCGGATCCTCGGACGATGTAAGCGCTCTTGCTGATACAAAGCCCGCAACCCCTATTTTTGTTATGGGAGCCTCAGCGCCGCCTGCAAGAATTACGTCCGAATAGCCATGCTTTATATTTCTGAAAGCCTCTCCTATACAATGGGAGGAGCTTGCGCAGGCCGTCACGATACAGGTGCAGACGCCTCTTGCGCCTACCTGAATGGCAATATTTCCCGCAGCCATATTTGTTATGGACATTGTGATGAAGAAAGGACTCACCTTTCTGGGGCCGCCCTCGTGCATCTTTATAACCTGTTCTTCGATAGTGGCTATGCCGCCTATGCCCGAACCTACGATAACTCCAAACCGTTCGGGTACCACCGTTTTTGTGTCAAGTCCCGAATCCTTCATACATTCATCGGCAGCCACCATAGCATACTGACAATATGTGTCAAGCCTTTTCTGCTCTTTTTTGCTGATGACATTCTCGGGGTCAAAATTCTTTACCAGACCTGCGACCTTTGCCTTAAGATCAGACGTGTCGAATCTGTCGATAAGCTCTATGCCGCACCTTCCGTTTTTAAGGCCGTCCCAGAATTCGGGAACGGAATTGCCAAGGGGAGTAACTGCCCCAAGTCCGGTAATAACTACTCTTTTGCTCATATAGAAATTTTCCTCCTTACTGCATTACCATACCGCCGTCACAGTTTAAAACCTGTCCGGTAATATAATCATTTTCGGCAAAAAATACAGCGACCTTAGCCACGTCCTCGGGCAGTCCCTGTCTGCCCAGAGGTATGCCCGCAAGCATATTTGCCTTTACCTCGTCCGAAAGCACATCCGTCATAGCCGTTTTTATAAATCCTGGCGCTATGGCGTTGCAGGTGATGCCTCTGGAGCCAAGCTCTCTTGCGGCTGTCTTTGTTATGCCGAGAACTCCCGCCTTGCTGGCGGAATAATTGAGCTGTCCTATGTTTCCCGACAGGCCGACTACCGAGCTTAAGTTTATAATGGCTCCCCTTCTCTGTTTGAGCATTATCTTTGATGCGTGCTTTATAACATTGAAGGTGCCTTTAAGATTTATTCTTATAACATCATCAAAGTCCTTTTCCTTCATACGCAGAAGAAGTCCGTCCCTTGTTATGCCTGCGTTGTTGACAACAACATCTACTGTGCCGAATTTGTCCTTTGCTGCCTTTACGAGGCTTTCGGCCTGTTCAAAATCGCTTATGTCAGCCACGACCCCTATGCAGTCAACGCCGAGAGCCTTTATCTCCTCTATGGCCTCATCGGGTATCTTTATATCGTTTATAACAATATTTGCTCCCTTTTCGGCAAAAGCCTTTGCAATGGCAAAGCCTATGCCTCTTGAGGAGCCCGTTATCAGAGCCGTTTTTCCTTTCAGATCCATAATTATAATCCTCCCAGTGTCTTTTCGAGTGTTTTCATATCTTCAACATTAAATGCCTTGACCTGTCTCGATACCTTTTTAACAAAGCCCGTAAGGGTTTTTCCGGGGCCCATTTCTATAAACGTATCCACGCCCTTGTCAATGAGCAGCCTTATTGTCTGCTCCCACTTTACAGAACTCATAACCTGCTTTTTAAGGGTAGGTATTACGGAATCCTTTCCCTCGTATTCGCAGGCCGTAAGGTTTGAGACAACGGGGATCTCAAAATCCCTTATGGTTATCTTTTCAAGCTCCGCACCAAGTCTGTCCGAAGCAGGCTTTAAAAGCGGCGTATGGAACGGCCCCGACACATTGAGCCTTACTACCTTTCTTGCTCCCGCCTCCTGAAGAAGGGGTTCGCACTTTTCAACCGCATCGGCATAGCCTGCAATAGCTATCTGACCGGGACAGTTGTAGTTTGCGATAAATACTCTTTCGGGATCCACGGAGCTTATGACCTCCTGTATCTTTTCGGCGTCAAGATTTATTACGGCGCTCATTGCGCCCACTCCCAGAGGAACGGCCTCCGTCATAAATCTTCCTCTTTTCCTCACAAGTACAACTGCGTCCTCAAAGCTTAAAACCCCTGCGCACACAAGAGCTGAATATTCTCCGAGGCTGAGTCCTGCGGCATAGTCCGCCTTAAGTCCCTTTTCTTCCATAAGCTTTTCAACAGCCGTACTCATGGTGAGTATTGCGGGCTGGGTAAACTCTGTCTCGTTAAGTCTTTCGTCCTCTCCGAAGCATATATCCGATATTCCCATACCAAGAGCTTTGTCGGCTCTGTCAAAAACTTCTTTGCAGACAGCGAAATTGTCGTACAGCTCTTTTCCCATACCGCCGTACTGAGCGCCCTGTCCGCTGAATAAAAAAGCAATAGCCATATTATTTTTCTCCTATACTTCTGAACAATTTTATTTTAATATCCAATATCCGAATCAGATAATACTGTATATCTTGTCGAGATCGCACATAAGATCCTTTATGATCTCTTCACAGGTCTCCTCCTGCTTTACAAGTCCCGCTATCTGTCCGCTCATAACCGAACCGCCGTCAACATCGCCGTCCTTTACGGCACGCTGCAAAGCGCCTCTTCCAAGCTCGTCAAGAAGTCCGAGATCGGGTTCGTCCTTTCCCGTTTCCTTCTTTTCGGCTGCAAGATATACCTTTGTGAGCTTGTTTTTGAGCACTCTCACAGGGTGTCCCGTAATGCTGCCCGTAATAACGGTGTCTATATCCTTTGCCTTAAGTATTCTGTTCTTATAATTCTGATGGACTGTACATTCCTTTGCAACGAGAAATCTTGTGCCCACCTGAACTCCGTCAGCGCCCAGCATAAAAGCGGCGTTTACACCTCTTCTGTCGGCTATGCCGCCTGCGGCAAGCACGGGGATATTCACTGCGTCAACGACCTGCGGCACCAAAGCCATGGTGGTGAGCTTTCCTATATGTCCTCCCGACTCCATACCCTCGGCGATAACCGCATAAACGCCCATTTTTTCCATTCTCTTTGCAAGAGCCACGCTCGCCACAACGGGTATGACACTTATGCCGTTTTCGGCAAACTTAGCCATATATTTTCCGGGATTTCCCGCTCCCGTGGTGACTACTCTGACCTTTTCTTCGCATACCATGTCCACGACCTCGTCAACAAAGGGAGAGAGCAGCATGATATTAACGCCGAAGGGTTTGTCCGTAAGCTCCTTTGTTCTTCTGATCTCTTCTCTTACAACGTCAGCAGGAGCGTTTCCTGCGGCAATTATGCCGAGACCTCCCGCATTGGATACGGCGCTCGCCAGAGATGCGTCTGCTATCCAAGCCATAGCACCCTGAAAAACAGGGTATTTGATTCCTAAAATATCACAAATTTTCGATTTCATAATGTCCCCTTTATTCTGTTGTCTGATCTTTCACATATTGAACTGCATCTTCAACGGTTTCGACCGTCTCTGCGTATTCTATCTTTATGCCGAACTCGTCCTCGATCTCATTCACGATCTTGAAAAGCTCCAGCGAATCCGCCTTCAGGTCCTCATTTATCCTTGTTTTCAGAGTGATTGTATTCGGATCTATGCTTAAGTTTGCCGCAATAATATCCCTTATCCTCTCAAAGACCATATTTTTTCGCCTCCCTTAAAGCTCGATCAGCATGGTCGCCCAGGTAAGTCCTCCGCCGAATCCCGCAAGGATAAGCTTGTCTCCTTTGGAGAAGAGTCCCTTTTCGTCCATTTCGGCAAGCAGAATGGGGATAGAGCCTCCCGATGTGTTGCCTGTTGAATGTATGTTGCTGAAAAACTTTTCGGGCGATATTTTAAGCTTTTTCGCTATTATATCGTTTATCCTCGTGTTGGCCTGATGAAGAACAAAATATTTTATTTCATCGGATCCCACGCCTGCGTCATCAAGTACCTTTTTAATGCTCCCCGGTACTATCCTTGTGGCGAAAGAAAAAATATCTCTGCCGTTCATTTCAATATACTTTCCTCTTTTTTCTTCCTCTTTGAAGAAGGGATTGTCTATCTTATGATACCCCGCCAGAAGGCTTGCGCCCTTTGAGCCGTCTGCGTGAAGATCCTCGCAGATTATGCCGCCCGACTCAGATGCTTCAAGAAGCACTCCCCCCGCGCCGTCCGCAAACAGCACACAGGTTGAGCGGTCGTTCCAGTCGGTTATTTTGGAGAGGGTCTCTCCTCCCAGAACAATGGCTCTTTTTACGTTTCCTGCTCTTATAAACTTTTCGGCTGCCGAAAGCGAATATACAAAACCCGAGCAGGCTGCCGAAATATCAAAGCAAAAGGCATTGGCGCAGCCCAGAGCCGCCTGTACCATACAAGCCACATTCGGCGTTGCATAATCGGGGGTAAGCGTACCCACAATTATGAGATCAACGCTTAGGGGATCCCACCCGGCCTTTTTAATAAGCTTATCCGCAGTCTCTATACACAGGTCGGAGGTGTTCTGCCCCGATGAAATGTGTCTTTGTTTTATTCCCGTTCTGGAGCTTATCCACTCGTCAGAGGTTTCGACGATCGAAGCAAGCCTGTCATTTGTTACGACAAGGGGCGGCAGGGCTTTTTCAATACCTGCTATTTTAGCTCTTATCATAATACTTCTCCTTGTTTTTCAAAGCATAAGTCAGTTGACAAACGCCTCGTTATTTCTGTATCTTTCATTTATAAATCCGTTTATGCGGATAAGCACGTTTTTAGCCACTTCGGCCTCATATTCGCTCAGTCCCACAATGGCGGCCTTTATCATATCCATATGGAATTTCTGATGTATTCTGTACATAAGACGGCCCTTTCCCGTGAGCGAAACAAGCACGTGCCTTCTGTCGGATTCGCTCCTGCATCTTTCGACATAGCCCTTTGAAACAAGATTTTTAACCGAAACGGTAAGCGTACCCATTGTTATATCAAGCTTTTTGGCCACCTCGGACATAGATTTTTCGCCGTACATCCCTATAGCCTCTATGGTATGTACCTCGGCCAGAGACAGTCCCTTAAAAACGCCTTTTTTCTGCGCCTCGTCCTCGGCTCTCTGTATGTCGTTATAAAGACTGAAAAAAAGCTGATTTACATCTATAAGAGATTTTTTCAAGCATATCACCTCCCTCAAAAAATATCCCAAAACAAAAATATACTTTGAAAATCAAATATTTTGATATTCAAAGTATATATACTTATCCGTCTCTTGTCAAGTCTTTTTAATATTATTTGAATAAAATTCCGTCAAAAAGACGGCAGAGTGCCGAAAAAATAAACGACTTCATTTGGGTTTGAGACGGGCAAAGCTCACGTTCAGTGCTTTTCCTTACGGAAAAGTTGCCCTTCGGGCAATCCGACATCTTTCGGACACTACCTGCGGATTAAAGTCTGCGACGCTGTATATAATATATTTGTCGAATATTTTATGCCGCAGGCTGCACCTGTTTATATAAAAATGTGCCTTCTGTATCTTCAATAAACGGTTTTGACAGATTTTCTGTCTATGCCGTATTTTTTACAGAAAGCGTCTATGTCCTTGTCCTTTCTGACGATCTCGCCCCTTGTGAGCCGTCCGTCCTTTCTGAAGCCTATGACCTTTTCGCCCGTACAGATGCTTGCCCTTATCACGGGCTCGCCAAGCTCCTCTGCCCTGTCATTCTTAAAATTCATAACGCCGCCCCCTGTTCTCAGGTTTTTCATTAATACTTATGTCTGTATATTTTATTATACAAAACCACATAACTATTTTCAATAAAAAAATAATAATTTCAAAAAATAAATTGATTTATTGGCAATGATGATATATAATTGAAATAATATAAGAAAACATCGGACAGACGGCTTGCGTATGCAAGGGTCAGCCCGATCGGTGTTTTCATAAGAAAGCGTCTTTTGACCGGCTCTGCGCGAATCTGCACATATATTGGGTTTTCACACAAAATTTTCTGCAAAACGGCGCTTTCGGAGTAAAGGTATTTCAAATTTTTTTAAAGGGAGTGACTGAATATGATTACAACAGCAAACTTTATCGAGCTCCAGAGAGTTGTTTCCGCCGACTGCGGCGACCCGCATCACATCCTCGGTATGCACGAGATCGAAAAGGACGGAAAGGCTGCTCTTGTGGTGAGAGTCCTCAACCCACAGGCGAAGGAAGTATCCGTTATAGATATAAAAAAGGGCAAGGAGTATCCCCTTGAAA
Source organism: uncultured Clostridia bacterium (assembly GCA_947630725.1). Lineage (GTDB taxonomy): Bacteria > Bacillota > Clostridia > Lachnospirales > CAG-274 > JAJQCI01. Next base: position 12,344 of record CANRIS010000018.1, read on the forward strand.
AGATCCACGCAGACGGTTTTTTTGAGGGATTTATAAAGGGCAGAAAAAAATGGTTTATGTACAAGCTCAAGATCACAAACCATGACGGCAGCATCTGGGAGACCTATGATCCCTATTCGTTCTCTCCTCAGATCTCCGAATATGACGCTTTTCTTTTCGCACAGGGAAACCACTATGACATCTATAAAAAGCTTGGAGCCAACTTTGCCGTTGTTGACGGCGTTGAGGGCGTTGTTTTCGGCGTATGGGCTCCCAACGCAAAGAGAGTTTCGGTCATAGGCAGCTTCAATGAATGGGACGCAAGACGTCACCAGATGAGGGAGCTTTATTCAGAGGGCATATGGGAGATATTTATTCCGGGGCTTAAAAATTTCGACCGCTACAAATACGAGATCAAGACCCCCGATGGAACGACCATACAAAAGCAGGATCCTTACGGAGTTATGTGCGAGCTGCGCCCCAGCACATCGTCCCTCATATTCAATATATATGACTACAAGTGGCAGGACAGCGAATATATGGAAAATATAAGGACTGCCGAAAAATATGACAGACCCATCAATATATACGAGGTACATCTCGGCTCGTGGAAACGCCCCGAGGACGGCAGCGACCGCTTTTTAAGCTATACTGAGCTTAAGGACAGCCTTATCCCCTATGTAAAGGAGATGGGCTATACGCATATGGAGCTTCTTCCCGTTGAAGAACACCCCTTTGACGGAAGCTGGGGCTATCAGGTGACGGGATATTTTGCTCCCACAAGCCGTTACGGAACACCTGCGGAATTTATGGAATTTGTCGATGCGGCTCACAGAGAGGGCATAGGCGTAATTCTCGACTGGGTTCCCGCGCATTTTCCGAAGGACGCCCACGGACTTGCAAAATTTGACGGCTCCTGCCTGTATGAACATCAGAATCCTCTGCAGGGAGAGCATCCCGAATGGGGTACCCTCATATTCAACTACGGCAGATGCGAGGTCAAGAATTTCCTTATTTCAAACGCTCTCTATTGGATAAGAAACTATCACATTGACGGACTCAGAGTAGACGCCGTATCCTCCATGCTCTATCTCGACTATGCAAAGAGCGATGGTCAGTGGGTACCCAACAAGTACGGCGGAAGAGAAAATCTTGAAGCGATAGAATTTATAAAGCATATGAATTCGGTAGTCGAGGGAGAACACCCCAACGTATATATGATCGCTGAGGAATCCACCTCCTACGAGGGCATAACGAGAGACTTAAACGAAAACGGTCTCGGCTTTTCGCTTAAGTGGAATATGGGCTGGATGAACGATTTTCTCGAATATATCAAAAAAGAGCCCATATACAGACGCTATCACCACAACAATCTGACATTCGGTATGATGTACGCATATTCCGAAAGATTCATACTTGTGCTTTCGCACGATGAGGTCGTTCACGGAAAACAATCTATGCTGGACAAGCAGCCCGGCGACCTGTGGCAAAAGTTTGCAGGCTTAAGGGTATCCTACGGCTATCAGACAAGCTTCCCCGGCAAGAATCTTCTCTTTATGGGCGGCGAGTTCGGACAGTTTATAGAGTGGAACGAAAAAAGACCCCTCGACTGGTTCCTGCTGGAATATCCTCACCACAGCACAATGCTCAGATATGTCAAGGATCTGAATAATCTTTATCTCAACGAGCCTGCCCTCTGGGTAAAGGACTTCTCATGGGAGGGCTTTGAGTGGATCGATGCAAACGACTGCTGCAGGAGCATATATTCTTATATAAGAAAGGGCAGAAGCAAGGCCGAGAATCTTCTCATTGTCTGCAACTTCACCCCCTCCACCTACTTCGACTACAAGACGGCTGTTCCGTTTGCGGGAGTATGGCAGGAGATAATGAACAGTGACCGCGAAGAATACGGCGGCAGCGGCGTAACAAACCCCGAGCCTATCGCATCTGTACCCGAAGAAATATTGGGTAAGGAAAATTCTCTGTCCTTCAAGCTTGCGCCCTTGGCAGTACACATTTTCAAGCCCATCGACTTTGAAGAATAATACGAGCCTGTACTCAGCGTTTGGCTATAAAAAAAATAAAAATTAACAAAAAACTGTTGACGATTATACTTTTTTTGTGTATAATGTTATGGAGTATGGACTGTATGGGGAGTTTTGGCTGCCTGTCGGTTCATATAAAAGCGCCCTTCGGCGCGCCGATGTAAGGTTTTTTATGACAGGCATACACGCCTGAATCCATTTGATATCGGAGGGAGGGAAGATTGTGTCAGAAGTAAGAGTTAAAGAAAATGAATCCTTGGACAGTGCTCTTCGCCGCTTTAAGAGAAACTGCGCCAAAGCCGGTATTATCGGCGAGGTTCGCAAAAGAGAACATTACGATAAGCCCAGCGTAAAGCGCAAGAAGAAGTCTGAAGCTGCAAGAAAGCGTAAATACAACTGATAACAGACGGATAATCATTTTATTTGCACTATTCAAAAAAATAAAGGGATGATTTTATGTCTTTAAAGGAAAGGCTTTTTGAGGATCTTAAGCAGTCCATGAAGACAAGGGATACCGTAAAGAAGGAAATCGTACAGATGGTACGCGCAGGCGTCCTCCTTCAGGAAAAGGACAGCAAGACCGAGCTTGACGACGACGGCGTTATGACCGTTATAGTCAGGGAGCTTAAAAAGCTTAACGAGGTTCTGCCCGACTATATAAAGAGCGGCAGACAGGATAAAACAGCCGAAATCGAAAGAAAAATCGACATCCTGAAATCTTACCTTCCAAAACAGCTCACAGAAGCTGAGATCAAAAAAATCGTCTCTGACGCCATTGCTTCGGTAGGAGCCACATCCATAAGGGATATGGGCACGGTAATGAAAGCCGTAACCGAAAAAACCAAAGGCGCCGCAGACGGTAAGACCATAAGTGAAATAGTTAAAAAAACCTTACAATCACTTTGATTCAAATGCGGTTTGTCTTTAGCGACAAGCCGCTTTTTTTACAGGGTGTCGAAAAATCGACACCCTGTCATCAAAATGCAGTCGCATTTTGATGAGGCCAAATGTGCGTGCCGGGCAAGATAAGCGACTTCATTTGGATAAAGGACGGGCAAAGCTTACTCAGTGCTTTTTCTTTCGGATACTACTGCGGATCAAAGTCTGTGACGCTATGTATAAAATATAATACCGATTAATTCAGAATAAAAAACCACACAATAATCACAAATAAACAAATAAAAAAGGAGGTCAAAATTTATATGAACAACAAAAAGGATACGGCTTTGCTTTCGGACGCAATAACGCTGAGACTTAAGTTCTGCCTTCTGAATCTCATAAATGACCTGACCCTGCCCGAAAGCCAGTCTCCTCCCACAGAGAGACTTGGCGGGATCGAAAAAGAACTTGTGGGTCTGCTGCCATCGCTTTCGGAGGCTCTCCGATCGCCCGACAGCGACAGATCGTCTCTTAACACGACTCTTGCAGAGCTTAAAAAACGGGTTGTAGAGGAGGCCTCCCCTATTTTTTCTCTTATGAATTTTTTCTGCGCTGCGCAGGATATCATAGCATGGGAACAAGGTGGAAGGCTGTTTATGAAAAAACCGTTTGACGGTTTGGACGACAGCTTTATAATAGAGGCATTTCACGATCTGATTCACGAGGCGGATCCCGATATGACAGGCGTTCTGCTTTCCGAAATAATGAGTACCCTTCCGTGCCGTATGTCAAAGGGAGTTTTCTCCGACTATGTTATGGCATCCTTCGGATCATATGGAGAAAATGCCGACGAGGCCATAAGGTTTGTACGGTCAAAGACCCTCCCATTCGCCGACAAAAAAGCAAGCGAAATGTTTCCCGAATATATGGAGCGCTTTCACAGTCTCATCAATGACGCAGCCAATATGACCGACAAAGAGATAGAGGATGCGGACGAGGAGCTTTCTGTCTGCGCCGAAAGTATATTTACGCTTTCGGACTATGCGTCTATGATATTCAACGACATAAACTATATGCTCGCCCTCTCTTCATTCGGCTATGATCTGGATTTTGTGTCGGGAGAAAATATGATAATAAAAGATATTTTCTACTCAGCCATTGAGCTTAAGTCAAAGAAGGATCCCGATGAAATAGACGAGGAGCTTAAGGCAAAGACAAACGAAAAATCCGAAGAGATCATCGACTCCCTCTATGACAGCCTTGAGGGCGTAAATGACAAGCTTATAAAAAGATACGACCATATTGTTCAAAAATCACAGCAGGACAGCGATCTTGAAAAATATCTCAAAGCATATATAACTCTTACTGTACTATACAACATCGAAATAGAAACAGCCATTATAAATGCCGAAAAAAAGGACAAAACCCTTACCGCCGAGGACTATATAAGCGAATTTGAAAAGCTGACGGCGGATATGTCACCATATACAAAAAAGCAGTTCAGACGGCTGTTTATGCAGTTTGCAGACTGTCCCTACGATGCCCACAGGGTGCTTGACTATGTTGCGGATTCGCTCAGCTATTATGACGGAAGAAAAGAAAAAAATTCCGTATTGGGTATGGTCTGCGGAGTTCTTTATGACTTTTCGCCTCACGGCCACGACCACGATGACTGCGACTGTCACGACCACAGCCACGGACACGACCACAGCCACGGACATATGCACCTATAAACAATGACTTTGCGGCGGCAGACGTCCTCAGTTTGGATAATTGTTCTTCCGCCTATCAAAATATTGCCGATATTATGACACTATTGTGCAAAAAGTAATTGATTTTAAGCTCGATAAGCTGTATAATATATACAGAATTATAATTTTTCTGCCTACGGTTCATTTTTTGTGCCGGCAGAGCCGAAATAACAACGGAGGGTAATGAAAAAATGGAAAAACTTAACAGAAAACTTTTGACAAACGGTTTCGCATTTGAAGATTCTTTGGTGATCGGCAACAGAGAGACCCTGCCGGAAAAGGTTATTCAGTTCGGCGAGGGCAACTTCCTTCGTGCTTTCGTTGACTATATGTTTGACGCGCTGAATGCAGAGGGTAAATTCGGCGGCGGCATAACGCTTGTTCAGCCTATTCCCGGAGGCGATATGATCAGAGACTTCATAAACGAACAGGACGGCCTCTATACTCTTATTGCAAGAGGACAGGAAAACGGCGAAAAGGTAGTGAGCAAAAGACTTATTACCTCGGTAAACAGATGTATCAACCCCTATGTTGACTTTGACGAATATAACAAGTGCGCCGAAAATCCCGAGCTGAGATACGTTGTTTCAAACACAACCGAGGCAGGAATCGCCTATAAGCCCGAGCCTATGCAGGAGGATAAGCCCCAAGACACTTTCCCCGCAAAGGTAACAAACTTCCTTTACAGAAGATTCAAGGCATTTGACGGCGACAGCTCAAAGGGTCTTGTTTTTATCCCCTGTGAGCTTATTGACGACAACGGAAAAACTCTCAAAAAGTACGTTCTTAAGTATGCCGAGGACTGGAAGCTTGGCGAAGGCTTTGTTGACTGGATCGAAAACGCCTGTATATTCACATCTACTCTCGTAGACAGAATCGTAACGGGATACCCCAGAAACGAGGCTGACGCTCTGAAGGAAGAATTCGGCTATATTGACAATGTTGTCGATACAAGCGAGATATTCCACACATGGGTTATCGAAGGCCCCAAGGAGCTTGAAAACGAGCTGCCCTTTGACAAAATAGGCCTCAACGTTATATTCACTCCCGATGTAAAACCCTACAAGAAGAGAAAGGTGCGTATTCTTAACGGCGCTCACACCTGCTCGGTTCTCGGAGCATATATCGCAGGAGAAACCATCGTAAGAAAGATGATGGGCGACCCCGTATATCATACATACCTTGAAAAGGCTCTTAATGACGAGGTAATGCCTGCCCTCACCGATCTTGACAAGGACGATCTTCAGGCATTTACCGATGCGGTATTCGACAGATTCCAGAATCCCTACATCGACCACAAGATACTTGACATTTCTCTCAACTCGACATCAAAATTCAGAGCAAGAGTTCTGCCCACCATTAAGGAATATCTTGAGCTTAAAGGCAAGCTGCCCAAGATACTCACATTCTCGTTTGCCGCATATGTAGCCTTCTACAACGGCACAGAGCTGAGAAACGGCGCTCTTATAGGTCACAGAAACGGCTCTGAAGAATATGAGATAAAGGATGACGCTGCTGTTCTCGAAAAGTATGCAAAACTCAATTCAGAAAACGACAGAACCACGAAAGAAGGCTGCGAGGCCATCATAAAGACTGTCTGCGCCGACACTGACTTCTGGGGCGAAGATCTGAATGCTGTTCCGGACTTTGCGAAGCTTTGCGCCGACTATCTCTACAAGCTTTCGACAACTGCTCCCAAGGCTGTTATCGAAGAAGTTATACAGTAAGCTGCACATCACGGAGCATTGGTCGGCCGATCAATGCTCCTGCGAAAAAAAGGAGGAAGGTATGGAAAAATATATCAAGCTCAATGACAATGACAATGTTGTGGTTGCAATTTCCGATATATCTTCGGGGGAAGTTATATGCGGAGTAAAGGCTGCCGAGGATATTGCGAGAGGTCACAAAATGGCTCTCACCGATATTCACACAGGCGAAAACGTAATAAAATACGGCTATCCCATAGGTCACGCAGTTAAGGAAATAGGTGCAGGCTCGTGGGTACATTCAGAGGGTCCCTCAAACATAAAAACAAACTTAAGCTCGACTCTTGAATATACATACAACCCCAAGCTCAAAGACATTCCCGTCACGAGAAAAGACACATTTATGGGCTATGTGAGAAAAAACGGCGATGTGGGTATAAGAAACGAAATATGGATAATAAATACCGTTGGCTGCGTTAACGGTGTTTCAAATGCCATTGTTGCCGAGGCAAACAGACGTTTCGGCGGAAGAGTGGACGGAATATATAACTTCGTTCACCCCTATGGCTGTTCGCAGTTGGGAGAGGACCACACCAACACACAAAAGCTTCTGAGCGGTATGGTAAGGCACCCCAACGCAGCGGGTGTTCTCGTGTTAAGCTTAGGCTGCGAAAACAACAATGTTGACGAGTTCAAAAAGGTTCTGGGTGACTATGACCCCGAAAGAGTAAAATTCCTCATCGTTCAGGAGCATAAGGACGAGATCGAGGCAGCTATGACCGAGATCGAAAAGCTTGTTGAATATGCCGAGCAGTTCAAGCAGGAGGAGGTTCCCGCAAGCAAGCTCGTCATAGGTCTTAAGTGCGGCGGCTCAGACGGTCTTTCGGGCATTACGGCAAATCCCCTTATAGGCAGGATCTCCGACATCATCGTGGCAAACGGCGGAAGGACGGTTCTCTCGGAGGTTCCCGAGATGTTCGGCGCAGAGACTATACTTATGGACAGATGCGCCACAAAAGAGCTTTTTGACGAAACCGTCAGCCTTGTAAACAATTTTAAAGAATATTTCCTGAGCCACGGTCAGCCTGTAGGCGAAAATCCCTCACCGGGAAACAAAAAAGGCGGCATATCCACCCTTGAAGACAAGTCGCTGGGCTGCACGCAAAAAGGCGGCACGTCCAACGTACAGGGGGTTCTTCTCTATGGCGACAAGGCTGTAAACCCCGGTCTTAATCTTCTTCAGGGACCCGGCAACGATATTGTTGCCATAAGCGGTATGATGGCAAGCGGCTGTCATGTAATATTGTTCTCCACAGGCAGAGGCACACCCGTAGGCTCGCCCGTACCCACCGTAAAGATCGCCACAAACAGCGACCTCGCAAACAGGAAGCCAAACTGGATCGACTGGAACGCAGGCAGACTCGTTGAGGACAAGACAATGGATCAGTATGCTGAGGAATTTTTCAGCTATGTTCTTGACGTAGCCTCCGACAGAATAAAAACAAAGAACGAAATAAACGGCTACAGAGAGATCGCCATATTCAAAAACGGCGTTACATTATAAAAACATCATATATAAATATATACAATAAAAGGAGGTAACTTTAAAATGGGATTTATTGATGAAAACTTCTTGTTAAAAACCGAAACAGCAAAAAAACTGTTCTTTGACTATGCTCAGGGAGAGCCTATCTTTGACTTTCACTGTCACCTTAACCCCAAGGAAATATACGAAAACAAATCGTATAAGTCCATTACAGAGGTATGGCTCGGCGGAGATCACTACAAGTGGCGCGCCATGAGATCTCTCGGTGTTCCCGAAGAATACATCACAGGCAAGGATACCACCGACTTTGAAAAGTTTGAAAAATGGGCAGAAACAATACAGTATGCTATCGGAAACCCCCTCTATCACTGGACGCATCTCGAGCTGCAGAGGTTCTTCGGCATATATAAGCCCCTCACAAAGGCATCGGCAAAAGAGATCTTTGACGAATGCAACGCAAAGCTTGCTACAGACGACTTCAAGTGCCGCAGACTGGTAGAGAGATCGAATGTAAAAATCGTAAACACCACAGACGATCCTGCCGACAGTCTTGAATATCACAAGCTTATAAAGGCCGACCCGACCATGAAGTTCAATGTTTTTCCCGCTTTCAGACCCGACAAGGCTCTTAATCTTACGGCGGATACATTCCCTCAGTACATTGTCGATCTCGGCAAGACCGAAAATACCGAAATAAAGACTTTTGCAGACCTTAAGGCCGTTCTTGAAAAGAGAATAAACTTCTTTGATGAGATGGGCTGTACGGCTTCCGACCACGCCTTTACATATGTTCCCTGCGTTCGCGCAAGCGAGGCGGAGCTTGACGCAATACTTGCAAAGGCTGCAAAGGGCGAGAAGGTTTCCAAGGAAGAAGAGGACAAGTACAGAACAGAGCTTATGGTATTCTTAGGCGGCGAATATTCAAAGAGAAGCTGGGCTATGGAGATCCATATGAACATCAAGAGAGACAACAACTCCTTTATGTTCAAGAAGATGGGCCCCGACACAGGCTTTGACTGTATATCCGACTGGTCGAGCGCAGAGGGGCTCACAAACCTCCTTGACGCTCTCAACGCTGACGGAACTCTCCCCAAGACTATACTCTTCGCAGGCAATCCTGCCGACAATCAGGTTATAGGCACAATTCTCGGCTGCTTCCAGTCATCGGACGCTGCATCGAAAATACAGTTCGGCACCGCATGGTGGTTCAATGACAACATAGACGGTATGGAGGCTCAGATAAAGTGCCTTGGAAATCTGGGTGTTCTGGGCAAGTTCATAGGTATGCTTACGGACAGCCGTTCCTTCCTTTCCTACCCCCGTCACGAATATTTCCGCCGTATCCTCTGCAACATATTCGGACAGTGGATCGAGGACGGATGGTATGACAACGACATCGAATTTGTCGGTCAGATGGTTAAGGACATCTGCTACGGAAACGCTTTCAACTATTTCAAGCCACAGATCTGATTTTTTCATAACATATAACAATAACATATAAAACACAAAAAGGCTGCTGCTCTTGCGGCAGTCTTTATTTTTTTTGTATCAAAAAGTGTATCAAAAAAGCTCCGCCGAATATACGACGAAGCTCATTTTATTATTTATAAGAATTTATAAGATTTCATATGCCAAAGCTTGTGGCAGCGGGATTATTTGTAGCACTCGAAAACCTTATCGACACGTTCTTTGTCCTTAAGCTTTGTAAAGCAGCTTACAAGAGGACAGAGTATAAGCGAAAACAGCATACAGAATGCGCCTGCGTTAAGAGGCGATGTCAACGTGAAGGGTATGGGAAGGCTTGCTACCTTTGCTGTCAGCTCGGGGAACCATCCAAACAGGAAAAGTCCCGTATGTATAAGCGTAAAGCATACCGCAAAGCCGAAGCACGCCCATACTGCCGCAGGAGTGATCTTCTTTGAAAAAAGTCCGTACATAAAAGGTGCAAGGAACGAGCCCGAAAGCGCACCCCACGAAATACTCATAAGCGTTGTTATATAGGCGTTCTTATGAGCAGCCATAAGTACCGAAACAAACAGGAATACTGCAATAAAGATACGCATAGTTGTTACCTGCTGCTTTTCGCCAAATTCCTTATTTTTACTCATTGCAGGCTTTATAAGATCCAGCGTCAGCGTTGAGCTTGATGTCATTACGAGAGACGAAAGCGTTGACATAGATGCCGCAAGCACAAGAACGACAATAAGTCCCAACAGGATTTCGGGAAGATTGTGTTCGAGCATAGCAGGAACGATTGCGTCAAATTCCAGCTTTCCGTTGATAACATTTATGAGAGCCTTTCCTGTGTCGGCAGGATCTGCTGTGGCAAAAAGTCTGCCGAATCCGCCGTGGAAATAACTTCCGCCCGCTACTATAAAAGCGAATACAGTTGAAATTATGGTACCTCTCTTTATGGCGTTTTCATCCGAAATAGCGTAGAATTTCTGCACCATCTGCGGAAGTCCCCATGTTCCGAGAGATGTGAGTATAACAACTCCCAACAGGTTTCCCGGCTGAGGGCCGAACAGAGTGTTGAGTGTGCCTGTCATACCCTTGTCATCGGCAACAGCTCCGAGGTTCTGCATAGCTGTCGAAAATCCGCCTGCCTTGCTCACTACGGTAAATACCACCGCCGAAATACCTAAGATCATTATTATTCCCTGTACAAAGTCGTTGAGGGCTGTGGCGTGAAAGCCTCCTGCAATTACATATATCGCAGTAAACACCGCCATAATTATTATACAGTAGATATATGGTATACCCAAAGAGGATTCAAAAAGACGTGACAATCCGTTGTATACCGAAGCCGTATAAGGTATAAGAAAAAGAAATACTATAAGGGATGCCGCTATCTTAAGCCCCTTTGAATTATATCGTCTTTCAAAATACTCGGGCATAGTGGTTGCATCGAGATACTTTGTCATAATTCTTGTACGTCTGCCGAGAACAAGCCAAGCCAGAAGAGAACCTATCACGGCGTTTCCTATACCTATCCAGAACGCCGAAATACCGTACAGCCAGCCAAACTGACCTGCATAGCCTATAAATACGACCGCCGAAAAATAGGACGTACCGAAAGCAAACGCCGAAAACCACGGCCCTATGCTTCGCCCACCGAGAACAAAGTCGCTTACATTTTTCGTTTTCCTGTTGCAGTATACGCCTATGGCTACCATAAGGAGCAGATACAGCACAAGAATTGCCCATTTAATCATTTTTGCATCTCCTTTTGAAAAATAATATTGATATTTTTGCACTTTAAATCGTTAAAGTACCAACATATAGATTATATTAGATTTTGATATATTTGTCAATCGAATTTAAAAAATTTTTCCTTTTTTTGAATTTTAGCACATTTATCCCCTACAATAACCGCTTTTTTTCACTATCTTGACACCATATTGAAAACATGATAAAATTATATTGTATTGAATTTGCACAAAACCGACAAATACGCCGTTTCGGAGTGACAAATTCTTATATATAAGTATACATATTCCGCCGATTTCGGCAAAAAAGAACAAGAAAGAAGGTTCAGCCATGTTTTTTCAGAAGGACATCGAAACTATGTCCCGTCAGGAAATTGAAGCCCTGCAGCTTGAACGCCTTAAATCACAGGTACAATACTGTATGGACAATGTTCCGTTTTATCACAAGCGTCTGACGGAGGCAGGCATAACGGCAGACAAAATAAAGACCCTTTCGGATATCCGGTACATACCCTATACCACAAAGGACGATATCCGTGACAACTATCCCTTCGGTCTGTTTGCCGTTCCTATGAAGAATATCGTCAGAATACACGCCTCATCAGGCACCACGGGGAAACCCACCGTCGTGGGATATACACGAAACGACCTGAACAACTGGAGCGACTGCGTTGCCCGTCTTTGCGCTGCGGTAGGTGTAAACGACAGCGACACGGCTCAGATCTCCTTTGGCTACGGTCTGTTTACGGGGGCGCTGGGACTGCACTATGGTCTCGAAAAGCTGGGATGCGCCGTTATCCCCATTTCGTCCGGCAATACGAAAAAGCAGGCAATGATACTTAAGGATTTTGGCACGACCGTCCTTATAAGCACCCCCTCTTATGCAATGTACATGAGCGAGGTTGCTCACGAGTGCGGCATTTCAAACGATGAGCTTAAACTGAGGATAGGTCTTTTCGGCTCGGAGGGCTGTACAGACGCTCTCCGCAACAAGATCGAAAAGGGATTCGGTCTGTTTTCGACCGACAACTACGGACTCAGCGAACTTCAGGGCCCCGGAGTAGCGGGAGAATGCGAATACAGATGCGGTCTGCATTTTGCCGAAGATCACTTCCTCCCCGAGGTAATAAACAGCGACACGGGCGAGGTTCTTCCGAGAGGAGAAAAAGGCGAGCTTGTTATCACAACGCTCACCAAAGAGGGCTTCCCTATGCTGCGATACAGAACAAAGGACATCACGCGCATACACTACGAGCCCTGCAAATGCGGCAGAACCCACGCAAGGATGGAAAAAGTTCAGGGCAGAAGCGATGATATGCTCAAAATCCGCGGCGTAAACGTATTCCCCTCTCAGGTAGAAAGCGTTATGGCAAACATAGACGGCATTTCGCCCCATTATGAGCTTATACTCACAAGAAAGAATTATACCGACTATCTTGAGGTACGCATAGAAATTGTGGACGAGAGCCTTCTCGAATCGTTCTCGGGTCTTGAAAGACTGAGAAAAGAGGCCGTTGACAAGCTGAAAACCGTTTTGGGCATTCAGGCAAAGGTCACTCTTGTTGCGCCCCACACAATTACACGTTATGAGGGCAAGGCAAGACGTATCATAGACAGAAGAAGTGACGACTGATCCTGTCAGCGAAGGATCAAGGAGGATTAAGCAAGAAATGAAAGAATTGATGATCGGCAACGCAGCCGTTGCCAGAGGCTTGTATGAGGCAGGCTGCCGTATAGTATCAAGCTATCCGGGCACTCCAAGCACCGAAATCACCGAATTTGCCGCAAAATATGACGAAATATATTGTGAGTGGGCGCCCAACGAAAAAGTCGCCCTCGAAACAGCCTACGGAGCGTCCCTCTATGGGGCAAGAGCCGCCTGCGGTATGAAACACGTTGGCCTTAACGTAGCGGCAGACCCTCTGTTTACGCTGTCCTATACGGGCGTAACGGGAGGCTTGGTGATCTGCGTGGCAGACGATCCGGGTATGCACTCCTCTCAGAATGAGCAGGACTCCCGTCATTATGCGATAGCCTCAAAAACCCCTATGCTCGAACCGTCCGACTCATCGGAATGCAAGGAGTTTGCAAAGCTCGCCTTTGAAATATCCGAAAAATTTGACGTTCCCTGTATGCTCCGTATCTGCACAAGAATAGCTCACGCTCAGAGCATGGTCGAGCATAACGAAAGGATCGTCCCCGAAATAAAACCATATGAAAAAAATCCACAAAAATACATTATGGCGCCTGCCAATGCAATAGCTCGCCACCCCATCGTTGAGGATCGCCTCAGACGCCTTGCCGAATATGCCGAGACGACCCCTGTCAACCGCATAGAACCGGGCAAAGACGACATAGGCATAATTACTTCCGGCTCCTGCTATCAGTATTGCAAGGAGGTATTCGGAGAGAGCGCAAGCATTCTCAAACTGGGAATGGTTCATCCCCTTCCCACCGAAAAAATACGCAGCTTTGCCAAAAAAGTCAAAAAACTGTACGTTGTCGAGGAGCTTGACGGCATTATCGAAACCCACTGCAAAAACATAGGCGTTGAGGTAGTCGGCAAAGAGCTTTTCACCCCTCTCGGCGAATATTCTCAGAAAAGCATCGCCGCAGCCTTCGGGCTTGACGAAAAGGAGACCGTCACGGCGGACACAGCCGTTCCCGTTCGTCCTCCCGTTATGTGTTCGGGCTGTCCTCACAGAGGAATGTTCTATGTGCTTTCCAAAAACAAAATTACGGTTCATGGCGACATAGGCTGCTATACTTTAGGTTCAGCCAAGCCCCTTGACGCTATCGACTCCACCCTCTGTATGGGCGCATCGGTTTCGGGGCTTCACGGCTTCAACAAGGCATCCGAGGGCAAGACCGAAAATCACAGCGTTGCAGTCATAGGCGACTCCACCTTTATGCACTCGGGTATGACGGGACTGGCTAACATAGCCTACAACGGCTCAAATTCCACCGTTATAATTCTCGACAATTCCATCACAGGTATGACGGGTCACCAACAAAACCCCACCACAGGTTATACTATAAAGGGCGATCCCGCCACAAAAATCGACCTTGAGGCGCTTTGTCACGCCCTCGGCATAAATCGTGTAAGAGTTGTAGACCCCTATGATCTGGCAGCCTGCGAAAAAGCAGTCAAAGAGGAGCTTGCAGCGGCGGAGCCGTCCGTCATAATCTCACGCAGGCCATGCGTACTGCTCAAATATGTCAAGACCAAAAAACCCGTCGTTGTGGACACCCAGAAATGCCGAAGCTGCAAACAATGTATGAAGCTCGGCTGTCCGTCCATACATATGGGCGAAAACGGAAAGGCCGAAATTGACAACACTCTCTGCGTTGGCTGCGGAGTATGCGGTCAGCTTTGTCCCTTTGACGCTATTTTGGAAAACTGAATGCTTTCGCAATAATTTCATAGGGAGGAAAGATTTTTTATGGAAACAAAAGGCATTGTTATTGCAGGCGTAGGCGGCCAGGGCACTCTTCTCGCCAGCAGACTTCTTGGCAGAACGCTGGCAAACGAGGGTTATGATATAAAGGTATCCGAGGTACACGGCATGAGCCAGAGAGGCGGTTCTGTCATCACCTATGTGCGCTATGGCGAAAAGGTATATTCTCCCGTGGTACAAAGCGGCGAGGCGGATTTTCTCATTTCCTTTGAGCGTATAGAGGCCGCTCGCTATGCCCATCTTCTCAAAAAAGGCGGCATTATTATCACAAACACCCAAAAAATAGACCCTATGCCTGTTATTACCGGCGCAGCCCAATATCCGCAGGATATTCTCACAGAGCTTTCTGACAAGGGCGTTCAGATCGAAAAGCTTGACGCCCTCGCCCTTGCAGAACAGGCAGGCTCGTCAAAGGCGGTCAACATAGTGCTTATGGGCGTGCTGGCAAGACATTTCGGCATAAGCTATGACAAGTGGATATCCGCCCTCGAACAAACCGTAAAGCCTGCCTTTGCAGAGCTTAACAAAACAGCTTTTAATCTGGGATATAACTATAAAACAGAATGATCCTGTCAAAGGAGGTAGTATTATGACAACACAGCAGCTTTCTATTTTTATGGAAAATAAGCCGGGTCGTCTCGTGCAGGTCAACGAGGCGCTTGCCGAGGCAAACATCGACATCCGCGCCATGTCTCTCGCAGACACCCAGGACTTCGGCATCGTGCGTATGATAGTCAGCGACTGCGAAAAAGCGCAGGCAGTTCTTAAAGAAAAAGGCTTTATGTCCACCATCACAAAGGTTTTATGTATCGCCATGAACGATCAGCCGGGCGGACTTCGCACAGTGACAAGGCTTCTCTCCGAGGCCGATATAAACATCGACTATCTCTACGCCTGCATAACGATCATCGGCAAAAACGCCTACATCGTAATGCACGTTGACAAAGAGGACAAGGCTTGCGAAATTCTTAAGGCCGCAGGCGTTCATATGGTCTGCGCCGAGGAACTTGCCGAGCTTGGCTGAACCCGTACAAAAACATAATTTTTCTTTATAATACCCACATCGGAAAAGGCATATATTTTCTATATGCCTTTTTATATGCCCATTTTTTGCCCGCTTTCACCGTCTGAGACAAAATCAAGCCCCTGCCGAATTCGTTCACCGATTCGGTAGGGGCTTGGATTTTATGTTTTTTTAAACTTTCGGCTGAACATTTTCTGTCAGCTTGTTTGCGACATCTTTATCTGCGGCTTTTTCTTTTGCCCTCGCATATCAACAGAGCTATCGCCATCAACGTCAACGCTCCTCCTGCGATCTTAAAGCCTGTCGTACCTATACCGCCTGTCTCGGGCAGCGAATAGCTTTCTGCGGCAGGTATGCCCAGATCAAGATACTGCTCGTTGTCCATATAGTTTCCTATACTTGTGTTTACAGGCTCTCCGGGTACCGATGCCACAGCCGTTCCCGATGAGCCGTCATAAATCTCTGTACCGCTTGCCATAGGTACACAGCTTTCATCAAGTTCTGTGGGCGTTCCTCCTCCATTTAGCGGTGTAGTAGGATCGTTGTTTTCGCCGTTGTAGTATATGAGATACTCATAACCGGCAAGTGCATTCTTTAAATTACTACCGTCTGCAAGACAATCAACGCTTATACCGTCATTGTTGAATGTTGAAAGCACATCACCGGACACGGTTGCCCCGGATCCATCATAAATATTACCGGTGGGATTTTTATGATAATAGTCCTCGGGCTTTGCGCTGGGATTATCATCTATATCGAAAGCAACAACATATTCACCCTCGGGCAGATTGTCGAACCTGTAGCTTCCGTCATCACCTGTTGTGATATTTCCGTCACTGTCATCATCTCCGACAAAATAGCTCAATTCTCCAAGAATATCATGCTTTACTTGCTCATAACCTCCGCCTTCAATCTCTGATTTCTTTCTGAACAGCGATACTGTTACACCTCCATAAGGTTGATCCGGATTGCTGCTTACCGCCTCACCGCCAACTGTCTTTTCATACAAGCCGTTCTGGTCGTTGTCCTTAAATACTCTGCCCGATATGCTTCTCGTTACGACAGCAGCCTTTGCAGCCGTGGTGGACGCATCTTCGTGATTCGATGCATTCTCAACATTAGCCACATTGCTATAATAACCTGCCTCGGTAGAACCGCTCGCCTTTACAGTGATTGTGAATTTAAGCACACCTTTCTCACCTATAGCGCTGTCACTGCTTGTAGAACCTGTATCATCTTGGCCATCGTTATCAACGCTTCCTATAGATGCATAGATACCTGTTACTTTGCTAAAGTCTGGATTATCTCCACTACTTGGTGACGACATTGTAGATTCAAATTTTATGGTGCCTTTATCTGTATTTGTTTCGTCATCGTCACCTCCTGCTCCTACTCCCGTCAGTTCCATATGATATGGTCCGACTACATCAACGCCAACGTCAGTAGGAGGTTTAAGCTCCTTATAGTTAACAGATCCTGTGCCGCCACTGCCATAGTCTTTAGAAAAAGTATTCAACCATTTTCCCTTAAGAGCGTTGTTGGAAGGATCATTCTTCGGGTCGCCCTCATAGGTCGTCAGCCATATATTTGCTGATGGGTATCTGCTGTGTACAAAACCGTCATGGTTTTTATCCAGAGCCTCATCTCCGGCTTGGTCAGCACGTCTCAGCGTTTCGACGCCTACGCTTACAAGCTCAAGCTGCGTGTGCTCACTGATACCCGAACGCATAGCCCTCGGCAGAACGTCATACAATCTTATGTTCGGTCTCTCAGCGCCGTCCAAATTGTCATATGTGATCGTGTAGGTGATAAGACCATCAGCATTGTTGACATCGCTAAGCTCAACATACTTTTGACCTGAACTGCCTATGGATACCGACTTTTCAAACTGTGCGCTGGCCTGATTGATGAGATAAACATTGTCGTTGTCTATGTTGTTCAGAACAGCCTCATACTTACGCTTGTCGAGATCGCCTCTGATCATGGCTTTTGCAACAACAGGCTGATTGTTCTGCACGCCCTCATCGATCGTGGTGTCAAACTCAATATCAGGCAGCCTTACGCCAACAGGAGCGTCTGTAAGTTCAAGCTTAAAGCTCTTGTCTGTCAGATCCGATATCTTTGCGGTCATTCCGGTGTAAGTTTCTCCACCGTCTTCAAATTCTGCCGAAACATTAGTTTCAGGAGTGCCGTCCTCTTTCGTAAGAGCTACTTCAGTCATATCTTCGCCCTTTGTCAGCTTGATGGTGCTTTTATCAATGCTCAGACTCTTAACACTTGCACTGCCATCATCAATTTTTACTTCGATCTGTATGCCTGTTTTCTGACCCGTGGGTTTAAGATCGATAAGCTTAAGCTGTTCTTCGCTGTCGGACGATATAGTGGTATACTGCGAAATTATGCCTATCTGCTCAGAGAATTTCTCATATGCGGCCTTTGCCGACAATGCAAAGCTTGAAGGCGAGGTACCCGATTCGGGTATATTATCGTTCTCGGCATAGATCTCATTCACTATAAAGTGCGGTTTTTCGTTTCTCTGCTTGTCATAGCCGCTCCTTCCGCCTACATTCATAGAGCTGCCCTTATCGCTTATTGCAATATGCGTTTGATACCCAACTACAACGGCGCTCATACCACCATCATAGCCACAATACTTATCAGTTGCATACTCATACCTTGTAGGTTCATAGTCATCAACATCAGTCGTTTTAATTTCGACTTTTTTATAAGGAATATATGTACCGCTTGCACTAAAACCACTATCTTGATATGTATCAAAGTGATAATAAAGTATCTTGTCTTTTGTGACTTTTCCTTCCACTCCACTACTGCTCTTTATAGTAATTTCTTCGCTATTTTCTCCCAAATCGCCACCGTGATTTGTATCAATGCTTTTTCCTGTATCGGGCTTATTATTACATTTCTTATTAGTAGGTACATAATAGTCCGTCTGTCTATAGGCAGTATCACTTTCCCAATTATCACCTACGTCTTTTTTAACCTTGTTAGTATCCCTTTCGCCTGTCCAGTCCGTATTACTCCATGATACTCCATGCATAACCTGTCCGTCAGGTTCAAGATCATCGGAATAGCTCCAGCCTCTTATACTGCTTACCGTAGCATGAACCTCATTTGGGTCATATTTATCAGGATTATCTGCATATACGTTCTGAACGACAGCGGGCACTCTGAGCGAAATATAATTACCCGGTGCAATGTTAGTGTCTCTTACCTCCATGAGAACGCCTATACAGGTATAATTGTTGCTCGTAATATCATCGTAATCTTCAAAGAACCAAAGATTTTCTTCCTTTACGTTCTGCATTCTCTCGTGGTCGGCTGCATTTGACCCGTCATAGCCTGTTGTTTTCCGTTCGGGATCTACGGCAAACAATATCTTGACCTCACCGTAATCGCCAAGATTATCTGCAAGCAGAGAACCAAACCACCGTTTTTCGTCATCTACGTCGGTAAAGGCCATTCTGTTAGAATCAAGCTCAGCTTCATCTATCTTGAATGCATTGTCAAACTTAAGCAGTACGTTTGTTGCGCCTACGGAATAGTCGTTTCTGGTCCTCATCATACTTGATGCCCATAGGTCAACCTTCTGACCTACACTGAGATACGAAAGAGCCATACCGTTTGTATTCCATGAATCGTCATAAGCCAGATACCTGCCTGCTCCGTTTGCGCCTCTTATGTCTATGTCGCTCGAACCTCTTTCATTTATTGAAAGGTTCTTCTGCATACCTCTGTTGAGATTACCCTCACTGTATACCTCGCTGTTTACGGACTGCATACCCTGAGGAGGTTCATCGCCGTATTTATCCTGTTCGAGAAGATACTGCTCACGATCAATTTCATTTTCGCTGATTGATTTTGCGTGGAAGTTGGTTATTGTAGCCGTGAGATAATACTGATCTTCCGCTTTATCGGGGATAGGAATAAACGCCGTAAAATATCCCGATGAAAAGGCTCTTACAAAGCTGCCGAAACCAAACTGAGAGTGACGGTCTGTTCCGTATGTCTCCTTAGCAAAGCTCGTGGGGAAGTGTCCTCCGTCTGCACCCTCAAAGTCAAAGTCAAATGTATAATCACTTACCTTGACATGATATGTAGATGTCTTTGCCTCAGTAGTTGATGCCTGTTCTGCCTTACTACTATTTTCGCCCAACGCAGAACTGTCGAAAGTCCATACCTGACCTTTATCGTTCTTTCCTGTGTAGCCATTTATTATAGAATTCGTTACTTTCCAGTCGCCGCCCCAATAGATCTGCTGTTCGTCCCAACCGGGAACCGCCTCAAGTTTTCTGCCTTCATTTTGCAGATCGGGAGCGCCACTTTCATTAGTTGCATATCCCGAGTTATAGGGTGCCGCCTGCTTTGCAAAGTTTGTTCTTTCGTTGCCCTTATCCCAGTCAAGAAATCTGCCCCATTCGCCATACTTTGTATAAGCAATATTGGGCTTGTAGTCCCACAGCACGGGAGTAACCCCATTTCTTGCTTCCGGGATATCGGGACGTCCCTGCTCAAGAGTTGCGGGAGACTCTTTTACGGGAGGGGTTATGTCTTGTCCTATAGACTGATTCGTTTTCCATGGATTTCCGCTTGGCTTATAATCGTAGGTTTCCAAAAGAACATAGAACAACATGAAGCTGTCAAATTTTTCTCCATCATAGCCCATAAGAGCATATGTCTTTCCGGGTTCAAGATTTAAAAATTCTTTTTGATGCCCTGAAGTCAGCTCTTCATCGTCATTAAGCTGTTTGTCAAATGTTTGTGTCTGAACAGTAGCCTTTTTATTATTAATAGTATCACAATCCACTAAATACAATGTCCTTGTTGTGCCATTTGTTTTTGAATTTGCCTCTGCTCCTACTTTAAGCTTTGCGCCCTTAACGTCCGAAGGCACAGTAATGAACATTATACTGTTATACACTTCTCCATCTCCTGAACCACTGTTTATAGCAGATGTCCTTTCTATTTTATATGTTCCATACTCGCCTAAATCTACCTTGTGTTTTTTAGAGTTTCTTTTAAGTACCTTTGAACGGCTGAACACGTCACTCATCTTCAGAGAATCAGATTGTCTTCCGTAGGTAATATCTATGGGAAATTCCGCTGGGGTTTCTGTATTAGTCTTAATGTCTTCCTCACTATCGTTAAAGTAGATGTATACTCCCTTTCTGTGATCCCGCACATCGGGTGTTACGGGAGGAGTATCTGTCAGCCATGTGGCTTCAGTTGTCGGAGCGACACTGTATGCCATAAGAGCGATATAGTATAAGCCGAAGTTATCATTTATGGCAAGCGTATAGCTTTTTCCACCTTCAAGGCTTTCAAATATCGCTGTACGACCCGAACCAATTGACGCACCGTTATCAGGTTTTACTCCCTCTATTGTGCCTGTCTGATATTTATATTTTCCATCTACACTTTCTGCTTTATCAAATAGGTATAAATTTCTTGCACTATCTCCCGATGAATATGCTCCAACAAGCAGCTTATAATTCTGTGCCTTGTCAATTTCCGGCACATTAATTGTGATTCTTGCGTCTTTTGTACCCGTGTCTTCCTTGGGTTCAAGCTCACTTTTACTTCGTTTTATAGTAAACTCGCCTAAACCGCCTATATCTGTTTTTCCCGTACTGGTGTCTGGCGCAAACTGCCTATTATTGAAGGAAATTATAGACGTGCCTGTGCCAAACTTAAAGTCATATGTCGTACTATCTTTATAATAATCATATACTACCTTTGTTTCGTCAATACCAGTCGGTTTTATTACATTGCCGGATACGTCTTTAGTCGGGAAGTAAATATAGGCATTTAAAAGGCCTGTATTATCGTACTTCATTGATATGGAGCTTATCTTTGCGCTATCGCACCAGAGATAAATGAAGCCGTCATCAATATTATCGGCAGTAAAAGTAATGCTTACTGCGCTCGTTCCGCTAATTGTAGTGAGTGATGCTCCTGCTGCCGCAGCAGTACCAATGCCTACCTTTCCGCCTGTTTCAAAAGGCGTTATCGTCAGTTTGCCGCTCTCGGTATTTTTGGGTACGGGTATTTTGAGGGCAGAGCTTGCGTCTACGCCATCGCCTATAAAGAGATAGGGGTCTCCGCCCTCGGCATCGGGATTGTGGAAATATGACGTGCCTGTACCCTTAACAAGAGACATTCCGCCCTCCATTTTGGTTGTTTCCGTAATTTCCACACTGTCATAGTCGGGCATATCATCATCTTTACCAAATCCCCATGTGCAAGTCCTTGTGGCATCATCTGAATTATATTTTCCGTATGCATCATGATCTTGGGGAGCTGTTGCTGTTGCCTGATATGTAAGCTCTATATTTTTTATCTCCATATCAGGCTTATCTACATCGGTATACAGATAAAGGTATCCGTCTTTAATATCATCTTGTGAAAAATTATAAGTTGCAGGTGTTGTACTTTCAGCAAGTTTATTGCTGTTGCCCAAATCGGTCTTTTCTACACCGTTATTGCCTACAATAAGCCACCTGTCATCTTTTTCCTGCATACCTGTGACCGATATTGTTCCGCTTTTGGTCGTCGGAGGAACAGGCAGCTTGAGTATAGCGCCATAACCTACAGACAGATAATACCACGGGTCACCGGTACCATGATTATAGCTTACAAACTTAACCTCGGCTGCATTTGTTGAACTACCTTTGGTTAAATCCACTTCAATACCGTGTATATTTCCGCCATTCTCGACAGAAACTTTGTTGTATCCTTCATCACCATTAATTGCAGTGGGCGGCAGCATGGGCATTTTATTTCCATCGGTAAAATCCCATGTCTTTGTCTTTGTCCCATAGACAAAGTTATAGTCTCCGTAGGTGTCTCCATTGGGAGTATCGTATGTAAGGGCTATGTTTGTGATCCTTACTTCGCCGCCCTTTGTGTATATCTCCACGCACCCATCGCCTGCAGCCACAGTCGCATATGGAAAGGCTGTGAACGCAGCCAAAGCCGCCGTGTCGAGAATCTGAGCCGCTCTGAAGAAGTAAGGTTTGCCGCTTGTAAGCTCGGGGGCTATTTTCCCGCTATCGACATCGTCCTCTGAGCTGTTGCCCAAGGTGAGCGTTGCGCCGGAACTTAAACTTGGATTGTCAGGTGTAAAGTCCACAGTGAGTTTTCCGCCTGTTGTGCCTGCGGGCAGAGGTATGCGAAGTCCGTCACCCTTGCCGTCCGTATAGCCCAGTTTAAGATATACATTTTCTAACCCATCATTTACAAGCTTTGTACTTTTACTATTGTCATTTTCTATAAACTTCACCCCGCCGTCAATGGTTGAGTTGTCGGGTATTACTTCTTCTCCTACAGGAATATTCTTAGTAAGATCCCATGTTGTAGTCTTTTTATTGGTATCTTCCGTGCATTCACCGAATGGGATTACTTCGCCTGTACTATCGCACGAAATAACGGGAGGAGTTTCTGTTCCCCTGAATACTATTTTTGTGACCCTGATATCACCATCATTATTGCCTTCTATCCGTACATAGTTATCTGTATTTCCAATAGTTTGTATATCTGTTTTGTGTATTTCCAGTTCTATTACATTGTTTTGGACATCTCCCAAGTTAAATGTATGATTTCCTACTTTAATAGTTCTATTAGCATTTATAGTGCCTACTGAAATTTCTAATTTTCCACCTTTTGCATTTTCCAAAGGTATAGGAATGCATACGGCTACATTTTTGAGATTAAGGAAAGGCAAATTTTTGTCGCTGGGTGGCACTATTCTTACACCCTTTCTGGGAAAATACAGATTATATAATGTATCATCGGCTCCAAATGTCTTCGTAGTTGTTGTTATTGTTGCTTTTGAAAAATCCCAAGTATGTGTCAATTTGTCTTCACTGACAGTATAAGAACAATATTCCGAATCACTATAATCCGTGCCGGTAGCAATAGGCATTATGCCATACTCCTCGTCTGTGGGGTCGGAGGCGGGTTCCGGTGTTTCGGTTTGGGGAGCGCCTACTGCCATAGACTGAGAAATGACCTCTGCAACGGGCATAGCCGCATATGATACTGCCTTTATGAGGGTTCGGCTTTCAAGCTCCGAGCCTACGTTTTCGTCTGTGGGGTCGGTTTCCTCGGTCGGCGAGGTCTCTTCGGTGTCGTCATTGAAAATATTTTCGCTGTCCTCGGCGGAAGTCTCGTCCACATACGATACAACTTCGTCACTGTCATCCGAAATAATGCTGACAATGGTTCTGCCAACAATTCCGTTTACGGTGTCGTCATTGTTGAGCTGCTCCTCAAGGATAGCCGCCTCATAGTCCTCATATGCCACAGCTTCGCCGTCAGCCGTTATGACATGGGTGTCGCTGTTTTCGCTGTCGAGGTTCAACAGAGGGTCTCCGCCTACGGGGAGAGAAATTTTATCTGATTTTGGTACATTTTTGTCCGTAGCGGTGAAGCTTATATCAAATTCGATGTCTCCTGCAGGCAGCTCAATGCCTTTCATTCCCTTTTCAAAATAACCTTGATTCTTATCAGTATTATCATGGCCTGTTCTGTTGTCGGTCTTGTTGTAGAGCTGCAGGGTCACGCCATAGCCCATAAGACGGCCTTTCTTGGAGTTGGCGTGATCTCCGTCTGCATCAGGATCATACTCAACGCCATTTGTAAAGTCATAGTTACCTACTCTCTTAAGGTCCTGATTAAGTCTGATGTGGGCATCATAGCGTGGAGCCGCCGTGACAATGACTATCTCGTTGTTTACATTAAATGAGTTTGTAGTATTTGCCTTGGTGATAACGCCTGCGGTATTTGAGCAGTCAACAGGCTCTGCGGATTTATATTCCTGAGTTTCATCTGCAAGAGTCTCCTGCTCTGCGCCAAGGTTTTCGTTGTTGCCAAGTATATATGCGTTGAATGTGGGCTGTATAACATCGCCGTCAGCTGAGGCAAGCACGTTGATACTTGCGCTTAAGTTTGTCGTACCGGGCAGTACAAGACCGCCCGAACTGCTGGTAAGCTCTACATAACCCGTAAGGATCTGGCAGTTTATGTCGATGCTGCTGTCGCCGCCCACTTGAGGTGTTCTGTAAGCCCTATTGTATACAGTATCCTCGCCCTCGCCTGACACCTTGGGCGTACCATTGTTAAGCATATTAAGCGATGAGCCTACGGATATGTCATCGGGGTTTCTTTCGTCCTTAGTCGAATCTTTATATTTGTGGAATATAGGCTCTCCCGTTTCGGAGACCTCAGAATCACGCCACATTATGTATTTTGTTTCTTTTGTGGCGGGGTCAATATTAACATACTTGATAAGGGGATCGTTCATCCAGATCATATTCTCCATATCAAAGTTAGCCTCCGATATATCTTTCGGAAGTCTTATTTCGAGATAGAGCTTTACATGATCCGACTCATAGTATTCAACCGCCGATTCTCTGAGGGCAGTTGATATGGTAAGGTCATATACCACATTGTCAAAGCTGCGGACTATGCCGTTATGGGGGTCGTTGTCGTAGCCTTTTTCGGTTTCGTTTCTGTGATCTGCATCTATAAGCTCATCGTAGGGGATGTCCTGAGGTTCTGTTCCTACCGTGCCTGTTTCACCGAGATTACTTCTTACATAGTATTTAACATTATCATAATATTTGGGATCATAAGAGGTAGTACTGTCCCAAAATGCCGAACCGTCCGTTACTTCCTTTATTTCAATACTGCTTACATATCCGCCAAAAATCTTTTCGGAAACAAAGCAGAGAGTGCCGCTAAGCTTATCGGCTGTGGTTGTAAAGGTAAAGCCTTTGATCTGTGTATCATCTTTGTCTATATTTGTTAATTTAAAGGTAGGGTCGGAGGTATAATCTTTGCTTGCTTCGCTTGCAGGGAGGACAATAAGACGTCTTTCGCCCTTGTTGCCGCTAAGGTTGATGTTAGCAACTTCAACAGTGACAGTATTTTCGGCGCTCAACAGTGCATCGACTTCATCTTGGGTAAGCTGACTACTGTCGTCTTCCTTACTTATACTTTCAATATCAACCAAAACTGCATCGTTATAGCCTTCGTAGGAGCCTTGGTGATATTCTATGCCAAGACCCTCGATTATCTCTCTAAGCAGACTATTATTTTCCTTTTGTGTAATATGGGCAGTATATTTATCTGTTCCTTTCGTGATCGTAACCTTAGTCTCAGCTATATTTGCAATAGGCATAGGTTCGTCAGCCGTCATAAGGCTTGCGCCGCTTTCAACATTGTCAAGGCCGCTGCCGCTCGTCACAGAGTCGCCTGCGCCTTCCCAAAGGGACTTGTTGTGGCAGTCATCGGTATGAGTATGCTCTTCCATACCGCAGGAAAGAACCTTTTCATAGCAGTCAGCCGTGTGAACATGGCCGCTTGTAATGCCGTCCGCAGACATACATTCAGCCGAATGAACGTGCTCCCTGATTTCGGGCAGACCACAAATAAGCTGTCCGTTTTCATAACAGCTTTCGTCATGTATATGAGCCTGAGCTTTGTCACAAACAAGAGTCCTGACGGTAGTCATACAGCTATCGTCATGGGTATGTCCCTCTGATTCTTCAAGACCGCAGACAAGCTCCTCGTTTCTTTCGTAGCAACTGTCGTCATGAGAATGCTCCTCGGACTCTTCAAGGCCGCAGACAAGCTCCTCGGTAACGCTGTAGCAACTGTCGCTGTGGGTATGTCCCTCGGACTCTTCAAGACCGCAGATATACCGTGTTTCCTCAGTGAAGCAGTCTTCGGTGTGAGTATGAGGCTCTGTTTCTTCAAGGGGGCAGACAAGCTCGCCGTCAAAATAGCAGAGGTCGTTGTGAGTATGTACAAAAAAGTCTGCTTTTCCACATACAAGAGTGCCGTTTTCGTCATAGCAGTCCGATGTGTGAGTGTGCAAAGATTCGGTACATTTATACTCGGGCGGAGCGTCAAGCTCGGAGGTATCTATCTGCCCTTCGGTACACACAAGAGCTGTCGTATAACAGTCGTCCGTGTGGGTATGTTCTTCCATACCGCAATAAACACCGTTTTCCATAGTAATGGCGGGCAGTATAAGCATATAGGTCGTAACGAAAACGACCACCACCGCCAGAGAGCCTACTACACGCTGCCACAGCCTGTAACGCTTTCTTAAATTTAAAAATCTCAGAACCCTGTCTTTAAATGACATTCGGCTCGCCTCCTTTTTTATCTTGTGATTCCCTTTCCTTAAAATTTATTGTCCCGACAGGTCGATCCGTTTTGGGCGGAGCAAGCTGCCGGATTGATATTTATCATTTTGTACGGCGTACAGGTCATTATACAAAAATATGCAGACGTATACACCGAATTAATTTTATATTATCACACTATTTTAAAATAATCAACAATTGTTTAATAAAAATTCGAAAAATTTTGGTAATTTTAATCTGATTGGAATAATTTTCCACGCAATAATTTATATATTATACAATAAAAATTACCTTCCGAGGTCTGCGTCGGGGTAAATTATGCCAATCCGATTGACAAGAGGCGCGCGGGGGTATATTATATTAATAAGCGTGTCCGCCATCACCTGTATAGGGCTGCACCCGGACACAGAAATATATTTTTGTGGGAGGAGTGTAAATGGAAAGGCTTAGGCTCAGCAGGCCTGTATTTATAAAGGGAATAAAAATTGCCGTGGGAAGTACGGCGGCTATTTTTTTGTCGGAGCTTCTGGGGCTTGACTTTGCAGGCTCATCGGGCATAATAACACTTCTTACCATACTTGATTCGAGAGTTGACACGTTTAAGCTTTCGCTGCAAAGGATATTGTCGTTTGTGTTCAGTATGACTGTCGCCTATATGATAAGCCGAACACCCATAGGCGATGCGGCGGGGTTTTTGTTGTATATCGCCATAGTTGTGGAATTCAGCTATCTTGTGAAGTGGGATTCTTCAATATCGACAAACGCCGTTTTCGGCACGCATATTTTTCTTTCTGCCGAAAGTGTAATAATGAATCGCGGAATGCTGCTGAACGAGCTGGGACTTCTGGTGACAGGCACCACAATGGCGATCGTTATGAATCTGAGAATGCCCAAGCTCGAAAAGGAGCTTAGCGAAAATATGGACTATGCCGAAAAAGAGACAAAAAGGCTTTTCAGAAAAATGATAATAAACATATCCAAAAAGGAAAAGCTCAAAGAGACCCTTGCGGAGACTGAGGCGCTGACGGTTTTTCTTGAAAGAGCCGAAAAGACAGCCGTACTCAGTATGCACAACTCCGATGATGACAACGGGAATTTTTTTCTCGGATATTTCACTATGCGAAAAAATCAGTGCGACATAATGATACATTTTATAAAGTGTTTTTCGGCGGTAAACTTCCTGCCCGAAAACAGCGAAAGAGCAATAGCGTTTTTGCACGAGGTGGCGGACAACTTTTCGATAACCGATGACGTTGACAAAAGGTTGCGAAACCTGAGCCTGCTTCTGGACGAATTCAAAGCCTATCCCCTGCCGACAACGAGAGACGATTTTGAGACGAGGGCAATTTTGTTTCACGTTCTGAACGAAATGGAGGAGTTTTTGAATCTTAAAAAGGAATACCGCAGATACATAAGCCCCGAACAGATACACAATTATTTCGGTGTTGGGGTATAGAAAACATACAAAATACATAAAGCACAAAAAACACATAAAAAGAGCCGAAAACCGAAGCTTTCGACTCTTTTTTTATTTATATTTATATGTCATATATCAACAGCAAAGCATATCGCTGCGGAAATTATTTAGCCGCAAGATCCTTATACTTGTTGAGTCTCCTCTTTGCGTCAGCCTCGCAAGCCTCGAACAGGTCGTTAGCTGTGTCGGGGAACTGACGTGCGAGCGAGTTATAACGAACCTCACTGGTGATAAATTCACGGAAGTTTGCCGTAGGCTCTTTTGAGTCAAGAGTGAAGGGGTTCTGTCCCTTTTCTTCAAGAGCGGGATTGTAGCGGAAGTTCTGCCAATAACCGCACTCAACGGCTCTCTTTGCTTCTTTCTGCGAGAAGTTCATCTTTATACCGTGGTTGATACAGGGAGCATAGCCTATGATGAGCGAAGGTCCGGGATAAGCCTCAGCCTCAACAATAGCCTTGATGAGCTGATTCTTGTCGTATCCCATATTTACCTGAGCAACATATACATAGCCATAGCTCATAGCCATCATACCGAGGTCTTTCTTTCTGATCTTCTTGCCCGAAGCGGCAAACTTAGCAATAGCCGATCTGGGAGTAGACTTTGAAGCCTGTCCGCCTGTGTTTGAATAAACCTCTGTATCGAATACGAATACGTTAACGTCCTCGCCCGATGCAAGTACATGGTCAAGTCCGCCGTAGCCTATATCATAAGCCCAACCGTCGCCGCCGAAGATCCACTGGCTCTTCTTAACGAGGTGATCCTTTGCGTCAAGAATGTCGTTTGCAAGAGATTTTGCCTCTCCGTCCTCAGCCTTTGCAACGAAGTCTGAAAGAGCCTCTACAAGAGCTGCCGATGAAGCCTTTGAAGCCTCTCCGTCCATCATTGTGTCGATCCATGCAGCAGCCGCAGCCTTTACCTTATCGCAGGGCGATACCTCGATAAGAGATTCAGCCTTCATTTTGATAAGCTCTCTCTGCTGCTTAACGGATGTGTACATACCAAGACCGAACTCTGCGTTATCCTCGAAGAGTGAGTTGCACCATGCGGGACCCTGACCCTTGTCGTTCTTTGTATAAGGTGTCGAAGGTGCCGATGCGCCCCAGATAGAAGAACAGCCTGTTGCGTTGGCGATATACATTCTGTCGCCGAAAAGCTGTGTTATAAGCTTAGCATAGGGAGTTTCGCCGCAGCCTGCGCAAGCGCCCGAGAATTCAAACAGGGGCTTTTCAAACTGGCTGCCCTTAACGGTAGTCTTGTTCATGGGGTTAGCCTTTGTGGGCAGACCTACGAGATAATCCCATGCGGGGATCTCATCGCTCTGAGTATCGATGGGTACCATAGTGAGAGCCGAGCCCTTGGGTGCGGGACAGATGTCAACACAGTTTCCGCAGCCAAGACAGTCGAGAACGTCAACCTGGATCTTGAACTTAAGTCCCTTTGCGCCGATAGCGTCCTTTACAGCAAGAGCAGCAGGTGAAGCGGCTACCTCGTCATCTGTAAGAAGGAAAGGTCTGATAGCAGCGTGAGGACAGATGTACGAACACTGGTTACACTGTATACACTTGTCAACATCCCAAACGGGAACATCAATGGCAATGCCTCTCTTTTCATAAGCTGCCGTACCTGCGATAAATGTACCGTCCTCGATACCAACAAACTTGGATACGGGGATAGAGTCGCCCTTCTGAGCGTTCATAACGTCAACTATCTCGGTTATGAATGCAGGCTTGTCGGATGCTGCTGCAGCCTCTGTTTCTACTGCGTCAGCCCAGCTTGCGGGAACGTCTACCTTGTGAACCTGAGCGATACCTGCGTCAACAGCCTGATAGTTCATATTTACGATAGCGTCACCCTTGCGGCCGTATGTCTTCTTGATAGCCTGCTTCATGTAGTCCACAGCATCGGCCTCGGGGATTATGTTTGCGATCTTGAAGAAAGCAGCCTGAAGAACAGCGTTGAACTTGCTGCCAAGGCCAAGCTCCTTACCGATCTCTACAGCGTTGATTGTGTAGAAGTTGATCTTCTTTTCTGCAAGAGCCTTCTTTACGCTTGCGGGAAGGTGTGTGTCAAGCTCCTCGTCTGTCCAGATCGTGTTGAGGAGGAAGCTTCCGCCTTCCTTTATATCTGTTGTAACGTCATACTTTGTGAGATATGACTGCTGATGACAAGCCACAAAATCGGCCTGCTTTACATAGTAGGGACTCTTGATGGGGTCCTTACCGAAACGAAGGTGCGATATGGTTATGCCGCCCGACTTCTTTGAGTCATATTCAAAATAAGCCTGAGCATACATATCCGTATGGTCGCCGATGATCTTGATTGAGTTTTTGTTTGCGCCGACTGTACCGTCAGAACCAAGTCCCCAGAACTTGCAGCTCTTTGTATGCTCGCCGGTAACGTCGATCTCGGGACCTGCCTCAAGTGAAAGATTTGTAACATCGTCCTTGATAGCGATGGTGAAAGGATTCTTGGGCTCGTCAGCATCAAGATTCTCAAATACCGAGATGATGTGAGCGGGTGTGGTATCCTTTGAGCCAAGGCCATAACGTCCGCCTACGATCTTTCTTACATCGCCTTTTCTGTAGAAGGCTGTACAAACGTCAAGGTATAAAGGCTCGCCCTGTGATCCGGGCTCTTTTGTTCTGTCAAGAACAGCGATCTTCTTAGCCGTTGCGGGAACAGCAGCAAGGAACTTGTCTGCAACGAAGGGTCTGAAGAGATGTACGTTAACAAGACCAACCTTTTCGCCCTTTGCGTTAAGATAGTCTACAGTCTCTTCGATACACTCGCATACAGAGCCCATAGCTACTATGATCTTTTCAGCCTCGGGATCTCCGTAATAATTGAAGAGCTGATAATCTCTGCCTGTAAGCTTGGAAATTTCTGCCATATATTCTTCAACAACGGCAGGAACGTTCTCATAATAAGGATTGCAGGCCTCTCTTGCCTGGAAGAAGATGTCGGGATTCTGAGCAGTACCTCTTGTTACGGGATGTTCGGGATTAAGCGCATGATCCTTAAACTCCTTAACAGCCTTCCAGTCAACAAGCTCTCTCAGATCCTCATAGTCAAGAAGCTCGATCTTCTGGATCTCGTGAGATGTTCTGAAACCGTCAAAGAAGTGAAGGAAAGGAACCTTGCCCTTTATTGCCGAAAGATGAGCAACTGCGCCGAGATCCATAACCTGCTGTACGCTTGACGAAGCCAGCATAGCAAAGCCCGTTGCGCGGCACGCCATAACGTCGGAGTGATCGCCGAAGATATTGAGAGCGTGTGAAGCAACGCATCTTGCGGATACGTGGATAACGCAGGGAAGCAGCTCACCGGCAATCTTATACATATCGGGTATCATAAGAAGAAGTCCCTGTGAAGCCGTATAAGTTGTTGTAAGAGCGCCTGTAGAAAGTGAACCGTGTACAGCGCCTGCCGCACCGGCCTCAGACTGCATTTCTACAACCTTTACAGTCTGACCGAAAAGATTCTTCTTACCTCTGGCTGCGTCCTCATCAACGTGCTCAGCCATGGGTGACGAAGGTGTAATTGGGAAGATACCGGCAACTTCTGTAAATGCATATGATATTTCAGCAGCAGCCTGGTTACCGTCCATTGTTTGCATTCTAGGCATTTTTTTGTCCCCCTTATTTCATTATTTTTTGACACTGCCGCAGGCTTCGGTGACCTGCAGCCCTGTCTTTGATGAAAATATTTTTATCGTCCGCAAGCCCCTCCGACGCTCACAAGAGCCGCCCGAAGGATACGGACACAAAATACCTTAGATATTATTATAGCACAGATTTTAAAATAGTAAATAAAAACTTCAAAAAAAATTCATATTTTTTAAAAGTTTTTACGGCAAAAGCTCTAATTCCTACCTTTTTAGTATATATTTTTCAGCATTTTTTACAATAAAAGCCTTATTTTTCCGCCGATTTTTTATAAACTTTTAGTTTCAGCGTGTCGAAAAAATCGACACGCTGTCATCAAAATGCAGTCGCATTTTGATGAGGCCAAATGTGCGTGCCGGGCAAGCCGGCGACTTCATTTGGATAAAGGAATATAAATTTCAATTTGTTCCAAAAACTGCGTTTTTTACAAATTGAAATTTATTCCTCTGGCATCGGAAGAAAATCCGAACGCCTGAGCGTAAGCGAAAGGCGGCGTTTGCCATAGGCAAACGTGCTGAGGAACGGGCAAAGCTCACGTTCAGTGCTTTTCCTTGCGGAAAAGTTGTCCTTCGGACAATCCGATTTCTTTCGGACACTACCTGCGGATCAAAGTCTGCGACGCTATATATAATATATTTGTCGAATATTATTCTTATTATAAGTAGATTTACTTTTTTGACAGTCTGAAACTTTCATTTTCTCTTCTATATTAAATATATGCTATATGTATTGAACCGAAGAAAGCAAATGTATGTGTTTTGAGGCTTAGTCAAAGTCGGTCATATTGTATTTGACTGAAAAGGAAAAATCCTGTATAATATAATAAATATGTTTACTATTTGTATTCACATTAAACATCTGACAAGGCATAAGCATATCCTCTCAGGAAGGTACAGGGACTATGAAAAGAGAACACAAGTATTATCTCAAAATACTTACCGACATTTTCGATATGAAATTCTCATACAGAAATTTTGCCGAATACGCCAAAAAGGACGAAAGCATTTATGACATATATCACCTTTTATATTATAGCTGGCTTTCGGAAAATCTCTTTGTGACGGATCCGATCTCTCCCTATGGGCTTATATGCGAGCTTTCGGACAGATTCTCTCCGAGGGGGAGTCTCGTTTTTCCCTTTCTCGACCCAAACAAATCCTCGCGGCGCTTAAACATATGCTTTAAAACAATTTCTCTTAAAAGTCACCCCATCATTGACGACCTCAGAATATATACAGACGCTCTCGTATCGGGGACAGTGGGAGAATCGGGCTCGGGCAAGGTTTTTTTCAACAGCTCCGTTGATATAAGCAAGCGTCTCAGTCAGTATTCGGAGGACTATGTGGAATATCTTCACCATCTTTCAAAGGCTCTCGGACTGTATTCATCCCTCCCTTCCGTAAACATTCAGATCTATAGGATACGCAGAGGATATGAAAATTTTTTTGAAGAAAAGGATATTTTTGACAAAATACTTTG
This sequence comes from uncultured Clostridia bacterium, assembly GCA_947630725.1. Classification (GTDB taxonomy): domain Bacteria; phylum Bacillota; class Clostridia; order Lachnospirales; family CAG-274; genus JAJQCI01. The sequence goes on from CANRIS010000018.1 coordinate 45,736, forward strand.
GGCGTCAGCCTCTGTTTGTTCAAAAAAGCTAAACAGTATGTTTTCTCCGGGAATATCCCTTTTCACTCCCGAAATTATAATGCACTTCGTCAGATTTCCCTGCGGAACAGATGACTTTTTCGGATCGTTTTTTGAAAATTTCGAGACGGACATAGGACTTCTGATAAGCGAGGACTTTATAAGGGGGCTTTTGGGCGGAGAGCCCGAGGAAATGTATGTTTCGTCCATATTTCTTATAAAAAGCTTTGTGGGGAAGTGGTTCTACACCATATTCGGATATTATCTTTTTCTGATACGCCCCTACAGCGACCCATATCCCGACACATATTATTCTATACAGTATTTTCTTCGTTATGGAGAAGATGTCAGACAAAATCTCAGATCGGCTGTTTTTTATGCCGTTCCGGACGACTGCTTTCTCACTCCGCTGGGCAGAGAGCTTTTCGGGCTGACTGTCAAATCCTGCTCCCCCATAACAAATGACGAATGTATTCTGCTGCCAAAGCTGTCCCTTCGTGAGACATTTGAGGATATAGCCGACTATTTTGAGTTTGAGCTTCCCAAAATGAATTTCGTGTCGGATACCATCGAAACATATGTGCTTAAAATAGCCTCTCCCGACAAACCGAAGGATATAAAAATGTTCGAGTTCTCGGAATACTCCCCCATAGACGAAATATATACCGAAATTATGGCTTCGTTTTCGATGCGCCCCATAATGGGCTACAGTATGTATACCGATGAAAGCCTCAGCCCCTTTTCGGAATATACAAACAGTCTGAGCGGCAGAACATACAAAAGAACCGAAACAACCTTTATGAACGAGGTCTTTTCGGACGTTGGAGACAAGCTCCGGATCGTGCTGAAAAAGCAGCCCCGAAAGGACAACAAAAAACAATACTACCTCTATACAGCCGAACTTATTAAAAAAGGAATAAAAACAAAAACAAAGGAGTACCCATCACCATGGAGAGAAAACCAATGACAGAAAAAGAAAAAATGCTGAATGGTCTTTTGTACTTTCCGGGAGACCCCCAGCTTGATGAGGAAAGAACACGCTGCAAGGATCTTTGTCACAGATACAACAGTCTTTTGCCCTCCCAATATGACGAGGCGGACAAGATTATGAGAGAGATCCTCGGCAGAGCAGAAGGCGATTTTTATTTTACTGCGCCGTTTTACTGCGACTACGGTTATAACATAGAGATCGGCGACAACTTTTATTCAAACCACAATCTCGTTATACTTGACTGCGCAAAGGTAAAAATAGGCAAAAATGTTATGATAGGCCCCAACTGCGGCATATATGCGGCAGGCCACCCCCTCGACCCCGAAATAAGGAGAACGGGCAAGGAGTCGTCAGAGCCCGTCACCATTGAGGACGATGTGTGGATAGGCGGAGGAGTGCATATACTCCCCGGCATAACGATAGGCAAAGGCTCGGTAATAGGCGCAGGCAGCGTTGTGACCCACTCTGTTCCGCCGTATACCGTTGCTGTCGGAAATCCCGCAAGACCCATAAAACAGATACAAAAGACCAAAGGACAAAAATAAATCCGTCCGTCCGAAAACCTAAAATCATCCCGAAAAAAATGTGACAAAGCTTCTATACTGTAAAAATACTGAATTTTTGTCATTTTATAAAAAAATTATAGGTTGATTTTTGTATTTCTTTATGATAATATACAAAATGTGGGGTATACAGAAATACCCCCCCCCATTTTAAAAATTAAACCAAAACAAATTTGCTCCGAAAAAATGACAAGGGGGATTCGTCCTGTGAAAAAATTCTTTTCTTTAATAACCGTTGTTACGATAATATCATCTCTTCTGCTTACAAGCTGCATTGGCACGACAAAAAACACGGACAGCGGCGAAAATGTCACTATAACCGTTATGGGCAGACATAGCGATCTTGCAAAAAGCTATATGACAAGCATTTTTGAACAATACGAGAACGCAACGGGCAATACAATAAAGCCTGTTCCCATAGAGGATACCCAATTTGAATCCACATCGGAAGAAATGATCTCAAAGGGCGATGTCCCCGATATATTCCTGCATTTTCACAATGCCGATCTGTATCGTTTCGACATAGAAAAAAACTTTCTCTATTTAAACGATCAGGACTGGGTCAGCGACCTGACCGACAGCACGCTGGAATACTGCAAGGACAGCGAAGGCAATCTTATGGGTCTGCCCTATTGGGAAAACTCTGTTTCGGGCTGCTATTACAACAAAACAATACTTGACAGCCTCGGCCTTAAGCCTGCCACGACCCAAGCCGAGTTTGACGTTCTTTGTCAGGCTCTCGCAAGCACGGGCTATACCCCCATATGCTGGCCTGCAGACGGCTGCTCATGGATGGTGCAGTTTGCACTGGATCCCGTTTTTGCCGATGACCCCGAAAAGCTTGAAAAAATAAACAACAACGAAATAACCTATGCGGATATACCCGAAGTAACCGATATGATGGAGTGGATAAATGATGCCGCCGACAAGGGTTGGTTCGGTTCGGATTTTCTCAAATGTGATATAAACGATATAAGCCCCATCATGAGCTCCGGAGAAGCCGTTATGACATTCATCTGGGACACATGGCTTTATACCGATCTTGCCAAAGACGGCAAGTATACCGTTGACGATTTCGCTTTGATGCCCGTATTTCTGAACACTGTCGAAAACGGCACCTATGAGGGCGGAAACCTCAATATGATGATGGTCAACAAAAACGGTTCTCACGTTGACGCCTGCCTTGATTTTCTTTCATTCTGCGCAGATGCCAAAAACTACAATATAGCCTTTGACGGCATATCCACCGTAAACTGCTTCAAGGGACAGACCACAAACATACAGTCCCCCATGATAACAAACGCAGCAGACTCGGTCGAGGCAAATCTCCGCGCCTCCACATCGGCATCCAAAATCACAGGCTTCAGCGGTGACGATGTAGCAGCCGCCCTCAATGAGCTTTTCAGAAAAAAGACCGACCCCGCAGGCTGTGTAAACCTTATGGACAAATACAGAATCTCAGAAGCCTCCCTCCAAGGCGCAGAAGGCTTCTGATCCCCTAAAAAAATAAAACGAAACAAAGCTGCCGCAGACAACAAAATCAATACGCTGTTTGCGACAGCTTTTCTTTATGGTTTTATGTTTGATATACTCTATTTTTCAAGGATCTCAGACACATATTTAAAGGGTATGTCATCGCTTTGCCATACGCCGTTTTGGGATATGCGAAAAATATATCCGTCTCTGCTCATTGCGGCGGCGTCTATGACGAGGACGGCTGTTTTTCCTCCGTGTCTTTTGCCTACGGCGAAAGCGGTTTCGGTATCGGCTGAAAGATGAACATAGAGCCTGTTCATTCTGAGTATGCCAAGCCTTTTTATGCTTTCAAGATTTTTCAGAGATGTTCCGTGATAGAGCAGCGAAGGCGGTTTTCTTATCTCCATACTCACGTCCACGGGTATTGAATGTCCCTGATTTGCCCTTATTTTTGTTTTGTCGGCATTAAAGCTGTATCTTTTTTTGTTGTTTGTGTTTACAATTTCTTCAAGCTTTTCAAACGAAAACCTCCTGCCTGTATTTTTTATGCTATCTATAAGCTCCTGCGTGTTGACCCAGCCGTTTTCATCGGTTTTTATGCCTATGATTTCGGGTGAGTGCCTCAGTATTTTGCTCAGAAGTCTGCCAAGAGCAGCATTTTCCCTTTCGGCATTTTTCATAATATCCTCCATAAATTACGGGCAGCCAAGCCAAAAGCAAAGCTGCCCGCAAATCATATTCTAAAATTTATTTATATCAGACGATACCCTGAGCCATCATAGCCTCTGCAACCTTAAGGAAGCCTGCGATGTTTGCGCCTGCAACAAAGTTGCCGGGTGTGCCGTATTCCTTAGCTGCCGCTGCCATATTGTTGTAGATGGAGGTCATAATTCCGTGAAGCTTAGCGTCAACCTCGTCAAATGTCCATGAAAGTCTTGCGCTGTTCTGTGACATTTCGAGAGCCGATGTAGCAACGCCGCCTGCGTTTGCAGCCTTTGCGGGAGCAAAGAGAACGCCGTTATTCAAGAATACGCTGATAGCCTCGAGAGTCGAAGGCATATTTGCGCCCTCTCCGACAGCCTTACAGCCGTTCTTGACAAGAGTCTTTGCATCCTCTTCGTTAAGCTCGTTCTGTGTAGCGCAGGGAAGAGCGATGTCGCAGGGGATGTTCCATACGCCCTTGCCGTCATGATATTCTGCCGAAGGCTTATGGTTCTTATATTCGGAGAGTCTGCCTCTCTTGTTGAATTTAAGATCCTCTACATATGCAAGGTCTACTCCGTCCTTGTCATAGATATAACCTGTGGAATCCGAGAACGAAACAACCTTTGCGCCAAGCTGTGTAGCCTTATAAGCTGCATAAACCGCTACGTTGCCTGCGCCCGAAATAACGACTGTCTTGCCCTCGAAGCTGTCGCCTGCTGCCTTTAACATTTCTTCAACAAGATATACAAGGCCATAGCCTGTAGCCTCTGTTCTTACGAGAGAGCCGCCGAATGTAAGTCCCTTGCCTGTGAGTACGCCCTCATAAAGGCCTGTGATCCTCTTATACTGACCGTACATATATGCCACTTCACGTCCGCCTACGCCTATATCGCCTGCGGGAACGTCTGTGTCTGCGCCGATATGTCTGTAAAGCTCTGTCATAAAGCTCTGGCAGAAACGCATAACCTCGTTGTCGCTCTTGCCCTTGGGGTCAAAGTCCGAACCGCCCTTGCCGCCGCCGATGGGAAGTGTCGTAAGGGAGTTTTTGAAGATCTGCTCAAATCCGAGGAACTTGATTATGGAAAGGTTTACCGAAGGATGGAAACGAAGTCCTCCCTTGTAGGGGCCTATTGCAGAGTTGAACTGTACTCTGTAGCCTCTGTTGACCTGTACATTGCCCTTGTCATCGATCCATGGAACACGGAACATTATCTGTCTTTCGGGTTCTACAAGTCTTTCAAGAAGAGCTGCCTTTTCATACGCAGGGTTTGCGTTGACGCAGGGTTCGATCGTTGTAAGGACTTCTGTGGCTGCCTGTATAAACTCAGCCTGATCCTTATTTTTTTCGATAAGTCCGTTTAAAACATTTTGTACATATGACATAAACTTAAGCCTCCAAAATAAATTTATAAAACAAATTATTTAAAATATACGAAAGCGAGCCGCAAAGGGGCAAAAAAAAGCCCTCGAAGGGAGGGACACATACCGCCCTTGGTATGAATAATGAATAATTAATCACAGCAGATCACAATTATTTATTTTTTTCTGCACAGCAGCTCACGCCTGTTCCTCCTTTCGGTGGGAGAACAAGCCTTTTATATATTAAAATTAACGATATAATTATACACTACAATAATTCTCCTGTCAACAAATGGTTTTTAACATATTTAATTGAAAAAAATTGTGCATATATTACAAAGAAAAGCAGTTTTGGTACTGCTTTTTTATTTTAGGTATGTCAATTTTCACCAATTTTGGCAAATAAACAGTCGTATAATTATATTCAGACAGACATCGGTCGGATCTGCGACCTCTATGCTTCGGGCGATCCGACAAGGGCTTTTTCTGTCAAAAGGAGTATGAAAAATATGATAACCGTTTATGCCGACATTCTGTTTCTGACCGATTTTTTTATGACGCTTTTTGTTCTTGTCTGCGCAAGGCTGTTTTTAAAGAAAAAACGCTCCGTGCTTTTGTGCGTGGCGGCGGCCCTGACTGCCTCGGCAGGCTTTTGCGCCATAGTACTCTGGGATAAGGCAGCCTTTTTAAACAATGCGGCAGGCTTTTGCATACTTGCGGTCATTACCGTATTTATATCCTACCTCCCGAAAAAACTCTCCGAACTGATAAGGCTTTTTATGCTTGTAAACTGCATCGCCCTTTTCACGGGAGGAATACTCTGCGGACTTTTTTTCTTTTCGGGCGCAGGCAGCCCTCTCGGAGAAGGCGTTATATATGGCATAAGGCGCATAACCTTGGGAATGCTTTTGTTCTTTACTGCCGTTTCGTATATTTTTATAAAAGCCGTCTGCAATATATTCAGATCTTCGGTAATAAAAAAGCAAATGAAATATACCGTAAGGCTCAGGCTTAAAAACAGGGAGGTGTCCTTTGCCGCCATAGGAGATACGGGAAACAGCCTTAAGGACCCTGTTACGGGAAACGGCGTTATCGTAGCCGAATATGGCGTTCTTGCGCCGATCCTTCCTTTCGGCACAGAGCCCGACATGGACATTTACGATTATATATCGGAATATGCCGATGATATAAAGCTGAGGCTTCTGCCCTACAGAAGTCTCGGAAACGAAAACGGGGTTATGCTGTGTTTTTCGCCCGACTCCGTTTTTATAGACAACATTATATACCACAATATCCTCATAGGAATATCTTTTATTGAGCTGTCGGACACAGGCAGCTTCAGAGGACTGATAAACACCGAAATTTTCGCCGCCGAGGAGGTAAGCAAAAATGCTCATAAGGCTGCTTGACATACTGAAAACACTTTTTTCAAAGGAAAAAAACAACGAGGTTTATTACATAGGAGGCTCGGAGATACTGCCCTCTCCCCTTGACCCCACAGACGAGCTGAAGTACACCGCAATGCTCGGCACCGAGGGCGAGGCAGAGGCAAAAAAAATACTCATCGAACACAATCTCCGCCTTGTGGTATACATAGCGAGAAGATTTGAAAACACGGGCATAAATATGGAGGATCTAATATCAATAGGCACAATAGGACTTATAAAGGCCATAAACACCTTCAAAACAGACAAAAAAATAAAGCTTGCGACATATGCGTCAAGATGTATTGAAAACGAAATACTTATGTATCTCAGGAGGAACACAAAAATACGCTCGGAGGTGTCTATCGATGAACCCCTCAACGTGGACTGGGAGGGCAACGAGCTGCTTCTTTCGGATATACTTGGAACCGATGTAGACATAATCTACAGAGGGATAGAGGACGAGGTTGACAAAAATCTTCTGCGAAATGCCATAGAAAAGCTTTCCGCAAGAGAAAGAATAATAGTGGAGCTGCGTTTCGGGCTGAAAAACGGCGGCAGAGAAATGACTCAGAAGGAGGTCGCCGACAAGCTCGGCATAAGCCAGAGCTATATATCACGGCTTGAAAAAAGAATAATATCACGGCTTAAAAAGGAAATAATAAAGCTTATGTAGAGTATGCAGACTGTCAAGAAAGTAGATAGACTATAATTAAAAAAATATTTGATTAGTGTCCGAAAGATGTCAGAGTGCCCGAAGGGCAACTCAGACTGTCAAACAACCCCTGTTCCAAGTTCCGGAACAGGGGTTGTTTTTGATAAAACTGCACTTAAAACCGAAAGA
>CANRIS010000019.1 GCA_947630725.1 uncultured Clostridia bacterium
AAAATCGGTCTAATAAGTTCGGCAGATTTAGGGTCGGCAGCAATAAGCTCATCTTTTTTTTCTCCGGTGATGATAAATGCTTCATTGAAGCCCGTCAGGATACCACGGTATATCTTGATATTCCAGTCCTTAAGCTCAGTACCGTGGTGTTCTATTTTTCTTTTGATGCTCTGTTCGATAGGCGACATAATGGTCCAGCTATTGTCGGTATCGAAGGACATTACGGCGCTGTTTTGCCAAACAAAAACGCTCAAATTATTTAAGCCGGCATCCTTGGCAATACACGCAACTGTTTTATGTTTATTTTGCTCCTTTGTAAACATCAAAATATTAACATCTACGGTTGCAGATGCAAAAATTTTCTGCCCTGCAAAGTCAATAAGATAACATGGATTTGTCTTTTTTGCAAAGAAGTCACGTAATTTTTTGCCATATCCTGCGCGCATCCACTTGTTACTGGTAATAAATGTCAGGACACCTTTGTCATGCAGCAATTGATATCCTTTTTCATAAAACAGACAATAAATATCTCCTGTCTTTATATAAGATTCAAAACCCGCTTTATTATATTGATCTCCCAATTTTTCTCCAGTTGCATCATTGATCGTTTTTTGGAGTTGGATATAAGGTGGATTACCAATAATTATATCAAAGCCACCTTTTTCTTTGAAAACCCGAGCAAAATCAAGCTGCCAAAGAAGATAGGGCTTAGATGCCATAAGCTTAGATTTATCATATCTCTGAATAATATCAGAGGCACAGTCTTTCAGCTGCGACATAATAACCATATCACGCAAGGAGGAAATATCTTGTTTGAGCTGTTGTTTTTTTTCAGTGTTCTCACAACAAAAAAGTTCGTCCTGCTTTTCAATCAGTTTAGCAAGAATGCTTTCAAAATTACTGTGATAAACATCAATTTGTGAGTTAGTGGTAAGGTTGTTAAGCAGACTGCTTTCATCGACTAATTTTTTTCCTTCAAATTCATCAAGAAGGCTGTTCCCGCAAAGTATGTTGCTTTCAAGATTTGGCAGAGGCAAAGGATTTTTATGTCCATCCATAAGTGTTTGTGCATTCGGATTTATTTCGTCATCTATTACCAATGCAAGCCAAAGTCTGAGCTGAGCAATATCAACAGCTGATGGATCAATATCCGCAGCGAAAATACAATTGCGAATAGTCTCGTATTTTAATGAGTGTACAGAACGATCCAACTGATACATAAGGCGTGCATCATATGTATTCATTGTTATAGCCAAGTAGGCAGAAATATTCTGACGAGCTCTGACAATTTCGTTCAGCATTCCAAGAGGAAATGCACCTGAACCAACAGCCGGATCAGCAACACGGACATCTTTCAATGCATTATCTATTTCAAGAAGTCTATTAACGCCCTTTTTAAACGAAAGGATTTCTTCAGAAATATAAAGATCTTTATTGAAATCAAATTCCATGCGATTGCGACCTAATTTATCAGTAACCCTCACAGTTTTTTCTGTATCCTGATCTTTCATAAAGTCCCCATACAAAATAAAATCCCGAATAGCAGACCCATCTATGTTCGTTGCATTTGTAAGGTAGTTAATAAGACTTTCTTGACACATATAATGAACAATTTCACGAGGTGTATAAAACGCACCCTTTGATTTTCTATCTTGTATTTCCAGAAGATTTTCAAATACTTTACCAAGCATCTCAGGATCTATAGCAACTTCTCTCTCCATAGGCTCGTCTTCGCTCATGGTAAAATTATAGCGGTCAAAAATATCAAGAATTCCGTCGCAATCTCTGCCTTTTTCAGAGACGTTGGAAAATATTTCATTAGGTATGGAAAAGTCATTATGCTTCCAGTCATAACCATCAATAGGCTCAAAAAGGCCCCCTGAAAGAAAAGGTATTCTGCAATGTAGAGCAGGACAATAGCCATTTTCTCCACGGTTTCGATTCAGTGTATCATAAAAAAGCGGTTCCAAAAGGTCGTTGTAAAAGTTGCATTTTCTTTTTTCTGAAAGATTAAACAGCCTACGCATAAAGTTACGCGGTCCGCTACCCCAATGATTTCCCTTGACACACATAGCCAAAATCTCTTCATCTTCATCACTTATGTTGTTTAAAGCAGAATTGGAAGCTTTGTATGTGCCATCGCCTACAGGACAATAGACAACCGGAATTAATTCACGTGATTTTGCACCATGAGCATAAAACGCATTAATATACTCCTTTTCCGTAAGAGAATTCGGCCATGCTTTGACACCGAGCCACCCTTTCTTCTGAAGAAAATACAAAAATACAATCTGCCCCATAAGCTTCTTGGCAAATTGAGCTGATGTGAAGTTGTGTTGTTCAGCTTCAATACGAAAATCTTCTATTGCTTCAAGCTGCTCTCTAAGCTGGTGAAATTTCTCACAATAAAGGTTGAAAAACTCGTCAGTTACCTTTTCTACACTGAATGCTTCTTCAAGTGTATCAAGTGTAGGATGCTCAGGATTTGCAATACTGTCTGTAATAAAGCGTTCCATGCGACTGATAGCAGTATGGCATGGCTCATCCTGACCGACAAGGTAAGAATATCGTCTAGCAGGGGTAATTTTTTCGGCAGTTTTCAAATATCCGTTTTCAATTTTCATTTCGTAATCGAGACGAACAAGAGACAAGCGCCACTTGGTTTCTCCTTCAGTATAAAAAGCAATAAATGCTGCATCAGCATTTCCATTTTCTATTAACTTCTTTGCAAAGCTACGCTGCTTGCTTCTTGCGTTTTCTACATAAACCGCTTTTTTTAACTGAACTGACATTATAATAATAATCTTCTTATCAGAACCCTGAAATGTTCCTATATGGGTATAACCTTCTATATGAGAAGAAAAATTTGAATATTCTTTATTAAATCTGTCAGGCGAGATAATACGCATATTCGGAAAAATCTCGCGCACAAGTTCTACATAGTTTTTTGTATTGTATGAACCCTTAAGAATATTTCCTATTTTTTTAACTACTTCAACGCTCATGCTTTACCTCCTGTTTTCAGATAGCAAGAGAGAACAATTTGCTTCTCACCATCAACCCGAGTATGCCAATTCTCTTTATCCTCAAAATAAGCAGGAGGAACAAGTCTCAGAATTTCAAAATAGAGTTCCAGTGTGTCCGCTGCCACTTTGCTTTTTTTCATTACGTCTTTGCCTACCTTGGCTGGTATTTCACCATTGTTCCAAAGAGTAATCAATTTATCAATATTTTCCTCCTGATCATCTGTCAACCGTGGGTCTGCTTTAATTCCTTTGAGCAGACGTATTACCTTCGCATCATTTCCGGTTAACATAACCTTTTCTGTTGACACCTCTTCTTCAGCAAGCAGTAAATTATCAAAGGCAATACTGTTTTTACCAAGTTGATCATAAAAATCACCCGAAACAGATGCTTTAGGGTCATTAGGTTCAGCCTTGATAAGGTCAATGGCCTGCATGAAAGAAAGCTGTTTGGTTAAATCACAGTCACTTAAAAAGAAGGTCTTTAATGCACCTTTGCGTATAAATGTGATGGTAGAATTATTCTTTGTCACATATGAATATTTTCCTGATTTTGCCTTTTTGGGCAGATGTTTTATCATCTCAAAAAGTTTTGGGTTGTTGTCACGTATTTGTCTTATAACTGCAAGGTATTCCAATTCCGGGTTCGTGCTTTCCTCATTTCCGTCCAAATTTGCTGTAAGGTCGGAAAAAAGTTTCTGAGAAGAAACCTCTTCTGCATCAGAAAGATATTTATAATCTTCTCCAAGTGTATCATGAAATGTCTGAAGTTTTTCAAGTATACGTTCTTCAAGAGGCATTTGTTTTTTACTCTGTGCTGTAGGAAAGAAATTGAATACATAAATGCGGTCATGCTCTGTTCCTACACGATTTATACGCCCTACACGCTGCATAATTCGTGTAGGATTCCAAGGCAGATCATAATTTACAAGTACATTTGCTCTATGAAGATTGATACCCTCGGAGAGCACATCTGTTGTAATCAGCAGATCGTATTTATCATTATCTTTATTTTTAAATTTCGGATTAAAGCTGTCTTCAATCTCAGTCTTCAGCGCCGGACTGCTTTGTCCGCTGTAATAAACAATACGCTGACCATAAATATCCTGAAGCTGTTTGTATAGATATTCGGCGGTTTCTGTAGATTCAGTAAAGACTATGGTCTTTCTCCCTTTCATAATATTATTAGTCGTTAAATCTTGCCTGAATTCCTCTATCTTAGGGTCTGTTTTTATCATTGACCAAATAAACTGCAAAGATTTAAGCTGTGCAAGATCTGCCTCTAAATCACGAATAAACTGAGACGTAAACTCATTAGTTTCAAATTCCATTACATCTTGCTGTTCAATCAGATAAAGCAATTTTTTTTCATCGCCTCCGTCCAGAAGGTCATAAACATTTACCTTCTTACTTATATATACCTTACCGGTCTTAGCCATTGCGATAAATTTATTATATGATTCAACAAACCTTCCAATGGTTTTTTTGAAGGCATAAAAGCTGCTTTCAAGCCTTTTAACCAGAATTCCTTTCATAAAGCCTCCCATGTTATGCTGTGCTGTAAGCATAGAGGCATATTTTTTCTTGTCTTTCAGATAAAGCAGGGGTGTATAGCGTGCGTATTTGAAATCTTTAATTATGCTTATTGTCTGATTGAATGCATCATCAGTATCATCGTCAAAAGTATATATTATTTTTTCCGGACTTCCTACCTTTGGAAAGGACAGACCTTGCAGTTTAAGGTCTTTTTCATAATATTTCTGAATTTCACCCCTTGTACGCCGAATCATAACCTCTCGTATTAGTCTGTCACGAATAATCTCTGAATTTTCACGAAGCTGTTTCATATAAGCGACAGAGCCTTTTGGAAGCTTGTTGAGCTTTGATTTCAGTCCTCGGAAAAAACCTTCTATATTTTTTATGCCATTTATTGTACCACTCTGTTTTGCCTGAAAAAGATATATCTGATTTTCAATGTCGCTTGTGTAATTGTTTATAGGTGTTGCAGAAATAAGTATAACTTTTTTCCCGCGACAAATCTGATGGAGTTCTGTAAAGGCTTCTGTTCCACTGTTACGGAACCGATGAGCTTCGTCCACAAACACATAAGAATATTTATCTGTTCCCTTAGCAATAAGTTTATCTATCTTTCCCAATGATTCTACATCATATCGGGACACATCAAATTCTTGGAAAACACTTTTCCAATAATCAACAAGAACCGGAGGACAAATAATAAGTTTGTAAGTATTGCGATTAAAGCTATTCGCCAGCATTGCACAGATATATGTTTTGCCAAGACCTACAACATCAGAAACAAATACTCCATTATAAGCATCTAATTTTTGACGTGCCTGAGTAACTGCATCAATCTGATACTGCAAACGCATGTATCCATCCGGCAGCAGAGTCTCATAATTTTCCTTATCAGCATTTATTTCTTCTTTGAAAAATTCATACAATGTTTTCAGGTAAAGCTGATATGGTGTAATATCATTACGCATCCATGTATTTTTTTCAACTACTTCAATATAAGTTTCTCTTATATCAGTTCCTTTCTGCCATAACTCTTCAAATTTATCCAAAGCAAATTTTACATCAGCATAGTCTTTAAGCTCCACATTAAATTCAAGGTTATTTATAAGTCCCGATTCCGAAAAATTACTGGAGCCGGTAATTACACTTCCGAATGTATCAAGAACCTTGTCCTGATTTTTTCTCATTATATATACCTTTGCGTGAATAGGTGCATCAGTATACATTCGCATTTCCAATTTTCCGGACTTAAGCCAGTCAAGAAATATACGAACACCTTTTTCAACCTCTGCCGAACTGTGAGCAACTTCAAATTCATGTTCAACATCTTTAGCTATTATCTTTTTTCCCTCTGTAACAGAGACAGCAACAAACTTTGGCTCATTTACAGCCTTGTCAATTATTTTTACAGTAAAACTATCAACATTCAAACCTACAAGAATACGTATTTTATCTACACTTTCCAATGACTCATACATCTTAAAGAAGCCGCTTGCACGGAAATATCCTACAAGAATATCAAAAAACTGAGTATTGCTTTTTAATATAGCTGCAAATCTGCTGTATAAATCTCTTTCAGGTTCATTTGTAAAGAATTTTATATCTGTGTGTGTCATTTCTAAACCTCCGAACAATGCTTCCTTTGTAATAAGAAAATGCCATATTTCGCATTAAATTAGTCAGTTCGTGTTGCTTTGCATATATTTTGCATTGCTTAGCTGTTGTATTTATATATAGAAAACAGCTTAATTAAATTCCTCCCATGTTTCCTATAATTAATTTTTGCTGCCTATAATAATCCCCCATTAAATTATAGCATATTAATTCGGTATATTCAATATAATATATCAAGTTATAAAGATTGTGTCAAATATTTCTGAGTAAATTCCCAAAGTAACTTTCACAGTAGAATTTAAAAGTGGAATTTAACCTGAGAAAAGAAAAGTGGTAGAATTTAGTCTGAGAAATCATGAAATGATACTTAGACTATGAGAGAAATTCAAAGCAAAAAAATTTACATATGACTATACAGAAGCCAACCTAAATACAGTAACGCCCTTTAAAGCAATAGGTACGCGTATTGATAAAAATCCCACAATTATATCCAAAGAATAAATATCTTAAGCACAGATTTACGAAAGAAACAATAGAGAAGGTTTTTAACCGGATTTTGTTTGAAATAAACAATAAAGGATATTTATCACCCAAGGTTGTATTTATGGACGGCGCACACATAAAATCAGATGAAAATATCAAAAAAGCGTATCAAGAAAAATATTCCTAAAACTGCAAAGGTTTATGAGAAACAGCATATGGAGGAAATAAACAAGGATATATATTGGGGAGTATTGTTACACCGTGGAATGTTCATGACAGTATCACATTTGATCCGTTATATGATACAGTTATAGAGAAGTTTCTGGAAATAAAGGAAGAAGTTGTGGATTCAGCATATAAAACACCTTGGAGATGTAAAAAGATATCTGATGATGAGAGAATACCGATAATGACCTATAAAAGGTCAATGGGAGGCAAAGATTTATTCAGACCTTATGAGTATGTATATGACGAATATTTTGATTGTGTTATCTGTCCGAATAACGAAGATTTTATATAGACATACTGGGCTTATCTTCATTTAAGCATTCTGTATTCGGTTTATCAGAAAAATTGTCAAAAAACATCGAATTTCTATATAACATGTATGATTTAAGAAACTCACTCTACAGATATAAAGGCAATGTTATAGCCAGAATATATAGAAACATATCAAATTCATATATTTTTTTAAATTTAAGGGATTACTTATTTAATACCATATTTCGTAAAGTACGCATTTTCGATTCTCAGTTTCAAATTTTCCTACTCTAATTGCTTTAAATACTCTGCATCTATATCTGTTTTGCCTGAAATATCATTATTTATCTTTTTTATTTGCTTTTTTACAGCTTTTCGCCGCCCTTTCCGCTTTGGTTTCAATGCATCCTGACCGACTGCCAGGTAGTCATTCACCCATTTGGTTATCGACGATGGGTTGTTTATTCCGACTGACAGCGCTAATTCCTGATATGAAACTTCTGTTGTTAAATATACTTCTACCACATGAAATTTAAAATTAAAAAAATTTTTTCCAGGAACGAAGCAATACCTTTTCTCCAAAAGCGTTATATGCTTTTACCCACCCAAGTGAATCTAATTTTGAAATATAAATGTAATATAAAAGGAGATGAGGATATGTTATAATCACAAAGAGGTGATATGATATGTCAAGTTTTGAGAAATTGCAAGTATTAATATAAGAAACTAAAGGAACAGCTGATCATAAAGGATATTATTATAAGGTATCAGATATTTTAACAATAATGATATTTGGTATGTTATGTAATCTACAAACAATATCTGACATACATGAGTGGGCAAGATCAGAGCCTGTTCGGGAATTCTTATTTAATGAGTTCAGGACACGGAAGCTTCCTTCACGTACACAGTTTTATAATCTGGTTAGTCGCATAGACCCAAAGGAAATCAATATGATTTTTATTAAATGGGTAGAAGAAATAGTTAAAGATAACGATAGCGACAGGACTATTGCCATAGATGGCAAAACTATCTGTTCTACAGACAAATTAAGCAAGGGAAAGGGACACTTGCATATATTGAGTGCAGTTGTATCTGAAAATTAACTTATACTTGGTTCATTACCGTGCAAAACTAAAATAAATGAACCGGACGCATTGAGGGAAATGGTAGAAATCTTAGATATAAACGGAGCAATCGTAGTAGCTGATGCCTTACATTGTTCAAGAAGCTCTGCAAAAAAAGTGGTGGAAGAAAAAGGAGATTATTTATTGTAGTAAAAGATAACAATGAGAGGTTGAAAGAAGATATAGAATTATATATAAAAAATGAAAACCTGCATTTTCATACAAAAGCAGAACTAAACGGAGGAAGGATAGAAAAACGCACAGCATATACAGCAACAGAAATAGATTGGCTATATAACAAAGAAAAATGGGAGAACTTAAAAACCATAGGAGCTATTCATACAGAATTTACCAAAGATAAGAAAAAGAGCAGTGAATGGCATTATTATATATCAAGCAGAGAATTAACTCCCGAAGAACTCTTGAAACACGCCAGACAGGAATGGGCGGTAGAAAGTATGCACTGGTTGTTGGATGTGCATTTTTCAGAAGATAAAACAAAAGTCTGGGATATGAACATACAAAAAACCTTAAACATAATGAGAAAAATAGCACTAAATCTTGCCAGAGAATATAAAAATCGCTTTGAGCCAAAAAAAGCAATAAGCGGTATATTGAAGCGCAATCTTTTCGATTTAAATAATTTAGCGAAATTCATTCGCTGTTTTATTGAACTTATTGATGTTTCAGCTTTGTTACAAAATTAGATTCACGTGCACAAATACTACATGATACTTGCAATTCCACTTTGAATGTGATAAACTATGAATATTATTATTCATAACGTAAGCCTCCTTTGCTTTTATTGCAGTGCCAGCCGCAATTCTATTGTAGAAAAGAAGGCTTACTTTTTGTACTCTTCGCTTAAGCTCTTTTGAACTCCCCGGACTATCCGGGGGTAAAGGTACAGTCTGCGGGAGACTGTGCCTGTGCTGTCGAAAAAAAGTGTTATCAGCTTTCAGATTTTATTATATTATCAAAGCCTATAACGGTTTCGCTGCTTACAATATACTTTTTGCCGCCCGAAACCTTTTCAAGCTGCTCATCGTCAAGCTCTTCAAGTTCTTCAAGCTGAGCATCGTTTAAATTTTTGTTGTCAGACATTAAAATTACTCCTTTCTTTGATGGGGCGGTGGTTAAAGACCGCCCGTATACCTATATATAGTTTTACCTTTCGTTTACCCTATACAGTATGGACGCTGTTTCGGCTCCTGTTACAGTGCTGCCCGGACGGAACGTATTGTCGGGGTAGCCGCTTATTATAGTTTTACCTTTCGTTTACCCTATACAGTATGGACGCTGTTTCGGCTCCTGTTACAGTACTGCCCGAACGGAACGTATTGTCGGGGTAGCCGCTTATTATAGTTTTACCTTTCGCTTATCCTATACAGTATGGAGGCTGTTTCGGCTCTTGTTATAGTGCTGACCGGACGGAATGTATTGTCGGGGTAGCCGCTTATTATGCCTTCGTTTGCAAGGGTATTTACCGCATCTGCTGCGTATGCGCTTATGCCTGAGCTGTCGCTGAAGCCGATGACCGATGCGGCAGGCTGCATATCCAGATACCTGTAGATTATAGCCGCTGCGTCTTCCCTTGTAATGCTTCTGTCGGGAGCAAATTCATCGCTGCTTATGCCGTAGACGATATTGTTGTCGGCTGCCCACATAACAGCGGGGTAATACCATGCACTGCTGCTTACATCGTCAAACTTTTCTGCGGCACCTACATAAGCCGAAAGATCTGCGCCGCTTAGGTTTGCTATGAGTTGTACCAGCTCTGCCCTTGTAAGGCTGTCATTGGGCGCAAACAGTTTTTCCGTTCTGCCGTTTACAATGCCAAGCGAATGCAGCGTGTTTACAATATCTTCGCACCAGAGACCTTTTACATCGTCAAAGCCGCTGTATACCCGATTGTCCGTATTATCCGTGTTGTCGGTGCTGTTCGGATCAACCGTTTCGGTGGTTGCCTCCGGGGTGGCTTCGGTTGACGTCTTTGAGTTGTTTGACGCTGCACCCGAACCGCCGCTGCCTTTGCCTGAAGATGTACCTCCGCCTGTCGCAGGCTTGTCATCGGCTCTGGTAGTGGTTTCGGTAGTGCTCTCGGCAGTGGTTTCGGGCAGAGTACCCGTTACCTTTATCTGAACGGTCTTGCTCATTACAACGGTCTTGTCGCTGTCCTCGCCGAGATCTGCGTCTATGCCGCCGCTGCGTCCGAAGGATATAAGATTGCCTTCATTGTCGTATGTAAGGTCATCCTGATCCACAAACAGACTGTAGGTGCTCCTTAGCGCAGTTACGGTCAATGTGGCCGTACCGTCCTTTTTGCCGTATATGCTGCCGTTTGAGGGGTCAACATCGGCAATATCCGTATCGCTTATGGAATATTCCAACTTGCTGCCCTTTTCTGCTCCGTATGGCACAACAGCAAAGCTTGGATAGACTTTTTCGCCTACTTTAAGCTCTATTGTGCTTTCGTCACCATCGTTTATTAAAATGTCGGTGACTTCAAGGTCCTCATCGCTTATCATATAGATGTCGGCGGTTTCCCTATAAAGAGTTTCGTCTGCGTTTTCAAGGGTGATGATAAGTCTTTCCATATTGCCGCTGCCCCAGCCCTCGATTATGTTTATCTCCTCGCTTACAGGCAGTGTATCATTGGGCTCCATAGATGCGACTGGCATACTGAACAGTTCTACTGCCTTTGCATTTTCGCCGTTGTTTATGGCGCTTACTTTAAAGGTCATATCTCCCGTGGCCTTGTTGCCGTTGTTTACAAATGCCGCAGAAATATGCGCCTTGTCGTTGTTTGTTCTTGTTATTCCGGGATTGATGTTTTCTATAGACGGAGCCTTGTTCATAGTTACCTCATATACAGCCGTATTTTCAATGGCATTGTCTTCATATGCGGTTATATTGAACTTATAGCTGTCGCCTGTTTCGGGTACCTTGTAGAGGAATGTGCCCTCTGCCCGATTGGCTTCAAGCTCTTCTTCGTTCTCATCGTCAACATCTAAGGGATCCACACCTGCGGTAAGGTGAGTATTTACAACGCTTTCGCCGAGGTCAGTTACATTGCCCTCGCTGTCCGTCATTGTTGCCTTGAAGGTGACCTTATCCGATGGGAGCATACCCACGTTATCCGCTATGACATGGAGCGTTGCGCTGCTGCCCATTGAGGGATATTCGGGATCGGAATAAGCGTCTGTTATATCCAGCGAGCTTGCGACAATGTAGCTGTGTATAACAAGGTCTGAGTTGGGCGATTCCTTAGTGCCGCCTTTGCCGTCATCTAAAAGCTCATAGCGCCTGAATGCCGCCATTGCGGTATCCTCATCAAGAGCTATAAATGTCTGTTCGGCAAACATGGTGTTGTCTGTTTCAGGCTCGTCAAATACGCAGTCTGCTCCCCACTTGCCATAATAGATGTATTCCGTCTGTCCCGTTTCCTCGTCAACATAGGTTGAATAATCATAGTGAGGATCGTATGTGCGCATATGTATATTTCGCTTTGTGGTCTTGGTTACATCGCTGCCCTCGCCCTTTTCGGCAGTGACGTCAAGAGCGTTCCATACAAGGTAGAGTATGCCGTTTGGCTGCATACTTACATTAAAGCTTTGAGCCGCTTCTGCTCCTTCCTGTACGGTGTTAAAACTCATATCCCTTGCTGCGTAGCCCTCGTCTGTCTGAGTCACCGTATCGCTGAGCGCAGAGCTGAGGCTGCCGGATACAACATTGCCGTCTCTGTTCCAGTAAAGATATACGTTGTCGTCATATTTTACCGTCTGAGGATTGCTGTCCTGAACATCGTTTGCGGTCAGCCTTATAGGACCTACGGCGGACATATCGTTTATATCCATAACGGATGCGTATATCTCCATATCTTCATTTGTCTCCGTATTGCCGTCCTTATCTACGGTGTATACGACATATACCTTATCGTCAAATATATTTGCGCTCATCTCGTTTATACCCAAAGTGTCGGATACAAGAGGTACAAAGCGGCGGTTGTCAAGGCTGCCTTCGCCGTAGTTGTCTTCATAGGCAAGGTATGTTTCTTCATTCTGAGAGTAGCCTATTTCGTTAAGACCGCTGTCAAGCGCCTTATAGCATATGGTACTGTAAGAGTTGTTTATAAAGCTGTTGAGGTCTGCTATGGTTTCATATGAAAATTCAGCCCTTGTATCGGAATAATCCGTCACAAGATAAGCAACAAATGTTCTGCCTGTTTTTTCGTCATAAGCTATCTCAGGCATTGAGTCAGCAAAGCCGTCAGCCTTTGTAAGTGTTTTGGACTCGCTCATATTTCCGTCAGGATCAAAGGTACAGATGCTGAGATCTGCGCTGCCCAGATACTCGGGCATATCGGACACGGAGTTGCCAAACTGCCTGTTAAGGTCGCTGTAAACCAGCAATACCTTGTCGCCTGCCTGTACTGCCGAAAAATCGGGGTCTGCCGTACCGTCGTCGTCTACCTTCTGAGGCTGAGCCCAGCTGCCGTTGCTGTAAACGCTGTAATATACGGCCTGACAGTCATAATCCGCCCTTGCGTTGTCATCGCCCAAATAGAAGAGTATGTACTTGTCGTTTCCAAGGTGCAGAAGCTGCGGCTTTGGATGCTTAAGAGTGCCTCTTACACTTCTTTCATTAAGGATATTTGTGCTGCCTTCATCAAGGCTTAAGGTTCTTATAGGCGACTCGATATAATTGCCTCTGCCTCGTGAGATTGGTTTCATAGTACCCCTTGTCTCGTTGGGATCGCTTACGGATATAGCACTGGCCTTTGCGGAGGCGGGATGCTTTTTAGTGTAATTGGGGAAGTTTTCTTTGTCGCTTACATCGTCAAAATTTACCCAATCATTGTCTACATAGTCATCAGTATAGAACATACCGAGCTTTATGGAAAGCACGGAGAAGGAAATAGGTATAAACAACAGGTCTATATCCACATTAAGTGAAAATTCTATTGTTCCTGCGCCGTCATCCCATGGCTGATATGCAATATCCATATCCACCTTGCCGCTTACGCCTGCGGATATGACACCTCTCATACCGACGCCTGCGCCCAGTGAAAATCTCGGCTTAAAGTATATAAGACCTGCCGCTTGGATCTTGCCCGTTTCCATGATGGGAATGGGAAGACCAAATTCTATAAATGCGTCCTCTTGCGCAACTACGCCTATAAGTGCCTGAGCCGTCAGGTTGCCCTTAAGGGTAATGTAAACAGGCACGGGGCCAAGGAATATCGAAAAGTCCTTCTGGGCGCCGATGTTTGTGCCTATAAGCGCATAGAACTGGTCATAGCCGTATTTTACAAATTCGCCGTCATTTACCGTATAAACACGCAGATAAAAACCTATGTCAAGATTTATGCCTATGGCGAGCTTGCCGCCTCTGGCATCAAACTTGCCTCTTTCATCGGTACTTTTGTAGCTGTTGTCGCCGCTTTCATGTTGATAAGCCGCCACATCCGATGACTGGTTATAGATGGCATCGGTAAGGGCGCTTATACGCTCCTGAGCGCTGCCTGTCGTAAATACGTTTGCATAGTCGGCATTTGACGAATACTCTTTTATCTGATTTTTGATTATATTTCCGCTCATTATGGAAATCTCAAACATTTCCTTTTGAGCCTCGGTTGTGCCTGTGGTATCGGTGTTGGCGATGTCATAGTCTGCCTTCTGAGGCGTCATCTCATATGAGCCCAGATTCATAGCGGGAGAAAGACTGCCCACTATGCCAAGGTCTGCCGAGCCAAGCTCGTCTATGTTAGGCATTTCTATCTGCTGTGGCTTGGGAGGTTCGGTGAATACATAGCCCGTGTCTACCGAGCCGCAGCCTCTGCCATAGGCGTCATATGCCTCGACTGTCAGCTTTCCGCCGTCCCTTAAAAACTCTTTGGCGTTGAACCGGGCGGTATAGCCGCCGTTAGCCTTATCCATTTCCAGAGCCTTTATAAGAGAACCTTTTACATTGTAGCTTCTTAATACTACCTTTGAAACACTGTAACCGTCTGCAAGCTGAAGCTGACAGTTCGCTGTCATATCCTTATCCTCTACCTGTATTTCATCGGCATTGCTGCTGTTGCCGCTTAAGGTAAGGCTTCTTATCCATATATTGTCGTCCTGGAAGGGCAGCTCAAAAATTATCTGTTGGTCGCTGTCAAGCATAACTGCGTGTTTTACAAAGGTTTTATCGCCGTTCGCCATTATAAGGTTTGTCATATAGCCCCTGAGACCGTGTGACACAAGTATCTCAAAATATCCGTTTTCATCGGTAGATGTGGAGGCATAGTACTTTTTGCCGTTTACCTCTGCGGATAAACCGGGGTCGAGAGTACCTGTGGTAATATCTATACCTTTTACTCCTGTATATGTGTTTTTGTCGTTTATATCCACTCTTTCGCTGCCCGGCGTTCTGAGGGTTTTTGTGGCCTTGATGACCCTGCCGTAAAGCACTGTATCGGGTCTCAATTCGTTTATAGGCGTAAAGTAATATTCTACCCTTGCGTTGGGCGCCTTGACATCAAAGCTGAAGGTGTCGCCCATATGTATGGTATACAGGCTCTGATCCTGCTCCTTTACATTGCCCGAAGGCTCACTGTACAGCCACAGGCAGGTATAGCCTTCCTCGGTCTGGGCATAAAGGTTTACCGTGTCGCCTACGGAGAGGTTTTCTATATGTCCCTCACGATTTGCAAGTTCGGCAAGCTTTTCGTCTATCTGCTGCTGAAAGCCCTGTACATCGTGGAGCTTTTTATACTCCTCTGTTTTTATTTTGTTTTTATTTTCTATGCATTTAAGATAATAGTTATATATATAGTCATTCTTATTTAAATAGTCCAGATATAATGGTTCAATAATATCGGAAACATACTCCTCACTGTTGCAATCCGTAGAATAAATGTAAAAGTTTTCCTGTGTTTCCCTCATGTTAAAATCGTAATATGCTTTTATGCCCATTGCATGCAGTATCACATCTATCTGCTCCGAGGACAAGCCTGCATTTATAGTATCCGAAAGGGACGGCGGCAGCAGGATAACCGTTCTGGACAGCAGCAGCGGCGAAAACCTCGGCAGCTTTTATATAAATGAGGAAAAGCTGTACCTCTATAACGATGAAAGAATAATAGGCTTTTCGCAGATACCTCCTGCCGAGGACGAAACCTACCCTTCCGTTTCGGTCAGAATGTACAACACCGAAAACCCCTCCGATGTGTACGAGATTTCCGAAGAAATAATAAATAACGCCGACCCGACTATGTTTGACGAGCTTGTGCCCGAAATGGGCGACGGCATCGTCATAATTCCCGCAAAACTCCACGAGGAGGACGACAGCCTTTTTTACGGGCTATCTGAGCTTCATAGAAAGCGGCTACTACGGTCTGCGGCTCAACGACAAAATCGAAAAACAACAATAAAACGGCCTTCCGTTCCAAAACAACGGAAAGCCTTGCTGACAATTTCAAAAATTCATACAAATCGTCATTCGCTTTCTTCGTGCGGATGGCGGTTTTGTTTTGCCCCGAATTTGTTTTCGGGCTGTCACCATTTTAACCTTTGTTTCAATACATCCGAATCTGTTCTGTAGTCATTTATCCACTTAGAAATTAAAGAAGTTTTAATAATGCCTTGACTATGCACAAAAATAGCGCGGCGATAAAAATGTTATTATTGTAATGAAATATGTCGTATGATATAATTACAAACAGACAGCCATCAAAAGTGTAAAAAGTCCAAAACAGGTGAAAATGATAATGATTATGCAAAGCGGCTTATAAATAAAATTTATTTATTACGGCATTATTATGACAAATATGATGATGGCAAATGTGAATAAATAAAGTTAATCGGTGTATTTTCTAATATGGAAATTGTTAATAAAATAATTGATGAATACATTAATCTACCCGGATTTAATTTATTTGAAAGAAACGCTTTTATTGTAGATGAATATGATTTGGATAAAGAATACCGGACTGAAGGTTTTTTGAAAATGATGGTATTTTTATCCCAATGGAAAATAAAAGTCTTTTATATCCCAATATTAGCGACCCCGGTTAGGAGAATGATGAAATAAGACGATTAAAGGAGGGGAATTTGTATGTTTGGCATAAAATACATTAAAGTATTATTCTTATATATCTTGTGTGCAACTGTGATTTTCTTATGCATATATATTTATTTGAATATTTATAATAAAAAATGTATTGCTACCAATTATGCAGCAGATTATTTAAAGCAAAAGTATGATAGGGAGATGATATATGAAGAAACAGAACTTCCAATTTTTGATTTATATGACAGAAGTACATATGTTTACTTTCATCCGATTGATTTGCCCGATGTCTCTTTTAGTGTGGCTTTTTATGATACTAAAACACCTCTTATTGAAAAAGAAACAATTAATGAAGATGGTTCGATTTTAACATTTGATGATTATGAATTTGAGCTTTTTCGCTATTATATTTTAAATTCCTTAAAAACAAAGGTAGAGAGAATTTGGAATAGAGACACATTTATTAACGTAACTTTTGACTCGGAAGATGCTTATTATATGTTTAGACCACCTGTACCAAAAGAAATAAATGAATATATGCTTCCGAAAGAAATGGAACCATATTGGGATTATGATATAATAGTTGGTGAAGTTACACTAAACTCTGAAAACAAACAATTTGTTGCAGAACAAATTTTTAAATTGTATCAAGAAATTAATGATAATGACTTTAATCCTAACAAAATCAAGATTCTTTTTAAGGGTCAAACACAACATGAAGACAGCACTTTAGTAGATTTTTATTATACTAAAGAAACATCAATTAATGATATACTTAGTGTTTTAAATTCTATCAATTAGTTTAACCGTCAAGTAAGTTCACTGCCTCTTTAGGAGGGGGTACTTACTATTAGAAAGGAGAAATTGTATTTATTAAAGAACTGTCGTATTGATGTCACTTTCTAATATTAATAGAGATATGCGACTTGAGCAATAATATTATAATTTTTTAACTTTGATTTAATAGAGCGCTAATGTTTTTGGTGTATTATATTTATGAGAGGTTGTGCGTTTCGGTGTGGAGGGAAACGCAAACGAAAGGAATTATAATAATTAAAAATGAAAAGGAGGGTGTTTAAAATGAAAAAGATGTGTGGTATAGCTTTGGCTGCAATTTTTGTTTTGTCTGCCGTCGGCGCTGTGGCTGCGGCTGACGGTATCAAGGTTACGGTAAATAATGAGGTGATCGACTTCAGCGCAGATCAGCCTCCCGTAATTCAGAACGGGAGGACGCTTGTGCCGTTTCGCACCGTTTTTGAAAAGTTGGGGTCGAAAGTCAGTTGGGACGACAGCACGAAAACCTGCAAGGCAAGCTATGGCGGCGTTGACGTAAGTATGCAGATAGACAGCACCGTTGTTGCCGTTGGGGGCAAAACCGTTGTCAGCGATGTTCCTGCGCAGATAATCAACGGCAGAACGATGGTTCCGCTGAGAGTTTTTTCCGAGAGTATAGGCGCAAATGTAAGCTGGAACAATGAAACAAAGACGGTTTCTATAACTACTCTGCAAAGCAGCTCCGTACAACCTGCTCCATCGGCTGTGGCTGCGCCCATAAGCGAGGAAGAGGCAAAGAATATCGCCTTTGAAAATGCAGGAACCGACAGTTCACAGGCATCGAATGCAGTCGTTCGCCTTGACAGGGAGTATTCGGGAGATCACTATGACGTCAGCTTTTTTGTGGGCAATACCGAATATGAATATGAAATAAATGCCGCAACGGGCGAAATTATTTCTATGGACAAAGAGATTAAAGACAATGTTCCGAATGTTCCGAACAACCACAGCTCCCACAGCGTGGCGCCGTCCGTATCGGCAGGCAGCATTACGGCGGAGCAGGCCAAGCAGATCGCTCTCGGGGCGGTCGGTGTAACGGAGGCTCAGACACGACAGCTTAAAACGGAATATGACATAGATGACGGCAGAGAAATATATGAGGTGGAATTTTATGTGGATCGTACGGAATACAGCTTTGAAATAAGCGCCGCTGACGGAACGATCCTCAGCAGAGAGGCTGACAACGACTGACGTTTATAGTATAAAATATTAATTATAACATATTTTTGGGGAAGATTCAACATATTATCCGAAAAATATAAATCTTTGTAAGTTTATCACAAAAATATAAAAATAAATAAAAAACAATAAAATGTATCTTGAAATATGATTCGGGATATATTATAATTAAGATACAATAAAAAAGTACCTGAGATGTGCGTGTACCTTAAGTTTATTGAACCTACAAAGCTCATACGGGATTCCTATATCCTTCCGTCTATGCCGGGCCCCAAGCTAATTCCCTTTGGGCAGGGGAGGGCAGAAGCGGATATGCGGAAACCCACCTATCAAAATGATAGGTGTCAATAATAGGCAGCGGCATCTTGGGTTTTTTTGTGCCCATATGCCAAAGCCCGAACAGATATCTCCCATAGAATTATCATAGAATTGAATTTATTGAAAGTTTTCCTATTGCAAAAACAAAAAAATAATAGTATAATAGGGTTATAGAAAAATTTACCATAGGAGGTATTAAAAATGGCATTAGTTACTACTACCGAAATGTTCAAAAAGGCCTTTGAGGGCAAGTACGCTATCGGCGCCTTCAATATCAACAATATGGAAATCATTCAGGGCGTTACAAGAGGCGCTGCAAAGCTCAACTCGGCTTGTATACTTCAGTGTTCAAAGAGCGCTCTTAAGTACGCTACGCCCAAGTACCTTAAGGGTATGGTAGACGCAGCGGTTGCCGAAACAGGTATCGACATCGCTCTCCATCTCGATCACGGCCCCGATCTTGACACTGTTAAGGAATGTGTTGAGGCAGGCTTCACATCGGTTATGTTTGACGGCAGCCACTATGACTATGACGAAAACGTAGCAAAGACCAAAGAGGTCGTTGACTATGCTCACGCTCATGGAGTAGTTGTTGAGGCGGAGCTTGGAAAGCTCGCAGGCGTTGAGGACGATGTAAAGGTAGACGCTCACGAGGCTATCTATACGGATCCCGATGAGGCTCTTGACTTCGTTAAGAAAACAGGCGTTGACTCACTGGCTATCGCAATAGGCACAAGCCACGGCGCATACAAGTTCAAGGGAGAGCCTAAGCTCGCATTTGACAGACTTGAAAAGATCACCGCAAATCTCGAGGCAGCAGGCTATCACAATTATCCCATCGTTCTTCACGGCGCATCGTCTGTAGATCCTGCCGTTATAGAGCTTTGCAACAAATACGGCGGAAACCTTAAGGGCGCAGCAGGCATCCCCAAGGAAATGCTCAGAAAGGCAGCTTCAATGGCTGTTTGTAAGATCAATATGGATACCGATATCCGCCTTGCAATGACAGCAGCCATAAGAAAGTTCTTCGTAGAAAATCCCGATCAGTTCGATCCCAGAGGATACTGCGGACTTGCAAGAGATATGATACAGGAGCTTGTTGAAGGAAAGATCACAGAGGTTCTCGGCTCGGCTGATTCAATGAAATAATGAATCTGTAAAAATATCGGACTAAAATGAATAACTCCCCTTTTGTCAGACAATTTGGTAAAATAAAAATATACCAAAAATAAAGTCTGATAAAAGGGGAGATTTTTTATGTCGGTATTCTTTATGTCTCTTGGGGCTGTTCCTCCGCGAGTATATCCTTTTTCCACAGTCCCGTTTTGTAGGCTATATAAAGGCACAGGGCTCCGAGGCCGTTGCTCACGACAACGGCGTACCATATGCTCTGCTCCCTCATAAGAAATATATTTTCGCATATCCATATGGTGGCAAAGCGGAACACCCATAGTCTTGAAGCGTCTACGGCCATATTTACCCCCGTGTGGCCGCTGCCCTGAAACAGTCCCGAGGTCGAGTTGTAAACGCCGTTTGTAAAGCACCAGAACGCCATTATCGACACGAACTTCGATCCCATGGCTATGACCCTCGGGTCGTCTGCGAATATGCTTACGACAGGGGTGTTTACAAATTTTCTCGAAAGTATCATTCCGCAGACAAAGAGAAATATGACCGAGATACGTCTTGAGAGTATATAGGCTCTTTCGGCTCTGTCACGGCGCTTTGCTCCTATGTTCTGTCCCACTATGGTGGCTGTGGCTGAGCCTACGGCGGTGGATGGCAGAGTGATGATGCTGTTTATCCTGTTGCCTATGCCATAGGCCGCCGTAGCCGCATCGCCGTATTTAAGCACGTTTTTGGCAATAAGTAAAAAACCGAACTGCATTGTGCTGCCGCCTATCGCCGTGGGAAGCCCCACCTTGACTATTGCCGAAAGCTTGTTCTTTTTAAGCTTTATATTTCTGAAATTTATATGTATGACCTTTTTCCTGTCCACAAGACTTATAAAGCATATTACAGCAGGCGGTATCTTTGCGGAAAGAGTGGCGAGGGCGGCGCCTGTTATGCCCAGTCCGAGGCCGAACATAAGCAGGGGATCCATTATCATATTGAGTATTATGCCCATAAGGTTCATAAGCATTGGCGTAACGGTGTTTCCCTGAGCCTGATTGACCGCCGAATAGAGATTTATCATAAAGAGAAAGGGCATATCCAGTACGATTATTTTAAGATATGTGTTTGCGGAGGAGTTTACCTCTCCCGAGGTCCCGAGCCAGTTAACTATTAGCGGAGATGACAAAAAGCAGGCGCAGGCCGCCGCCAGAGAAAAGGCAA
Organism: uncultured Clostridia bacterium; assembly: GCA_947630725.1. Lineage (GTDB taxonomy): Bacteria > Bacillota > Clostridia > Lachnospirales > CAG-274 > JAJQCI01. The sequence goes on from CANRIS010000019.1 coordinate 20,987, forward strand.
CAGAGCATACAAAGACGTGACAAGCCATATCACGGGCGTTTTTTTCATCTCTTGCTCCGAAATACTGGGATATGAGTACGGAGCCTGCCAGACTTATGCCCTGTCCGAAGTGTATTATTACGTTCTGTACGGGGGTTACGACAGTGATCGCCGCAACGGAGCCCGTGCCGATCCTTCCCAGCCAATATGTATCCGTAAGGTTGTACATTGTCTGTATGAAATTGTTTATTATAATGGGTATAGCCAGACAGAGAATGGCTCTCATAAGGCTTTGTTCGGTTATGACGCTGCTGTCTGCGCCTTTTCCGAACAAATTTTTAATTTTCACAAAAATCGCCTCACCGATGTTTATATTCGGGCGTAAAAAAGCTTTTTCACACCTGTTTTTTGCAGATCAATATTGATTATAGAACTGTTTTTTTCAAAAGTAAATACGACTTTTTTAAAAATTTAATTTTTAATATATAAAAGGCTCCTTTTTAGTCAAAGAGCCTTTTGGGGTAATATTTATATTTTTGCGGTTTTTGCGCTTTATGCCTGAAGGCTTGCGAAATAGCTGTTAAGCTGATCCACCACGGGGCCAACCTCTATTCCGTGTACCATGCAAGCCTCCTCGAGAGTCTCTGCCTGAGCAGACGGACAGCCTATGCAGTGCATTCCGCTCATCATAAGAATGGGTATAGCGCCCCTGTCGATTTCAAGTACATCGGCAATAACCGTATCTTTTGTTACCTGTGCCATTTTTTGCATCTCCTTTTTAAATTTTTCGTTTTTAAAAAAATTATTCATTTGCCCTTTTGCTCTCTGCCGAATTATTTGTCGGTCATAAGCTCTATTCTGGGGAAGTATTTCAGTACAGCCTTTCCGAGGATCTTTTCTCTCTTGACATACTTGTTTACCCAACGTCTTGAATCGGCTGAGTTGTTTCGGTTATCCCCAAGCATGAAATAGCAGTTTTCGGGTACCTCGTATACTGCGTCAGCCTCCGGAAGCATCGGCTCCGCAATAAACGAATCGTCAAGAGGCTCATCAGAGCCGTCTATATATACCTTTCCGTCCTTTATTTCAACGGTTTCGCCCGGCAAGCCTATTATTCTTTTTATAAAATATTCCTTTTCGTTGTCGGGAAACTTGAAAACAACTATGTCGAATCTTTCGGGATCGCTCAGCATATACGAAAGTCTGTTTGCAATAACACGGTCGCCCTCGTTTATGGTATTTTTCATAGAGCCCGTGGGGACTTTTGCATTGACGATCAGGAATGTTGTTATGAACCACGCCAGTATGACGGCGAAGGCTATGGTCTTTATCCAGCTCACTATTTCCTTAGCTGTCGAGGTTTTTCCCTCGTCAGAAGAAGTCTCATCACTGTTTTCACCCGTTCCGGCTGTTTCGGCTGCCTTGGCTGCCTCAGCCGTCTCCTCGGTTTCGGTGTCTGTTGTATAAAAATCATCGTTCATTGTTAAAGCACCTTACTTTATATAGATATAGTTATTGAGCCTTGTCCTCTGAGGGATCATTGTCATTGTCTCCCTGTTCGGACTCTTCGGACTCTTCGGTCTCGTCTATTATAATGTCGTCATCGGAACTTTCGGCGGAGCCTCTGTTCAGAATGCCGTGCTTTATATCTTCAAGCTTTTCTCCAACTGCGTCTGCGCATTTTTTGACTGTGGGTTCGGCGTCCTTGGCGATCTTCGTCACCTTGTTTTTAACTGTTTTTGCATATTTGTTTACCTTTTCACCTATCTCGGAGGGAGTATTTTTTTCGGGCTTGAGAGCCGCAAGAAGTCTGCACGCCTCATCGGAGTTTATCTTGCCCTCGTTGAGCATTGTGAGTATAAACATTCTTTCTTCTTTCATTGTTTAACATCTCCTTATTCTGATATTTTGATACCGGCTAATTTGCAAAGTTCAATAATGCTGGCTTTTGATACCTTTTTGCCCTGATAGTCAACAAGATCCTCCATATCTCCCGTAAAGATGTCGGCAGGCTCATATTTTTTCAGGACAACGGAGTTATCATCCGTAAAAATTTCCAAGGGGGTTTTGGGCTCTAAGTTAAGAGTATCCCTAAGCTCCTTCGGCAGTACAATTCTTCCAAGTTCATCAATTTTTCTTACAATACCTGTTGATTTCATATCTTAGCATATCTCCTTTTTTTAAAAATTCAAGAATTAGACCAAAATTATTATATTACTGTTATATTTTACAGTAAATACCAAATTTTGTCAACAGCTTTTTTTCATTATCGCTAATTTTTTTTGCCTTGTGACAAAAATATGGCAAAGCTGTGCAAAAAACGGCCTTTTGACATTTTGGACAGACGAATCTGTTATTCCCGATTTGTGTTCTTATAAAAGGCTTGTTCAAATATAATAGAGAAAAGGAGGTATGCTTTATGCTGAATTATCTTTGGGCAGGTATGATTTTTATAGGTATACTTACGGCGGCGTTCACAGGCAACATGGAGCTTGTGACGAACGGCGCCCTCGACTCCGCAAAGGAGGCCGTAAACACCGTAATAGTTATGGTGGGTGTTTTGTCTATGTGGACAGGTCTTATGAAAATAGGCGAAAAGTCCCGTCTCATAGAGGCGCTGTCCGAAAGGCTTATGCCATTTCTCGGATTTCTCTTTCCCGATGTGCCTAAAAAACACAAGGCTATGAAGCATATTGCGGCGAACGTTATCGCAAATATGCTGGGGCTTGGCTGGGCTGCCACACCGGCGGGGCTTATGGCGATGAAGGAGCTTCAGACGCTGAATCCCCACAAGGAAAAAGCCAGCAGGGCGATGTGTATGTTTATGGTGTTCAATATGTCGTCTCTGCAGCTTGTTTCGGTGAACATAATCGCCTACAGGAGCCAATACGGTTCGGCGAACCCCTCGGAGGTGATAGGCCCGGGGCTTTTTGCGACTCTCGTCTCAACTGCGGCAGGCATAGCAGTCATTAAGCTGATAGAAATGAGGGACAGAAAATGCAGCTTCTGATAGTCATTTCCAACCTTATGCTGCCCTTGGTTTTTGTGATAATAATAGCTCACGGACTGTCAAAGGGCATAAACGTGTATGACGCTTTTATCGAAGGCGCCGTTGAGGGAATGAAGTGCGCCGTTGATATTATGCCCACTCTCATAGGACTTATGATGGCTGTCGGCATATTGAGATCATCGGGCGCTCTCGATATACTGAGCGATATAATATCCCCCATAACCGAAAGGCTCCACTATCCATCGGAGCTTGTTCCCCTTACATTTATGCGGCTCGTATCGTCCTCGGCGTCCACGGGGCTGCTTTTGGATCTTTTCAGACAGTACGGCCCCGACAGCTACATAGGCAGGCTTGTTTCGGTAATGATGAGCTGCACCGAAACCGTGTTCTATACAATGAGCATTTATTTTATGTCGGTAAAGATCACAAAAACAAGATATACCCTTGCAGGCGCTCTTATAGCCAATTTTGCGGGAGTGCTGGCGAGCGTGCTTATCTGCAAGCTGATATGGGGATAGGTTTTTCGGTCGGCTTAAAGTCTGTCCATAACCTTGGGTATCTCTCTGCAAAGCATCGAAGCCAGAACCCCTCGTGAGCCTGCCTTTTTTTCGGCTCTTTCTCCTGCAAGTCCGTTAAGATATGCGCCGAGAGCAGCCGCATCGAGGCTTTTAAGTCCCTGCGCCGACAATCCCGCTATAAGTCCCGACAGAACATCTCCGGTGCCTCCCTTTGACATTGCGGGGGTTCCGGTGGTGTTTATATAGGCTCTGCCCTCCGGGTCGGCGATGATCGTTACGGCGTCCTTAAGCGCAATCGTCACATTATAATCTTTGGCAAACGAAAGAGCGGTGTTTATGGGATCGGATTTTATCTGCGCAGCCGTTTTTCCCGAAAGGCGGCTCATTTCTCCTATATGGGGAGTCAATATAATGTCTCCGCCTGCATTTCTGAGAATATCCTTAAAGCCGCAAAGACAGTTCAGTCCGTCTGCGTCTATCACAAGCCGCCCCCTTATGTTTTCGACAAGAGTTTTTACGAGAGCCTTTGAGGAGGGCGAAACGCCAAGCCCCGGCCCCACAAGAACGGTGGTTTTTTCATTTATATACTCTTTGGCCGTCTCATATGCCATCGGAGTGAGACAGCCGTCCTCATCGGGAGCCGTTTTTATTATGGCCTCGGTAAGGCTGCCCCTTACTGTTTCGGAGCATTTTTCGGTACATATGCCCACCGCAAGTCCCACGCCGCTGCCGTAGGCTCCTCCGAGACAGAGGATCGCTGCGCCTGTCATTTTATCACAGCCCGAAAAGGCTGCCACTCTTCCGAAGGAGCCTTTGTTTGAGTCGGGATCTCTGGGAGGCAGCATTTTTGCAGCCTCTGATTTTGTGAGAATGCCAAGCTGCGGCCCCTCGGTTATGACATCGGGTATGCCTATGCTGCCTGTTCTGAGCTTTCCCACGTTTTCCTTGGCGGGGAACAGCAGCAGTCCCGCCTTTGGGCGATGGAATGTAAACGTCACATCGGCTTTTACTGCGTTTTTGTATCTTTCTCCCGTATCGGAGTTTACTCCCGTGGGACAGTCGGCAGCTATGACATATCCGCCGCAGGCGTTGACCGCAGCGCATATGCTTTCAAGCTCGGGACTCAGCTCTCTTGACAGCCCCGTACCTATAAGGGCGTCAACCACTATGTCGGCTCCCCCGATAAGCCCTGCAAAATCGTCCTCAAAGGGTATGCCCATAGCCTCTGCCGAAAGGCGGTTCGTTTTGCAGTCGGGGGTCGAGCCCTCGGCGGCTCCGAAAGGATATATGCCCACATTGTATCCACGGGCAAAAAGTCCCCTTGCCACTGCATAGCCGTCACCGCCGTTGTTGCCCTTTCCGCAGAGAACGGCTATTTTCTTTTTCTTGGAGAAGTTTTTTTCTATGTGGTTCACTATGTTGAGGGCTGCGTTTTCCATAAGCAGCATCGAGGATATGCCGAAACGCCTCATGGCCTGCTCCTCAGCCTCTTTCATTTGTCTGTTTGTAAGCACTCTCATTTTTTTCAAACCTCCTCGCAGACCGCAAAGGCAGCCGCATATTCCTTTTCGTGGCTTATGGATATGGATATGCGCAGATGAGAAAACTCCTTCGCCCTGTCTCCAAGTCTGACATAGGGTTTTCCCATTTTGTCCCTCAGAATTTCTATATCCTTAAGGCCGAAACCTCTGAAGCCCGTGCCGAAGGCCTTTGAAACAGCCTCCTTTGCGGCGAAATTCCCTGCGAGGCTTTCGGCTCTTCCGCCTGCGGCGTCAAGCTCGGCTTTTGTAAAGGCATACTCCTCAAAGCGTCTGCCTGCGTTTTTTATTCTTTCTGTTTTTATTATGTCGGCTCCTACGCCGTAGATCATAAAAATCCACCTCCCGATAATATATACTCATTTTATCATCAGTTGTTTATAAATAAAAGAAAAATTTTATTAAGATATGTTTAAAATTAAATTTGCTTATAATTAAGAAAAATATCTGACGAATATATTATATACAGCGTCTATAGTGTCGCAGACTTTAATCCGCAGGACGAGCAGCGTCGCAGACTTTAATCCGCAGGTAGTGTCCGAAAGATGTCGGATTGCCCGAAGGGCAACTTTTCCGCAAGGAAAAGCACTGAACAAAAGCTTTGCCCGTCCTTTATCCAAATGAAGTCGCTTATCTTGTCCGGCACGCACATTTGGCCTCATCAAAATGCGACTGCATTTTGATGAAAGCAATACGCAAAATAATCATTGACATATGCCTGCCGTATGTTGTATATTTAAGAACGGTGATGAAATATGACAGCAGCTTTTGTAAACACTGCGGCGGTATTCGCAGGCGCCATTATAGGACTTTTTTTCGGAAAGGCCATACCTAAAAGAACGGGCGATACCGTTATGTACGGACTTGCTCTCTGTACGCTGCTTATAGGAATAAGCGGAGCGCTTAAGGGAGAACATATAATTATTGAGATTATTTCTATGGTCGTGGGAACTCTCATAGGCGAAGCAGCCGACCTTGACGATAAAATAAACAGGATCGGAAACACCCTTCAGCAGAGATTCAAGGCGGAAAACGGCAGAACCTCCATAGCTGCGGGCTTTATAAACTCTACTATGCTTTTCTGCACGGGAGCTATGGCTATTGTAGGTTCGCTTCAGGCAGGCATATCGGGCGACTATGCTATGATATTCACAAAATCCACCATCGACTTTGTGGCGGCTACGGTGCTGGCGTCCACTATGGGTCTGGGAACCGTCTTTGCGGCGGTCTCGGTGCTTTTGTATCAGGGCAGCATAACGCTTTTTGCCTCGTTTATCGCTCCATATCTCAACAGCACGGTCACAACAGAGATGGACTGCGTAGGTTCTCTTATTATGATAGGGCTTGCATTTAATATGCTGGGCATAACAAAGCTTCGCATATCCAACTATGTGCCTGCGGTATTTGTGCCCGTACTTCTGTGCCGTTTTCTTTGACGTGGGCATATACAAAAAATTTAAAAAAACTCTTGCATTGAGGCTCGGTCTGTGATAAAATCAATTTTAGCCTTATGACGGAAATACAGAATTATTAAGGGAAAAATACAAAATTTACAGGAGGTTTCATATATTATGGTATTCAATATAATTTGCGTATTTATATTACTTGCCTGCGTAGGCGTTAACGTGTGTATCCTTATGCAGAACAAAAGAGCGGGCGGCTTTACGGGTTCTGTCTCGGGTATGGGCGGACAGCAGACATATTGGGACAAAAACAAGGGCAAGTCTCTTGAAAAGAGACTCGAAAAGCTTACAGTTATCACGACCGTTATATTTGTTGTGCTTACTCTTGTAAGCAATCTTATCTGAGTTAATACACCAAAAACAATAACAGGGGGCTGCCGCAGGCGTTATGCGGCGGTCTTTTTGTTTGGAGGCGAAAAAAATGAAGGATTATGGCGACATAATAAAGACCCAGAAGGAAAAAATAAGATCCTTTGTCACAGGATCGGGATATACGGCGTTTCTGACCGAAAATGAGCTTATGGGGCTTATGGAGGTGCCGAAGGAGGACGAGGAGCTTTTCAGATATGTCATAAGCGAGCTTATAAGTGACGGCAGCATTATGTATACAAAAAAACACAGGCTTGCGCCTCCCACAAAGCTCGGATATTTTGTCGGCACTCTGAGAGCCTCCGAAAAGGGCGGCGGCTTTGTGACCTGCGATGACTTTGACGGGGATATATATGTTCCCGAAAGAGCTGCCAAGGGCGCTCTCCACACCGATGAAGTGCTTGTAAGGCTTATCGGCGCCGACCGCAGCGGCTTTGAGGGAGAAATAACGAGAATAATAAAAAGAGGCAAAAGCCGCATCGTGGGAGTTTTTTCAAAGCGCCGAAAGGGCGGCAGCGTCACGCCCCTTGACAGACATTTTCCCCAAAGGATAGATATTTCTTCGGGAAATACCGGCGGAGCCGATGACGGAGACACTGTGGTAATAAGGCTCAGGGGATACGGCAGAAAAAAGAACGCTCCCGAGGCGTATGTCGAAAGGGTACTGGGCAGATACGGCGAAAAGGGCGTGGATATTCTTTCGGTTATGGCAGAAATGGGCATAGATGAGGATTTCCCCGAGGATGTAAAAAGAAGCGCGGCGGAGGCGCCTGTGACGACAGAGGGAGAAAGCCTTGCCGACAGAGAGGATTTAAGGGGGCTTGTTACCGTCACGATAGACGGAGAGGACGCAAAGGATCTGGACGATGCGGTGTCCTGCGTTGTCACCGAAAACGGCACCTATGAGCTTGGCGTGCATATAGCCGATGTAAGCCACTATGTAAAGGCAGGCAGCGAGCTTGACAAGGAGGCTCTCAGAAGAGGGACAAGCGTCTATCTTGTTGACAGAGTGATCCCCATGCTGCCGAAGGAGCTTTCAAACGGCATATGCTCCCTGAACTGCGGCGAGGACAGGCTGTGCCTTTCGTGCATTATGGAGATTGATGGCTCCGGCAGGGTTATTTCCCACAGAATAACAAAAGGCATCATAAATGTGGATATGCGAATGACCTACACTGCGGTAAACTCCGTCCTGACAGACGAATCTTCCGCCTATATTGAAGAATACGGAGAGTTTTTGCCTATGCTTTTGAATATGGACAGGTTAAGGGTCATACTGCACGAAAAAAGAATGAAAAGAGGCGCTCTCGACTTTGATACCGATGAGGCCGCCGTGATACTTGACGATGAGGGCAGACCCTGTGACATAGTGCCGAGACAAAAAAACGCAGCCACGGGTATGATCGAGGAATTTATGATCGCCGCAAACGAAACTGTGGCGGAGGAGTTTTTCGGTCTCGGAGTTCCTTTTATGTACAGAAGTCACGAATCGCCCGATGAAGAAAAATACGCTGCGCTGAAAAAGGCAGCCCATCGTATGGGATATGATCTCGGCGGCGGTGGAAAGGACTCCTCCGAGCTTGGCAGGCTGCTTGGGCAGGCCGGGGGCAGAGCCGATGAAAAGCTCATAAATATGCTTGCGCTGAGGAGTATGAAGCAGGCGGTATATTCTCCCGAATGTGTGGGACACTACGGACTTGCATCGAGGTTTTATTGTCATTTTACTTCTCCCATAAGACGATATCCCGATTTGTTTGTACACAGGGTCATAAGCGGATATCTGGAGGGCAAAACCCCGAACGAGCTTGCCGAGAGCTGCGGCGCAGACCTTGAAAAAAAGGCTCTGTTGTGTTCTCAGAACGAAAGACGGGCCGAGAACGCCGAAAGAGAATCCGTTGAGCTTAAGAAAACCGAATTTATGGCTGACAGGATAGGCGAAAGCTTTGATGCCTTAATAAGCGGCATAGCTCCGTGGGGCATATATGTCAGACTGCCCAATACCGTTGAGGGAATGGTATCATACAGAACCATGAAGGATGACAGGTATGTCTGCGATGAGGACTGTATGAGCTGCATAGGCAAAAAAACAGGCAGGGTCTACAGTCTCGGTGACAGCATAAGGGTAACGCTGGAAAAAGCCGATACGGATATGAGGCGGCTTGACTTTGTTGTGGAGGGCTCCCACATATCCGAAAAGCCAAAGTCCCGCAGGGAGAGAGCAGGAAACAAAAGGCAAAAAAAGACTCTGCGCCGCACATCGGGCAGGACAAAAACAAAAAAGAGACGAAAAAGATTCTTTTAAAAAAAACAGGGGGATAATTATGGAAAGCATAATATACAAAAGAAGAATAAATTATTATGAAACCGACAGAATGGGCATTGTCCATCACGCAAATTATATAAAATATTTTGAAGAGGCAAGAATATACTTTCTGGACAAAACAGGTATGAGCTACAGAGAAATGGAGGAGCTTGGCATAATTATGCCCGTGCTGGAGGTAGGGTGCAGCTATCTCAGTCCCGCCCGTTTTGACGATATGCTCGATATAGGCATATCCCTTTCGTATGTAAAGGCTGCCAAGGCCTCCTTTGTCTATGAGGCGAAAAACGCCCTGACGGGGGCGGCGGTCTGCAGGGGCTTTTCGACCCACGGCTTTCTTGATGCAAGCTTCAGACCTCTGAATATAAAAAGAGCCTTTCCCGAAATATATGAAAAGCTATTCAAACTGTCAAAAAAGTAATTCTACTTACAATAAGAAAAATATTGGACAAATATGTTTTATACAACGTCGCAGACTTTAATCCGCAGGTAGTGTCCGAAAGAAGTCGGATTGCCCGAAGGGCAACTTTTCCGCAAGGAAAAGCACTGAACGTGAGCTTTGCCCGTCCAAAGAATAAATTTATAAAAAGCGTCGCAGACTTTTATCCGCAGGACGAGCTTTGCCCGTCCGAGGAATAAATTCCAATTTGAGAAAAAACGCAGTTTTTTGCGATAAATTGGAATTTATATACCTACACCCAAATGAAGTCGCCGGCTTGCCCGGCACGCACATTTGGGCCTCATCAAAATGCGACTGCATTTTGATGACAGCGTGTCGACTTTTTCGACACGCTGAAGAGCCTTTCCCGAAATATATGAAAAGCTCTCGAATATCTGACGGCAGCTTTATATGGTTTTTTTACCGAAACGGGGCATTCGGGTGACAATTTTTTCAGATACGCAAATTTTATAAAACGGCTTGACTTTTTATGGCATAAAATATAAAATTGATGTTAGTATTGTTATAAGAGGATAAAGGCATAATAAACAACAAAGGAGAATGATATGGAGACAAAATACATTTTTGTTACCGGAGGAGTTGTTTCGGGACTGGGAAAGGGCATTACTGCAGCGTCTCTGGGCAGACTTCTCAAAGCGAGAGGCTATAAGGTGACCATTCAGAAGTTCGACCCGTATATAAACATTGACCCCGGCACCATGAGCCCCTATCAGCACGGCGAGGTTTTTGTGACCGAGGACGGAGCCGAAACGGATCTGGATCTGGGACACTATGAAAGATTTGTTGACGAAAACCTCTCTGTAAACAGCAACGTCACAACGGGCAAGATATATTGGTCGGTGCTTAACAAAGAGCGAAAGGGCGACTATCTGGGCGCTACGGTTCAGGTTATCCCCCACATCACAAACGAAATAAAAGCGAGGGTTTTCAGAGGAAAGAAAACGGGAGCCGATTTTGTCATCACCGAGATAGGCGGCACTGTAGGCGATATTGAAAGCGAACCGTTTCTCGAAGCCATAAGACAGGTCAGCTATGACGTGGGGAGAGAAAACGTACTCTACATACACGTTGCGCTTATCCCCTATCTTGCAAAATCTCAGGAGCTTAAGACAAAGCCTGCGCAGCACTCTGTCAAGCAGCTCCTTCAGATAGGTATTCAGCCCGATATAATCGTATGCAGAACAGAGCATCATATTTCGGACAACGAAAAGTCAAAGCTTGCCCTTTTTTGCAACGTCACAAAGGAATGCGTTATCGAAAACATAGACTGCAACTCTATCTATGAGGTTCCTCTGCTTTTGGAGGGAGAAAACCTCGCAGGCATAGTCCTGAGAAAGTTAGGCGTAGAGGACAGCGTCCCCGATCTTACGGACTGGTGCAGAGTAGTCGAAAAGGAAAGAGATCTCAAGGGAGAGGTGACTATCGCCCTGGTAGGCAAATATGTGGCTCTCCACGATGCCTATCTCTCAATAGTCGAGTCCCTTCACCACGCAGGTATCCATACGGGAGTAAGGATAAACATCCGCTGGGTAAACTCGGAGCTTCTTGAAAACGGAGATATGTCCCTCCTTGAGGGCGCCGACGGCATACTGGTGCCGGGAGGCTTTGGCACAAGAGGCGTGGAGGGAAAAATATCCGCCATACAGTACGCAAGAGAAAACAGGATACCGTTTTTCGGCATATGTCTCGGTATGCACTGCGGAGTCATAGAATACGCAAGAAACGTACTGGGCTATGGCGATGCGCACACCTCGGAGATAGATCCCGACTCAAAGCACCCCGTCATTGACCTTATGCCCGAACAGAAGGACATTGAGGATATGGGCGGAACGATGAGGCTCGGAGCATATCCCTGCAAGCTTATGCCCGGCACGAAATGCGCAGAGGCGTACGGAAAAGAGCTTATATATGAGAGACACCGCCACCGCTACGAATTTAACAACGAGTTCAGAGAGGCGCTTGTGAATGCGGGTATGGTGATCGCAGGACTGTCTCCCGATGAAAGGCTTGTGGAGATTGCGGAGCTTCCCTCGGACGTGCATCCGTGGTTTGTGGGGGTTCAGTTCCACCCCGAGTTCAAATCACGCCCCAACAGGCCTCACCCCCTTTTCAAGGATTTTATAAAGGCCGCAAAGGTTTTGTCGGAAAGCCGCCAATATCCATAAATTGCAAAAATAGTTTGACAAATCGGCGGTAAAAGTATATTATATAGATATATTTTATAGGGGTAAAAAGCCCCGCGTTTTATACATTTTTCAAAGGAGGAAATTATAATGAAGAAGTTTTTAAGTCTTGCTCTGGTTACCGTTATGGCTCTTTCAGCCGTTGCCTGCGGACAGAGCAGCGAGCCTGAAAATAACGCAGCCGAAGCTGAGGAAACAGCGGACGGCGCTGCAGGCGGCGAAACATTCAAGATCGGCGGCATAGGACCCACAACAGGCGGCGCTGCCGTTTATGGTACAAACGCAATGAACGGTGCTCAGATCGCTGTTGACGAGATCAATGCGGCAGGCGGTATAAACGGCTATCAGATCGATTTCAAATTTGAGGATGACGAGCATGACGCAGAAAAGTCGGTCAACGCTTATAACAGCCTTAAGGACTGGGGTATGCAGATGCTTGTGGGCTGTGTAACAACAACCCCCTGCGTAGCAGTAGTTCAGGAGACGGCTGCCGACAATATGTTCCAGCTTACTCCCTCGGCTTCGGCAGTAGAGGCCATCAGCGAAGACAACGCTTTCAGAATCTGTTTCTCCGACCCCAACCAGGGTCTTGCGGCAGCTCAGTATATCGGTGAACACGACCTTGCCGAAAACGTAGCTATCATATACGATTCTTCGGATGTATATTCATCGGGTATCTATGAGACATTCAAGGCTGAGGCAGCAAATCAAGGTCTTAACATCGTAGCTGAGGAGGCATTTACAGCCGATTCAAAGACTGACTTTACGGTACAGCTCCAGAAGGCAAAGGACGGCGGCGCTGAGCTTGTATTCCTTCCCTTCTATTATACAGAGGCATCTCTCGTACTTTCACAGGCTAAGGCTATGGATTATTCTCCTTTGTTCTTCGGCGTTGACGGTATGGACGGTATCCTCACTGTTGAAAACTTCGACACAAGCCTTGCTGAGGGCGTAATGCTTCTTACTCCTTTCGCAGCAGACTCTGCCGATGAGGCAACTCAGAATTTCGTAGCAAACTATGAGGCTGCTTACGGCGAAGTTCCTACACAGTTTGCCGCTGACGGTTATGACTGTATCTACACCATAAAGGCTGCTGTTGAGCAGGCAGGCGTAACACCCGATATGTCTGTTTCGGATATATGCGATGCTCTTAAGGACGCTATGACGACTATCTCCGTTGACGGCGTTACAGGCGAAGGCATCACATGGTCGGCTGACGGCGAACCCTCAAAGGCTCCCAAGGCTGTTGTTATAAAGGACGGCGCTTATTCGGCAATGGATTGATAATATCCGTAATATTGTCAAAGTCAAAAAAATCTAAAACCTAAAAAACTTTATCTGACCCCTGTTTTCGGACAGGGGTCTCAGACTGTCAAAAAAGCCCGGTACTTTCGGGCTTTTTTGTGCATAGTCAAGGCATTATTAAAGCATCTTTAATTTCTAAGTGGATAAATGACTATAGAACAGATTCGGACGCATCGGAACAAAGGTTAAAGTGACAGCAGCCCGAAAACAAATTCGGGGCAAAACAAACCGCCATACGCACGAAGAATGCGGATGACGGTTTGTATGGATTTTAGAGTTTGTCGGTAAGGCTTTTTTCTGTTTTGGGACGGAAGGCCGTTTTATTGTTGTTTTTCGATTTTGTCGTTGAGCCGCAGGCCGTAGTAGCCGCTTTCTATGAAGCTCAGATAGCCCGTAAAGAGGCTGTCGTCCTCCTCGTGGAGCTTTGCGGGGATTATGACGATGCCGTCTCCCATTTCGGGCACAAGCTCGTCAAACATAGTCGGGTCGGCGTTATTTATTATTTCTTCGGAAATCTCATACACATCGGAGGGGTTTTCGGTGTTGTACATTCTGACCGAAACGGCAGGGTAGGCTTCGTCCTCGGCAGGAGGAATCTGCGAAAAGCCTATCATTCTTTCATCGTTATAGAGGTACAGCTTTTCCTCATTTATATAAAAGCTGCCGAGGTTTTCGCCGCTGCTGCTGTTCAGAACGGTTATCCTGCTGCCGCCGTCTGAAAGGAAAACCCTGTTATCTCCCCAAGTGGCATATTTTCCGCTTGCCGGTATATTTCTGTTGGCAGAAACCGTTTCGAGGAGGCTGTCCAGAAGAACAAAGCTGCAGCAGCCGTCCCTTTCGGATACTATAAATGCAGGTTTGTCCTCGGAGGCAAAGCTTGCGCTGCCGGGTATCCTGACTTCTCTTTCAAAGACGGCTTCTCCCTCTTTATAGCCCAGCTTATATACGTTTGAATGTCTTTTGTCATCGTCCGAATCTCCATAGACCTTATTTTCATCGCTCTGCGCAACATAAACACCGCTGCCGCAAAAGCACAGCTTGTCCGTAACTCCGAAAAAAGCCGTGTTCAGAGGATCTTCATAAAAGTCAAGGGTATTTATGCCGCATATATTCAGTATGAGGTTTCCGTTCGTTTCGGGAAAATACCTCATATTTTCGTACGGCATAGGCACATAGCAGGGTGGAGTCTCCTGCTCCTGCCTTATCTCCTCACGAGCCTGACAGAGAGTTCCGAAATATATATATCCGTCTGAATATACAACGCTCTTGGCCTTTCCCTCGGTGACAATGTGCTTTTCAAGGCTGCCCTCGGTTTCGTCCATATTGTATATGCAAAGAGCCGCTCTTTCTCCTTCGCTGCCCGATACACATACATAATCGTCAAGTCTGTCTATTTTTTCGGCTGCAAAGCCATCGGGCAGAGTTGCCTTAGAAAGCTCCTTATACTTGCCGTAGGGCATATTGTCGGACTTTATAAGGCTGTTTCCGTCAACAAAATATACAAAATCATCGCTGCATATTATATATAGATGGGCTTCATCTCTTGTATATATAGCCTCCGAAGGCTCCTCCTCCGTCTGCTCTCTGTACATATTCTTTATTCTTTCGTACGAGCCGGCAACAGGCAGATTGTACACAAGCTCCTTTACCGTCTGTATGGAGTCCGCCTCGGTGTCCTTGTCGAAAATATCCTTCATATCGCTTATTATGATAAGTCCGTCATCATAAAAAAGTTCCTTTTCAAACACCCTTGCAAAGGTTCTCACAGGCAGAAAATAATCTCCCTCGATCACCGCAGGCGCATACAGAAGCTCTATCTTTTTGTCTCTTTCTGCGTCCGAAAGATAGCCCTCTGTGCTGTTCTTTTTCATAACGAGAGCCTTGTTGTCATATTTAAGTGTTATCTGATCCTTGTTTTTGCTGTAGGAAATAATGGCGTCAAAGCCGTTTTTATAAAAGCTCATGGGCAGATATGTCACATTGTCTATAACGATGGGCGTTTCGCTCCTGTTTTCATCGTTAATAAAAACCTGAGCCTGTTTTTTGAGCATAATGGGGCTTTTTTCGTATACGACCACGGCGTTGTCAAGCCTGTCGTTAAAGCCAACAGCCACAAACTCCCTTTTGCTCCTTCCTGCAAGCTGAAGCGCAAGTATAAGAATAACAAATATAAAATATATTATAAGTATATAAATAGGCAGCTTTTTATTCATATAAGCCCTTCCTCTGTTCGTTTTGCCGCAGGCAGCCCACAGCCCGTACTGTTCTGACCGACAAGCCTTAGTCAGCTGTTCTCCTGCGGCGCTTATGTACAAAGGGGCGGCAAAAATCACCGCCCTTTTATTGACTTATCTTAAAGATATGGATTGGGGTCAACATACTGACCGTTTATTCTCACTTCAAAATGGCAGTGAGGACCTGTGGAATATCCCGTAGAACCTGCCTTTGCAATAACCTGACCTCTTACGACAGACTGACCGACAGTTACGCAGAGTGACGAGTTGTGTCCGTAGAGGGTCGAATATCCGCCGCCGTGATCTATTATGACGCAGTTTCCATAGCCGTTTCTGACTCCCGAATATATGACCGTGCCGTCGTCTGCCGCCACTATATCCGTTCCGTAGGGAGCCTTCATATCAAGGCCTGAGTGATGCTCGCTTTTTCCCGAAATGGGGCTGGAGCGATAGCCATAGACATCGTTTATTACTCCGACATAAGCAGGCACGGGCCAGAGAAAACGTCCGCCGCCGTAGCTGTATATTTTGTTTGAGGACGAATATGACGCAGCCGAATTTGCCGCAGCAGCCTGAGCCGCAGCCTTTGCCGCAGCAGCCTCCTTTTCGGCCTTTTGTATAAGGGATTTTATGTATTCGTTGTCCTCTTCAAGGTCGGAAAGCTGTTGATTGTATGTGGCCTCGTCTGCGCTGAGCTTTGAAATAAGGTCGAGCTTTTCCTGTACCTTGCTGTCAAGCTCCGCCTTTTTAGCCGCCGTCTTGGCTGTAAGGCTTTCAAGCTCTTTTTTGCAGTCCTCTATTTCGTTGACTTTTTCGTTTATAAGTATCTCGAGAGCCTGAAAATCCGCAAGAAGGTTGTTGTCGTGATCCATTATTCTGTTTATATACTCCATACGGTTCAGATAATCGCTGAAGCTGTCCGCATTGAGAAGAACCTCAAGATAGCCTATGTCGCCTTCTTCATACATTACCCTTATTCTTTCCTTAAGAGTATCATACTGAACCTCTCTTTTTTCGGTGGCCTCGGCAAGCTCCTTCTGAGCCTGTTCAAGCTGCTTGTTTGTCTTGTCGAGCCTTTCCACAAGGGATTCATACTCGGAGTTGACTTTGTTAAGCTCCGTGTCGAGTTTTTCGACCTCTTCCTTTGCGGTGGTCTTTTTGCTCGTGGTATTGTTAAGCTGACCCTGGATGTTCGTCATTTGCTGTTCGTTCTGTTTAAGCTCGTTTTTATAATTCTGTATCTTTGTATCCGAGGCAAGTCCCGGAGTTATGCCAAGACCGAGAAAAACGGCTGTAAGACAAACGGCAAATATCTTTTTCTTCATAAAAACTTCACTTCCCAAAAATAGTTTTTGTATATCCCTTGTATGTCCTTTGTATGTCCCGATATAAGCGCGATAAGACATACCCACAGATAACACGGTAACACGGTATCATACTCTGAGATATTTTCTCATAGAGCTTACAGAGCCTATTACACCGAGAAGAATACCGAAAATAATCGTTATGGGGGCTATATATGCAAATATTTCAACGGGTCCCATAAACTGCGCTATATTGCTGAAAACAGGTATCTTTTCCGAAAGAAGGTGCAGACACTCGGTATATCCGAAAAAGCACAGCACAGAGGGAATGACCGATCCTATAAGACCGATAAGCATACCCTCGATTATGAAGGGCCATCTTATAAACCAGTCGGTGGCTCCCACATACTTCATTATGTTAATCTCGTTCTTTCTTATTACTACAGTAAGTCGGATAGTGTTCATAATGATCGAAACGGAAATAACGCAGAGAATAATAACAACTATAATGCTGAATATTCTGACAGCCGTATTTATTCTGACGAGGATTCTCGCCTCATCGGCTGCGTGCCTTATTTTTTCGATGCCCTTATATTCATAGTCTTTCATGCCGTATGCCGACGCGTCATATTTGTTTATGCCTGCAACGCCGTCAGCGCTCTTTTCGTTGTAATAATAGGTAGAGCCCGAAAGCTCAGCCTGACCTCCCGCCGTGGCTGCGACTGCCTTGTCAAGAGTGTTGAGGAGATCCTTCGATGGCTCGGAGGAATAAGTGACAGCCTCCGTGGGCTTTTCCTGAGTTTCCTTTTCCGCCGTCTGAGCCGCCTTTTCGGCTGTCTGATCTGCCGCAGCCTCGGTAGGCGCCTCGGCTGTAGGGTTGGACTGCGCCTGCTCATTTACGGGAGCTGCCGTCACATCCGCCCCTGCGTTTGAGATGATCTTCTGCGTTGTCATCTGAACGGAGCTTTCGGTTTCGCTCTCTGTCTGAGATGCGCTTTCGGTGGATTCCTCTGCAATGCCAAGCTCCTTGGCTTGCTTTTCGGAAATACGGTTTCCGTTTGCGTCAAGATATATTTTCTCTACACTGTCGGGGTCTATGGCGCTGTTAAGCTCGGCCTCCACCGAAAGCTGCAGCGTTTGCAGCTCCTTTACGACCTGATCCTGATATGCCGCTCCGTCAAGACTTATTTCGTATGAGGCAGGCAGAGGATTGTCGTTTTTAAGTCCTTCGAGTATGGAGGCGTTTTCCCACGAGTTCATAGCATCGTTAAGGTTATCCTCTGCGCTTTTGTACACCGCATCGGTAACGTGATCTATGGATCTTATTTTTTCGCCTATTTCTTCGGCCATATCATCTGTCACATTGGGACCGAGAAATACCGTAATGCCTATATTTTCTTCTATTTGTCTCAATATGTAGTCTATATTCATACATACGCAAAGAGAAAGTATGAGTATAAACGAACAGGCTATGACGGTGGCAATCGCCGCCAGAGACATAAAGCCGTTTTTCAGAAGGCTTCTGGTACCCTGTCCGAGATGATATTTGAATGTACTAAACTTCATCGTCATAACCGCCTTCCTCAACATCGCTTATCAGAACACCGTTATCAAGATGTATGACTCTTTTCCTCATTTTGTTCACAATGTCCTTGGCATGGGTAGCCATAACAACAGTGGTACCCCGAAGATTGATCTCCTTCAGAAGCTCCATTATTCCCCACGCAGTATCGGGGTCAAGGTTTCCCGTAGGCTCGTCCGCAATAAGGATCGGGGGCTTGTTTATGATGGCTCTGGCAATGGCTACTCTCTGCTTTTCTCCGCCCGAAAGCTGATCGGGATAGGAGTTGGCCTTTTTGTTTAAGCCCACAAGAGCCAGCGTCTGAGGGACGGCTCTCCTTATGTTTCTGTTGGAGGCTTCTATTACCTGCATGGCAAAAGCCACGTTTTCATACACCGTTTTTGAGGGAAGAAGGCGGAAGTCCTGAAACACGCAGCCTATTTTTCGCCTCAGATAGGGTATCTTTTTTCTCTTCAGAGTCTGCAGTCCAGTGGAATCTATAAATACTTCACCCGTTGTAGGCTCTATCTCCTTAAGGAGAGTCCTTATAAAGGTGGACTTACCCGATCCAGAGGATCCCACGACAAATACAAACTCGCCCTTTTCGATCTCAATCGAAAAATCCTTAAGACCAAGAGCGCCGTTTTCATATATCTTGGTAACATTCTGCATAGAAATCATACTGCTCAAAATAGTTCATTCCTTTTTTTATAATTTTCAGGAGAATTTTTAAGGTTTATCCGTATTGCGCCGCAAACGGGCATTTATTTATTATAACCCTAACACACTACGGTTAAAAAAAACTTATTATTTTATTAAAATTTTCTGAAATAATTATTCACGCCTGACGGGTATCAGAAACGCAGGCTTTCTTTATAGCTCATATATTTGGATACCATAAGCATAATTTTGAAAACTATGGCGTCATCGAAGTTTCGCAGATCAAGCCCCGTCATCTTCTGCAGCTTGTCCAGTCTGTATACAAGGGTATTTCTGTGGATATAGAGCTGACGTGACGTCTCAGACACATTCAGGTTGTTGTCGAAAAACTTGTTCACGGTGGTGAGGGTCTCATCGTCAAACTGATCCATCGTAAGCCCGTGAAGTACCTCGCTTATAAACATTCTGCAAAGCGTGGTGGGAAGCTGATATATGAGCCTGCCTATTCCAAGCTGCTTATAGTTCACGATATGGTTGGACTCCTCAAATATCCTGCCCACTTCAAGAGCCATTTTTGCCTCTTTATACGATGCCGATACATTTTTGAGATCCCTTACATCGGTTCCTATGGCTACATATATGTTGCTCATTGCCTCTGCGCTCAGAGTGTCATATATCGTCTTTGCGATATTTTCGATCTCCTCCATACCCGTGCTGTCCTTAAGCTCCTTTACGAGTATAATGCTTCTTTCATCGACCGCAGTAACAAAATCCCTCATTTTTGTGGGGAATATGCTCCTCACGATCTCAACGATATTGAGATCCTTGTCAAGCTCTGTCTCTATAAGGTAGACTATACGCCTTACATTGTTTTCGATGTGGAGCTTTTTGGCTCTGGAATATATGTCCACAAGAAGAAGATTGTCCAAAAGAAGATTTTTTATAAAATTGTCCTTGTCATATCTTTCCTTATAGGCCACAAGGAGACTTTGTATCTGAAACGCCGCCATCTTGCCTATTCTGAAGGTCTCCTCGTCCTCACCCTTTATGAGGACTATATACTCTATATTTCCGTTGTCAAAAACCTTGAAATACTGAAATCCTGCCACAAGTTGATTTTCGGCAGGCGAATCCACAAAAAGCTCTATGCTCTTTATTACGGAGTTGTGCATATCCTCCTCTGTGCTGGCAACGACCTTGCCTTCTCTTTCAACAACGCAGATCTCACGTCTCGTGATGGTCTTAAGCCCGTCTATAGTAGTCTGTAAAATCTGATTTGATATCAAAACTTCACTCCCTTTCCCGAATAATCTCATACTGATCTTTGATCGAAATACAGGTATTTGCTATACGATAAAATAAAAATCATTCTGTGGAAAATTTCTGTGCCCGAAATGATTTTTGTTCCGTATCCTTAAGTATTCCCCATAGATCGAAAAGAATTGGTATTATTGTTTTATTGTTCTGTATTCGCAGGAAAATATCCCTGTGTTCTGCGGCGTTTTTTCTCACCATTTGCATACTTAAATTTATTTTATAACAAAAAGCAAAAAAAATAAAGAGAAATTTGTTAAATTTTTTAAATTTTAATAAAAATTTTTATAAAAACATAAAAAGTCAAGGATATTCGTACTTCGCTTATGCTGCGTAACTCTATGCGGCGGCTTCCGGCGGAGCCTTTGTGTTCGGTGGAGTCGATGGGAATCGGCTCGTCTGCCTGCGCACAACATATGCACAGAATATTATTTGTTGACATTACAGCGTTTATGTGTTAATATAATTTAACCGATAAGTAAGCGGACAGTGAGGCAGAATCAAGCTTATGCGCATAAGTCTTTTCAGAGAGGGGTCGGCCGGTGAAAGATCCCGACAGGGCATAAGAAGTTACGGCTGCGGAGTTCGGTCGCATCCTGCGTTAAAGGATAATGAGGTGGCTTTCGTTTTTCGTCAGCCATAAATTAAGGTGGTAACACGGGTATGCTCGTCCTTTGGCAGGCATATCCCTTTTTTATTTTATGCCCGATTTTCCGCAGAATCACGACTGTTTGGGCTTCGCCCGCCCGTGACTTTTCCGCCTTCGGCGGAAAAGTCACGGGCGCCCCGCAAAGCGGGGGGGCGGCGCCTTTAAATGCGGAACGCATTTAAAGGCTTGGCCTTTCGAAGGCCATGGCCTTCGAAAGGGCCGGAGACGGCCTTCGGCCGTCTCCGCCGCCCAATACTGCAAAATACTGCAAAATACTGTAAATGATATTCGTACTCCGCTTACGCATAAGTCCTGCCTTTCAGAAAGATGGCCGATGGCAGTAAAGATCGGAAAAGTTTATACCCTGAAAAACATAACAAACAGAATCGGAGGATACAAATGGAAAACGTATATGATGTTTTAAAGGAAAGAGGATTTATAGAAGCCTGCACTCACGAGGAAGAAGTAAGAGAGCTTCTGGGCAGAGAAAAGGTCACATTTTATATAGGCTTTGACCCAACTGCCGACAGTCTTACGGTAGGGCATTTTCTAACCGTTATGGCAATGAGCCATATGCAGAGAGCAGGCCACAGACCCATCGCTCTTGTAGGCGGAGGCACAGGCCGCATAGGTGACCCCACGGGAAAGGCCGATATGCGGAAAATGATGACCATAGAACAGATCAACCACAACTGCGAATGTTTTAAAAAGCAGCTTTCAAAATTCATAGACTTTTCAGACGGAAAGGCTCTTATGGTAAACAATGCCGACTGGCTCGCAAACCTCAACTACATTGATTTTCTGAGAGAGTTCGGGGTTCACTTTTCCGTAAACAGAATGCTTGCGGCGGACTGCTACAAAACCAGAATGGAAAAGGGACTTACATTTCTCGAATTCAACTATATGATAATGCAGAGCTATGACTTTCTGGAGCTTAACCGCCGTTATAACTGCAAAATGCAGCTTGGCGGCAGCGACCAGTGGAGCAACATTATCGGCGGCGTAGAGCTTATAAGACGCTGTGACGGAAAGGACGCATACGGTCTGACATTCAAGCTTCTTACAAATTCACAGGGCATAAAAATGGGCAAAACCGTTGCAGGAGCCGTTTGGCTCGATCCCGAAAAAACGTCTCCCTATGATTTCTATCAGTATTGGAGAAATATTGACGATGCGGACGTTGAAAAATGTCTCGGACTTCTGACATATCTTCCCATGGACGAAGTAAGGAGACTGGGTTCTCTCGAAGGAGCAGAGATAAACAAGGCCAAAGAGGTTCTTGCATATGAGCTGACAAAAACCGTACACGGCGAAGAAGAGGCCTCAAAAGCCCGTGAGGCGGCACGTTCGCTTTTCGGAGGGGCAAAACAAAGCGACAACACCCCCACGACCGAAATAGAAATGGCTGACATAGAAAAAGGAATGACTATCATAGAGGCTCTTGAGCTGTCGGGGCTTATCTCCACAAGGAGCGAGGGAAGGCGGCTTGTTCAGCAGGGCGGAGTAAAGGTGAACGGCGAAAAGGTTCCGTCCTTCGACTCTCTCATAACAGCCGACAACATCAAAGACGGAGTTATTCTTATTCAGAAGGGCAAGAAGATTTTTCACAGACTTAAGGTAAATTAATATGGAAAAATACACTGTCAAAAAAGTTTACGGAAAAAAAGGCGATGTCACCGCAAGGGTGCCCGGCTCAAAAAGCATCACAAACAGAGCCTTGCTTATAGCGGCTTTGGCGGAGGGAGAAAGCTTTCTGGAGGGAGCGCTTTTCAGCGATGACTCAGAGGCTTTTTGCAAATGTATAGAAGCCTTGGGCATAAAAACCGAAATAAACAAAGCCGACCGCACGATCAAAATAAAAGGTTCGGGAGGTAAGCTGCCCGTAAAAAGCGCCTCCCTCAACGTAGGCAGCGCAGGAACGGCGGCGAGATTTCTGACGGCTCTTTTGGGAATGAGCGAAGGGAGGTTTTTCTTGACTTCATCGGAGCAGATGAAAAAAAGACCTATGAAACCGCTCCTCGACTCACTTTCTCAAATGGGCGCAAAGGTGATTTTCCACGAAAAAGAGGGCTTTTTTCCATTTACAATAGAGGGAAAGACCTTTGAGGAGGGTTCGATAGAAATAAACATTGACGAAAGCAGCCAGTTTCTGAGCGCATTTCTCATATGTTCCTGTCTTTGCAAAAACGGAGTAAATATAAAAATAAAAGGCTCCCACGGTATGAATTATATAAAAATAACTACAGATATGATGAGGGAATTCGGCATAAATGCGGAAAGGCTGTCCGCCGATTTGTTTTCTGTGAAACCGAATCAGAAATATGTGGGCAGAAATTATAAAATAGAGGCCGATGCTTCCGCAGCCTGCTATTTCTACGCAGCCGCAGCCATTCTGGGCATAAGGGTCACTGTTGAAAATATTTTTTCATCGTCTATGCAGGGCGACATCGGTTTTGTGGATATTCTGAGAAAAATGGGTTGCAAAACCGAAGAAACTCAAAGGGGGCTGTCCGTAACAGGCCCCGAAAAGGGAAAGCTAAGGGGTATAAGCGTTGATATGCACGACATTTCGGATCAAGCTCTGACCCTTGCCGCCATAGCCCCATTTGCCGACTCTCCCGTAACAATTTGCGGCATTTCTCACATAAGAGGTCAGGAGTGCGACCGCATAGAGGCGATCATCGAAAATCTCAGGGCTATGGGCATAGACGTTGACGAAAACAACGATATACTCACAATTTATCCCGGAACCCCCAAGCCTGCCGAAATAGAGACGTATGAGGATCACAGAGTCGCTATGTCCTTTTCAGTCACAGGACTTAGAGCCGATGGCATAGTCATAAAAAATCCTCTTTGCTGCAAAAAAACATTTGCAAACTTTTTTGAGGAGCTTGATTTGTTTGTCGGTAAGTTTTCATAAATCGGCGTACAGCATACACCTATGCCACACCAATGAAAATCTGTATGCTCACTATACAGCAAACATATACCGACAGTTGTTTTTTATCCAAACTAAAAGTATTGATTATTTTAACCGACAAGCAAGTCCCCGCCTCTTTAGGCGGTGGGTACTTACTATTGTATTCGGCGGGAGATGTAAGCTCCCATCCGAATACAAAGACTTCGTCAGAAGCCGTCGGATAGAGTTGCGTA
Source organism: uncultured Clostridia bacterium (assembly GCA_947630725.1). GTDB lineage: Bacteria > Bacillota > Clostridia > Lachnospirales > CAG-274 > JAJQCI01. The sequence goes on from CANRIS010000019.1 coordinate 45,007, forward strand.
GCATAAGCGAAGTACGAATATCATTGACAATATCGGCATAAAAACCCGAACGGAGAATATATAATGGCTAAAAAAATAGACAATGTTGAAATAAAAATAGAAGACTTCATTTTTCCGAATAAGGGGACAGCGCACTATAACGGCGTAAAAGCCGAAATAGCAAACGCCCTTCCGGGACAAACCGTAAAATGCAGCCTTTACAAGAAAAAGGGAAAATATGTTTCAAACAGCTTTGAAATAATCAAAGGCGCAGACGGAGAGATACCATCGGACTGCCCCTCCTTCGGGAGCTGCGGAGGCTGTGTTTTCAGAACTCTGCCCTATGAAAGGGAGCTTGAATTAAAGAAAAAGACAGTTTTTGATATATTAAAGGCAGCGGACATAGGGGATATTCGTTTTGACGGCATAAAATCAAGTCACAACATAGACTGCTACAGAAATAAAATGGAATTTTCGTTCGGCGATACAGGCCTTGGCGGAGAGCTTTCTTTGGGTATGCGAAAAAGGAACAGCTTTTATGAGGTGGCATCGGCAGCGGAATGCAAAATTGTTTGCGAGGATATAAGAAAAATTCTTGCAGCCACTCTTGATTTCTTCAAAAATACCGATGAAAAATTCTACAACAGGCTGCGAAAGGAAGGCTCCCTTCGTCATCTTCTGGTACGCAGGGCGCAGTTTACGGGGGAAATTCTCGTGGCATTAGTTTCGACATCAAGTCTTCACACAGACCTTACGCCGCTTGCGGAAAGCCTTCTCAGTCTGTCTTTGGAGGGAAATATAACAGGCATACTGCACATAATAAACGATGGCGCTGCCGATGTGGTAAGGGCGGACAAAACGAAAATTCTTTTCGGACGGGACTATATCTACGAAAAGCTGCTGGGGTTGACCTTCAAGATCTCACTGTTTTCATTTTTCCAGACAAATTCCGGCGGAGCCGAAATTCTCTACGACACCGTCAGAACCTACGCAGGAAACGAGCCGAACAGAACGATCTATGATCTTTACTGCGGTACAGGCACAATAGCCCAGCTCCTCAGCACCAACGCAAAACAGGTCATCGGCATCGAAATAGTCGAGGAGGCTGTCGAGGCCGCAAAAATCAACGCCGCCCTCAACAACATCCAAAACTGCACCTTCATCGCCGCAGACGTCCTCTCCGCAATCGACTCCCTCCCCTCCCGCCCCGACACCATCGTCCTCGACCCTCCCCGTGAAGGTCTCCACCCCAAGGCCCTCTCCAAAATCTGCCAAAACCTCTGCGCCCCTTCAATAATATACGTCTCCTGCAAGCCAACCTCCCTCGCCCGTGACCTCCCCCTCTTCCGCCTCCACAACTACACCCCCTCCCGCCTCACCCTGATCGACCTCTTCCCCCGCACCCAACATGTGGAGACGGTTGTAATGCTTTCCCACAAAAAACCCGACAGCGTAATCAACGTAAAAGTCGAGTTTGGCGAGGGCGAGGTGAAAGTGCCGCTTGATAATATCGCCAAGAGAGCCGAAGCGCATAAGCCGAAAGAGCGGGTTACATACAAGATGATATAGGAGTACATAGAAAAGAAATGTGGATTTAAGGTACATACAGCGTATATAGCAGAGGTAAGGAGAGGTTTGAGGCTGCCGATGTATGATGCTCCGAATGCGGTGGAGGAATTGAAACAGCCGAGGAAACATCCAACAGTGAGTAAAGTGGAAGCAATAAAAAATGCTTTGAAATTCTTTAAGATTCTTTAGAAATTTACTTATTAAAGTTGTATTAGAAATGCTGATTCATTTATTTTGAGCTGTTTGTAATTAGCATTGTAATATTGTTTAGAAACGGACAAAAAAATAAAATATGTAGTTTGTTAAGTTTAAGTATCCATGATAAACTAAGCATAGCAGTTCTTAAAGTTGTGAGGTTGTTTGGCGTGGTAACTTAACAATACATCATAAATAGATGATAATTGTTAGTGGAAATTTTTAAGAAAAAAATTTAGATAATTGTTTTGAAATAAAATTTTTGTGAAAAT
>CANRIS010000020.1 GCA_947630725.1 uncultured Clostridia bacterium
CCGACGCAAGTTGTCAACCATGACCGCCGCAACATGGTAGATGTAAAAAGTATCGCTATCTAACCCCAGCAAAGGTTGTCCCGGATATGCCATCATCGCAGTATTCCTTTACAACTGTGATCTCCGGGTGCTTCTTGAGATAATCCTTAATCAGAAGTCTCTGATTAGAAATGCTGTCGCTCTCAAGTTTTTCGCCGAAGACAGAAAAATCGCCATCTCCCTTCGATAATCTCAGGTAGAGGGCGGCTTTGTAAGCGCAGACTAATGTTAGTTTTAACATAACACACCAACCCCCTTTTATTCTGTCAGAAGAATGAAAACAAGGGAACGGTGTCCGCTGATTTTGTCCACGATTATTATATCAGAGCCACACGCAAAAATCCAGCCTTTTCAATGAATTTCATAAAAAATTTTCCTCGTTCTTCCGACTCTGCTCTACATACTCGCTATTAGGTTTACGAAGTTATCCGTGATTGTAGCCTGAGTGTTCGCATAAGAAACCCTAACGACCGTTTTGCCGACCTTAAACATATAAGGTTTTTTATCTGATCAGCGTAGGATTTCATACGTTCCTCAACCGGTAGTGACCGGTCTATCTTCACATCCTGAATGTCAACAAGCGAGTCAGGAATATTTCTTCTGTTTTGCTCGTCAGCCATCATATCATCGCCTTTTCACATCTATTCTTAACCAAATATTGCCTTTCTGTTCACTCAGCCGTAGTAAGAACACCTTATCAGTATAAGGACGGGCAGCGACCATATAGCAGTTGCCTGTAGTATATACTGATAACCTTTTATTGATAGATCAGTGTTCAGTTTTCGACACATTTACAGCCCGCCCCCTGCCGAATGGGAATGTTGCGGACTATCAACAGTTAATCAGTATCATGGGACTCTCACCCCTCCGAGGATCGCTCCGAGCCGCCCATCACGAAAACGGACAGAAGTATCATTATACCCAACCTGAGCTTCCCATCAAACAGCCGCAACCACGCGGCTGTTTCGGTTCTCTGTTGATCGCTCGTCCCCTGAGGGGGATGTCTTAGCGGCATTTACCGTCGAAAAATCAACCCCTGGCTCTTTCGCATAAGCCCTCAAGCTCTGACCGCCTACAATGCGCTTTTCATAGACATCACGCTGCTTCTCGGTAAGCGTCTTCAAAAAATCCTGCTCGGATATAGCCGTTATTACCGTTTCCTCGTAGTCCGTTGGGTCTGCAAGCCAAGCTGCTTGCTTTACGTCCTGTTCCATGACTTCATCAAGGGATAAAACTGTTCTGCCGGCAGTTTCCTACTTCCCGGCTCTGAAAGACGAATAGCCGCGCCTCATTTTCTTTTCTTCAGATCGAAGAACTCTCATTACCTCCCGATCAACTTCCGTATCCTCGCCGTGGACTTTATGCGCGCCATGCACTTTACGTCCTCGCCAACATCAAGGTTGACGGAAACATATGCTTTGTGGCATAACGCCTCCTGCATACCAACACCTCCATTTCAAATAATCTTTCCAACACACGAACAATTTTTCATGTTCCTATTGACACCCAAGTTTTCATGTGTTAAGATATAACCACGAACATAATTTCGTGTCAAAGACGCCATTATAATATAAACAGATTTTCATGTCAAGAGGTTTTGACGAAAAAATGTTCGTGTCAACAAAAAAGAAAGAGGTGCCTTATGCAATTCAGTGACAGATTGAGAGAAAAACGTCTGGAGGCAAATCTGACTCAGTCTGATCTGGCTAAAATAGCCGGTGTCAGCACGCGCACGATCCAGAACTACGAACTTGGGGATCGTCAACCGTCCAACATGGTTGTAGTACAGAAAATCGCAGACGCGCTCCATACCACAACGGAGTATCTTCTCGGCAGCAGCATCTATACCGTTGAAACCCACGAAAGAGACGGAGCAAATGCGGCAAGGGACATCGAAGAACTCGTCGAAGAAGTTACCGGACTTTTTGCCGGCGGCGAATTAAGCGAGGACGCGCTGGAAGGTGCAATGAAAGCATTGAATAATGCGTATTGGATTGCCAAGGAAAAGAATAAGAAGTACACACCGAAGAAGTATTTGAAGAAAGCCGGGGAATGATGGTATCTTCTCGTTCTTTGAATACCACTGTCCCCGAAATATGCGAGGAAGCTCGAAGAAAACGGTATGTTTACAATGGGCAACGCGGCAAGGCATTCTATCATGGACGAGGACTTGCTTTATAAGCTGTTCGGGAAAAATGCGGAGCTTCTTATAGACCATGCGTGGAGATGGAAGCCATGCCCGATTGAAGCCGTGAAAGCATACCGCCCCCAGCACAAATAGTCTCGGCTCAGGACAAGTGCTTCATCAGCCCTACTAAGCGGACAAAGCAAAACTCGTCCATAAAGCAGATCATGGAAGCCACATCAGAGCTTTATGACCGTATCGTGGACAAGAGCCTCCTTATCCGCAGGCTGAATATCACAACCAACCATGTTATCAGGGAAGCCGATGCGGAGCAAGAAGTCCGGTATGAGCAGCCCAACCTTTTTACAGACTATGACACCCTGCAAGTCAAACGGAATAAGGGACAGGCAGAGCTTGACCGGGAAAAGAAGATGCAGAAAGTCGCCCTGACAAGGTATGATGATGCTGTCACGGAAGCAGCGAGGATCACGGGCGAAAAGATAGGGCTTGATGAATCCTCTCAAGCCGCATTGGACATGAAGCAATATATCCTTATGGATGTTATATCGGAGCAGCCGGAAATAACTGTAGCATACTTCAAAAAGGACGAGAGAAAAGCCTGTGGAGCGTATTTGACATTAACCGACAATCTAAAGAAGATAGATGAATATGAGCGAGTACTTGTGCAGCCGAGGAACTGATCGCAGAGAATGAAACGCCGGCAAAACTTTTACGACAGGTCGGGGACAGAAATACCAGAAATGCAGAAATGCTTGCCGAAGCATTTAATCCGGTTTTGGATTATGCGGAAGAACAGACCGGCAGAGCCCGACTGGATTTGTTCAAAGAAATGGTAGAGTTTCTTTATCCCTATGACGGCGATCTGGACGAGGGCTTGAAGAAATATATTGAGAAAATCACAGAGCCGTGATTATCGGAGGAATAACTATGCCGCTTGAAATTGTACGAAATGACATCACGAAGATGAAAGTGGACGCGATTGTAAACGCCGCCAATCAAACCCTGCTGGGAGGCGGCGGGGTCGATGGAGCTATCCACCACGCCGCAGGTCCGGGGCTGCTTGCAGAGTGCCGGACGTTGGGCGGCTGTGAAACCGGCAGCGCAAAGATCACCGGCGCGTACCGTCTGCCCTGCAAATATGTGATCCATGCCGTAGGTCCCCGCTGGCGTGGAGGCAATCATGGAGAGCGGGACAAACTGATCTCATGCTATCGCACATCCCTTGAACTTGCTAAGGAGAACAAATGCGAAACCGTGGCGTTTCCCCTGATTTCTTCCGGCATCTATGGTTATCCGAAGGATAAAGCCCTAAAGGTCGCCATTGACACAATCAGCGATTTTCTTTTCAGCAGCGAGATGACCGTCTATATCGTAATATTCGATAAAGCCGCTTATCAGATCAGCGAAAAGCTGTTCAAAGATATTGCCGAGTATATTGATGACAACTATGTAGACGAACATACTGACCGCTGCAGGGAACAGATGCGGAGCCTTCTTCTTGATGAAGAAATGTTTGAGGGCATTCCCAAAGATACTGAGATGCTTGCTCCCATCGCAAAAACCGGTATGGAGGCTCCGACAGCTTCCTCTCTGGACGAAGCGATAAGTATGATCGACGAGAGCTTTTCAGAGATGCTTCTCCGTAAGATAGACGAGCGCGGCATCACGGATGCCCAATGCTATAAGAAAGCGAACATCGACCGTAAGCTGTTCTCCAAAATACGGAGTAACAAACTCTATAAGCCGAGCAAGCCCACGGTCTTGGCATTCGCCATAGCCCTTGAACTTCCATTAAGTGAGACGCAGGAAATGCTGATGAAAGCGGGCTTTGCCCTCTCCCACAGCAACAAATTCGATATTATCGTGGAGTTTTTCATCAGCCACAAAAATTACAATATTTTTGAAATCAACGAAGCGCTGTTCGCCTTCGACCAGAGCCTCTTGGGGGCATAGGCGCTACGATTTTATATACCAGCAAGGTGGAGGAATAATTTATGGACTTGAACAAGATATTGAACGATATAATAAATACCTATGGGAAAAACGAAGGTTACAACGTTCCGGACATTTCATGGTCTGATGAAAACATGATAGGAAGATATGGGGAGTATCAGTATTGGAATAATCGTATCATTGTGAGTCGGCTGTTGAACACGGACAAGGTTTCTGAAAAAGCTGTTGCTTCCGTAATATACCATGAATATAAACATCAGCTAATGAAAAAACATACAAAGGAATTTGAAAAGACCATGCGTCTTTTTGACGGGTACGACAAAGCAAACAAAGAGCTGGAAAGTTACTTTGAAGAACTTTCAGAGTACCCACCGGCAAAAACGCAGAACAAAAAAATGGAAAACAAAAGTACCTTGATTTTACGGATTCGTTTTGACAAAAACGATGAAGATTCTTATTGGAAAGCACTGGAGTATTTTGACCATCGTATTGTAGGATGCTGCGATCTTGATTTGCCCGAAGAATATGAGGGCAAGTATGAGCAAGTCATCTTCACAATAGACGCAAATGGTCATTCGTTTATAACGGGATGGGCAAGAAACGTATTCCTTCATGCGAAACCCCGGCACATAGATATGAAAAAATACAAATATGGAGAAATGGACTATCACTTTAAGTACAAGCGTAACGATGGGCAAATTCTTTTACCTCCTGGAGTGCTTGATTTAGGTACATTAGATTCGATGCCTCAACAGTATATTCAAAAAGGGATCTGCAAGTTAGAAGCACTTGGTAAGGAAGATGCGAAAAATGTGATAGAAGCAATCAATCTGTATGATCTTGATGTTCACGAATTAGGTTTTGACGATAATGCGATTGATTGCGAAGCGATTGCAATAGAGACAACGGATGCAAAAGAACTCATTGAGCTTGCGCATAAAGATGATAGTGCCTTCCGAAGTTTGTGTATTTTGAATAAGGCAGTAAGGCTCCATCCGGGATATGCGACTTTGCTTGAACGAGCAATGGCTAAAGAAGCGTGTGGACTTCTTGATAACGCTGTTGTAGATGTTGCGCTTGCTTTGTCCTACTCGCCGGAAATGGCAAATGCAAAATTTACGGACACATGGATAAAAAAATTTTGTACGAACTGCATCGGAGGTCACAGGCTCTATATCCAAGACGAAAACCAACCATAAGGAAGCGAGATTGAACATGAGAATTGCGACATGGAATGTGGAACGTCTGAAACACAGACGGTCACTCTGCGACATCCTGCTTGCCTGTGAACAGGCAAGGGCAGACATACTCATTCTTACAGAAACAGACGAACAGGTGCGTCCGTCTTCTTTTCGTTATTGCTTCCAAACTCCGAAGCTCATGGAAATAGCGCCGGGATATTATAAGCCCACAGAAAACCGCGTGTCTATCCTTACCAACTACAAATGCGTCGGCAATCATATCACCTATGACAAATACACCGCCTTATGTGTTGAACTGGAAACCGAGCTGGGCAACCTATGCGTCTACGGTACAATCATGGGTATCGGGGGAAACAGGAGATCATCATTCAAAACGGATTTGCAGAAGCAGATTGAAAACTTTGCACAGTTGACCGCAGCCGGAAAAAATCTCTGCATCGCCGGCGATTACAACATCAGCTTTTCGGACAACTACTACTTCACAAACCTTGGGAGGGACACGCTTACGCAGTCATTTTCAGAAAACCATATCCGTCTGCTCACGCAAAATGCCCCGGAATGTATTGACCATATTGCTGTCTCCGAAAAAATTATCAGTGGAAAGCCGGTGAGCATTGAGGAATGGAACTTGGAGAAAAAACTCTCCGACCATAAGGGCATTGTTGCAGCAATCCATCCGCAAAAGTAATTGTCGCTTGCTATGCGACCAAACCGAATATCGTTTGTTCTAAAATGCAGCTGTAAGTTGAAACCGGACAGCTGTATTTTTTGATGGAGGTAATGAACATGAGAAAGAATTTAACTGAGATCGTTTTTATCCTTGACCGCAGCGGCTCCATGCACGGACTTGAGGCTGACACCATCGGCGGCTTTAATTCCATGATAGAGAAGCAGAAGCAAGCAGACGGAGATGCGCTGATTTCCACCGTCCTCTTTGACAATTTCAGCGAGGTCCTGCATGACCGCGTGGCTGTTCAGGCAATTAACCCCCTGACCGAAAAGGACTACTCCGTACGCGGTTGTACTGCCCTGCTGGATGCAATCGGCGGAGCAATCCACCATATCGGGAACGTCCACAAGTATGCAGGGAATGAGGATGTGCCGGAGCATACCCTATTCGTTATCACTACGGACGGAATGGAGAACGCAAGCCGCCGCTATTCCAATGATAAGGTCAAGCAGATGATCGAGAGGCAAAAGTCAAAGTACGGCTGGGAATTTCTTTTCCTTGGCGCGAACATTGATGCCGTGGAAACCGCAAGAGGCTTTGGCATTTCAGAAGACCGCGCCGTAAACTTCCATAATGACAGCCGGGGAACGCAGCTCAACTATGAAGTCCTGAGTGAGACGATTTGCAGAGTGCGGGCATCACGTCCCATCACCGGCGACTGGAAGAAGCGTATTGATGAAGACTACCATGAAAGAAAGGACGGGGAACAGTAATGACAAGAGCTATCACAGTGAAGGGTGTCGGCACAGAGACGGTCAAGCCGGACTTTGTAATTCTCTCGCTTAGTGTCGAAGCCAGAAACAAGGATTACAAAAAAGCCATGCAAGAAGCTGCACACAAAATCGAAACTCTGCAAGCGGCGATACAGACCGTAGGTTATGATAAGACCGACCTGAAGACAACAAATTTCAATGTCAGGACAGATTATGAAAGCAAGAAAGACCGCAGCGGGAATTACAGAAGTGTATTCGTTGGGTATATCTGCTCATACTGGCTCTCACTATCTTTTGACTTTGAGAATACACGTCTTTCCCGGACGCTCACCGCAATCGCAGCCCGTGAGGCCAACCCTGAAATGAGGATAGCTTTTGCGGCAAAAAATCCGGCTGAGCCAAACAAAGCACTCTTGCGAAGCACAACAGAAAATGCTAAGAGAAAAGCTGAGATTTTGTGTTCAGCTTCCGGGGAAACGCTTGGCTCTCTGCTTACTATCGACTATAATTGGGGCGAGATAAATGTCGTTTCGCAAACACGATACAACATGGACGAGTGTATGCCCATGATGACGGCGAGTGAAAAACGTATACCGGAGATTGAGCCTGACGATATAAATGCGAGTGACACGGCAGCATATGTTTGGGAAATCTCCTAACGGAAAGGACGAAGCAATTATGATAGGAGCAATCATCGGAGACATTGTTGGGTCTCGTTTTGAATGGAACAATTTCAGGAGCAAGGATTTTGATTTTTTTACCCCGGCGTGTGAGCCAACTGACGACTCCATTATGACACTGGCAATCGCAAAGGCACTTATTTCATGCGGAAACGATTACACCAGACTTGGAGACAAAGCGGTTTACTGGATGCGAAAGATCGGTCGGCATTATCCCGCTTGCGGATATGGCGGACGCTTCAACAAATGGATGTTTTCGAAAAATCCCTGCCCATACAATAGCTTCGGAAACGGAGCGGCTATGAGGGTCAGTGCTTGCGGCTTTATTGCAAAAAGTTTGGACGAGGCAAAACAGCTTTCAAAGTCTGTCACGGAAGTCACCCACAATCATTCAGAGGGCATCAAAGGAGCTGAGGCAGCCACAGCCGCGATATATCTTGCACGATTTGGCAAGACAATAGATGAGATCCGCAGAGCAATTCAAGAGAACTACTACCCGTTGAATTTCACCCTTGACAGCATCCGCGATACATATCGCTTCAACGAGACCTGTCAGGAAACCGTGCCACAGGCTATCGAAGCATTTTTAGAATCCATCAGCTTTGAGGATGCCATACGCAGCGCGATTTCAATCGGAGGGGACAGCGACACAGTGGCTGCCATTACCGGCGGGATTGCCGAGGCATACTACGGTGTGCCTGATGACATCCGACAATCGGCAGAGAGCTTTCTCAATTCTGAGCTTTTGACAATCCTGCACGAGTTTGAGGATCACATCAGAAACTAAACGGAAAAAGGCGCTCGAAAAGAGCGTCTCAGACTGTCAAGAAAGCCCAGTACTTCTGAGCCTTTTTGACAGTCTGTACCACATATATAACGTGTAGTTTTCTATACACAAAAACATCGCAGCAACCTCAAACTGCTATTCCATTAAGTCCAATTTTTTGAGATCACCCCTCTCTGGGAGGCTCTTTCATGATAAAATGAAAAGAAGTCTTTTTTCCATCATTTAGGGATTCATCAATTATAAACTCTCGGCGTACTGTCTATGGGCATAATTATACTATGTAATAATGCTTGTTTTTTGTAGAACCCTTGCTTTTGATAAGTCCCATTCTTTCAGCCTTTTTCAGAAGTCTCTGCACTGTACGTTCACTTACATCAAGTAAATTTACGGCTTATTTTGAAGTAATGCTGTGATGTTCCGATAAAAAGCTTTTGATTATTTCAAGCCTGCCATTTTCAAATTCCGACATTATTTCCGTTACTTTTTCCGACACTTCATTTTCCTTCAGTACATCTTTGATAACGCCAAGCATAAAAACAATAAATTCCGTAGATCTGCCCGAATCATTGCATCTGTTTATAATTTCATAGTATTCGCTTTGCCTGTCATGTATTATGGATTCTATGGGGAGCCACGCAAACAGAGGATTCCATTTTGACAGCATAAGAGTATACCACAATCTGCCCATGCGTCCGTTTCCGTCGGAAAAGAGATGTATAAGCTCAAATTCGTAGTGGAAAACGCTGCTTTTAATAAGCATATGAACATATGTGATTTTTGCCCAATCCTGTAAATCCGAGATAGCCTTCGGAACATAATCGGGCAAAGTCCCGAAATGTATTATCCTGCCCATTTTGCTGTCAACTACACCCACAGGTCTTGCTCTGAAATTACCGGCTTCATCATTTAATCCTCTCATCATTACCGAATGAGCCTTTAAAAGTCATTTATGGAATAGGGATCAAGTGTATCAAGAAGCTCGTATATTTCATAAGCGTTTTTAACCTCGGTTATATCCTTGGGCGGCGCTATAATATGCTTTCCGTTAAGCACAGCCGTCACCTGCTCAGGCGTAAGCGCATTATTTTCTATGGCAAGTGAACTATAAACAGTACTGATACGGTTTTTTCTGCGCAGAACAGGATCCTTGCTAAGGCGTGTAGTCACAGTTATTTTTCCTATAAGCTCAGTAATTTCCGCAATATCTTCAATTATTTTGTTTGTGATCTAAAATGGCGGCTTATTCATAATATTATCCTATCCTATAATTATTTTCCCAATAAAATCTGCCATAACCGTTCTCAATATATTACAATTCACTCATATTTACAAAAACAAACCGCCATTTAGGCTTTTACATAGTCAAGAATATTCGCATTCCGCTTATTATGCTGCATACCCATAACCGACGGCTTCCAGCAAAGCCTTTGTATCAGGCGGTAGTCGGCACGGTTGTCTGCGGCAAACGCTGTCATTTCACATTAATAATCTTCGATTTTTTAATGCTATCGGGCGTTATAATTTCTTTTGAGCGCTAAACGTTCGGATTTTCTTCCAACACCACAATACCTGCCTAACGCAAAAGTAAGTATCCACAGTTTAAGAGGCTGGAGACTTACTTAGTAAGTTAAATAAAATATTGTCTCAGTGCTTAAATATAATAAATAACTGGTAATATAATAAATAACTGGTATTTATCAACATTGAAAACCTTAAGTACCGCAAAACTTGAAATAAGCAAGTACAGATTATCATTAAGAAAAAAGAAATTATATATCGGTATTTATAAAGAAGAATGTAAGAATACAATACATATGTTACACGACAAAAAAATAAAGCTGCTGTCAATATGCGCCATATTATTTTTTGTACAAAATATCAAAAAAACAATATTTCTGTACTTTATCTTCATCAAACTGAATTACGAATATGGTTTTTTCCATATGCCTACAGCAAAAATGCAATTAAATTTAAAATTGATTTTTAGCATTTATCGGAGGTTTGTCGCCTGCTTTCCTATTATTCTGCATACCCATTTCAGAAAAGTCCGAAAAATCTGTTTGAATAAGAGCTTTAGATGATGCCGCCTGTTCAGCTTTTGTTTTGCCTATCTTTCCGTCAAGCTGCAGTCGTATGCTCTCTGCTCTGTATTCAATGAATCGTTTTAAAACATATATTGCCCTCTGATATTCCCTATATGTATAAAACTTAGTCGGATCCTTTTCGACATAATCCCTTATCAACATATCTACATTATCTATTGTTTTTTCGGCTCGTCCGCTTTCGACATACCCTTTTATAAAATCATCGAACATAGCATGATACTTTTTGTTAAGCATATTATCATCCAGAAGTTTATAAATCATCGGTCTTGCATCGTGTGCTGACTCCCTAAGATTTACAGGGTCGTCAATGGGCATATTTACAAGATATGAAGCCGACTCTTTCTCAAAACCGCCGAATGCCAGATTATAATCCCAAGGCAGCATAAGGAGCCTGCCGTTTTCTTCATATAAATAATAGTTATGCAGCATATGCCCGAAATACCCGTCTGAATTTGTTACAAAAGCATTGACAATAATATATTTAAGCTGATCTTCAGAAAATAAATATTTATCTAAATTTTTGCCGCGATTTATGTTTTTGAGAGCTGTTATCAATCTTCTTTTCGCATTGCTGTCTATATTTGTTCTTGCGCTTTCGAAAATCCCACTATAGCTATCAAAATTATCATCTATATATTTTAGGGTAAAGCTGTTATCTGCGCTTTCAAAATCCCCGTGCGGCATCCCCGGCGGCCCTCCTCCCATCATGCCTTCAGGCGGCATCCCCGGCGGTCCTCCTTCCATCATACCTTCAGGCGGCATTCCCGGTGGCCCTCCTTCCATCATACCTTCAGGCGGCATCCCCGGCGGCTCTCCTTCCATCATACCTTCAGGCGGCATCCCCGGCGGCCCTCCTTCCATCATGCCTTCAGGCGGCATCCCCGGCGGCTCTCCTTCCATCATACCTTCAGGCGGCATCCCCGGCGGCCCTCCTTCCATCATGCCTTCCGGCTTATAAAGTTCGCCATAGCTGCTGCCAAAACATCTTCTCAGGAAAGATTTGTTTTCCACCTCAATTGCAGCATATACACCTCTGTTTTTGCCGTTGATTTTCAGTGTACACATATTACACAAAGGAGCTTTGGCTCCGACATATTCGAACATATCGTATGTCATATATTCTTTTATAAATGTTGCATCTGAAACAAGATTATTAATGGCAAGGTCATCAAGACCAAAACAGGTCTGATCATTTATATATTTGTCAAAGCTGAGCCTTAAGCTGAACCTGTCTGAGCCTGATGAATAAACATGTGAGAGAGAAGTATTTCCCTTTGTCCGTACACCTACATCGGGAAACTTTTCGCCATTTATTACAACATCGCATTTATGATATTCCTCTTTTAATGCATTTTCCATCATATCATTAAGGTCATCTTCAGACATAGTTAATTCTATTTCAATTATATTGCTTTTATCAAATAGCTTGTCGCAATACTCAAAACCCGGCCTGCCTATATTTATTAAACCGGGAAAGTATGTAATAAGTACAGTAAAGACAACAATAAACGAAATAAGTAAAATATTGAAAATCCTTACCTTTATTTTATTCAATAACCTGTCACCTCCTGAGTCCTGTTAATAAATCACCCCATAAAATCTCCGCTGTAGCTTACTAATGTAACCTTGTCAACTCCGTCTATTGCTGACAAGGCTTCTCTGACAGAAGTGTCAGCCTTTTCTAAAAATACTTCATAGGTGTATTCAACCTTTCCGTCAGCCTCCGCTTCGGCTTTGGTAATATATTTTTTGCTGTGACTCTTTATTGCTGATTCTATGTTTCCTTTTATACTTTCCCTGCCTTCAACAAGCAAAACATAGGTTTTTCCCGAAAATAAGACTGATTTTGATGTAAGCATAAACAGAAGTCCTACCACTAAGGTTCCAATCACAGCAAGAGGAATAAGTCCTGCCCCGACTATAATTCCAACAGCAATTGCCCAGAAAATATATGAAATATCCAGAGCCTCTTTTACAGCCGTCCTGAACCTTACGATTGATAATGCACCTACCATTCCAAGTGACAAAACTATATTTGATGTCACAGCAACAATAAGCATTGCCGTTATCACTGTCATTGATATGAGCGTAAGTCCAAAGCTTCTTGAATACATAGGCCCCTTGTAAATTCGGCTGTATACAAGATATATTACATAGCCAAGAATCAATGATACAAAGATTGCAATACATGAATCGACCATGGAAAACGATGTCGTATTATTAAGAAAATTTGATTTAAAAATGTCATCAAAACTTACCATATTTTTTCTCCTTATAAAAACTAAAAACAAACCGTCAAGTAATTACACCTTTACAGCCAAGGCCGCCTCCCTCTTTCATATTTTGAATAAGATATAACGGTCAGGTTACTGAACATAATAAGTCTTTCTATAAAATCAGGTAATATATCGTCATATTTTACCTCCAACAAAAACTCCTCCTTATGCAGGGGAATACGAAAAACATTACTGCTCAGAAAAACTTCTGTATTGTGTAGGCTCGTCCTCAGATTATAATCCAGAGTTATTCTGACGTTACCTAAATTATAAACATAAGGAATCCTATCATAGGTTATGATAGTTTTAGGCTTTAGCAGTTTTGTCCTTATTTTAACATAAAACTCATTAAGCAGCCTTCTCTCGTCTGTTTTCATCCATTCTATGTCCGAGCTTATAATTCTTCTGCATTCGTCCTGTGAAATTCTTTCGCTTTCCTTGCTGCACAATCCCCGCAGTTTTCTCTTTTTTTCAAGCTTAATATAATTCAGGTCGTTATTATAATAGCGAATACGAAATTTTTCTTTATGACTTATGCCATCAACCTTATCCATTAATGCACTGTCATAAATATCATCAAAATATAGGCTGTGAATTGTATAAAAACCGACTTTTTCCGCATTTTTATCTATGTTCATAACCTCCGAGAGTCTTTTTTTCAATACTCCGAAACAGGATGGCGAAATTCTGATTTTTAATTCGTGTCTGTATTTTAAGCTTTCCACATAATCACCTACTGTATTATTACCTCTCCCGTTTCTTTGATTGCATAGTCTCCGTAAGAGCTTTTAATAAGGATACATGGCTTTATAGTTTTTATATTTGAATTTCCTTCAACTTTAAAGTTAAATATACCTCTTAAAGTTTCCCTTACGTTTTTATCAAGACAACGTACCGACGGATAAAGCTTGACAATAAGACCATTTTTCATATATTCAGCCTCAACCGTATTTCCTCTTTCAAAAAGTTTAACCTTGCTTTCTTTATAATTAACGCTCATTAATACCCGAGGGATTTCTGATTCGACAGCATTATCTGCACAGTTTCCAAAGTTCGTCTCCCTTTCTTCCATAACAGTCTCCGCCTCTGTTACTTCCTTTTTGCAGCCCTCTTCCTTCTCATAATTCTTTGGTGCATTAATCAATAAATTCTTGATTTGGTCTAATTGCGCTTTTATTTCAGATAATTCGTCTTTCAGGCATTCTAAGTCTGCTTTTTCGGTAAATGTCATTTGGAGCGTATTAAAATAATTTTCAGCTTCGTAAAACCATTTTAAATCATCCCTCAGTCGTGAAAGTTCCTTAATAAGAAGAACCATTTCATCCTTCATTGTGTCATATATATATTCTTTCTCGATTAAGCCTTCAGCTTCAGAATCATCTGACTTTGATATATGCACGCTGTCAGTAATATCAGCATTATTCTTTTCAGATGGAGGACTTTCTTTATCATCGGTATTTACCTTGTCTGAATCGGTGTCCTTATCTGAATCGGTGTCTTTATTTTTTTCCTCATTCTTAAACCTTACGTCTTTATAATGCAGGCCAAGGAATGCGCACATTATTACAAGCAAAAATAAAAGAACCATGCTTATAATAATCGGAATCATCAAAAAAAAATATTTTCCGTATAAATGCTGTATTAAATTATCGGTAATTAAGCTTTTTAAATCATTGGTTGTATTTTCTAAAGCTATGCCTCCATCAGAAACCACCGCTTCTGTGGTTATACCTTCAGTAGAAACCAATGCTTCTGTAGTTATGCCTTCAGCGGAAACCAATGCTTCTGTAGTTACGCCTTCAGCGGAAACCAATGCTTCTGTAGTTACACCTTCAGCGGAAACCAATGCTTCTGTAGTTATTCCCTCTGTGATTGTCTTCGGTTCCTGAGCATTATTTATACTTGGTATATTATCTTGAATGTTAGCGCAATATGCATATTTACATATGGGGTTCAAAAAAAGGGTAATGATAAGCGATAACAATATTACAGATATGTTTTTTTTCATAGATAAACCTCCTCTTGCAGATTATAATATAAAATCCTCATCAGATGGTTCTTCTTCGGGATTCGTTTCCTTAATATTATCTATACTGCCGTTGTCCGACGGCTTCTTTTTATTCGTTACAGCCTGCCCTTTTTTATTATTCTTTTTGACAGCTTTTTTACGCTTTTGTCCCGAATTGCTTTTCACTTTGACATTATGACCGGAAAATCTTTTTTTCTGCTTCAGAATCAATATCAATATCAATATAACCAATACAAACAATACAGCCGCAACAGCCAATGCAAATAATACTGCGTTTATATATGCCCCATGGTCAATACTGCCAGTGTCCGTATCATTATCGGCAGTCTTGTCTGCGTCCATACTTCCAATATCCTCCAGGGTATAGTAAAAATCCTCCACTTCTTCCTTTGAAAGGTTTTCGCACGTATTTTTATAGTATTCCATATCTGCAAGACAGTTTTCAATAAAGTCATTTACCATAAGCCGCATATCATCTATCTGATCGTTATTATAATCTTCTGAAATATGGCCTCCTTTATTTCTGACATCTGTAAGTGTAATGGCCTCACCCTTGTCCTTTGCAATATCAGTCAGCTTTAAAGCTGCACGTGATATTTCGTTATACTGCTTGTCCATGTGGGAACATCCACTCAAAAACATTACGGACATAATAAAAGCAAATACAACGAATCCGAATTTTCTGAAAATCATACTGCATCCCCTCCTCGAATAAAAACCGTCTGTGTCTGTGATACTGTACAGATACAGACGGTATGAAATTATAATTTATCCGGTATGATATAATCAATCTTAGCAGCTCTTACAAGAGCCTTCCGATTTAATTAATAGAATTAATAACCTCCTCAAGCTGTGCCAAAAGAGGAGAAGTAAGACGTCTGTGCCTTATAGACCTGTCCATAACACTTTTTACAGTTGCCATTACACGTTCCTCAGAAATATTTATTTTTATACTATTCTGGAAAATACCGTTTACAAGCCCATCCATAAATTCTCTATACATATCGCTTTGTTCTCTGAGAGTAAAGCTAATCCCTTGTATGCTCTGATCATTTGAATAGGCAAGCTTTATTCCTTTTTTATCCAACATATTTTCGTTTGCTTCTATATTTTCTGTAATGATATTTCCTTTTTCGTCACGATATTTAAATTCAATGGACGAACCGTTCAGAGCGACCTTCTCAGGGTCATTTACCTTTCCGATATTATTCAGAAGTCCCTTGGCTGCTTCTGTCTTTGCAGTATGCTCGTTAAATTCTATAGTAACAGCAACATTAAAGTCATCCTTTATAAATAAATCTTTTACAAGAGAAGCTACTGAGCTTTTTTCCGCAGGTTTCAGCCATTCATACATTTTTGCTCCGTTTCCGCCAAGCCTTATTACAATATTATGGAAATCTTGTTTTTTTCTATATTTCTTATAATACATAAGAAGCGATTTTACAGCATAAAATACAAGCCCATAAAATCCTGCCACCACTTTTCTTCTGAAAGTATTCACATTGCTTAATTCGCTTAGTGTATCCACAGTTGTCTTAAAAGCTTCTCCATTCAGCAATAAAAACTGTTCAACAAGCGTTTCATAATTCGGTGCATCAGCATAGCCATTTATACTTTCTTCTATTTTTTCAAACGGACTTCCTTTACTGCCTATAAATTTTTTTAAATCGGATTCCTTTCTTATAAGTTCCTGCAGAGGTTTAATAAACAGCTTTCTTGATGCAATTTCAACAGATGACTGACAAATCCCCTGAACTTCATTTGACCCGGGTATCCATGTAGAAATGTCTGTTGAGCCCCCGCCTATATCAATAACCATTACACAGTCATAGTTATCGAAAGCTGCTCTGTCAACTATATATCTCGCCGCAGCAACGCTTTCGGTGTAGAATTTTATCTCTTGTGACTCTTCTGCATTAATTCCCAAAATTCTTTCCATTTGTTTGGTTATGGACTCAAGCATTGAGGTATAATCCAATTCATATTGCTTGGAATATGCAGAAGGAAATGAAGCATACCACTTTATCTTCTTGCCTCCGTTTACCTTGGCGTACATAAGCGTCTGAAAAACTATCTGCCTGAGATATTTTCTTGTATCCTCCTGATCATCGGGATCCCACTTTATATTCGACTTTACAACGCTTCTGTCATTTGTCGTTCCGGTTACACGATCGGAATATTTGTATTTATATATTATGCTTGAATTAAGCAGAGGAAGTTTTATTCCATTTTCATCATTTATACTTTCGTTATTTGAAGAAAGCCTTAAAAGCGTAGGATAAAACTTATTAGAGGAGTACGATGAAGGAATAAAGAAATTACCGCTATCGTCATAACTGTTCTTGATTACTCCATACACAGCAAGACCGTTTTCGTCAAACCTTACCTGAACAGGATCTTTGCCCTTGTTTGTATTAGCATAGACGGTTGTCGATGTAGTTCCGAAATCAAGACCTATTTCATAATTAACTCCGAATCCGGACGCTGTCTCAGGGCTTTTAAGCAGAACAGCTCCATAATAATTGCGTCCGTTTTCAAAAAGAAGGTATTTCGGAATAGTCGTCCTGAAAATTACAGAGCGGCAGTATTCCTTTGTATCTGACGTAAGTTCCAGAATGTTGCTAAGACAATCCTCCCTTGGCATATAGGTTATCTTATAAAAATTCTCCATTCCGGTTCCTCCTGCAGCATTGTCAAAGCTCTTTGCTGCTTTTGTTTCGTAAATGAAATAGGCTTTGGCATCTGATACATACGGCCATATTGAACAGCCCGGCACTCTGAAATCGGCAATCACTTCACTTGATATAGCTCCCGACTTATACGGACCGTCATAAACATTACATACAGTGTTTCTCTTTTCATTTACTGACAATGCAAGCGTTACCTTGCATTCATCCTTTTCTTTATCATAAGACAGAAAAATACTGTTATATATTGTATTGCTGTCAACCTTTTCCAGTACAGACCTCTTCAATGGCCAAAGTACCGTAAAAAAGCGAGAGGTTCCGTCTATTTTTTTCTCAAACCAGCAGTCGTCTTTTCTGTTATAATTAATATTTAAATTTTCTTTTGTGCCATCAATATTCTCAACATAATATATTTTATTTTCAAAAACATTTGAACTGTCAAAAACCTTCATGCCGCCTATATTCACAGATATTTTTCCGTCTGTAAGAGATTTGTTATACAAAAGCAAAAGGTCGTTTCCTATGGTATTTTCGCTGAACATAAGTAATTTGCTTGTTCCGTCTATAAGGCAGTCATCAGCAATAATATGTTCAAAATCACAGAACAATTTAATACTGCTTAAAAGCTGATAAACACTTGTGGCCGATTCCTGAAACTTAAAGCTGAATAATTTATATCCGTCACTGTGCTCATTACAGTATTTATTGACCTTACATTTGAAATAATCCGGCTTTTTTGCATATTCAGATGAAATATTATTTAAAAAAGTGCCAATTTCTTTTAAAGCTTCTTCATTTGCCAGATTGTTGCCAAGCTTTTCTAAAACACTTTCAAGCCAACCGTTTATAAACACATATCTTTCGGGTGTAGCAAGTACAAAATTCACAGGATTTTCAAACTCTCCGTTTTCATTCATAAGTCCTGCGTTTATAAGCTTATTCTTTGCAGAAGGATCTAAGCCTGTTGTAGGTACAGACAAAACATATTTATTTCTTAAAACACCTATACAGTATCCGTCAAGCAAAATTGCCATTGATGTAGGGTCTTCCGCTATTGTAGGATGGAACATATCCTTTGTTTCTGATGTAAGAGGCTCAAAGGTTATTTTATAATCAGACATAGGAGCATATGCAACAGCGCTCAGCAGTCCAAGCCACGAGTTTTCCCCCTGAATACTTTCAATCATTTCCCTCATATGCATAAATACGGAGGGAAGGACACTTTCCCTTAATCTGATTATTTCAAGGGGAATCTTTTTGTCTGCTGCCTCATTTTTTAAGTCCTGTAAAAATTCATTGATTCTTTTTACTAAGCTGTTTACATTTTCAAAATTAAGCTCTTCTTCATTGCCTTTGTTAATGTATGAGCTTAAAAGAAATTCTTTTACCTTTTCAAGCCATGCGCACATATATGAAAATGACTCTATGTCCGGCATACCGTCCCTGTTCAGAATATAATCAATGGGGTCGGTTATTCTTCCGTCAAACATAAGCTTGTTTTTTTCAAGCCATGAGCCGGCGTTTTTGACTTCCGAAAAATTATATACCGAACAAACAATATTTGAAGGCGTCAAAGCGCCTATTACATCACCTTCAAGTTCCAAAAAAGTTATATGCGACCAAGATGATATCTTTTTATTTACCGTGCCTACCTGTTCATTTTTAAATATACCATTGTCGGGATATTGGGAAAGTATATTTCTTCCAAAGCCTTTTTTATATTTGCTCAGATCTACCGTCTTAAATACCAAAGGTATATTTTTGATCTTTTTTAATGCCAAAAGACTCAGAAGTGTTCTCCATTCATTAAATGTTCTTTTTCCCACTTCACCGTAATCGTTTTTTGAATCAAGAATAATATCAAAGCTTATTATGGATGACCAAGGTGATGGAACAGTAAGCTTATCTCTTGTTTCTATTATTACTCCACCATCATTAGGCAGCAGGCCGGACATATCCAGAAGTGCATCTTCAAAATCCTTAAGGCTTGCGCCTGTCCACAGACGATCCCCGTTGCAGGGAGTTCCATTTGCATTCTTTGTTGTTGTCAGAAATTGTGTATATGCCATTTATATGTACCTCCATTAATCCGCCAATTTTCCCCGCTCTATCAGCATAAGAACATCCCTTACAAAAAGCTTCAGGCTCTTAATCACCTTTGGTCTTGGCTGAGAGCAAAGACAGGTAAATATATGTTCTGCTGAATATGATGTTTTACCTTTTACCATATGTGTAAAGCCCGGATTTTCGTCATTATACACCTTGTCAAGCTTAACGCACTTATCAAGATAAACTTTTTCGGAAATTTCATTTGAATCATAAAGCTCAAACTGAGTTCTAACAAACCACTCGGTATATTTGTTGTCTGCAGAGTAAGGGTCGGAAAGCCATCTGAAACTGAATTCGCCATTATTCTTTGCCTCGGTTATCATTTCCCTTATCCATTCCATATATTTTTTACAGTAGTTATAAAGCACCTCTACTCCCTCTTTTGAAGCATCATCTTTAAAGTTATAATATTTAAGGAACCTGCATCTTCTCGCATCATCTTTAATTATGCAGTAATAAAAAAATTTGGTGTATATTACACTGAACTGCATAAATCTTGCAATTTTGTCAAAAATTTTTGCCCCTCCGACCATATTGAGAAGTTTTTTGTCAAATACGAAATCATCCTCTGAATTTCCTCTCCAAGGAAATTTTATAGCCTCATGATCAATTACAGTTTCTGCGCCCAACGTATCATAATGTGATAAAAATTCAATTACCGCAGTTGCCGCATAAAGCTCTACAACATTTGCTTTGTTCTTTTGATTTTCTGAGTCAATATTATGCTTTACCTTCATCATTTTGCCGGGATTTTCCCCTACAAAATACATTCTGTTAAATATTTCCTTATCAAATTTCTGATTATAATAGTATTCAAAAGCTATTTTTGATTTAATAGGAAATGAATTTGTATCAATTATTTTGTTTTCATTATTCCTGTTTACGCTTTCAAAATATGGCTCAATAAATATGCCTGCAATATCACATTTCTGCGTGGCATTTGCCTCCCTTATTCTTCGAGCAAGCGTAGGCACTCCCGAAGCTCCTGTGCCGCCGAACATAGAACATATAATAATAATTTTATCTTCTTTTGTGATATCTCCAAAAAACTCATTCCATCTGCCAATATATTCTCCTGCCTGATTTGTAATACCGTTTGCCATATAATATGAACCTATTGATGTATGGGAATAAAATCCTCCGTTAAGCTTTTTGTTTTTTTCTTCATTAGTGTATAAAAAATCAAAAAGCTTTTTCATATCCTCATCCATAATATCATAGCCCTCAATTTCGGCCATAGACTTTCCGCCTGCATCAAGAGGAGACCATGTAAAATCAGGATCAGCAAAGGGCTTTACAAGCTTTTTGGAAACAACTCCCACCTGATATATGTCCATATAATTTTTTATTGTTTGTTCCAATCTTGTCTTATCGCCATTTGTAGAGTCCGAATCTACAAGCATAAAATGTATATCGTTAAGCCCCTTGAGATTTGTTAAGACGCCGCTCGCCATAAGATGTATCAACGCCCGCATAACTCTTATTCCGGTTCCTCCTACAGGTATAATATAACAATTCATATATTCCGTTTCCTTTCTTAATAAATTCCTATATATCATACAATTTTCCGCAGTCAATGATATTCGTACTCCGCTTATGCTGCCTAACTCTGACCGACGGCTTCTGACGAAGCCTTTGTATTCGGATGGCAGCTTACATCTCCCACCGAATACAATAGTAAGTACCCATCGCCTGAAGAGGCAGGGACTTACTTGTTGGTTAAATGCCGTCTGAAAGCTTATGGATATTTACTTTAAGACGGCATTTACGGCTTAATATAAATTACTTTTTATCTTCCTAATGGATTATATATTCCCCATTGAGAAGGTGAAAAAAATGAGGCGACAAAAAAGATCAAAAAACTTTGCATAACAATGGCAATAGATGCTGTCGCGCTTATAATAAAATTCTTAGTAGGAGCTGTTATAAACAAAATAGCTGACAAAATTATACCTGCAAAGAGTTGAATAATTATATTTATAAACCAGTGCTTGAACATACGACCATTCAAATATCCTCCCCAACAAGCAGCAATAACAGTTTCTGTCAATGCAAAAAACAGTCCTCCATAATAAAACAAAGCAAAAAAGCTTGTATACATAGATGCATCCCTTAAAAATCTGACGGCAGGCTTTGCCGCTGCTCCAAACCATATGCAAAGACATATGCCCAATATGGCAAAAATCGCTCCCATCAGAAATGCCACTAAAATCATTTTTCCTATTCCTGTCTTAGTCTTTTGCTTGCTCATACAGTATTCCTCCATTATATATTATCAAACAGATGCAGTTATTCTTCATCAACTCCATGTTGTTCTTCAAATAATTTTTTGTATTCGGCATACGTCTGTAATTCAGCCTCTTCATAAGTCTCCTCATCACCGGCGCATACATAACATGTAAGCGTATCTTCAAGCTTGTTGTAGTCCTTCTGATATTGGTTAAGAAGTGAGATAAATTTATCCATATTTGGATAACCGCTGTTTGCCTTATTATATGCCCACGCAGGAATTATATTTTCATCCTGATATGCGGTAAATTTTATATCAAGCTTAGATATGTCGGGAAGTTTTGACATATCATCCACGCATATTTTAAGAATAGCGGTATTATCATCATCATTAATTCTATACCTTCCCTGACTGGGTGTAACTCCATCAGACCATTCTACACTGAATGTATCTTTCTCTTTTGCATTTGCCTCACTGAATGAGGATTCTCCCTTGTATGCAACACTCACATCTGTGGAAATATCATAAAGCAAAGTAGAAAGTTTTATTTGTGACATAGCCCTAAACGGGATCTTCAATTTTATTTTGCCGGAAACCTGTCCCCACTGCTGCGCATCTTCAGCTTTGTCCCAGTAAAGAGATTTAAAGGCAAGATATTTTATATCCGCTACATTCACATCATTTGCATCTACTCCATCCGGAGGTGCAATTTCTATCCAGGGAGAGTCTTCGCTTACCCCCTGCGCAGCTTTATCATATGTGAAATTAACAGATCCTTCTATTTTACTGTTCATCAATTCGGGAGTATAGTCATACCTCAATATTGAAAATGAACCTGCATCATCTACAAGACGTGATGTTTCCTGTGGCGCCTGCCCATCAGGCATCGGAGGAGGTGCAGACATACCCTGTCCATTGGGCATTGGAGGCGGCGCAGGCATATCCTGTCCATTGGGCATCGGAGGCGGCGCAGGCATATCCTGTCCATCTGTCATCGGAGGAGGTGCAGGCATACCCTGTCCATTTGTCACCGGAGGTTCAGCACCGACCGGAGCAATATAAACATCCCCTTTCTCCTTAGGCTCAACATTATCATAGTCTATACCCATAACACCGCACTTTTGCGCAAAAACAGTACAATTTACCTTATACTCCTGATCAATCGCCAGCTTATCTATATAACCTGCAAATCTACTTACATCGGGAGCATTATAAAATGTTTCTATATAATCCGAAAGATCCTGCTGCGCTCCTATTACAAAAATAAAGAATGGCTTTGAAGTATTTATAGTCAATATCGCAAATGACTGCCCATTCTCCATAACAGAGTCTTTTATAGTTTTTGCAATATTCTGATAGCTGTCAAGCTGCTGTGACAAATCGGTAACAATAATCTTAATTTTAGGAACAATTACCTTATCGTTTGATTTGTTCATTTCTGCTGTCAGAGCTTTTATAAGTACATTATCAGAACTCCCTCCGAATGAACCGGGAGAAACATTATTAATAAAATCAGTATTTTCAGGATTAATGTTTTCGCCCACAGAATATATAGTAGTTTCGACATCACCGAATGCATTCTGTACAGAATCATAGCTGTCAAGGAGTATTTTTTGGAAATTGACATCTTTTGCTACACTTCTCATATCGGCTGTGGAGTCAATAAAAAATTCAGCAGTCTTATTTTTATTGACAAATATTTCGCGCTTTACTTCATTGCCGTCTTTATCGACAAAGGCAACATTGTTGTGATCAAAATTATAATTTCTGTTATCAGAAACTATTCCGCCACAGCCAACAAGAAGTATAGTCGCAGCTACTATAACAAGATTTTTCAATATTTTCATATTCATCATTCCTTTCTTATTTAAAATATATTCTATATGATGACAAGTATATATTTGTGCAATATAATAATTGTCTTAATTATAATAAGCATAATACAATTTAGTATAAAAGTCAATATTTTATTAATATAAAATAGCATTATTACCCAAAATTTTTGTGTGTATTTCACTTGTTATATTTGTTTTATAATTCAAAAAGTATAAATCAAATATAATTTTTATGATTATGTTGATTTTATTGAAACATTATGTTATTATATGTAATATATATCTTTTTCATTGCATTAATTGAAGGAGGTTTTACTGATGTTTAAAAAAATTGCCCTATTTGTAGCTTTGCTGTCAATATCCGCATTCTTTTCAGGATGCTCAGGCCCAATAACAGATCGGGAAAATTATAATTATACGACTGTTTCCTATAAATATGACAGCTTAAACTATGAAAGCGTAGAATTCTATATAGACTCCACCGAGGGAATGAAAGAAATAGCCAAAGATAATAACTTCAAAGATATTCTATTGTGCAGTTATGATGCCGTACAAAAAACATGGCCTGAAATAAAACCCGAAATCTATTCGGTAGACGACAACATAACTTTACAAGACATATCGTACATAGACCAATTCAATCCTTCTTTGTTCAGCAGTAATTCTGAGAATGCAATTATTAATTTTATAAATGCCAAAAACAATATAAAAGATAATAAGCCTGTTAATCCGATAATAAGACTAATAATTACAGACCTCCAGGGACAGCTTGATGATTATCATTACTTGGCAGATATGCTTAACAACAATATATTTGATAAGGATCTTTCTTTGGCAATACTTGCCGTAAGCACAAAAAAGCCGGTATTTATTTTTGCTGTAGGACATGATAAGGACATTGCAGATTATTTGAATACTTTCTATAAATCTCAGGACATAATAAATTTTATGTATTCGACAAAATCATCAGGTGCAGATCCCATCAACTGTACTTATTTTTCTCCAAACTGTGGTCTTTTGGGTATATCATATAAAAATATACTGCCTATTGAGAGGGGAACAGCTAAACCGTTTATTGATAAAAAAAATAATTATTATATAGAAAATCCATATTCATATGCACAAAATCCATCTTTATACGAACAAGAAAACGAAGAACTGCCACTCAGAGGAGCAGGCTCTTTTTCAAAACTCAGAATCGATTATACTTCGGAACTTATGAGAAAATATGTAAGAGGGACTGTAAACTTCACTTATGACAAAACTGCGCAGGACGAAAACGATTCTTCACCGTGGATACAGCTTGAACTGCCAAAAGATGCAGACAAAAATCTCAAAGTATCGGATATAAAATATATTGCTTTTAAGTCACTTTATTACAATGATGACGATTTGCCTGACAAAATAACCGATATTGCAGGAAAAATAAAGCTTCAGATCCCCCTTGAAACTATGCCGAAAATGGATTTGTCTTCTGTGGTTTTCGATATGTCCACAGATGTGTATACCAATTACGGTATAAGGAGAGAATTTTTTCCTGCCAATACCAAGGAGCAAAAATGCTTTGAAACAGTATGGTCCGATGGAGCATATAAAGTCGGAGACAAATATAAGTTAAGCAATAATCTTAAATCGGCAGTCGTCAATATATTTGTAGACGACATTTCCTCACTGCCGAAAATATCAAAAATAAATATTCACCTTATAGCTCACAAAGACAAAGAATACATCCCTCCGTGGATTTTAACAGATACATATTCCGACTATAAAAATCTTTACAGATTTTTTTTATACCTGAACAGCATTCAAGCGGATAACAATTTTTTTGAGGGCATATTTACAGTTTATATCTGTGCAGGTGATAAATATACACAAAAAAATGCATTATTGCAAAGCTATGAGGAGTATAAAATATTTTATCTTAACTCCTATAAAGAGGAATATGAAGAATATGAATACAATGCAGAAAATATACACTAAAAGCAATACAAATTTTTCATATTGTTTAAGCAAATTCATGATCAAAAAAATTAAATTAATATTGTTTTTATTACTACAATATACTATTATTGCATATTATATCAGCATAGTTCTTAACATAGATCCTATATATTATAAACTTGTTGTATAATATAATACATTTTCAAATTGATTTATAAGGAGGCTACAAATGAATACCTTAATATTATACTGTAAAAATCATATAAAAGAAAGAGTAATAGGAGAAAATGATACTGTCTATATAGGATTTAATGAACAATACGATGCCGATATATTTTTTAAAAAAAACTACAACTGCCATGCTATGCTTTATTATAAAAACAATGCATTAAAAATAAAAATCATAGGTGATGTATGGTCAAACGAACATAAACTCAGCGGAACTCAAGACGCAGAATATATTGTTTATAGCCTCAACAATAATATGGCTTTTGAGATTATACGTACAAATGATACAAACAGGCTTAGTGATATTATTGATATTTCAAATGAAAAATCGATAGAAATAGGCAGAAATAATGAAGAATGTAAAATAATACTAACCGACAATGAGGTGTCTGATGAGCATTCCAATATTATTAATGATAAAGATATATTTTATATCGAAGACAACAATAGTGATAATGGTACATATTTAAATACTGTCGGTTTAAGAACTAACGATATTGCAATATATTATAAACTGACTGCCAAAACACAGCTTAATAACGGCGATAAAATTATAATAGGCAAAGCAATTATTACTTATAATGATAAAAAATTATATTTTAACTATGAAGAAGGGTATGTTTATGACAAAGTGACAAATAATTCTAAAATGAAACAATTATATGATCACTTTATGAACACCAGAAATGCGTCACCAAAAAAATTTATAAAAATTAAGGAACCGCCTTTAGAAAAAAATAAGCCTTTATTAAAAAAAAATAAATTGTTAAACATTTTAGTCTTAATGCTATTAGTTGTTCTTATTTCTGCTTCTATATATTTCTTACCACAGATCATAGATACAAAGTATTCTTCGGCTATCTCATTTTTCTTAGGAATCATTATACCAAAACTTATAGATAAAACTTATGCTCGTACTAAGAAAATACGAAATAATAATAAAGTTGTATCTGAAATAAGCAAATATGAAGAGCATCTCGCAGAAGTAGAAGATGAAATGAAGGCAGCATCAAAGGTTTATCGCGATGAATTAATTAAAATTAATCCAAGTATTTCAAAGTGTTTGAAGATAGTAGAGCAGAGTCCCAATTCCAAGCTATGGGACAGAAATTTATCAAATAAGGAATTCCTTTACCTTCGTGTAGGCACCGGTCTTGTAAACCCAAGGACTGAATTGAAAACTCCGGATTTGAACAAAAAGGCTTATAATGTTAAATTAAAGGAAAATATAATATATTTACGTGACAAATATAACAAAATATTTGACGCGCCTATTACTGTTGATTTCCGGAAATCTAAAATATTGAACATTTATGGAAAAAAGGATATTTGTATGACATTAACCAAGAATCTTATTGTTCAGGCTGCAACTCATTATTCTCCGTCTAAACTTAAAATAGCTGCCATTTTTTCAGAAAATGGCTTTGGACTTGACTGGGTCGATGAGCTTCCTCACGCTTTAACTATCGAAGATAAAAAGATACTTAAGGACGGTGATGTCGAAAGCATCATTAATTTCTTTAATAAAAGCAGCAGTACCGAAGAAGATGAAATGTCGTATTTATTGTTTATAATTGCATGTACAGATTCCTCACATAGAAGCAGCATTGAGATAAATTATGCAAAAATCATGGAAGAAGCAAATAAAGTGTATTTAATTATAGTTAAAGAAAATACCGAAAATAATTTTGTCTCCAACGAATATAGTCAGAAAATTGTGGCTATGTCCAACCAAAATATTAAATATATTTGCAATAAAAACACAATCTCCATATCTGAAATAGACAAACCAGATAATGATCTTTACAATAACTTTACTAATGCAATGAAAAAGATTAATAATACGATTGATAATCCGTCTACTTAAAATACAAGTTCTTTATAAAGGAGAATAGAAGCATGTGCAAAAAAATTAATCTTGATGAATACTACATAGATAAAAATAAAAAGTTAGGAGAAGGTCCACTTGGAACTGTCTATGATATTCAAAAAAAGAATTCTAGTGATTGTAGCAGCCTTGTCGTTAAAATAATTGATTTGTCAAAAATAGCCGATAAAAACTATTATAATAAATTAAAAAATAACATTTTGAAAAAATTAGAATCTATAAATAATTTGAAAAATAAAAATATTATTGAATATATTGATTATGGTGTATCTCCCAATGACAATAATATATATATAATAATGAAAAAATATACACCTATTACCGATTACATAAAAGAGGGTAACAGCTTGCTTAATGCCAGTGTTGCTAAATTGGGTATTGATATATGCAAGGCATTGGAAGAATATAATAATAAAATTGGCATCCATGGAAATATTAAGCCTTCAAACATTTTTGTAGACGATGATGGCGACTATAAACTCGGTGACTTTGGAATAATTATCGACACATCAAAAGGAAAAAAGATTTTATTTGAATCAAAAGATTATAGGGCTCCTGAATTATATAAAAAAATATCTTCTGATACTTATTCCTTAGGTATGGTTATGTATCAGCTCCTCAATAAAAACAGACTGCCCTTTATGCCACCGGCAACTAAACAGTTATCAGAAGAAAGCATAATAAAAGCAAATAAGATAAGAAAACGTAAAAAAAAATCACTATCAAGGCCTTGCGACGCAGATAAGAAGTTAAAAGAAATAATATATAAAGCTATATCCACAAATCCGAGTAATCGATATAATACTGCGAAAGATATGAAGGATATGCTAAGAGCTAAAGAAAATGAAGGCTTTATTGAAAAATACGAAGAAACGAAAGTAATATCGTCTGAAGCAAAAAATTTTGAGCCTAAGACATCAACTGCATCGCATTTTCCTTTTATTGCTATTTCACTTATATGTATTCTTTTAATATTATTTGTAATTATAGCACCACAAACAATCGTCAATTGGTATTCAATAAGAAGTATTATTGAAACAGACAATATAATATCTAATATTACATCTAATATTACATCTAATATTATAATGAAGCCTTCAGAAATAGTATTTACGCCTAATCTTTCAGCTGAGGATGTCAAAGATGAAGATATAGAAATGTCCATAAATACTATTATTAATAGACTTAATGATATAGATATTACCACAGATAATGTAAGAACAGAAAACAAGAAAATTATAATGAATATAGATGAGGAAAAGCTTGGCAGCAGCTATGAGCAGAAAGACAAAATTCTTGAGTATGCGGCTCTGTCCGGAAGATTCAACATAATGTATGACAATGAAACAAGGGAAATAGACGGAAGTGATATAAATAACATAACTATTGAAACGCTGACAAGAGATGATATTCTGCAATTATATAATGAACAGCTTGACAAAAACAGCATAGAGCAAATAAAAAGTCTTCCAGAAAGCAAAAATCTCAGCTGTATTAAGTTAGACTTAAGTACAGATGCAAGAATAGCTTTTGAAGATATGATAGATAAAAGATATGCAAATAAGCAAAATGCCAATAAATTAAAAAAAGATTATGAAAAAGAGATTAAAGCATGCTTTGATGCTTTTGATTTTAATAATTATCTTAACAATACATATCTTGAAATGGGTGTTGCTGTTTATAATGATACTGATCATATGGGAAAAATGCTTATTATCAATGTCGATAACTCCTTCGATAATAACCTTAAAATTTTAAATTTGGAAAAGAGTATACTTGAAAATGATGCTCTTCCCCGAAGCTTCAAATATTCATTAAGCAGGATTTGTTGGGAAACGAATAACAATAAGAATCATAGACCGGACAAGATTTATGTGGAATTTTACGAAGGTCAGGCAGAAGCAGACAAAATAACCGATGAAAGCGTAGTTGTGGAATTCGAACTTTACGATCGCTGCAAGGACGTAGTCGGAGATTATGAGTTTATTACTCTTGTAAAAATGGTCAAGGAAAGATTGGCAAGTCTTAAAATACCATATGCCATAGGATATACAGGCTTTGACAACAGAAAACTCGCTGTTAAAGTGCCTGTTAAATCCATAGGGCAGGATTATTTCAGACTAATTGGGGGAGCTGCAGAAATAAGCATATGCAACCCTCATAAAAAGCTTATAAACTGTCCTGCTTTATCGGATGAGGGAAAGAAAATACAATATGTCGACATAAATAATGAGAACGACTCTTATTATTTACAAATAGACATATCCGAAGAAGACAAAAAGAAGCTTGATGGAGAAAAGAAGCTATATCTGGTTGTTAATGGCATTGCAGTAGCAAGTACGGAGGAAATTCCTGAGCCCGGTAAACCACTTGAATTCCATAATTTCAATATTATTGAAGGCAATAAGGAAGAAGAAAATATCCGTGCATTTTTGGAACTTATACGCACAATTGACATAAATAATGAAATATTATTTTATTATAGGCAAAACAAGATGAGCAAAATTCTGACATATGGCTTTATTCCCGACAACGATGTTGCATATCATTATAACTCTGAAAATGAACTTTTAGACAATAATGACAATATCAATTGGGGAATTAATACCTCTACCGAGATAGATAATAAAGTCAGAGAAGCAGTCGAAAGTGTGGGCGGCACATTTGAAAATGCATTTAACAACAGAAACCGAATCGTAATAAAACTTGACTCGCCGGTAATAGATAATAAAGAGAAATTCGTTAACGATTTCTGTAGAGATGTCGAATTTATTTATGAAGAATGTGCTTTAGGAAGTGGAGCATATCAGGAAATATATTTCACAATAAAAGACGAACTTAAAGAAAACGACAACGATAGGTATAGATTTATATTCAGAAAAAACAGTAAAGGAACAGAAAATATGGTATTTGATTACTATGTTTCAGGGCCTGATTTTAATAAAGAATTTCCTGATATAACCAAGGAATGTGTAAAGAACATTGATTTCTTTTCTTCCAAAATGGAACCACATAACAATGACTCTGAATTATAATCTTATACGCTTTTCCGACAGGAATATCTATTTAATAAAAGGATAAAACAAATTTATATACCAACTCCAAAATAGCGAATTTCAGAAATCGGGTGTTTTTGCAGCCTTGCTAGGGATTAATTAAGCAAAAACACCCGTTTCATTGATTTTACCAAAAACGGAAAAAGCAATAGTCAGGTAAGTAAGGATTACAATGTTTAACTGTCGTCAATAAGTAAATGAGTTAAACTATATTCTGTAGCCATAGTAGATGAGAATACTGTACTCACAGCCAAGCAAGTAAAAAAAGTCGCAAAAAAGGAAGTTCGGCCTGAGGAGAAAATTAAATCTTAAAAAAGGTGATTGCCATATTCACGCCTCACTCATGCAAAGGCTGAATGCTGTACACGTGCTGCATTTTAGGCATAAAATTACTGCATTATGCGGAATTTAAGGTCAACAAAAGTACGCATTATAAGCATTTTCTATAATATAATTTTACCGAAAAACAAATCTGTTTATAGTACAAAACATATACAATGTTCGTTTGCTTTTATTTGCATTATATTGATTACCAAAAAACACGGGGCTTTGTTATAAAAATTTCTCATTTAACTATCTATTTTTTTGACTATAATCCACCAATCTTTTACGTTGCTGTAATTCGCCTATACATTGAAATTCGTAGTTCTTACATCTTTTTTAAACCCGTTATCAGTGAGAGTGCAGGCGGCGATGTCCCAAATATTAACAGATTCGATTTCCATCGTCTTGTCATAATCCATAGCGCGTGAATTCATCTATATGGAAATAACGACCGTATAAGATTTGACAGATTTTTGTTTATCAGGTTCGTCAAACAATATCGGGCAGTGCATCCTTAATTATTATACAATATGACTGTCCAAAATGAAACGGATATTTTCAATCTGAAATTGGAAATTTCGCTTCTGATGAATTTCGAAATACCGCAAAACTCAAATGCAAACCCTGCCACAAGAAATGCCAACATATATCTCCATTATAGCAAAAGATCAAGCTTGCCGGCTTAATCGGCGAACTTGATCTCAATACATTGCAATAATAATACCAATTACAGTTTTAAGTCCTTTATTAAAAAGACTCATTCATTTTTGCAAAAAAATCCTGAATTGAGGCGGCTGCTTCAAAGGGATTATCATAATCATCCGTCAGAACAAGCATAACCTTTCCGCTTTCTGAACTCCAATAATAGTAGTTTCCGCCCCTATCTCTTGCAATAGGATAATAGTCTGCAGGAAGGAAACCATCTGTCCTGTCATTATCCACAATATACTCAAAGGACATTTTTTCAGCGATAATCGGAACAATTTTAGCGACTTCACATTCATAACCATTTACTTTAAAACAGGTCAATATTATTTTTTCTCCATCATACTTTTTATAATATTCTTTGAGAATTTCAGGAAATTTTATTAAATATTTTTTTTCAAGCTCTGAAATTTTATCAATACTATCATCATGATTTTTTTCACAGCCTTCAACAAATTTATATATCATAAAATATCTCCCTTCTTTGGCGGATTATATGACGCCCCGTTTACTGCATCATATTGAGCACAGCCTCCTGAATGTGGTTTGGCTGCATTATGTACTTCGTCTTCAACTAATTCTAAAGTAATTGTTCCATACTTTACACTATAGTCATCAAGATGATGCCAAACATACCCATCGGGTGTTTCTTCCAATCCCATTATTTTATTTGCCATATTGAAGTCTTTGCTTCTGTTGCCTTCAGCTTTTATACTTACAATACCTTTGGTGCCGTCTTCTTTAGTATAGATTGAATCGGTTTCTGCGAACGAAACGCCTCCATTTTCTGTCTGTAATACGCCTTGTATGCCTTTTTGAACAGCTCTTTCGTACGGTCTTGTTCTTGCGTTATAGTCCTGTGCAGCTTTGTCTGCTATTTCTTGCTTTTCTTCGATCGATAGTTCTGCGTTATCTGTTTCTATTGCTTCGGGTAATTCAACATCATTACTTTCGATGATATCGGGAAGGCTTTCCATTTTTTCAAATGCTTCAGGCAATTTATTATTATCTAATCTTTTGAAAAAATCTTCTATCATCTTGTCCCTCCCATGAAAATTCTATATCTGTTTGGCAAGTCAGATGCAATAGGTATTTCGCTCACTTTAGCTATTATGTTGTTTCTTATTATTTCTATAAGCTTTGCCTGATCGATATGTAATTCGTCTGCAATCATTCCGTCAACACACTTGATTGCTTCAGCATCGTCAATAGCTTCCAAAAGTGTATCTGCAATCTTTTTTCCGCCAAATGCATTATAGCAAAGCTCCTTTTTTTCACCTTCATTGAGTGTATAACCCGCCAAGACTCTTTTCAACATTCTTTTTGATGAATTTACAATATTTAAATTGTCTATCCAATGGGTTAGCTTTTTCTTTTTTTCGCTGTCTATTTCAATTTTTGAGTTTTCAAATAAAGCCAATTTCAGAAAATCAGTTACATCAAGTGTGCTGTTATTCATTATGAGATTATTACTATAATCATCATATTTATAGGGCTTTTCCTTGAGTTCGCTTTCATTTATATGCACTAAGATAGGTTCCACCCAATCATTCTGATAAATTGCAGCGACACCTCTTTTAAGCTTTGCTAATTCTGAAATTTGATTTTCTGACAGACCTGATGCGTATCCGACCAGCTCTCTGTCATCCTTTTCGGGAAGTTTTAAAATAAATTTAGTGTTCGTATTTCGTATAACCGATAAATCCAATAATCCCGGTGATTGATCGGCAATAACAAATCCCTCGCCATATGTTCTCATTTCAGCAATTGAATTAGACAGCATTTCTACAGACTTGCCAATTAAATTCGCAGAATCATCGCTTTGCACGGGAGAAGCTTTCTTTAAAAGAGTATGAGCCTCCTCCAAAACAGTAATATGCCTCAGGGGAGAGTTTGTTTTTTCTTCATCCATTCTATACTCATTAAGCTTCATCACAAGTATACCCATAATCAAAGCTTTTGTTTCGGCAGAACCTACCCTGCTTAAGTCAATCACAGCGCATTTATCAAACAGATCCCTATTGCTTATTTCTTCATCGGAGAAAATCACGCCGTTCAATCCGGTTGTTAATGAGCTGACACGGGTCAATAATGCCCCCGAATAATCTCCCTTGCTGTCCATAGAATACTTTGATGAATTTATTACAGCCTCTATCTGTTCAAGCAGATCAGAAAATTTCGGATATATTTCTCCTCTTTTATTTTCCGAAGAAAACATATCCCAGCCCGCTGCAATATATGCCTTTTCCATCGCTTTCTTCATAATTGCAGGCATAGCTGCATACATCGGCCAACAGACATTAAAAATTTCTACCAATCTGTCTATATGCTCTAAAACATGGACTCCTTTTGGAAAACTAAAGGGATTTATTCTGAGCAAATCTGTTTTTTTAGGATTGGTTCCATAAACGCTGACATCGTCAAGCTGTCCAAAAATATTTTTATATTCGCCCTTGGCCGGCTCAATAACCAAAAATGGTATATTGAAATTTTTCTTCAATTCATTTAAGAGAACATATATTGTATTGCTTTTTCCTGAACCGGTAGAGCCTGAAATAAATGTATGCATTGTCAGAGAATCTACATCTATTTTAACTTCTGTGTTGGTTGTATTTCCAAATCCAAATACATAGCCTAACCGACATTCACGCGGGCTTATATTCTTTGTATATTTTACAACTTCTTTTCCGAACTCCGCATGTTCTATAACAGGCAATCCAAGCACTGACCTGGACGGCAATCCTATATGCAGCGGCAGCTCTGCTCCGCTTACAACGGTACCGGCTGTATATTCAATAAAATCCTCTTCTTTGTATAAGGTTTCTGATATTGGCGTAGATTCAGATATTGACAGAGCAAACAAAGGATGCTCAAATCTCTTAATATACTGTTTTATCGCATTAACCTTTTCTTTATCTTCATCACTGCCGCTGCTCCAATAATTGATCGCGCCTGTTTCGATAGAAGAGCCCTCTCCCAGCATAAGCGCTCTGAATGTATTGGCACCCAGCATACAGCTTTTCTTTTTAGATGAAACAAAATAAACAGCGCAATTATATGCGCCATAATCCTCGCATTCCTGAGTCCTTTTCAGAAGCGCATCGATCCTTAACAGCATATCGTCTATGGGCTTGTTGATATTTTCTATCTGAAGATTTTTGCCCGTACCTTCTGTGTGTGTATCGGATTTTGTTGTTGTTTCACCCTTTGAATCGGTTTTGCTATCAAATTTTGTTTCGGCGGAGGTATCTGCGCGTCCTACACTCAGTCCGCCGTTAATACCTAAGGACTTTCCGATAGAATTAGTTATTGCGTCTGTAACAGAGTTGCCAAGTGATGAACCGGATATTGCTCCGCCTACACCCGACATAATTCCGGAAGCCGCCATCATCGCTCCTCCTACAGCAGGAGTTGCTACTACCGAAGCGATCGGCCCAATTAAACCTAATACATTTGCAACCCCCGACACAACATGTCCTGCTCTTGCCACATTGGTAGGTTTTGATGTTCCATTGCTTATTGTGTATGAATTTGCCGTACCACTGCTTTTTCCTAAGCCGCCGCCTATGTTTAAGCCTATGCTTTTTGTATGTGACTGAGTATTTGATGTTCCCGTGGTAATAGCTTCTGATATCGACTCGCTCAGACCTTCCATTACGGATCGGCTTTCATTTTCTGTATATGTCCATACACTTTTTCTGAAAGAGGATAAAGCGCTATAAATATTTTCATACCCTGACCGTATCAAAGTCTGCTCTTGCACAGATATTGGCTTTGCAATAAAAACAGCAGTATATGTATTTCCCTGCATTGCATCAATCAATCGCTCTATGCCCTGTACGAAAGATTTCTTTTCTGTTTTTGATTTATTGCGCATTGAAGCAACACAAGAAACCGATGCAATATGCTCTGCAGAATCGCCGAACATTTCCTCTATTTTATTGGATAAGGCTGTTTTTGAAGGTATGTTTTTATATTTTGTGCCCGGAAAATTACTTTTCAAGCCGCTTTTCAGAGTTTCAAAAGAAGTTGTCAGGTTAGATTTATCAGTTTTTTCAGCGCCACTGTTTTTTACACCGATATATATCTTTGCGGGAGCGTTATTACTTTCCACATCAACAATTACTACCAGGCTGCAGCCCAAAGACATACCGGCATGGTATACTGTGGTTAATTTTTGAAATATGTCTTCGTCCTTTTTATATGCCAGTTCTTCCAGTTGAATTAACCTTATGCAGTTTTCCGGCGTTTCATCAAGAAGAACCGGTGACGGCTGTATTATCGGATATGTACTCAGTTCTGATAAATATCTTTTGTATACCGTATGCTGCGCCAAGGTCAATGCTCTGTTTAGTTCGTTATAATTCCGAATGTCAATTTTTTCACTCATATAAATATCCCCTTTATTAATTTAATCCGAGTTTCTTCAATCGTTTCTTAGCATAGTCATTTCCCCCTTCGGCAGCTTTTTTGTACCAATAACATGCTTTATTTTTATCCTTTTCTACACCTTTACCACATTCATATAATTCTCCCAAATTCCTCTGCGCATAAGCATCGCCCTGTTCAGCAGCCTTTAAATACCATTCTTCTGCCTTTTTATAATCGGCATTTCCCAAATTGCCTGATTCATATAATACTCCCAAACTGTTCTGTGCATCTGCATGACCCTGTTCAGCAGCCTTTAAATACCATTCTTCTGCCTTTTTATAATCGACATTTCCCAATTTACCATTTTCATATAACCATCCCAATTTGTTCTGCGCATAAGCATTGCCCTGTTCAGCTGCCTTTGAATACCAGTAAAAAGCTTTGTCATACTCGCGCCATATCAAGTTTCTTGTTTGATATAAATATCCCAAATTGGTCTGCGCCCTAGCATTGCCCTGCTCGGCCGCCTTTAAATACCATTCTTCTGCCTTTTTATAATCGGCATTTTCCAAATTGCCTGATTCATATAAATATCCCAAATTGGTCTGCGCCCTAGCATAACCCTGTTCAGCCGCCTTTAAATACCATTCCTCTGCCTTTTTATAATCGACATTTCCCAATTTACCGTTATAATATAATGCTCCCAAATTGTTCTGCGCTTTGGCATTGCCCTGTTCAGCCGCCTTTAAATACCATTCTTCTGCCTTTTTATAATCGACATTTCCCAATTTACCGTTATAATATAATGCTCCCAAATTGTTCTGCGCTTTGGCATTGCCCTGTTCAGCCGCCTTTAAATACCATTCTTCTGCCTTTTTATAATCGGCATTTCCCAAATTGCCGTTATAATATAATTTTCCCAAACTGAACTGCGCCACATCATGGTTCTGTTCAGCCGCCTTTAAATACCATTCCTCTGCCTTTTTATAATCGGCATTTCCCAAATCTCCTGATTCATATAATTCTCCCAAAGCGACCTTCGCATCTGCATTGCCCTGTTCAGCCGCCTTTAAATACCATTCTTCTGCCTTTTTATAATCGGTATTTCCCAAATCACCTGATTCATATAATTCTCCCAAAGCGACCTTCGCATCTGCATTGCCTTGTTCAGCCGCCTTTAAATACCATTCTTCTGCCTTTTTATAATCGGTATTTCCCAAATC
Source organism: uncultured Clostridia bacterium (assembly GCA_947630725.1). GTDB lineage: Bacteria > Bacillota > Clostridia > Lachnospirales > CAG-274 > JAJQCI01. The sequence continues at coordinate 37,258 of CANRIS010000020.1, forward strand.
ACCTGATTCATATAATTCTCCCAAAGCGACCTTCGCATCTGCATTGCCTTGTTCAGCCGCCTTTAAATACCATTCCATAGCCTTTTCTATATCTTCGGCTATGCCTTCTCCCCAATTATAACAGTTGCCGACTTTATACATACCTTCTGAATTTCCGCTGTCCGCCGCTTTTTTATACCATATGAAGGCTTCTTTATAGTATTTATTATTTTCATCATCTTCATCACCCCAATATTCATCATCATCCCAATATTTATCGCATATCACATCGCCGTATTTTATCTGTGCATTTGTATATCCCTGTTCAGCAGCCTTTAAATACCACTCTTCTGCCTTTTTATAATCGGTATATCCCAAATTGCCTGATTTATATAAATCTCCCAAATTGGTCTGCGCAGTAGCATTGCCCTGTTCAGCCGCCTTTAAATACCATTCCTCTGCCTTTTTATAATCGGTATAGCCCAAATCACCGTTATCATATAAATATCCCAAATTGTTCTGCGCATTAGCATCGCCCTGTTCAGCCGCCTTTAAATACCATTCCTCTGCCTTTTTATAATCGGTATTTCCCAAATTTCCTCTATAATATAAATTCCCCAAATTGTTCTGCGCAGTAGCATGGCCCTGTTCAGCCGCCTTTAAATACCATTCCAAAGCCTTTTCTTTATCTTCGGCTATGCCTTCTCCCCAATTATAACAGTTGCCGACTTTATACATACCTTCTGAATTTCCGCTGTCCGCCGCTTTTTTATACCATATGAAGGCTTCTTTATAGTATTTATTATTTTCATCATCTTCGTCATATTCATCATCATCCAAATATTTATAACGCAGCACATCGCCGTATTTTATCTGCGCATTTGTGTCTCCCTTTTCCGCGATCTTTATAAGCCATTCCAAAGCCGTATCTGTGTCCTTTTTAACACAAATACCTTCATAAAAAATTTCAAATAACCTAAGATGAGCATCCTTATGTCCCTGTTCGGCAGCCTTTTCAAAATAATCTATGGCTGTGGATATTGCAGTTTCCTCATCACAATCTATCCCGTTTTTTTCGCCCCTGCAATAATTATAATAATATTCGCCTGTTTTATATGCTGCATACGGCGAATTGCCATAGTCTGCCGCATTCCTGAAATGGGACAGTGCTTTTTTATAAAGCCCTCTGTGTTCAGCTTTTATGGCCTCGTCAAGGTGGGTTTTTGTGATCTCATCGATACTTAATCCATCGGCATCTACGCCATATCCATATTTGCTTATTACTTCTTCAAAGGCATGCTTGATTTCCTTAGGGCCCTGAAATTCAAAATTCAGATTTGCATCTTCATCATCGATCATATTTCGGATTTCCTTAATAAGTCCTTCCCAGCCATTTCTCTCATTCGATGGCTCAAACCATTCTGCTATGGGCTTATGGCTTATTGCTGACAGGTTATCCATTTCGATGTCGTCTACACTTATTTCCTTAAGTTCATCCGAATAAATAATTACTACGCGTACATCCATTGTTTTTCACCTCATATTAGTTATTAATTAGTTTTATATATTTTTTCTGACTTTTCAGCCAAATATCTATACCCTTGCCAACTACCTCGGTTCTTATTGTATAAATGCCGTTTTGTCCTTTTTATACTGCGACATTCTCAATCCGTACTGCTTAAACAAATCTTTATCTGTCGTGTCCTTAGTCCGAACCCCCGCAAACTCATTATTTTCTTCCCTATAAACATATCTGCATTTCTTGTCGTATTTATTATATCATACTCTTTTCATGTTTTCTACATTTATATTTAAAAAATTATATATTCCAAAGTCAATATAATAAGCAGCAAATCGCCCTATCTTATTTTTAAGGTTTTTAAATTTTTTCGGAATAACGCCTCTGCCCATTCACCTGTTCTTCCGGCTGTACCCGTTGTTTTCATAAATTTCAAAAAACAAACTTTCAGACTGATTTTATGATAATTCTTACGGAACAGCTTGACGCAATCTAATCCATTATAAATTGTAAAATAAAATGTCCGCAATGTTAAGGGTTATTTTTCAATAAAGTACACATCTGATTTGCTGACAGTCCGCCTAATATTCGTCTTGGATAACCGTTGATACAATTTTTTACCATTTTTATTCTTTTTGATGGAATTTTTCCTATTTGCTGTCCACTTTTTTGATCATAGTCCAGTTTTCATACTTATTCCCTCCTTTTGTATTTTTACGCTTTCTGTTAATTCAGCGCCATTGTTACCTTAAGTATGTTTTTGTTGTTTTCGTATTTATATTCAACGCTTTCCGCCATTTCCCTGACCAAAAAAATACCGAGGCCGCCTATAGTGCGTTCTTCGGCAGGCAGGGTTATGTCCGGGGGTTCGACTTTCAGCGGATCGAAGGGCTTGCCGTTATCCACAAAAAGAATTTCGAACCTGTCAGAATCCATTGAATAACTCATCTCAGCCAACGATGCTCCGCTGTAATATATTATATTTGAGGTTATCTCGCACGTCACTATTTTTATCCTGCCCGAAATTTTTGGCGGAATACCCGAATTTGACGCTATCTTTATTCCGTGTCAATAAGATTTTTCCCTATATCGGGGGCTTTGTCCTAAAAAGCAGAAAAAACGGCGTGAACGGCAGACCTCCCCCACTGTCCACGACAGTTTAAAAAATAAAACCGCAGCGGAAGAACGGGGGAGATCGGTCAAAAAAGGGCGTTGTTTGCGCCACTAAAAATGTATTTTATGCCAACGGTATTTTAATTTGTTCGGGTTTTTATTATACTTTAAGATAAGACAGAGACTTATATCGGAGACTTATAATAATACATATATAAAGAAGGAGGAAAAAAATGAGTTCATTTATTAGCTTTGACGAAGGATCAAGAAATGCCATCAGTGAATTTTCAAAAAACTTCAGCCAAACATGGGAAGATACAAAATACAGAGAACAGCAGGAGCTTTTTAACCGAGCCCAATCACGCCACTTGGCTGTGGAATATGGTTTTAACAGTTTTGGAGATTTTAACCCGGAGGACAAAGACATTGTCGATCTTTTAATATGTTGGTATCTCCACAACGGTATGGACGCAGCCTCCATACTTTCGGATTCCGAAGAAAATGTAAACAAACGCCACGAGCTTATGGACAGCTTCAACAACACATTCATAAAGGATCCCGATGAAAGCGAAGCCAGATTCAGAAAGCGCGTCAACGACAATCTTATGGCCATGCAAAATACGTCAAGAAGCATAAATATGCTTGACGCTCTGCCTGTCCCCGGCACGACCTACGATGCCGAAAAGTATGAGAATATGCTTATAACCGCAAATCTCTACGGGGATATTTCAGAGCGTATCTCTCAGGTGTTCAACGAATTGACCGTTGACTCGGATTATCTCAGAGATGTGGGTATAGTCGATCCCGAAGCCTTTTTTAAAAGCACCGACAATTCGCAGATAGGCAGCTTTTGTCGGGATGTCACAATGGCGTTCTCCGAATTAGCCTCAGCAAGCGCAGAGGATCTGGCTGTCGAGACCCAATCCACCGGAGTACGCCGCCTTTTTCCGATAGCGTCCGAATACAGAACCTTTTATGAGGCGAACATAGGCGATTTTTCCAAAAATACCTTAAAAGCAGGAAACCTGTCGGAAAACGCAAGAAAAGATATCGAAAGAATAGCGCCTATCGCAAACAGTCCAAACAGCGCTCCGCTTGAAGGCACTCGTGTTTCGTCCCAAACCTACAATCAGCTTTTTGTAGATGAATATACTGCGCCTCAGCCCCAAGCTGCGCAAAACGGCAGCCCCGAAGCGGTTGAATATCATACCCTTGATCCCATGTATTTTATTCAGACCCCCGATGATCTTTTAGACAGTCTGGCAGACTTTTTGGACGTTGAGGAAGAAAATGTTCTGGACTACATATATCTCAACAACCACGATCTGTCGGGGCTTGAAAGAGATGAAGCGGCAGAGATCATAAAAGACGCCATGAGGCTCGATAGCCCCGACTTCATAGCGATAAAGACAAAGGGCGGCGGATATATTGACGTACGTCCCCCATTTGCGGCTGCTGACAATCCTATGTTCAAGGCAAGCGAAGAAGCGGCCAGAGTGCGCAACGAACAAAAAACCGAGATCTCAAAACAAAATATCGAAAACCTGAACTGCTTAGGCGAGATATTCGAGGCGATCCCCGATGTGCCCGAAGACAAAACCGAAAATATTGAAAAGGCTCGTGACAATGTAAACAAAGCCATTGAGAACCTTGACAGTGCAGCACTTAGGGAAGCTATGCTCGAATTAGGCAACAACATACTGCCTGACGATGAAAAGAGAAAAGAATTTGCCGATGCTCTTGACGGCGAAATCGTCATTACGCTTGATGATTATTCTGACTTTGTTGTCAACGCCGCAGACGGTTACAAAACGATCGTCAATAATCTCGACAATCGCAGAAAAGATATTACGTCATATCTCGAAAACTCATCTCCCGTACCGATTGCCCGGGACGGCGCCTCCTGTATGGCGGCTGTACGGCGGATGTATGAGGTCACGGAAGGAGATGAGTCTTATTATAACAGATTAAGCGAAGAAGAAAAGAATAGAGCCGCATTATCATACGGCATTAATAATCTTTTCATAAACGGCAAAAGGATCACCGAGATCATCGCCGAAGAAAACCCCGATATTATGGAACGTGCAAGAGAAGATATGCTGGCAACGCTTCATGAAACCATCATAGATATTATTGATGATGAAATAAGAGAAAAAGCTGTTGAGCGTATTGCCAAAGCATTCAGTCCCGACAGCACCGAAACAGTGGCTCTGTATGACGCAGACAACACTCATACATTCATACCCATAGTAAACGCATCTACCCCGGATATTACAAATACAAAAGAATTGGCAGACAAGGTCGAAAGGTCCGCCCGGGAATACAGAGAAATAAACACAGCCCGTGAACAGGCTGCCCAAATGCTTAGAAATGCCGGATATTCACTCTATTCGTACGAAAATAGTTATACCTATATTCCTGAAAATGATGCCGATTATCTGAGATCCCTTATAGAAGATGCAAACGCCTCTGCTTCTCCGAACGGCGCAGATATAATGCGCGATATCGGCCGTGTATATATAAACGGCGTCTCGCCTATAGCAGATATGCAGATACCCGATAATCCTTCCGATGAGGTTATATTGCAGAATATTCTGCCTGCGGCTGTCAAAAGGATCAAAGAAGCTCTGGCATCGGACGAAACTGTGATCGTTTATAATGAACCTGATTTCGGCAGGGGAAGTTTCAGAGCTGTGTCAACCACAAGTATGAAAGCCATATATGAAAGCCAAAGCATAATGAGCCCCGAAGAAATGCAGAAAACAGCAAAGCGTGCCGAAGAAGCAAAAAGGTTCACCACTGCCCTTAATTATGCAAACGAGGCTGTTTATGACAGCACTCGGGATCAGACGAGCATAAATACCGAAGGCCGCAGGGTATCCGCCGACTTGGATGGAAATAAGCTTATTTCAGCCATCACAGGCACCCGGCTGCCCGACAATGCCTCAGACAGAGAACTCAGGGATGCCATAGGAAAAATCTATATAGACGGAAAGAATATAACCGATATTGTAGGTCAGCCTGTCAACGGAAATACTCTGGCAGTCTATACGGCTAAAATAAAAGAGGCTCTCTCTACCGAAAATACGTCCTTTATGACCTGTATGAGAGAAAATTCCGTTGAGCCCAGACCTGTCGCCATAATACCCACGCCAAACAGTATAGGTCTTAAGCCCGGTCAGCTCGAAAATTGGGCTGAAAAATCTCAGATGGCCATAGTTTTTGCAAGAAGCCTTAAGGACGGCATTTCTCTCGAAGTCAATAAAGCGAAGGAAGCGCCCGCAGCCCTGAACTCCAAACTCGCAGGCGGACAAAACTCGGACTTTTTCGCATGGATAGAAGACTATAACAACGATATTAAGGCTCAGAACCCCGGCATTGCCGAAAATGACAACAGACTGCTTACATACGACAAGTGTATAGCTCAGCTGAGCCACTTGCATGTTGAATCGAAGGAATCCGTACCCGCCAACCTTATGATGCTCTATATGCTGGGCAAAAAGGACAATAACGGCAACAACTATACCCTTGACTTTATAATGTCGGATACTCCCGAAGCCAAAGCAGCCAAAAAGAAAATAGGAAAGGAATTTTTTGAAGATTTTTCGTTGGGAGCCGAAAACGCAGGTCTGCGATCCGAAAGAGAAGTCCTCGCCAAATCCTCTCTCAGCCAAAAATACAGAGAACACATGGTACCTGCTCTCGAAACAATGACAGCCACACTGTCAGAGCTTAAGCTCCCCTATGTGGACTACAGCAGCCCCGAAAGCATCTCTCAGAATCTTGCCAAATTCAACATTATAAGCAGCATGGTAAGTAACTATGCCGCATATACATTTGATTCGTTCAGGACGCCCGCCAAAACTATGTCAGAAAATATACAGACTCTGACTAATATGTCAAATCTGCGTGACAAATATATATCCTGTCCTGCATACATGGCAGATAACTCTTTTGAAAGCAGTAATTTAAGAGGATTGAACTCATCGGAGGTATCAACTCTTATGAATTATGAGTATATGCGCAATGTCATGGGCAACGATGCAATAAAAAATATGGGAGATACATCTCTGGGATTTATGAGGTCGTCCTCGGCTCATGATATACGCAACATCTGCACCAACTACAGACAAAACAGAATTTTTGAAGACAGCGATGCTGTGGATATGCTCAAAGGAGACCGACAATTAGAAAAAGCAGATAAAAGCGGTCAGCTTAACGGCGCAATAAATAAATTTGCCAATGATATTGCAGCGGCAAAGAAAGACACCGAAAACGGCTTGAACGCAAGGGACGCCCTCTATAAAAACGCAATGCCCGACCAAAGTATAAGGACAGCAAAATCCTCCATATCGCCCATATCTCTTGTCAATATAGAGAATGCGCCTGCTCCGCAGCTTCTTTCGGCTCTTACGGGCTATCCCCCATCAAGCTTTCAGAAGTATGACGACAAGGTATTCAGAGAGGCTCTCAGCAAGATATATGTAAACGGACAGCCTGTTATGAGAAAGTTCCAATTTGATGCGCTGGACGATAAAGTCAGATGGCTTGAGAACGGATTGACAGCCGAAGGCAAAGTACCCACCACGCCAATCTCTCAGGAGGCCAGGGATGCGCAGATAAGCAAAGCTAAGACAGAAATAGTAAGAGAATATAACAAGGCTTTTCAATATATTTCCAAGACTTTGAAAGAAACTCTGCTTGAAGGTTCCTCAACCGACTATATAATGTGCAAGACGGACGACACATTTATAGGCTTTGTCCCCGCAGGTGCAAGACTGCCTGTAATGCAGGAGCCCAGAAAGGTAGAAAAATTCGGCTTTTTCAAAAGGCTTGCATCAACGCCTTTAGATATCAGAAAAAATGAATTGGAAGTAGAGCTTTATGAAAAAAACCTTGCGGCATATAACAAAAGAGCCGCTGAGGAGAGTATGCGCAAGGATATAATTAAAGACATAGAACATCAGGTCAATCTTCTGAACACAGCAGCCAGATCCTCAAACTATGTTAAAGCCATAAATGTATCCGTACTTCAAAGGGACGGTATGCGAAATACGGAAAGGGTAGACTATCGGGATTATAACGTCAATAAGTCTATCAACCATCCGCAGGCCGCAAATACTGCACCTGCACCCGCTCCGACTCCCGCTCCGGCTCCTGCCCCTGCTCCGGCTCCTGCCCCTGCACCCGCTCCTGCCCCTGCGCCCGCTCCTGCTCCTGCGCCCGCACCCACACCCGCTCCGGCTCCTACGCCTGCGCCGGCTCCGGCTCCCGCACCGACAAACAACCAACCTACAAACACTACTCAGCCTACAATCGCTCCGCCCGAGCGTGCCGCAGGCGGCAGATCCATGTAACACAACCTCTGACCCCTGTTCTTCGGAACAGGGGTCTTTTTTTATTCAAACAAACCAAAAAGGAGCCGCCCTGCCCCACTGTCGGCAAGGCTTTTTTTCATTCGATCGGCATAAATGCTCTGCAAGGGTAAAAAAGAATAAATTTTTCTCTTTTGGAAATGCTTTAGTTATGAAAACTTTTGAATTTTCGGAGGGAGTATTTTATGCGGCAAAAGGTTGAAATTTGTGGGGTAAATACTTCAAAGCTTCCTGTGCTTAAGGAGAATGAAAAAGAGGAGCTTATCCGCAGGGTAAAGGAAGGCGATGAGGAGGCCAAAAAACAATATATATACGGAAACCTGAGACTTGTTCTGAGCGTAATACAGAGATTTACGGGACGGGGCGAGTCTCCCGATGACATTTTTCAGGTAGGCTGCATAGGGCTGATAAAAGCCATCAACAACTTCGACTTGGATCAGAACGTAAAATTTTCCACCTATGCAGTGCCTATGATAATCATTTATAGAGAAATAAAAGGAGGTATGAAAATGACCCGAAAACAGGCACTTTTAAGGGCTATACAAATTCTTAAAACTCAAAATGAATCCGAAGAAGCAATAGAAATATCAGATAAGCTTGCTGAAATGGCAAAAGAAATAGGAACATCCACGCACCAGCATTGGACAAAAGAAAAGGTTTTGGACAGTGTAGAACAATACATAAACGAGTATGGTATTCCAACAGCAAAAGCCTTTGATGAGGAAAATCTGCTTCCATCTCATTCGGTTATAAAAAAGCTCTTTTCAGTAACGGCAGGAGAGTTTGTAAAACAGTATTTTCCCTCATATGTCTTTTACAGTAAATATTCTCTTAAACCGAAAGAGCAGCATCTCGAAGATTTTAAAGCAGAATACATAAGGCTAAAGGCACATGGAATAGCCGACTATAATAAAAGGCGCAGCAAATCTTTGCCTTGTGCAAGAACTGTACAATCTCTTTTCGGCGATATAACTTCCAATGAACTTCTGAAATTAGCCGGTTTTGAAATAGTTTCACAAAACAATCACAGCAAGGTCAAAAAAATTTCCCCTGAAAACAACCTTAAGGGAAACTATGTGGTTGAAAGTAATTTTGAAGATTTTTATAAAATAAAAGATATTGGTTATTTAACAAAACTATGTAATGATTTAAACTCTGTAATCACTGATGTCCTCTCTCGCCAATAGAAACAACGAAACATACTTCGTTTGTTAAAATAAGAGGTATTGCTGTATATTATTCAATCGAATTAAGCAATACCTCTTTAATGCATCTTTTAAACTTTATTATTAATCCTTATCGTAACCGCTTTCAAACTCCTTTATGTCCTCCCTCGCTTCTTAATCGGCCACAGGGTGATATACCCCAGAGCTGACCCTTATATAATTCATACCATCGCCTATATCTTTTGGCTTTGCCATAACCTATCACTCCTTGACAAAATATTTTCGCAAAATCTCCTTGTCGTTTTCTGACAAGCTTTTGTATGCCGCAAGTACGGTTTCAAGATCTTCGCCTCTTCTGAGCTTAAGCTCTATGCCCTTTTTCAG
>CANRIS010000021.1 GCA_947630725.1 uncultured Clostridia bacterium
AAGGCGTATAGCCACTGAACAGTCAGCGCACATAATGATAATCAGAAAGTTATCACAAAGCTTTCCAAACGAAAGCAATATGTGTTTTAGTTATTCGGTAAAAAGGTCGTATTTTAAAAAATAATACTTGACAATATGACCAAAATATGATAATCTAATATAGCGTTAAAAATATTCCTCGATAGCTCAAAGGTAGAGCACTCGGCTGTTAACCGATAGGTTGTAGGTTCGAATCCTACTCGGGGAGCTTTATGGCCCGTTGGTCAAGAGGTTAAGACACGGCCCTTTCACGGCTGAGACATGGGTTCGATTCCCGTACGGGTCATATCTTTTTCCTTAAAAATGTTTAAAGGCGGTATGCCGCAAAGGCTTCAGCCTTTTTTTTGAGAAACAGACATTTTCTTTTGTTTTTTGATGTTCTTTGATATTTTAAATTTGAGGTTGACGGGGTGTAGCGTAGCTTGGCTAGCGCGCCTGATTTGGGTTCAGGAGGTCGCAGGTTCAAATCCTGTCACCCCGATTTATAATATGTGTGTCAGTAGCTCAGCTGGATAGAGCAACGGCCTTCTAAGCCGTGGGTCGGGGGTTCGAGTCCCTTCTGACACGTTTTTTTATTGTTGAAGTCCTGCCTGCATATCCTATCCGTTGACCGACTTTCGGTCGTTGTATTGTGCGCAGCGGCATATTTGAAAAAAGACAGGCGCTTTAATGCATTCTTTCGATTCAGATTTATATGGTGGGTATGGCACAGTTGGTTAGCGCGCCAGATTGTGGCTCTGGAGGTCGAGGGTTCGAGTCCCTCTATCCACCCTATTCTGTAATAAAAAACATATTTTAATATATGGGCTAGTAGCTCAGGTGGTAGAGCACATGACTTTTAATCATGTTGTCCCGGGTTCGAGTCCCGGCTGGCTCACTTCAATAAAACCGCTTAAATAGGCGGTTTTTTTGTTGTTATATAAGTTGCGAAATTATGCTTAGGGGGCTTTTGAGGTTTGAAGGGCTGAATTTTAATTTGAAAAATTTTGGCTTATCTGATATAATCCTGATATAATCGACTAATACGGATACTTTTTAATAGGAAGAAAAAAATTATTTTCGGTCTGCGGCGTGTTGGAATGCGCCGTGTTTTGGAGGTATGTTGCATTGAAACCTGTTGTGGGCGTTATGCCGTTGTGGGATGACGAAAAAGAAAGCATATGGATGCTGCCGGGATATATGGACGGCATTCGTGTTGCCGGCGGAATACCGTTTATATTTCCGCTTTCGGACAATGCGGAAGAATTAAAAAGGCTTGCCGATATGTGCGATGGCTTTTTGTTTACGGGAGGGCATGACGTTTCGCCCGAAATATATAACGAAAAGCCCATAGGCGAGGGCGTTTTATGCTGTGAAAAAAGAGACTCTATGGAGATGCTCATTCTCGAAGAAGCGCTCAAAGCCCACAAGCCTGTCCTTGGAATATGCCGAGGCATTCAGTTTATAAATGCTGTGCTCGGAGGCACATTATATCAGGACATACCTACGCAGCACCCATCCGAAACAGAGCATCATCAGGGCAAACCCTATGACGTTCCTATACACGATGTGGAAATATTCCGTGATTCTCCGCTGTATGAGTGTTTAAAAACCCATCGTCTGTCGGTGAACAGCTATCACCATCAGGCTGTCAGAACGCCTGCGCCGGGGCTGAAGGTTATGGCGGTTTCGGAGGACGATCTTGTTGAGGCTGTATATAAGCCCGACAGCAGCTTTTTGTGGGCGGTTCAGTGGCACCCCGAATTTTCCTATAAAACAGATGCTTACAGCAGAAAAATTTTCGGAGCTTTTATAAATTCAATGTTATAGTCCTCCGCCTGTTTTGCGGAGAAAAGAGGGAATATATATGTCATTCAAGACAATCAGAGCCAAAGAAGAATTTGAACGCGCAGGCGCATACTATGTGCGCATACAGGCTATGGCTAAAAAATACGGCATTACTCTCAGAGAGGAATTTGACGAAAATGACGGTGCCAAATGCCACTATATAGTTATATTGGACGATGAATTTCCGATCGCCACCTGTCGGTGGTTCGAGACGTCTCAGGGCGCAGCCGAGATCGGCCGTGTCGTGGTTCTTCCCGAATACAGGGGAAAGCACATCGGAAAGCTCGTTGTTGAGGAGGCCGAAAGGTGGATAGCCGAATCGGGATATAACAAAATCGAAATTTCGGGCAGAGAAGAGGCCGTGGGCTTTTATGAGAAGCTGGGATATTCCTATAATAGCGCATTCTCTGCCCACAGCCATACATTCCGCTGCATATATATGGAAAAATATATTGCAAAAAACAATATAAAATTTAAAAATTCAGATATTTCCGAGTAATTCACTCATATCCCGACAACAAGGCTTATTGCAGGTTGTCGGTATATTTTTCTCTGAGGGTTTTTATATCGTCCTCCGAAATATTCAGAGCTTCTGTTATGTAGTTGTTTACCGAGCCGTATTTTTCCTTAACGCTGTCAAGAGCGGCGATAAGATCGTTTTTGTCCACTCCTGCGCCTATAATGCCTACACGGGCGGCCTCCTCGGCTGAACAGCCTCTTTTTTCGGCTTCTGCTGTTATGCTTTCTCTTTCCTGCCTGTAGGCTGCGTTTGTAAGCTCATAATCCTTTATAATGGTTTCTTCATCCACGCCAAGAGCATACATAATAAGCGCTGCGCCTATGCCCGTCCTATCCTTGCCCTGTGAGCAGTGCCACAGAACTGCGCCCTCCGATTTCAGAAGAATATTGAAAAATTTTTTATACCCTTCAATAACGCTTTTATTAAGAAGAAGCGTTTTGTATATATCGCCAAAGCCCGATATTCTGGAATATTCTATCAGCCGCCCTATTTTGTCATATTTCAGAGTGTTCATATTTTCAAGCACGCTGTCGAGGGTTTTGTCTGAGCTGTTGTTTTCGAGTATGGATATATGGGTGTTTTTTGCTCCCGATACGTTTCCGTCTGCGCCGACCGCTCTTTCGGTATCGGTTCGCAGGTCTATTATTTCGGTAACCCCATACTTTTCGGAAAGAATTTCGGCATCGTGATCCGACAGATCCTCCAGACTTCCTGCTCTCAGAAGAAGTCCCTGCTTTATTTTGCGGCCGTCACAGCACACATAGCCTCCGAGCTGTCTTGCATTCGGAACGCTGTCGAGACCTATGCTTTGGCTTTCGAGGCTTATATTTTTGTCCTCGGTCATAGGGTCTCCTCTTAAAAGCCTTGTCATGGCGTCAAGACTGTTTTCGCTCTTTAATATGTATGTATAAAATTCCTTGACCCTGTTCAGGTCGTCTAAGACTCCGCAGTCGTCTATGCTCTGAAGCTCCATTACCGTAACGGCTATGCGCAGGTCAATAAACAGCTCCAGCTTATCCCAATAGCCCTCTCCGCATTCCATATTCAGACCATAGCCTATTTTCAGATATGGCATAATATGGTCGTAAAGTATGCTTCGGCAGTCCTCTCCCTGCATATAGCCCTTTTGTATGCAGTCTACCGTAAAGGACGCCACATCGTAGAGATAGTGAGTATAGAGACAACTGTCAAAGTCGAAAAGCCATATGTTATTTACTTCAACGAAAAAGTTGTTCATATGAAAATCGCCGTGACAAAGGCCATAAAACCCTTCGTTCTTCGGCAGGGAAAAAACCTCTTTGGCTATATCGTCTATTCTTTTTCTCAGATCGGGACTGAGAAATTTATATGTTCTTTTCTTTCTTTCGGCGTGAAGCTCCTCCATGGATTTTCTTTTGAAGTTCATACCTATTTTACGTTCGTCTGTGCTTGCCTTGTGGACTATGCCCAAAAGCTCGCCGACACATATAAAAAACATGGGAGTAATTTCGGTCGTAAGCTGCACATTGCCTCTGGCAGTTCTGAACATACTGGCTCTGTACATTGTGCCGTCTATTTCAAATTCTTCCATTATGTTTTTTTTCAGTGACATTTCGGGCTCGCATATTGTCTGTTTGAACTGCTTAAGGTCATCTACCCACAGCAGCTCGCTGAGTATTTCGTGTCTTGATTTTTTGGGAGCTATGCTCACTCTTATCATATACGGCTCGTTTGGAAATATAAAAGCGTAGTGTTGTGTCGAATATTTAAGAACAGCCGAGTCTATATCTATTCCATAACATTCAAGGAGCTTTTCTCTAAGTTTTTTTCTCAGATCCTCGTTCAAATAGATCTCCTTCCTTCACAGTATAATTATTAATATTATATCATATTCCCGCCGAGGGGTAAACCGTTCATTTGTGAACTCAAAACAGCCGTTTAGGACATTTGACAAAAAATGACCCTTTTTTGTTTGACGAAAACAAAATCCTTATGCTATAATAAATCGGAAGGAAGTGATATTTTGAAAATTCTCACAATATTTACGATCATACTGTTTATGATCGTTATCGTCAGTGTGGCAAACGAAAGATTTTTAAAAATGCCAAACGAAATAGCTCTTTTGATCTTTACGCTGCTTGCCTGTCTGCTTCTCAGGACGTTTGTGTCCTTTGTGGACGTATCGGCGACAAACAGACTTCTGAATGGCATAAAGGGTATAAATCTGCATTCATACCTGATCGATGGCGTTCTTTGCTTTATGCTTTTTGCCGGAGCGGGAAAAGTCTCTTTCGGAAAGTTTAAAGCAAATCTGAAAATTATAACTCTGTTTGCGTTTCTGTCCACAGCGGTTTCGGCTCTTGCCTACGGCATATTATTCTATTTTCTTATCAATGCGGCAGGCTTTGAACTCAGCGTGTGGTACTGCATACTTCTGGGCTGCATAGTTTCTCCCACCGACCCCATAGCCGCAACGGGCATTATGAACAAGCTGGGGCTTTCAAAAAGCGTAACAACGGTAATAGAAAGCGAAAGCCTTTTCAATGACGGTATGGGCGTTGTTCTTTTTATTTTTGTAAAAAGCATTGTCGAAAACATGGGAAGCGAAAACTTTGTATTTCTTATGGCGAAGGAAGTCCTCGGAGCGGCTGTCGTAGCGGTTGTTGTTTCGGCGATACTTTTCAAGCTTATCAAAATTTCACATAAACCCGTAAATCATATCTGTATAAGCCTGCTTTTGGTTTCTTCTGTATATGTAATATGCGAAATTCTGGGCTTTTCGGGGGTTATCGCCTCGGTTGTCTGCGGTATGATATTCTCCTATGAACGTGAAAAGGCAGAAAGATACCTCAAAATATTTGACAGCGAAAATATATATGAGCATTTTTGGGACTGTGTTGACGAGGTTCTGAACAGCGTATTGTTTGTAATAATAGGCTTCTGCTTCCTTGTTATTCCCGTGCCGAAGGGCATAGCTATAATAGCGGCAGTATCCGTAGTGAGCTGTCTCGCATCGAGGGCAATAGGTATATCTGTGCCTGTCATACTTGTAAACAGGCGAAAAATACCCGGAGGCTATAACATACCCGAATTTGTTTCTCTTATGACGTGGAGCGCTCTTAAGGGCGGACTTACGCTGGCTCTTGTGCTTTCCACGGCAGAATTTCTGAGTACCGAAATATACGGGCTGCTTTGCGCCTCGGCATTTTATATTATATTCTTTACGGTTATAGTACAGGGTCTTACAACAAAAAAGGTTTACAGACTTATTGAAAGGCATAAAGCCGTGCGTATAAGAAGGGAGAGCGATGGACTTTGAAAATAATTATAGTTGGAGCAGGCTATTCGGGCGGACTTCTGGCCGAACAGCTCGGAGATCTCGGCCACGAAATAGTGGTTATAGACAAGGACAAAAAAGCAGTCGATAATATAACGAACCGTCTGAGCGTGAACGGCGTATGGGGCAGCGGAGCATCGAGAAACGTGCTTTTGCAGGCAGGAGCCGAAATGGCCGATATACTTATAACAATGACGCCCAATGACGAAACGAATCTTCTTGTGTGTCAGCTCGCCAAAAACAGCGGAACCCGCCGTGTTGTGGCATGCATTAACCGTACTGAGCTTATGGACGATGCAGATTATATAAAAGAAAAATTTTCGATAGACCACATACTCTGTCCTCAGAGAATACTGGCGGAGATGGTTACGAGACAGATATACTTCCCCACCACAAACAGGGTGCTGACGCTGTACGATCAGAGAGTTCTTCTTGCGGAATTAACTATCGAAAAGGGCAGCGTATTTGAGGGCAAAAAGCTCACCGATCTGAAACCCTCCCTCAATGTGGAATTTTTGGTTGTGGCAGTATCCAGAAACGGTAAGGCTGTTATTCCCCAGGGCAGCTTTGTGCTTAAGGAGGGCGACATAATTTGCGTTGTTACCCACAACAAAGAAATGATGGAGCTGCTCTCGGATATGGGACTGATCACAAAGCCCGTCAAAAGCGTTATGATAGTGGGCGGCGGAGAAACAGGCCTTATTGTTTCGCAGCATCTGAGCAAGCTTAAGTTAGACATAAAAATAATAGAAAATGACCGTGAGAGATGCGAGGAGCTTTATGAGCATCTGCCGAAGGTAGACATAGTATACGGCAGCGGAGACGATATAAAGCTTTTGGAGGAAGAAAAAATTTCAAAGACAGACGCCTTTATCTGTCTCACAAATAATGACGAGCTTAATCTTCTGGCATCGCTCATAGCATGGTCAAAGGGAATAAAGAACATAATCCTCAAAATAAGAAAGGCATCGTATGAAAAGGTGCTGAGACAGGTCACCATAAACGTATCTCTTTCGGAGGACGTTCTTCTTGCCGCAAGGATAATGGACTATGTGCAGTCGGTCAAGAATCTGAACCGTTCGGAGGCAGGCATAAGCAGATTTTTCCAGTTTGCGGGAGATCTTATAATGGTAAGCAAGCTTGACATAACAAACAGCTTCGGCAAGGTAAACATACCCCTTAAGTCAGACAAAATGAAGCTTAAAAAGAATGTTCTCATCGCAGCCATAATAAGAGACGGCGATATGATAATACCCAAGGGCAGCGATGTATTCAAAACAGGCGACAGCATAATCGTATTTTCGGAGCAGACCTACAGCTTTACACAAGCCTCCGATATACTGGAATAAAAAATAATAATAAATAATAAATATAAACGCCGATCGTACAGCTTAAGTATGGTCGGCGATATTTATTTGATTTTTAAATTTTTAATGTTTTATACTTACAGTATGCCCAGATGTTCCAGAAGTATTTTTATGCCTATAAATATAAGCACAAGCCCTCCGACTCTGGTAGCGTATTTCTGAAATACTCCGCCTATGAATTTTCCCAGATATACTCCGCAGAAGGGCAGCACAAAGGACACGCAGCCTATTATAAGGCAGGCCTGAAGTATGCCCACCGAAAGCCTTGCAAAGGAGAAGCTTATGCCTACCGCAAGAGCGTCTATGCTTGTGGCGATCGCCAGCATTATCATATGTCCCGGAGCAAGCAGCCTGTCTGTGCGGCTTTCGTCCTCATCTTCCTCATCGAAGGACTCCTTTATCATATTGCCGCCTATAAGGGCAAGCAGAATAAAGGCTATCCAGTGATCGGCTCTCTCTATGTACCCTCTGAAAAGCCCTGCCCCCATAAAGCCTATGAGAGGCATAAGAAACTGAAAAAACCCAAAATATGCGCCGTGCATAAGCCCGTGAACAGGCTTTATATCCTCCAGAGCAAGACCGTTTGATACAGACACGGCAAAGGCGTCCATAGCCAGACTGACTGCGATCAGAAAAATTTCGGTATATCCCATACGACCGTACCTCCCACAAAATAATAACTTAAAAACGCCGCAGCGATAACGCCCGGGTATTTTGTTTTAAGAAGCGTTTCCATATATTCTATCATACTTTCCGCCCAAAGTAAACCTGAATAAAACGTTTTGCCTTTAATCATTCAGCAGTGTATAATTATAATCATAATACAAACGACCCACATCCGGAGAAGTTTTTCCGTGTGGGTCGAATTTTTTGCAGCGCAGCAGGCTTTTTGCCGAATGAGCCTATTTTTCCTTCGGCTTGAATATGACCGCCGCCAGAAACGCAAAAACAATGGCAGCGGTTATTCCTCCCGAGGCACTTTTCAGTCCGCCTGTAAGGGCGCCCGAAAATCCGTATCTGTCCACTTCGGCCTTTACACCTTTGGCAAGGAGGTTTCCGAACCCCGGCAAAGGCACCGTAGCTCCTGCCCCCGCAAAATCCACAAGCTTGTCATACCAGCCCAGACCCCCCAACAGACACCCAAGCACCACAAACAGCACAAGTATCCTTGCGGATGTTAGCTTTGTTTTGTCAATGAGTATCTGACCTAAAACGCAGATGCCTCCCCCAACAACAAACGCTTTTATATAATCCATTTGCGCTCACCTCTTTTCTATCATAACAAGATGACATATGCCCATTATGCTTTCGCCCTGTTGTACGCTGACAGGGCTCATAAGGGCTCCCGTAGGTATCAGCAGCACCTTTTTGTATTCTCCCTCTATAAGCTTTTTGTATATGGCTGAAAATACGAGAGCCGAACACGCGCAGCCGCTGCCGCCCGAATGGGTATCCTGCTTGTCCCTGTCATATATCAGTATACCGCAGTCCCTGTGTATTTCTTCTATGTGGCAGCCCTTTTCCGACAGAAGCTTTAAGAGGATCTCTCTGCCCACATATCCCAGATCCCCCGTAAAAATTCTGTCATAGTCTTGCGGGCCCGAAGAAAAGTCTCTGAAATGGTTTAAAATTATATCTGCTGCAGCAGGAGCCATAGCCGCCCCCATATTGTTTGCGTCCGTTATGCCTGCGTCAACTATTCTGCCCGTGGTTATTCCCGTTATGCGGGGATAATTTCCCTCGCCGCACAGAACAGCCGCTCCCGATCCGGTCACCGTCCATGTGGAGGTCTGTGGCCTTTGGTTTCCAAGCTCCAAGGGAAACCTGAACTGTTTTTCGGCTGCGCAGAAATGACTGGAGGCTTCGCAGAGAACATTCTTTCCCCAGCCTCCGTCTATAAGCGCAGCTCCGAGGGAAAGTCCCTCTCCGAAAGTGGAGCAGGCTCCGTAAAGGCCGAAAAACGAATTGTCTAGCTTTGCCGCCGCATAGCACGAGGCTGTGGTCTGGTTCTGTAGATCTCCTGCCAGAATATAGTCAATGTCTCCGAAAGTAAGCGCGCCTTTTCTCACAGCCTCCTCCATGGCTCTGCCTGCAAATTTTGCCTCGGCCTTTTCCCACGAGTCCTCGCCGTAAAGATTGTCGTTTACGCTTATGTCAAAGCAGTCCTTAAGGGGCCCTTCGCTTTCCTTTGTTCCTGCTACCGAAGAAACGCTCTTTATACATACGGATTTTTCAAACCTTACCGATCGCATTCCTGTCTTTTTTGCCATAATTATCTCCTTTATCCAACAAAATAATATATTATTCCCACAACTATCGAGGCAAGTGTGCCATAAAGTATGACGGGTCCTGCCACGGTAAATATCTTTGCTCCCAGTCCGAGTACAAAGCCCTCTTTTTTATATTCTATGGCGGGAGCGGTGACGGAATTTGAAAATCCCGTTATGGGTACAACGGAGCCTGCGCCGCAGAATTTTCCGATCTTGCTGTACCAGCCAAGCCCCGTAAGCAGGGACGCAAGCCCTATCAGTATGACCGAAACAAGCATATTTCTGCTGTCGGCAACAAGTCCGTAGGTCGAAAATATATTCATAAGAAACTGACCTATACAGCAGATAAGCCCTCCGCTGAAAAAGGCTTTCAGACAGTTTTTAAAAATGGGACTGTCGGGAGAGGCCTCTTTGACAAGCTTCTGATATTCCTTGTTGTTTTTGTTTTCTTTGTTGTTCACATTATCTCCTCCTACATATAATAAAAACCCGGCACAAAATAATAGAGCAGAGAGCCTGTCAGCTTTCCGAAGGCTATTGCGCACACAAACCATCTCATACCCTGAACGAGCCTCATTCTCCTTGAAAGTATGGGTATAATATCCAGCACCTCGGTTATGGATACCGCTACGGCTCCGTAAAATATCCCTATGCAAAGGCTGAGAAACATAACGGCAAGACTTCCTATAGGCAGATATATGTCAAAGTATATCTCCGAGCTGCCGAGTATGCCGCCCAGAATAATGGCCTCCTCATACAGATTTATATATTTTTTTGTACCCGTATACTGCGCCAGTCTCGGCACTACGCCTATTATCGCAATAAAAGCCACGACCGCACCTGCGACAAACAGCCCCGACCCCCAGCCTATTATTATCAGCGCAAGCCATTTCAGAGCTGTCATTTACTCACCGTCCTTTTTGTTCAGCGTATCAATGAGGCTGTCGGTAACCTCCGATTCGTATACGGACATCTCTACCTCTATGGGTGTGGGGTCGTTAGTTATTTTCTTTCCCGAAAAATGATTGAAAAAGACTATTATTCCGAATGCAAGCCCTATGGAATAGGGCAGATCTATTATCATGGGATTTTCTATTTTTTCGTTGAAAAAAATATAATAATAGTTTTCAAAGACGGTCGAGATCTGAGCGTCCGAGTGAAAGCTCATTATGGCGGTCGCCGAGCCTGCCAGGAGAACTATGGAAACAAAAAACACCTTAAGCCACAGAAGAGCCTTGTTCTGACTTTTTTTCCGAGGGGAATATTCCACCACCGTGTCGCATTCGCCCAGATTGTTTACGGTGTTTCCCGGCAGGGCTGCGTTTATTTTTTCGACAATATCGATGACCGAAACAAGGAGGTTTTTCTTCTCGCTTCCCTCAATTTTCATTAAGTGGAGGTTTTCTACCTGTGTTTTTATGTTTTTTTCGGCAAGCACCTGTGCAACGTCCTTAAGCCTCAGTATGCCCTCACCCGTTATATTCACCTTTTTTTCGGGTTTTATATATATATCCATACGATCACCTTTTGTTTTGGGGTATTTTTTATATTTCTATTTTTCTATAATTTCGTATTTTTATACCAAGCTTTGAAAAATTCCGAAAAGCCCACAAACAAGACCAGTCCGTCAGCTGTAATAACAATCATCCACAAAAAAATACCGCCCGAATTGTCCTCTTGTGAAAGTCTGTCATTAGAGAGCAGTCATTACATGGGGCTTATTCATCTATAAATAATGTTATTTTAACCTCGTATGTTATACTGCCGATTTTGTATGTCGAAATGCACTTATACGTTTGATTTTCCTTATCCAATCTTATCTTGCTTTTTCCAAAAAATCCCAAAAAAATTTAATAGCAAGCATAGTCAACGAGTACATATTGACCTATTATTTTGGGAAATTTACGACCCCTTTTTGAAAATCCTGCTGTAATTAATACAGATAAAATTAAATTCTGTCAGAGTTTTTACAAAAAATTTGTTTTCATTTATAAATACCTTTATGGAACGGTTAATTTCAAAAGCTTTAAATTAAAAAATAAACCTTGCCAATAGTCATGTAACTATTAACAAGGTTTACGAAATTATAATTTTTATTAATTACTTAACAATGGATGTATAATATAATTTAATTGTTTTTTTATTTCATCAAATTCGCAGTTCAAATTTAAAGTTTTAACAAAAATATCATTGCCGCTCATGCTGTATTTTATATCTATATCTTCATAATTCCGTGCATAAAGAATCATACCGGATACCCTATGTGGCTTGGCGGACATTTCTTTTTCTTTATTTTTCACATAAGTAAAAATCTGGTATAAATTAGCTGAATGTATTGTGTTTTTTTCATATTGTATCTGCGTGGTACGGGAATAATATTTTGCGTCAATAATTAAGACATTTTCTTTTTTTCGGTCTGTGAGCATAATATCACTTTGCATAACAGGCAGCATATCATAATTTTCATCGTCCAACTGCCATTTTATTTGAGAGGCATTTGCACTTATTTGAGGAAATTCTTTTCTATAATACTCAAGAATGAATTTTTCATATAAGCGACACATTCTCTTTTCATCCAAAAAATCCATTAGCCATGTTTTGCCGTTTTTTGTTGTTTGCAATAATCCTTTTACGATTAAATAGCAAATTGAAATTAAAAGCATATAATTACGGTTGTTTCGGTTGTATGTTATTTTCCAATTGATTGAATGTAAATCCATTATTTCTACATCAGAAAAGTATATCATAAGTTTTCGCAATGCTTTCTTTCGTGTTCGAGCTATATCCGATTTTATTAACAGTTCTGCAGTAGATTTTATAATGCGATTTATATAGGAATTTATCGTGAAATCATCATATGTGCACACAATTTGCTGCTTCATCAGGCTCATTGTTTTTATGGATGATGAAATATTTAATTTTCCCTTGGGTACAGTAATAGATTCTGTTTTATCTATGTATTCTTTATGCAGCCCCTTTTTTAACTGCAGGAATAAGCCTTTTATCAAAATAGCAGCGCATAAATCAGACACATTTTCAAATTCTTCTGTAGAAATATCCTTATATCCATTTTCCTGCAGCACAGAAAACGCATATGATAACATATAATAAATATTTTTTACAGGGATCATTTTATTTAGCTCCTCAACCGATCACTCCATTCTCTGACTTTATTTGGCTCGTCAAACCAATATTCATTCAAAAGAGGAAGTAATTCAAATTCAACGACTGACGTAAGCCATTCGTCGGTAATGGGCTTGTCGATACAAAAATAGCTGTGACCTATTCTGAACCCATTTCCTAAAGTTTCATCCTCGGCAATATTTCGATTTAACTCTTCTACGCAATTTATCAGGCTGTTGAATTTTTTATTATCCTTTTCCCATTTGTATTTTTCAAAACCGTCAGTGGAAAAGGCCGGTTCAAATTCAAAAAAGGCGAATCTTCTGCGCAAAGCATAATCGAGCATGGCTAAACTTCTGTCAGCAGTATTCATCATCCCTATAATATACAGGTTTTCAGGTACTGCAAATCTTTCATTGGAATATAACAACCCCAATTCGGCACCTCTTTTGTCAGCCTCAATAAGCATAAACAGTTCACCGAAAATTTTACTTAAATTACCCCTGTTGATCTCGTCAATTATAAAGAAATACTTGTTTTCATCATCTTCTTCTGCTTTTTTACAAAACTCATAAAATACCCCTTTATGTAATTCAAAACCACCGCTGCCTGTCGGCCTGTAACCCATAACAAAATCTTCGTAAGAATAGCTTTGATGAAATTGTATCATTTTTACTCTTTCAGTATCTCGTACACCCATCATTGAGTATGCCAATCGTTTGGCCGCATATGTTTTGCCGACACCGGGAGCCCCCTGTAAAATAATGTTTTTCTTGTACTCCAAAGTTTTTACAAGTGTTGAATATTTATCAGGAGACATATATACTTCTTTTAAAAAGTCATTTGCCGAATATTCGTCATAAACGATCTCTTTTTCTTCTGGATTTTCTATTGTTTCGTCATTAAAAAGAGCATTTAACTTTTCAATATAATCAGTATATTTTGTTATATCGGTCAATGTTTTCATTGCTGCTTTGCCGGGGTGCTGCCATTCACCTTTATTTGTCCAATCGACCTTCCGAATGTTATTATATTTATCCTCTGCCTGATCATCAAATTTATAATCAGATGTTACAACACCTCGCCCTATAATTGTATGTATACCCCTTTTGGCGAAAACTATATCGCCGACTTTCATCTCTTTGGCAAACTGCCATGTTGCAAGGGCGTCATTTTTATATGAGAGCGTGGGATCGTAGCATTCTTTCATTTTTTCCTTAATTTCCTCTTTTGAAGTGAAAACTTCAAGATCACCGATATCACCCCAGCCAATTCCCATGATACCATTGCTATAAAATTCTTCCCATTTTGAAGCGCCGTCACCCGGAGAGTATATCCAATAATGAACAGTATCTATTCCCCCGTCATCAAAGACTGGATCCCCTTTTCCTCTATTTCGCTTGACACCTTGCCGGAATATTTCCGAAGCCAATTCTTCTGTCATATCTACGGTTTTTCCTTCATCGGTAAGAGCCCAAACGCCACGAGTTTTGTTGTCAATATATCCCCCATAAACAAGATAATTTCTCGCAAAAGCAACCTCGTTTTCAAATTTGTTTATATTGGTTTTGCCCCTTGTTTGAGAAATAACATCATCAGTCAATTTCTCATTTTCAATAATTTTTTCTCTCGCTTCTTTTGGCGCAGCCGTTCCACCCAAATCGCGAAGAGCGGTAATGAGGGGTTTAAACCATTTTAAAAATTCCGCATTTGAAATATTTTTATTATCGCTGTTTTTGTCTTCGCCCCAAAAAGCAGCCTTTGTTTCCGGCTGAGATGACAGATACCATGCAGAATAAGACAGATCGACAAATGAATTATACTGTTTAAATATTTCTTTGCATTTTTCTATAAGGGCTATGTAATCTTTCCCACTTGGAACTTCTGAAATCTCTTTCTTTTTCCCGTTTTTTATTTCGCAGAACAAATCATTATTAAGCAGAAACCGCCTATTGACAGAGTCCAAATTTATAAATGTATTTGGTCTTATCCAGTATAAGCCCATTGTAATATTCCATTTTATCCCTTTTTGTTTTTTGACAATGTCAAAATATTGAATAAATTTCTGTGTGTTTACATAATCCTGATTGTTTGCATAATGTATTGCACTTTCAAACAAATTCCATAAATTGTCTATGTCATATTTGCCTCGATCCCCTAAAAAGTAGTAAAATGTAGCTGACAGCATCATCACAACAGGGATTCCGTCAAAGTTCGTGGGTACAGGCGATGTTAAACCGAATTCTTTCGAGTATGATTCTATAATTTTAATTCTGTTTGCGTCCTTCAGTCCTTTGTTAAAAGTCCCAAAAACAGTGAAGGGATCGATATCAACGATATTATTATCCTTTTCTAATTTTGGCAACTTCATTTGAATATTTTCAAAAACATTTTGAACCTTTTTTATCAAATTTTTTCTATCGTTTTTGTACTCTAACAGCTTTGTTGCAAAATCTGTATAAAATGCAGCCCAAGTGTACCTGTCAACATTGATTTCAAATTGAGGTTTATTTTCAATCATTTTGATTTTCCTCCGATTTTTTAAATATTTCATGTGTCTTTTTGTCGGGACAGCGTCTATTGATAAGTGTAGCCATACAGAACGAAGTTATCCCTATACAATCAAGCAAATTAATAGCGTTTATACTGCCATTTCATCATATTAAGAAAATTCTCTGAAAAGGCCTGTGACTTTTCCGAGGATCATAACATCGTTAAGAAATAAGGGGCGCAGGCTGTCGTTTTCGGATCGGAGGACAAGGGAATTTTTTTCCCGCAGAAATCTTCGGCAGACGGGCGCATTATCCACAACGGCAATAACTATATCGTTGTGATCCGCATAGCTTTGTTT
The DNA here is from genome assembly GCA_947630725.1 of uncultured Clostridia bacterium. Lineage (GTDB taxonomy): Bacteria > Bacillota > Clostridia > Lachnospirales > CAG-274 > JAJQCI01. The sequence goes on from CANRIS010000021.1 coordinate 15,314, forward strand.
TCGCACAAGGACGAGATCGTCCGAAATTATGCCTGCATCCTTCATGCTGTCGTCCTTTATTCTCAGCATAAAGCTGTCGTTGTCATGACAGAATTGTGATGCCACAGGAAAATATCCCTCTATGTTTTTCTCGTCAAATATAGGTGTTCCGGGGGTTATGGCACCCAGAACGGGTACTTTTTTTGTGCCCTTTTTATAAAAACCGTTTTCTGTGATTTCCATACAGCGGTTTTTTGACTTCTTTCTTATTATATAGCCCTTTTTTTCGAGAGTGGCAAGATGCGAATGAACCGTAGATGTGGATGCAAGACCGCAGGCGTCTCCTATTTCTCTTATTGTGGGAGGCATATTGTTTTCTTCAATATATTTTCTTACATAGTCATAGACACGTTGTTGTTTTTTTGACAGCTTTTCCATAAAAATACTTCTCTCTCCTTATATCGGCGGCTGTTAAAACGGTCGGTCATAAAACTGAACCGTTTAGGACATATTCTGTCTACATTATAACAAATTGATAAAAAAAGTAAAGCGTGAAAACAGATAGAAAATAAAATATTTTGAAGAAATGAGAAAAAATTTGTTTTTGGTTGAGTATTGAAAAAAAATATGGATAAACTATAATTATAATATAAGAAATTACCAAAGGAGGAAAATATGGATATTAAGCTGAGATACCATAAAAATATACTCATAATAACCCCAAGGGGTGAAATGGATCATCACAACATAGAAAAATACAGAAACGAAACAGATAAAAGCTTTGAACGCAGAAATATAAAAAATATTATATTCGATATGTCAGAAACCGATTTTATAGACAGCTCGGGCATAGGCTATATTCTGGGAAGATATAAGCAGACCCTTTTTGTCGGGGGAAAGACGGCTGTCGCAGGCTCAAACGACGCCGTAAAAAAAATAATGAGCTGTTCGGGTCTTGACAAAATAATAAAGATGTATCCCTCGGCAGAAGCCGCCATAGCAGGTATTGGAAGGGAGGCAGGCGCAATATGAAAAACAGAGCCTATATAAAGTTTTTGTCCCTTTCCGAGAACGAGGGCTTTGCGAGGCTTGTGGCAGCCGCTTTTGTAATGGCAAAAAACTCACATATGGATTTTTTGGACGACATAAAAACAGCCGTATCCGAGGCAGTCACAAATTCGATCGTTCACGGCTATGAAGGAGGAGAAGGCGAAATAGAAATGGAGCTTGTTTCGGACGATGAAAAAGTATACATAACCATAACCGACTACGGAGTGGGCATAGAGGACATAGATCTTGTGCGGACTCCTCTGTATTCTTCAAAGCCCTCTCAGAACAGGGCGGGCATAGGTTTTACGGTTATGGAAACCTTTATGGATTCTGTGGAGGTGGTGTCTGAAAAGGGCAGGTTCACAAAGGTAATTATGTCAAAAAAATTCCTTTAAATCGGCGGTGGAATGTATATGGACAATGTGAGAGCGCAAATACTTTTGGCTCAACAGGGGGATGAAAAGGTTCTGGAAAAGCTCGTGGAGGATAATTCGGGGCTTATCTGGAGCATAGTAAAAAAATTCACGGGCAGAGGCATCGAGGCCGAGGATCTGTTTCAGCTTGGAGCCATAGGCCTTATAAAGTGCATACGCAAGTTTGATTTAAGCTATAATGTAAAGCTGTCAACATATGCCGTGCCTATGATAATGGGAGAAATAAAGAGGTTTCTCAGAGACGACGGAAAAATAAAGGTTTCGAGAACCCTCAGAGAGCTGTCTGTGAGAGCGAAGATAGTAGGAGAGGAGCTTGAAAAAAAGCTTGGCAGAGAGGCTGACGCAAAGGAAATAGCCAATGAGCTGGGCGTCGGCGAGGACGAGGTCATAATGGCTCTTGAGGCAGGCAGAGAGGTTGAGTCTCTCGATGACGGCATATACAAAAATGCGGGACGACCCGAAAACAGGATCGACAGATTGGCGAGCGGAGACGAAAGCGAAAGCATAGACAACAGAATAATACTGAGGCAGGCCATAGAAGCTCTTGACCCGAGAGACAGAGAAATTATAAAAATGCGCTATTATGAGGACAAAACCCAGACGGAGGTGTCAAAAACCATAGGGGTTTCTCAGGTTCAGATTTCGAGACTTGAAAAAAAGATACTCAAAACAATAAAAGAGAGCTTTTCGGTATAGACAGGACATCCGTACTCCGAACATTAAAAAAAGCAATAACCCAACGCCGCTTTATATATGACAAAGGCATATAAAAGCGGTTTTTGAATTTGGCGATCCCTAAGGCGAAATGCTTCCGAAGATTCATATTTTTATCATTTTTTGGGGATTTATGCCCTTTTCGTCACAGCAAAGTTTATTGTGTCATTTATAAAGTTCCTCTTGAAAAATAACCTCATATTGTGTAAAATATAGCTTGGGATAGGCTGAATATTTCAAAATGCAAAAATCACATTGCAGTCCGGCGATTTCCCGTAAAAAGGTTCAGACTGACGAAAAAGAAAATTTATTTATAAAAGGATAAAAACAAATGAAAACCATCGACATTATTGTACCCTGCTATAACGAAAGGGAGGTCATAGACCTGTTTTATTCCGAATGCAAAAAGGTCACGGACAGGCTTGAGGACTATCGTTTCAGATATTTGTTTGTGGACGATGGCTCCTCCGATGATACGCTTGAAAAAATGAAAAAGCTTGCCGAAAACCCCGATGCAGATTATATATCCCTGTCGAGAAACTTCGGCAAGGAGAGCGCTATGTATGCCGGAATGAAAAATTCTTCGGGCGATATGGTTGTAATAATGGACGCAGACCTTCAGCATCCGCCTGCTCTTATTCCCGAAATGATAGAGGGCATAGAAGAGGGCTATGACTGCACCGCCACATACAGAGCCACAAGGGACGGCGATCCTCCGCTGAGAACATTTCTGACAAACAAATTCTATAAATTCGTCAACAGGATCTCCGATGTGGATATGCCTAACGGCGCAGGGGACTTCAGAATAATGAACAGAAAAATGGTGAATGCTGTTCTTGCGATGAGCGAGGTGCAGAGGTTTTCAAAGGGTATTTTCAGTTGGGTAGGCTTCAGAACAAAATGGCTGTCCTTTGAGGACGTAGAAAGAGCCGCAGGGCAGACAAAGTGGAGCCTGCGAAAGCTTTTTCTCTATGCTCTTGACGGAATAACAGCCTTTTCGACAGCGCCTCTGAGACTTGCGTCCATAATGGGCTTTGCTGTGTCGTTTTCGGCCTTTGTATATCTTATATGCGTTGTTGCCAAGACTCTCATATTCGGAAGGGACTTTCCCGGATATGCGTCTATGGTGACCCTCGTGCTGCTTATAGGCGGTTTTATACTGCTCACCTGCGGAATACTCGGAGAATATGTCGCAAAAATATATATAGAGGTCAAAAAACGCCCCATCTTTATTGTGGAGGAGACAAGTCTTGACGATATAAAGGAAGAATATGAAAATGAAAAAAACAATAAAAAAATTAATTGATTCGGAGGTTTTCAGATACCTTGTTTTCGGCGGCCTTACCACCCTTGTCAGCATAGTGACATACTGGCTTTTTTCGGCCATGCTCTCGGATGGCGGAGAAATTTCCGCCATAGACATACAGGCAGCCAACGTGCTTTCGTGGATATTTGCGGTGACGTTTGCATATATAACAAATAAGTTTTTTGTGTTCGGACAAGGCTCATTAAAGCCCAAAACCCTTGTGAGAGAAATTTTGTCGTTTGTTGCCGCAAGGCTGTTTTCGCTTGTCGCCGAATGTCTGTGGCTTTTTGTGACTACGGCATATATTGGCATCAATGACAAAATATCCAAAATAATAGGACAGGTCTTTGTCGTTGTTATAAATTATGTATTCAGTAAAGTCTTTATATTTAAAAAGGAGAAATAAAAATGGAAAAAAAGCTGTCGAAGGAAAACGGATTGTCAAAGGCTCTGTATGAATGGAGGTATATAATACTCTCATTTGTGCTTGCAGCCCTTATAATGAACATAGTATATATGCTGAGACAAATATACCCCTACGGACCGAACACTATCCTTAAGGTAGACCTTTATCATCAGTACGGCCCCTATCACGAGGAGTTCAGAGAAAGAATACTGGAGGGAAAAAGTCTTTTCTACAGTTGGGAGGGCGGCCTTGGCAAAAACTTTGTTGCTCAGGCGGCTTATTATACCGCCAGCCCCCTGAGCCTTCTGATGCTTCTTTGTCCTCATCGCAATATGCCCGAGGCAATGGCTCTTTTTATTCTCCTTAAAATAGCCCTCGCAGGAGCTTTCTGCGGCATATATATAAAGACGAGGTTTGAAAAAAACGACCTCAGCATAGTTATTTTTTCTCTTATGTATGCCTTTATGTCGTTTATGACGGGCTTTTATTGGAACGTAATGTGGCTTGACGCCGTTGCGCTGTTTCCTATAGTGGCTATGGGCGTAGAGGCTCTTGTGGATAAGGGAAAATTTATGACCTATGCCATTTCTCTTTCGCTCGTTATATTTATAAATTTTTATATAGCGTTTATGGTATGCGTTTTTGCAGGACTTTATTATCTTGTTGTGCTTTTTTCGAGATACAGCTTTAAAAAAGATTTTAAGCTTATAATAAGAAGAACGGTTCTTTTTTCAGTTATGTCGCTGCTTGCAGGCGGAATGGCTATGGTTCTTATGCTTCCTACGGCGATAGCTCTTTCCGAAACTGCCACAAGCGAAACGAACTTTCCCGGGTTCGGCATATATCAGGCCATATGGCAGATACTCACAAATCATTTTATAGGCGCGCGTCCCGTTGTTCTGGGCAGAAACGAGGATTTGCCGAATATATATACGGGTCTTTTCACCATTATGCTGGTTCCCTATTATTATATGGATAAGAAAATATCGGACAGAGAGAAAAAGCTCCACACGGCTCTGCTTGTGTTTATGCTGCTCTGCTGCGTTATAAAGCCTATGGACTTTATGATCCACGGTATGCACTTCCCCTCAAACCTGCCCCATCGTTTTACATTTATATACAGCTTTATACTCCTTACTATGGGATACAGAGCTTTTCTGGATTTTAAGGACGACAAAAAGTTAGAGTTCAAACAGATTTTTCTGATTTGCGGCGCATATATTTTCTGGATGTGCTTTACGGAGTTTGTATTTGTTTCAATGGTAGACAAAATCGAAAGAACTCTCACAAATGTTGATATTATTATAAACATAGCGGGTATGGTAGTATACGGACTGATACTCTATCAGTATAAAAAGACCGAAAAAGGCTCTCTAAAGCCCCTTTATTGTATATTGCTTGCCTGCGTATTTGTCGAAATGCTCTTTGGCTCATATGTGGGTCTGGACAGAACTACCGACAGAACGGACTATGTAAAATATCTTGATGCAGGCGCAGAGGCGGTAAAATGGGAGGAGCAGAACACTCCGAAATTCTACAGGACGGAATACAGGCGTTTCACAGCCATAAACGACTCGTCGCTTTATCACTATCCGGGCTTTTCGCAGTTCTCTTCGATGGCGCCGGGAGACACAACGGCTCTTATACAGAATATGGGTATAGCCGCAACCATGAACTCTCAGAGATATTATGACCCCACCGCCCTTATTGACGCAATATTTGACGTAAAGTATGTTATGAATAAGGACGGAGACATAAATAACGACAGATATGAGTTTGTGAGCAGATGGGACACGTCTCTCAAAAACGGAACCACCTCGTCCGTATCGCTTTATAAAAACAAATACTGCCTGCCTCTCGGTTTTATGACTGATCCCGAAATAGTTGACTGGCAGACAAAAGACTCCCAGCCCTTTGACGTTCAGAACGATTTTATACACAAGGCCACGGGAATAACCGATAATATGTTCACAAAAATAGATCTCTCGTCCTTCGGCTATGAAAATCTGAGAATAACAAAGGCAAAAAACGAAAGCGGAGAATATGACGAAATAGACAAGGAGGCTCCCGCCTATAAGCTGGGCGACAGCGAAAACATAGACTTGAAATATGAGCTTACAAATGCGGCAGACCTTAATGCCATCCCCAAGGTAAGCGCAAGCGTGGATTTTGACAAAAGCGGTTATGTGTATTTTTATGTTGACGCCGCAAATGCCAAGAGGGTCTTATATGACATAAACGGCAGCGGAAACAACGACAGAGAGCTTTCTACGGGCAGAAGCCTTTTTGATGTAGGTCATGTGTCCGCAGGAGACAGTCTCAATATTTCTTTTGAGCTTACAAACCGCGGCGAGTTTGAAAAAACCTACAGAACCACCGGCGATATAAAGATTTTTGTTGCGACATACAACGAAGATGTATTCAAAGAGGCTTATGATGTTCTTTCGCAGAACACTCTGGATGTTCCCGTTCCGCAGGAGGACACGATAATTGACGGAACAATAACAGCCGACAAGGACGGAATACTTTTTACATCGATACCCTATGACAAGGGTTGGGATCTTATGGTAGACGGCGAAAAGACTGAATATATACCCATAGGTCAGGACGGCCTTATAGGGATAGAGCTTTCGCAGGGCGATCACGAAATACATTTTGAATATACACCGAGAGGATTCTATCCGGGTCTTGCCGTAAGTATTGTTAGTATAATAATTTTTGTGGGAATATGCGTGAAAAGCAAAAGATCAAAAAAGACGAAGGCTGCCGCATAAAGAGTAGTGCAGTGCAAGGAGAGCAGAATATCCCTGACAGCCGTATATTTTTCAAAAAAAGGGACAGACTTCTTTTGGGAGATGATTTTTTGAAAAAGACAGCTTTAATTGCGGTTATCGGTATTATGCTTTCGGCGTGTTCAAAGCCTGTGGTAGAAAACACCTCCGCTTTGGAGGCAATAACGGCAGTCTGCGAAAAGGCGGGCTTTGATACGGACGGTATGCGCAGCCTCTCCGATATAGATGCTGCCGAGGAATGCGGCATAAACCCCAACGATATAGAGGAAGGCTATATAGTAGTCTCGCCCGAAAAGGGGAGCCCCGACAAAATAATACTTGCCAAGGGCAGGGATATAAGGAGTACCGAAAATATAGAAAAATCCCTTTCCAACCTGCTTATAAACCTTTCGGCAACCTATAGGGACGACCCCGACAAAAGCAAAAAAATAGAAAAGCACCTTTTTAAAACAAGAGACAAAATGACCCTTCTTGCGGTCTGCGATGACCCCGAGGAGCTTGAAGAGGTATTCAACTCCTTTTCATAAAATAAAAAACGGAAAAAAAGACCTGTTTTGCCTTTTTATGCAAGACAGGTCTTATTAGGGTGTCAAAAAAAGTAAATCTGTTTATGACAATAAAAATATTCGACAAATATGTTATATACGGCGTCGCAGACTTTAATCCGCAGGACGAGCTTCGCCCGTCCGAGGAATAAATTTCAATTTGTGAAAAAACGCAGTTTTTGGAACAAATTGAAATTTATATTCCTTTATCCAAATGAAGTCGCCGGCTTGTCCGGCACGCACATTTGGCCTCATCAAAATGCGACTGCATTTTGATGAAAGCGTGTCGATTTTTTCGACACGCTAAGACCTGTTTTGTTTTTATGCAAGACAGGTCTTTTGCGTACTGTTTGTTTGTACGTTGATTTTTATTGATTTTAGTATTGTATTATTGATTTTGCATAAGAGCATCAAGCTCGTCTATATCCTTGAGAATTTCTTCTACGCCTTTTTTCCAAAAGGCCTTGTCGCCAAAGTCTATGCCTGCCATCAGTCCCGTCTCTCTGACTGAGCTGCTGCCTGCGGCAATGAGCAGTCTGTCATACTCATTTATAAAGGCGGCTCCTCTTTCTTCATAGAGAGCGGAAAGGCTTCTTGCAAAGAGATCTCCGAAAGCGTAAGGGTAGTTGTAATAGTTGAAGCCTGCGTCATAATAGTGGGGCTTGCAGAGCCACATATAAGGATGCAGACAGCTTTCGTCAAGGCCGTCTCTGTAGGCTTTTTTCTGCGCCTCTATCATAAGGGAGCATATTTCCTTCGGTGAAAGGCTGCCGTCTTTTCTTTTTTCAAAAAAGCTGTCCTCAAAGAGAAATCTTGAATAAATATCGACTATGCTTTGCAGCTCCTCCGAAAGGCGGTTTTCTCTTATTGTTATGAGAGCCTCCTTCGGAAGTATTTTTTCGGCTGCCTTGTATGCCAGATTCTCTCCGAAGGTAGATGCAGTTTCGGCAAGCGTCATAGGATAGTCACTGTTTATGGCGCTTTGTCCCTTAAGGACTTCGTTGTGGTATCCATGTCCCAGCTCGTGAGAAAGGGTGATTATATCGTCAAAGCTTTCGCCAAAATTCATAAGTATGCGGCTTTCGCCCATAGAGGGGATATTTTCACAAAAGGCTCCGCCGACCTTTCCCGCTCTCGGGCTTACGTCTATCCAACCGTTTTTAAAGGCTTTTTTTGCAAAGCTCTCCATTTTCTCCGAAAAACCTCCGAATGCTTTTATTACAAAATCCTTGGCCTCGTCAAAAGAAAATGTAAGCTCGTTTTTTCCCACAGGGGCAAAAAGCTCATAAAACGGCAGCTTTTCATATCCCAGATATTTCGCCTTTATTCTGTAGAATTTGTTAAGCTGCGGCAGGCTTTCGTCTATTGCCGACAGCATAGCGTTCAGAATATCCCTGTCTATTCCGGCACAGAGCAGCGACTGTCCGAGGGGCGAGTCATATCCCCTCATTTCGCACTCCTTTATGACCTCTCCTTTTATGCTGTTGAGACAGGCTGCTCCTGCGGAGTCGATTTTTTTATATGCGTTAAGCTCGCTTATATAGGCTTTGCGTCGTGTTTCGGGCTTCGGGCTGCGAGCAAGTCCCCTGACTGACGAAAGAGGAATTTCTTCTCCGTCAAGCTTGCACATAAGGTGAGACGTAAGATTTTCCCACAGCCTTTTAAAGCTTTCGGATCCTGTAATCTTCATTTTTGCGATTATTTCTTCGGCTTTGGGGTCGAGAGTGTAGGCTCCGTCTCTTTTGGCGGTCGCAAGAAAGTGCATATGCTCTTTTATAATATCGTCATCCGAAAGTTCTCCGAGAGAAATCCCCTTCATATATTCATCAAAAAGAGCCTCGCGACAGGCTGCTGACGCAGAAATGTCCGAAAACCTGTCCATAAGTTTCTGTGCCTCGGCATTTTCGCTGTCGGCTGCAAGCACAAGACCGAGATAAAGTCCCGGCTTTTCAAGGAGTATGGTTTCGTTCAGGAGCTTTATATATCCCTTTATGACCTCTGTCGGCTTATATTGCGAAGAAAATTTTTCTCTCGCATATGTGTCAAGCTTTTTTATCCCCTCGGAATATTTTTCAATATCCTCCGCAAGCTGTCTGTCGCCGCAATCCTTATATATATTTTCAAGACGCCATCTTATATCCATAAAATTCTTTCCTCTCGTTTTTTCATAGAAACACAAATCCCGAAAAGCTTATTCCTCAAAAAGCCTTTTTATAAATGTATATCCGTCAGCTATATAGTCGCCCTTTTCCTTTGCTTCTCTCTCGTTATAATGCCAATCCCTGTCGAGATGATTTGTGCTGTCATAGAGCATATAGGGCACGGCCTCGTTTGTGTGGGTTCTTACCTTTATGGGTGTGGGGTGATCGGGCAGAACGGCCATACGATAGTCTATGCCCGCTTTTTCAAGCTCTCTGTTGACCGTCTTTATAACTCTCTGATCCAGGTTTTCGATAGCCTTTATTTTTTTCTCTATACTTCCCTGATGTCCCATTTCATCGGGAGCCTCTACGTGTACATATACAAAGTCATATCCGTCCTTAAGGGCTTTTACGGCTGCCATAGCCTTTCCCTCGTAGTTTGTTTCAAGAGAGCCGTTTGCTCCCTCTACCTCTATATTTGTCATTCCCGTTCCGACAGCTATGCCCTTAAGAAGATCTACGGCGGAGATCATAGCGCCCTTTTTGCCTGTTCTTTTCTCAAAGCTGTCGAGGGCAGGCTTTGTTCCCGCTCCCCAGAACCAGAGGCAATTGGCCTTGTTGAGCCCCTTTTTCGCCCTGTCTGTGTTTATGGGGTGATTGTTGAGAATTTCAAAGCTTTTTTCCATCATATGCTTAAATGCAGGGTTTTTGGGAAGATAAGGACCTATCGTTTCCGTCAGGTGATCGTGGGGCTGCGCCAAATCGCAGACCTCTCCCTTATCCCATATAAGCAGATGCCTGTAGCTTGTTCCCACATAGAATTTAAACTCATCGTTTTCAAAGCTTTTCTTTATTTCGTCAATGAGAACGGCGGCATCCTTTGTGGATATTTCGCCTGAGCTGTGGTCTATTATGGTTCTTTTTTCAAAGGGAATGTCCTTCTCCTCGGATATGGTGACAAGGTTTGTTCTTATGGCAATATCGGTGTCCTTAAGCTTTACGCCGATCGAAAGAGCCTCAAGGGGAGATCTTCCGCTGTAGTATTTTTTGGGATAATAGCCCATTACTGCCAAGTTTGCCGTATCGGAGCCGGGCTTCATACCCTCGGGCACCATTTTGGCAAGACCTATACGAGACATTGACGCCATTTTGTCCATTTCGGGAGTATTTGCATATTCGAGGGGGGTTTTCCCTCCGAGCTTGTCTATCTCCCAATCCGCCATACCGTCTCCAAGAATAATAATATATTTCATTTTGTATTCCTCCATAGTTTTTAAGGCTGCCTATATCGACTTTCCGACTTATGACAGATTTTTATGCGCCTGTCGGAAGAAATCGGTATTATCGGAATAATTTTATCACTCTTTCGGTGTGTTTTCAAGCCGTAAAAGCTTAAAAAAAGATTCGGAAAAGATATTTCAAAACTACAGATTGTCAAAAAAGTAAATTAATGAGCGTCGCAGACTTTAATCCGCAGGAGGTGTCCGAAAGAAGTCGGATTGCCCGAAAGGGCAACTTTTCCGTAAGGAAAAGCACTGAGCAGTGAGTTTTGCCCGTCCGAGAAATAAGTTTATAAAAAGCGTCGCAGACTTTAATCCGCAGGACGAGCTCCGCCCGTCCGAGGAATAAATTTCAATTTGAGAAAAACGTAGTTTTTACGAAAAATTGAAATTTATATTCCTACACCCAAATGAAGTCGCCGGCTTGTCCGGCACGCGCATTTGGGCCTCATCAAAATGCGGCTGCATTTTGATGAAAGCGTGTCGGCTTTTCCGACACGCTTAAAAAGCCTCGGAAAAGATATTCCGAAGCTTATGTAAGCGTTCTTGGGGGCGCCGGGGTCAGATAATATATTCTTTGATCTCCTCGGGTACGGTTCCCTTATCGTTGGACATACCGATTATAAAGTCAACGCTGTCTGCCTTGCCTATATCGTCAAGTCTTTTAACAAGCTTTACAAGATCCTCATCGCTGAGAGATTCTATTATCTTATAAAGACCATCGACATATATTTCCTGGATGTCGCTGTTTTGTGAAAGTATACCGAAAATGAAACCAACGAATTCACGATAATTGAAAATATCGCAAGCGGACGTCTCAACAAATCTTATGCCCGAATGAATGTCATAAATGTGCTTTTTGTTGTGATCTATATAAACAATGTTTCCGTCTGCGTTTCTGTGTGATTCGTTGGCCATCTGAATTAATCTGATCGTCTTTCCGTGGCCCTTGGCCGATACCAATAATTTTACCATTATATTTTTTCCTCCTCTTATTGCAGAGCAATATTATTTTTTATTGCCGTTGTTTCGGCTTGAAGATCAAACAATCCCTACTTAATTATTTCTATGCAAGTCCTTTGTTTCCTCTTTTATTAACGATGTTTTGTTATAAAATCTTTTTGGTTATTTCATCAGAATGCGGTCGCATTTTGTGTCATAAAGTCTGCCGTGTTATTGTGCGCCGAGCTTTTTGCTCCATTTGGCAACTCTTTCTTTCATCATATTAAGCAGAGTACGGTTTCCTATGACCTCTATTTCGTTTCCGAGGCTGAATATCCACCCCAGAAGAGTATCCGAAAGATATTCTTCAACGGAGATCTTCATTCTTCCGTCAGCAAGCTTATGTACGGTAAGCTCTTTGCCGTATCTGTCAAAGACCACTCTTTCCACCTGCTTTGTAAAAACAAAAACCGCCGTGCCTCTTTCGCCGAAGGACATATCCTTGCTTAAGTTTATCATATCATAAAGCTCCTGGGGATTTGCGCAGGGGACGGCTCTTGTTTTTTCGAGGTTTATTTCTGCGATCCTGTCTACTCTGAATCTGCTTATATCGGTTTTGTGCTGGCTGCACTTTCCCAGAACATATATGCCGTCAACGCTTGTGTGAAGCTTGTAGGGAGATATTTGTCTTTCTTCAAGCTCTCCCTTGTTGTCATATATCACCCTTATCATAAGGCCGTCCGCTATGGCTCTGTTTATGACCTCCAGCTTCCACGAGATTCCCGCTCCCACGGTTCTGTCTTTCTTTTTTGTTTTTGTGGAGAGAGCCGGTATTATTTCTTTGAACTCGTAGGTGCTGAGGAGCGAATAAAGCTTTGTTTTGAGGTTTATTATGTCGTTTTTGCCGAATGACTTTACGGTATCGAGGGCAGATGCTATCATTTCGGCCTCTGTCGCCTCGATGGGTCTTGACAGCAGCCTGTAGGTTTTCTTTCCTCCCTCAAAGAATGACTGTATATCTATATAGGGAGAATCCTCGAAGCATTCGTTTATGGTGTTTATGTTGGGCAGAATGCTCCTTTCGTTCAGGACAATGCCTTTTTTCCGAAGAAAATCCATGATTTCGTAATTTGTGACCCCGTGATTATCATCGGTATTTCTGTACAGATACTGAAGTATATACAAAACAGCGTCTTTTTTGCCCGGCATATCAGTACCTCCGTTCTTTTATCTTAAGCCCCGGCACGGCGTTAAGGCTCATATCCCCGAAATTGCCCTCTATATATTCATAATAGGCGGCGCTCCCTATCATGGCTCCGTTGTCGGTACACAATATGGGAGAGGGTATATACAGGCTTATGCCGTGTTTGTGGCAGTCCTTTTTAAGCCTTGCCCTGAGAGAGGTGTTTGCGCTGACCCCTCCGCACACGGCAAGCTCCTTGCAGCCTGCGGCATCGCACGCCATAAGAGCCTTTTCTGCAAGAACGTCTATTACGGCCTGCTGAAATGATGCGGCTATATCGGCTTTTGAGATCTGCAAGCCCGTCAGCCTCGCTTTGTTGAGATAATTCAGCACGGAGGACTTAAGTCCGCTGAAGCTGAAATCAAGGCTGCCGTCTTCAAGCATAACCCTCGGAAACATTACCGCTTTGGGATTGCCCTTTTTGGAGATCTCGTCTATCTTAGGCCCTCCGGGATAAGGCAGGTCAAGACTTCTGGCGATTTTGTCATATGCCTCTCCTGCGGCATCGTCCAGAGTCTGACCCATTATTTCAAAGCTGCTGTAGGAGTTTATTTTGATAAGGTTTGTATGTCCTCCCGAAACCACAAGGCATACGAACGGAGGTTCAAGCTCGGTATGCTCTATATAGTTGGCCGCTATATGACCTTCTATGTGATTTACGGGTATAATGGGCAGCCCCAGACCGAAAGCAAGAGCCTTTGCATAGTTTACGCCCACAAGCAGAGCGCCCACAAGCCCCGGTCCATAAGTGACGCCTATGGCGCTGAGCATCGAAAAATCAATGCCCGCCTCGTCCATGGCGGCCTTGACTACATTGTCAATATTTTCTATGTGTTTTCTCGAGGCTATTTCGGGAACGACCCCACCGTACTGCCTGTGTATGTTTATCTGAGAGGATATTACATTTGAAAGCACCTGTCTGCCGTTTATGACAACGGCTGCCGATGTTTCGTCACAGGAGGATTCTATTGCCAGTATAACTGCCTTATTTTTGAGCATTTTGACGTCAGCCTTTCGATTGATACTGATACCTTGTGCCGATAACAAGCTTTTTTGCATATAAAACCTTTGTGTCCGATACAAACTTTATCCGCAGCTAAAAAATCGGCTCTGTACCTAAGCGATATTCATAAAACATAGTTTATCATATTTTTTCTGTTTTTACAATATAATTATAAGCTATTTTCCCGAAAAGACAAGCCCCAAAAATTTTCTTCCAAGCGGTGTTGGAGGCAAGTGCGCGGACACAAAAAAGACGCCGCTTTTTATACGCAGCGTCTTTTATAGTTATGATTTTATAGCAGTATTATGGGCATTTATAACCCCGGGATCACTGAACCTTTATTCTGAGCGTTTCGGTGTCATAATCCTCCTCGTCCTCATCGGCGGCAAAAACGGTATAAACTCTTCTTCCCGTATCGTCAGGCGTAAACTCGAATGACCATTCATACTCGCTCGAACCTTTCTTTGTGGGGTTCTTCAGCTTGTTTGTAACATTGTCGTCCTCTTCGTCCTCGATCCATACCTTTGAAACGGTAGTGCTTGTGTAGACTGTGACCTCAACGGAATCTCCCTCGTCTACGGTAGCTCTGTAGTCCAGATCCACTATTTCGGGTTCGGAATAGTCGGTTCCGTATACATAAAAGTCCTTTACGTCCACATCGCCATTTTTGTTGTAGGCGTATACTGTGTAATAGCAGTTGACCGTGGGTATCGTAACATCTACCGAGAACTTTTTGTAGGATGCTCCCGAAGGAACCGTGGTACCCTCGGTGGATTTGAGAGTTCTTCCGCTGTCATCCTTGATAACGATATAGTCTGTTGCCGTTGAACACTCTGATATGAATGTAGTCTTTTCGCCTGTTTCGATATTGTCTCTCTTGGGCTCTATATTGATTACATAAGGAGAGTTTTTGCTTTCTGCTGTGCATTCTATCCTTATCTGCTCGCTGGTTTCTTCATCGTCCTCATTGTAGGCTTTTATCTTGTATTTGTTTGTACCCGAGGCTTTTTCTGTCCAGCTCAGTGTATATACGTTCTGAGAGGGAAGCTCATCGTAGGTATAGTTTGAATAAGCCACTCTCTCGTCGTCATCGTCATATACCTCAACATAGTCAATGTCGGAGGTGGTGAATACATAGAGCTTTGTCTCCTCTGTTTTTGTGGTGGTGCTTATGGCAGGGAATACGTCCAATATTTCAAGCTCTTTTTCTTCCTCTTCTTCTTCGTCCGAGATACCTCTGAAGCTGACTACCCTATAATCGTCCGTATATTTTCCCAGCTCGTTTGAGTATACATAGATGTAGAGATAGAGGGTGCCCGTGCTTGTGGCCTTGAGACTGCCCTTGAACGTACGCTGATCCTTTGACTCGGTATATTCCGAAACGGTGGTATATTTTGAGGAGAAGTTCGACTCTACCTTGATCCTCTCAACATCGTCCGTAGTCACTATTGTGAAATTTACGTTGTCATCCTTTTCTACCTTTGTGCTGTCAAGGGTAACCTTATAGATATATTCGTCAAGAGCGTTATCGTCCGACTGATCTCCCTTTGACTTGTCCTCGTTTACGGTAATGCTTACCGACTTGTATTCGCTCGAATAGGAGGAGCCGTCTCCGGGATATACATAGTATGTTTTTTCGGTCTTGCCATCGCTCGTCGGCTTGAAGTTTATTCTGAATGTTCTGGAGCCGTCTCCGTTGTCGCTGTATTCCTTTACTTCGGCAACGTCCTCATTGCCTGTCTGATAATGGAGCTTTACAGAGCTTGTCTGATTGTTTGTCACGCATACTATGGTGGCCTCATCGCCATCGGTTATCTCTGCGTCAAGAGCATCGGCAGACTCTAAGGAGGGCGTTACTCTTGTGGCGATAAGCACCGTTCTTGCGGGGTTGTCCCAGCTTACTTCGGCGCCCATAGCCTCGGCAAGCATTCTTATAGGCATAAGTATGCGGTTCTGAACCACTATGGATGCCGTGTCAAACGAAGAAGGGGTTCCGTTGACGTATATTATGTTGCTGCGCATTGTGTGTCTTATTACTCTTGAACCGTCTGCGCTTGTGAATGTGGCGGTTTCGGTGGTCTTGTCCCAGCCTACCGTAAGCCCCAGAGCCTCGGCGGTAGTTCTTATGGGTACCATTGCTCTGCTGTTGTAGATCATGGGCTGAGCGTCTGTGGATATGTACTGTACGGGCGTGCCGTTTATCTTCACATAAACGGGATCATCCGCAAGAGCGACAATGCTCATGGACAGCGCAAACACAACCATAAGCAGCGCCGCCGTTATTTTATTTCTTAAATTTTTCATTTCCTCGCATCCTTTCGTTGATATTTAAGGCTCCGCCGTATCGCCTTAAGGCACTGTCCCCGGCGGACTCCTCTGCGCAGCACAAGCTGCGTTTTTGTATTATTGTATGCCTTAATTATAGCAGAGACGGACAAATAATACAAATACAAAATTATAACATTCTTGTTACAAATTTTTCAAATATTTCTTAATTTTTATAAAGGTTTCTTCGCTGATGTCGTGTTCGATCTTGCAGGCGTCTTTTTCGGCTGTTTCAAGGCTTACGCCCAGCGCTCTCACAAAAAAGTCGGTTATGACGATATGCCTTTCATATACGCTGCCTGCCTTTTCTTTTCCCTTTTCCGTTAAAACTATGTTTCCCCCAAGCTCAATAGTGATGTATCCGTTATCCCTGAGTATTGACATAGCTCTGCTTATTGACGGTTTTGAAAAACCCAGCTCGTTCGCCACGTCTATGGATCGCACAAAGCCCTGTCTGTTTTTAAGAACAAGAATCGTCTCGAGATAGTCTTCTCCCGATTCATGAAGCCCCATTTTAAGCACCTCCGTTTTTATGAAAAAAACAATAAGCATTCTTCGCCCCGGGGCGGAGCCGCTCGTTGTCTGTGAGCCTGCGGCCCGGTATGAAAACTCTGCTGCATTCCCGATTATTATATCACAACCGTCAAACGCTTACAAGAATATTTTTTGGGGCGGCCTTTCAGTCCTCCGCCAGAAAGTCAAGGTCTGCGCCGTAGAATTTCGCTATCCTGCACGCTGCGCTGAGAGACGGCTCCACCGTGTCGTTTTCGTATCTTGAAAGCGAACCCTTGTTCATGCCGAGCTTTTCCGCAGCCTCGGTCAGGGTCATATTTTTTTCAAGTCTCAGTTGTTTTATTTTTTTGCCGAAGCTCATTGCAGATTTCAGCTCCCTTCGTTCCGATGATTTCAAAATAACATAAAAAATATAATCGGAATAAATTTATATACGCCGAATATATTAAAACAGCCCGAGAAAAGCGTTCACTTTTATAAAGATTTTTAAAACTGCCTTTGTCCGGACGGCGTATCCGTATAGCCAAGCGCCTGACGATACAAAATAAGATTGGCGTTTAGTTAATTATAATACTATCGTAACGATAAAGGCAATAAATTTTTCTGTAAAAATGCTGACAAATCTTTTTATTTATGTTATAATATTATGTAATGAGATATAAATAACATAAGAGGAGGAATAATATGACAGAAAATGTAAGCTATACCGACAACAAGGACAAAAAAATGTGGGAAGCGTCACTTAGTGGAGAAATAGACATATTCAACTCGGAAGATGTAAAAACGGAGCTTCTGAATATGATAGCGCAGGAGGAGCAGAACGTCTGTATCGACTGTAAGGAGCTTGTATATATAGACTCCACGGGTCTTTCGGCTCTTGTTGCGATGCTTAAAAAGGTCAAGTCCTATTCGGGAGACGTAACGCTTAAGAATTTAAGGCCGAATGTATTTAAGGCTATCAAAATCACAAATCTTGATAAACTCTTTATTATTGAAGGTGATGCAGATGAATGAAAACACAAACAATGACAAAATAGTTCTTTCTCTGCCTCTGAACAGCGCGTATATTTCGGCTGCCAGACTTACGGCTTCGTCAATAGCCAACAGACTGGGTTTTTCCACAGCCGAGATAGAGGACGTAAAGTCCGCTGTTTCCGAAGGCTGCACATTTATTATAAAGGAGTTTGAGCAGTATCGTGAGGAGCTTTTCAAAATTTCCTTTTTTACAGGCGCGCATACCCTTGTTGTCAATATAGAGATGGAAAAGCCCATAAAGGCTCTTGACGAGGACAATATATGCATACTTATGATCAAGGCTCTTATGGACGAGGCGAATTTTACCACAAAGAACAATAAAAACCTTACCATAACAATGAAAAAGATACACAGAGAAACAGAGCTTTTCTGATATTTTCGGGGGACAGTTCCCTAAAGGGCAGTGATAACATGAAGGCTTTTGAGGTTATTTTTTCAAGCAATATAAAAGAAGTCAACAAGGTTGTGAGACAGGCTCAGAGTTATATCCGTGAGGCAATACCCAATGTAGATAACGATGAGCTTCTTGATCTGCGCCTTATACTGAGCGAGCTTTTGTTCAATGCCATTATACACGGAAACAAAAACAACGAAAAAAAGCTGGTCAGACTGCACATTTGGACAGAGGGGACTACCGTAAACGCTTCCATAAGCGATCAGGGAGAGGGCTTTGATTTCAGCCGTCTTTCTTATTCGGGCGAGCCGTCTACCTGCGAGCATGGCAGAGGCATAAGCCTTGTGGAGGCTCTGGCGGATAAAATCGTCTTTATGAAACCGGGAAACGAAATTCTTTTCAGCAAAAGGGTGGGATTGCATGTATAAAATACTTGTTGTGGAAGAGAGACACACCATCCTTTCCGCTGTGACAGAATATCTTTCAATGCACGATTATGACGTATATTCTTCAAAATCATGCTCGAATGCTCTTATTAAAATACCGAGGATAGAACCCGATCTCATAGCGGTATCGTCAAATCTTGAGGATATGTCGGGCTTTGATTTTTGCAAAATAATCAAAAACGACCCCGACTACAGGGACATATTGGTGCTTATGGTGATCGCCGCAGACTCTCCCATTGAAGAAAATAAGGCCGTTTATGCGGGCTGCGACGATTTTATAGCGGAAAACTTCAGAGGAAATCTCCTGCTCTCAAAGCTGCGCTCCCTGTTCAGGATAAAGGATCTCAACAACACCCTCAAAAACAGATATGCGGAGCTTGAAGAGGCAAACAAATATCTCGAGCTTCAGTTCAGAATGGCTACAAAGGTTCAGCGCTCTATAATAAAGGATATAGATATGAGCTTCAGGGACATAAAGGTAATAACAAAATACCTCCCTGCTCTTGCCATAGGCGGAGACTTTTTCAATGTACAGATACTCGACAACAACCGACTGGGGATAATAATAGGGGATGTATCGGGACACGGAGTGCCATCGTCTCTGCTTACGATAATGCTCAGTCAGATATTTGTTTCGGTGTGCCACGCAATAGACAAGCCCTCCGCTCTCTTAAGACGTATGAACGAGGCGTTTTATTCTATATTTGAAGGCTCGGACAACGATATGTATGCCTGCGTGTTCTA
Organism: uncultured Clostridia bacterium; assembly: GCA_947630725.1. Taxonomy (GTDB): domain Bacteria; phylum Bacillota; class Clostridia; order Lachnospirales; family CAG-274; genus JAJQCI01. The sequence continues at coordinate 34,606 of CANRIS010000021.1, forward strand.
TGCCATTATTGACACCAGAACAAACACAATCACCTATTCAAACGCAGGAGAGACATATCCCATTATTGTGGACAGAACAGGCGCAAAGGCGGACGAGCTGGAGCTTGACGGCATACCCGTGGGTATGATAAAGCAGGTGAATTATACAGACAAGAGCCTTGTCTATGACGAGGGGGATATACTGTTCTTCCATACGGACGGTCTCGGTGATTTTTATTATAAGGACAACAACGACCTTTTTATGGAAAAGCTGGGCGCCGCCCTTATGGAAAATGTGAAAATGCAGGAAAAAATAGAGGATATTCTCGAAAAAACACTGGGACTTTTTTATGAAGAAAAGGACAGACACAGATATAAAACGGACGATGTAAGCGTTATAATATGCAGACTTTAGGCGCTGCTGCGGCATATGGCGGAAAAAAAGGAGGAAGGCTTCTATGAGAGAGCTTTGGAAGCCCGGAACAATACTCGGACCCGTTCCGGCGGTTATGGTATCCTGCGGAGATTTTGAAAAAGGCGAAAAAAACATAATTACCATAGCGTGGACAGGCACAATAAACTCCGATCCTGCGATGCTGTATATTTCGGTGAGACCCTCCAGATATTCCTACGAAATTATAAAAAGAACGGGAGAATTTGCGGTAAACTTAACTACCGAGGCGCTGACGTTTGCCGCCGACTGGTGCGGCGTAAAATCAGGCAGAGACTATGACAAGTTCGGCGAAATGAATCTTACGGCTGCCAAAGGGTATTTTTCGGGCTGTCCCATTATAGAGGAAAGCCCCGTTTCGATAGAATGCAGCGTCAGAGATATAATACCTCTCGGCTCTCACCATATGTTTTTGGGAGAGATACTTGGGGTTTCGGTGGACAGCAGATATATAGACAAAAACGGCCGATTTTGCTGCGAGGACACAAAGCCCGTCTGCTATTCTCACGGAGAATATTATGGCTTGGGGAAGTATATAGGCAAATTCGGCTATTCGGTAAAAAAGAAAAAATAAGTTAAAAAATCCAAAAAAAGTCAATGATATTCGCACTCCGCTTACGCTACGCGCTCATAACCGACGGCTTCTGACGAAGCCTTTGTATTCGGATGGGAGCTTGCATCTCCCACCGAATACAACAGTAAGTACCCACCGCCTAAAGAGGCGGGGGACTTACTTGTCGGTTAAAAACCCGACTTTTCTATAAAGTACGGGTTTATTTTTTATTGGGCGGATATTTGCCGTTTTTTGTGATTTTATTGACTTTTGTTACGGCGGATCGTAGCCTCCCTTTGAAAAGGGGTTGCAGCGCAGGATCCTCCATGCGGCCTTAAGGCTGCCCTTCAGAAAGCCGTATTTCTCTATGGCCTGTATCGCATAGGCTGAACAGGTGGGTATATACTTGCAGCTTGGAGGGGTATGGATCGAAATACAGCTTCTGTAAAATTTTATGAGAAGTATGGCAAACCTTGCAGGCAGACTCTTTTTCATACGGACGTCTCCCTGACTTCGAGAAGCCTGTGTATCTTAAGCAGATGGTTAAGGCTTCTGTGGGTCTCGCGATAGGTGGTGCCGTTCATGGCGCTTCTGGCAATTATCGCTATGTCATAGCCTCGCTTTATGTTGTTTTCCGAAAGCCGATAGGCCTCTCTAATGAGCCTTGTCACACGGCTCCTTACCACCGAGTTGCCTATTTTTTTGCTGACGGAAATACCCAGACGGTTTTCGTCCGTATTGTTTTTTATGACATACATTATCAGATATTTGTTGGCTATTGACTTGCCTCTGTTATACACATATCTGAACTGATAGTTTTTTTTAAGCGATTGTGTAAATTTCAAGCCCCTCACTCCTTGCCCGTTTTTTGTTTTGCGCCATACGGGTACATAAATAACAGGAACCCTTGTGTCAAGGGCGGCACAGACATTTTTGTCGGGAATGTCCGAATAAGCAAAAAAGCTGTCCGGACACTCTCCGAAACAGCCGATAAAAAGCCTATGCCTATTAAGCGGACAGAACCTTTCTGCCCTTAGCTCTTCTTCTTGCAAGAACCTTTCTTCCGTTAGAGGTTCTCATTCTTTTTCTGAAGCCGTGTTCTCTTGAACGCTGTCTCTTTTTTGGCTGATATGTCATTTTCATAACGAAAGCACCTCCTTAATAAAATTCTTTTTTTTCGTACGGCTCGTACTTTTTTGTACCAAAACCGCACAAGCACTGTTTCAATTATATTAGAAACCCGACTTAAAGTCAAGAATTATTTTTCAAATATTGAAAAATAAGCGGAATCCGCAAAGAGCAGTCCCATCACAGCCATATCACAGCATAGAAAGCCGTCCGTGTTCCTCATAGTCCGAAACGCCCTTTATGCTGTTGTCGTCATTTACAAAAACGACCTTGGGCTTGTGGGTAAGAGCCTCCTCGGGAGTAAGACCCGCATATGCCATTATGATTATTTTGTCTCCTACGCAGACCTTTCTGGCGGCGGCTCCGTTGAGACAGATCATACCGCTGCCCTCCTCGCCGAAAATAACGTATGTTTCAAGCCTCTCTCCGTTGTCTATATCGACAATGGCGACCTTTTCATATTCGAGTATTCCTGCCGCGCGGCAAAGCAGAGGGTCTACGGTTATACTGCCCACATAGTCAAGCTCTGCCTGAACGACTGTGGCTCTGTGAATTTTTCCCTTAAGCATTTCCAATGTCATAAAGCCTGCCTCCTTCAGACGGTAACGCTGAAATTGTCGATAAGCCTTGCGGAGCTGCCCATATATACTGCGCAGGCGCACAGAACGTCTTTTTCTATGGTTTCTACAGGTTCAAGCGTAAGGCTGTCAACAATGCTGACATAATCTATTTTTGTTATTCCGACACTTAAAATAACATCGGAAATTGCCTTTATGATTTTTTCGGCGTTTCTTTCGCCGTCCTCTATCATTTTTTTGCCGAGAGACATTCCCTTGTTTATTATGGGGGCTGCGGCTCTCTCCTCGGGGCTTAAGTAGGAGTTTCGGGAGCTTTTTGCAAGTCCGTCCGCCTCTCTTATGATGGGGCAGCCTACTATGCTGACATTCATATTGAGGTCAAGAACCATTCTTTTTATTACGGCAAGCTGCTGAGCGTCCTTTTCGCCGAAATATGCCCTGTCGGGGGTGAATATGTTGAACAGCTTGTTCACAACGGTCTGAACTCCCCTGAAATGTATGGGGCGGCTCTTTCCGCACAGCCCTCCCGTAAGTCCCGTCATATCCACATAGGAGCAGAAGCCCTCGGGATACATCTCAGAAATTTCGGGCGCAAATATAAGATCGACACCGTTTTTCTCACAGAGAGCAGCGTCTCTGTCAAGGTCTCTCGGATAGCTGTCGAAGTCCTCATCGGGGCCGAACTGCATAGGATTCACGAATATGCTTACGGCGACCCTGTCATTGTTTTTGACCGCATTTTGTATAAGGCTCAGATGACCCTCGTGGAGATAGCCCATTGTAGGCACAAGACCCACCGAAAGTCCCTCACTGCGCCACTTTGCGACAGTTTCTTTTGTTTCTTTTATTGTTTTGCATATTTTCATGATAAATTTCCTCAATAGAGCTTTTTAAGCTCGTCATCCTTTATTTTGAAGGTATGCTCCTCAGAGGGGAAGCTGCCGTCCTTTACTTCTTTAACATATGCTTTGAAGGCGTCAGTCATTACGTCTCCGACAGCGGCAAACTGCTTTACGAATTTGGGCTTGAGATCGGGGAACATTCCCAGCATATCCTGATATACAAGCACCTGTCCGTCACAGTCGGCTCCTGCGCCTATGCCTATGGTGGGTATATTTATATTTTCGGTAATCAGCTTTCCTATAGCCGCAGGCACTCCCTCTATAACGACAGCGAATGCGCCTGCTCTTTCGACTGCTTTTGCGTCTTCAAGGAGCTGCCTTGCCGCTTCTGCGGTTTTTCCCTGTACCTTAAAGCCGCCGAAGGCGTTTATGGACTGGGGCGTGAGACCGATGTGAGCGCAGACGGGTATCTGGCACCTTACGATAGCCTTTATTGTTTCGGCAAACTCGGCTCCGCCTTCAAGCTTGACTGCGCCTGCTCCGCCTTCTTTTATGAGTCTGCCTGCATTTATGCACGAGTCGGTAATGCTGACGTGATAGCTCATAAAAGGCATATCCGCAATAACGAGGGCATTTTTTGCTCCCCTTGACACGGCTCTTGTGTGGTGAACCATATCGTCTACGGTAACCGGCAGCGTTGAGTCATAGCCGAGCATAGTCATACCGAGGGAATCCCCCACCAGTATGGATTCTACCCCTGCGCCGTCAACGAGACTTGCCGTGGTATAGTCGTAGGCCGTAAGCATAGTGAGCTTTTCGCCCTTTTCCTTGGCTTTTCTGAAGTAATCCGTTGTTATTTTCATTATTAAAATCTCCCGAATAAAAAATTTAGCTGTGGATAAGAATTCGGAAAAAAACAAGATTATAATGCAATCCCAAAAAGGGTACTGCTTATTAAAATAAATATGAAATAATCCCGAGGTGCAGCTCTCATAGCCGAGATACTACCCATAGCCATAAAAGAATTATATCATAAAAAATTTTAAAAGCAATACCCAATTTGGCAAATCAATATTTTTCGATGTTTATTTTTCGCGCTCTGCAATCTATGCCGAGGCTCCTTTTGCATATCATATCGAATTTTTCGGTGTTGTCGCTGCAGAAGAACGTCCTTTTTCCGCAGGTGTCATCGCCTGTCAGACCGTGGGCTTCGAGATAGTCCTTCATTTTGTGGGCTGTCTCCTTTGCGGGGTCTACTATGCCGACACCCTCGCCCATAAACTCGCTGATGGTTTTTTTAAGCAGCGGATAGTGAGTGCAGCCCAGTATAAGCGTATCTATGTTCTTTTCTTTAAGCTCTCCGAGATATGTCTTTACGGTGAGCTTTGCGATTTCGTTTTCGGTAAAGCCCTCCTCCGCCAGCGAAACAAAGAGCGGACAGGCTTTCGGAAAGACCTCTATCCCCGGACGGGCTTCTTTCAGGCGGTTTTCATAGGAGCGGCTGCGTATAGTGGCTTCGGTGCCTATGACGCCGACCCTGTTTGTCTTTGTGAGAGAGAGGCAGGTTTCTACCCCCGGTATGACTACCTCTATGATGGGTATGTCAAACTCCTTTTTAAGCGTTTCATAGCAGTTTGAGCTGACGGTGTTGCAGGCGATTATGACGGCCTTTACATTGTTTTCGAGGAGAAAGTGCATTATCTGCCGTGAAAACTGCGTCACTGTCTCGGTGGATTTTGTTCCGTAGGGGATTCTGGCGGTATCTCCGAAATATATAATATCCTCATGGGGCAGAGCCTTTATGACCTGTCCCGCAACGGTGAGTCCACCCACTCCCGAATCAAATATCCCGATGGGACGTGTATCCATATTATCTCTCCTCTCCGGGCAGAGCCGTTTCTATAAGTCTGTCAACAAGCTCCTCCATATCCATACCCTCATCCATAAAAAGCTGAGGATACATACTTATGGGAGTAAAGCCCGGCATAGTGTTTATTTCGTTGAAAATGATTCCTCCGTCCTTTCTGACAAAAAAGTCCACTCTCGAAAGCCCCCGACAGTCAAGCGCCCTGTAGAGAGCGGCGGCATATTCCCTTATTTTTTCGACAGTCTCTTGGGGAAGCTCTGCGGGAATAACCGTTTTTGATTCGGGGTTTGAATACTTTGACTCATAGCTGTAAAATTCTCCCGCAGCCAGAATCTCACCCACACGGGCTACCTTTATGTCACGGTTGCCTAAAACGGCTGTTTCTACCTCTCTGCCGTCTATAAATTCTTCTATTATTATGGTTTTGTCATTTTGGGCTGCCAGAAGCAGACCGCCTTTGGCAGAGTCTCTGTCGGCTGCTTTTGTAACGCCTATGGAGGAGCCTGCCCTTGAAGGCTTTATAAAACAGGGATAACCTATTTCTTCTTCGATCCTGTCAAGGACGTTTTCGATATTTTCTTCATCGGTATCATATTTTTGCACAGCGATGTGCCTTGCCTGCGGAACCCCCGTTTTTTCGGCAATTATCTTTGTATATGCCTTATCCATACAGAGCGCAGACGAAAGAACTCCGCAGCCCACATAGGGTATGCCCGACATTTCGATAAGACCCTGTATGGTGCCGTCCTCTCCGCCCTTTCCGTGAAGTACGGGGAAGATAATGTCTACGGGTATTTTTTTCACCTTGTCTCCGACTATTCTGAACAGACCCTTATGCTCGGTGCTGGGGCTCAATATACATGAAACGGCATAGCTTTCCCAGTTTCCGTTAACTATATTGTCCACAGAGCCGTCATAAAGCTTCCATTCGCCGTTTTTTGTTATATAAACAGGAACAAATCTGTATTTATCCTCTGACATATTTCTCATAACGGCAGTCGCCGATATTTTTGAGATGTCGTGTTCGGAGCTTTGTCCTCCGAAAATAACGGCCACGACCTTTCTGCTCATTTCGCATCCCTCTTTTCTATAATAATTCAATAATACAGCCTTTGAATAACAATGTCAACAACATTAATCCATTATATGCAGAACTGCGTCCCGTGGGCTACCTCTTATGTCATACTATTTCGTCAAGATGTGAAAGCCACAGGTCAGCGCAGGCATCGCTGGGCATTCTCCAGTCGCCTCTGGGACTGAGCGACACAGAGCCTACCTTTGGCCCGTCGGGTACGGCAGAACGCTTGTACTGCTGGGCGAAAAATCTGCTATAAAAGCTCCTGAGCCATCTGAGTATGGTTTTTTCGTCATATTTATCCTTAAAGGCTGTCTTTGCCGCAAAGTATATTTTTTCGGGTTCATATCCCATTCTCATCATACAATAGAGAAAAAAGTCGTGAAGCTCATAGGGGCCGACTATATCCTCCGTCACCTGTGAGATAACTCCGCTCTTGTCGGGCGGCAAAAGCTCGGGAGAAACGGGGGTATCCAGTATATCATACAGAACCTCCCTGAGACTGTCGTCTCCCGTGTCGGCAAAATATTTTATAAGATATCTTATGAGGGTTTTAGGTATACTACAGTTTACATTGTACATCGACATATGGTCGCCGTTGTATGTGGCAAAGCCCAGAGCCAGCTCCGACAGATCCCCCGTGCCTATAACAAAGCCCTTATAGCGTGAAGCCAGATCCATAAGCACCTGTGTGCGCTCTCTTGCCTGAGAGTTTTCGTAGGTGAGATCGTGTATATCCTCGTTGTGGCCTATATCCTTAAAATGCTGCCTTACGGCATCGCCTATGTTTATTTCCAGAAATTCGGTGCCGAGGGCTTTGCACAGATCGAGGGCGTTTCGGTGGGTTCTTTCGGAGGTGCCGAAACAGGGCATAGTTACCGTGATGATTCCCCTTGTGTCAAGTCCCGCAAGCCTGAACGCCTCGGCGCAGACAAGCAGGGCGTGGGTCGAGTCAAGTCCTCCCGACACGCCTATAACGACATTTTTTGCTCCGACATGGAGAAGTCTTTTTTTAAGTCCTGCGGCCTGAATGCCTATTATTTCTCTGCACCTTGCCTCTCTGCGCTCGTCCCCCGAGGGTACAAAGGGGTGAGGATCGACAAATCTCATAAGATCATCGTTTATTGACGCAACACAGGGAAAGTCTATATATCTGTAGCCGTCTCTTTTGGGGGAAAATGTGGTGTTGCGCCTTCTTTCGGTTTCAATGAGCCCCGTATCTATGTCGCATATGGCGATATTTTCTCCGAAGGGTCCTGCCTCTTCAAGTATCCTTCCGTTTTCGCATATAAGCTTGTGACCCGAATATACAACGTCTGTCGTAGACTCTCCCTCTCCTGCGCAGGTATATACATAGCCCGATATGAGCCTTGCCGACTGGTTTTTGACAAGCTCACGGCGATAGTCGGCTTTTCCCGTTATTTCGTTGCCTGCCGAGGGATTCAGTATTATTGAGGCTCCCGCAAGAGCGTGATGTGACGAGGGAGGTATCGCCGCCCAGAGGTCCTCGCATATTTCCACTGCGAAAGAGGCGGCCTCATACCCCTCGGGGACAAAAATAAGCTTTGTGCCAAAGGGCGCTTTTATGCCTCTTATGTCCGCCGTTTCGATGTCGGGAAAGGCGCTTTCAAAATATCTTTTTTCATAAAATTCGTTATAATTCGGAATATAGGTTTTGGGGATCATTCCGAGAAGGCGACCCTCACAGAATACGGCGGCTGTGTTGTAGAGCTTGTCGGCGAACACAAAGGGCAGCCCCACTATAAACACGGTGCAGATCTCCCTGCTTTCTTCCAGAAGCTTTAAGAGTCCGTCTGCCGCCTCCTCAAGAAGGGTTTTCTGAAAAAACAGATCTCCGCAGGTATATCCCGTTATGCACAGTTCGGGAAAAACTGCCGCAAAAACTCCTTTTTTGCCGCATTCCTTCATATATTTTATGATCTCGCTTATATTGTGGCTGATGTCTGCAACTCTTATATCGGGAGTGACACCTGCGCATCTGGCAAATCCGTATTTCATAACAAACCTCCGTAAACATTTTTCTCTTTTTGTGCCTTAGAGTTGATTATACCACAAAATACATATTTTAACATACTAATTTTTAAACTTTTTAAAATATCAGACTGTCAAAAAAGTAAATTTACTTATTAATAAAAATATTCAATAAATATTTTATATGCAGCGTCGCAGACTTTAATCCGCAGGTAGTGTCCGAAAGATGTCGGATTGCCCGAAGGGCAACTTTTCCGCAAGGA
>CANRIS010000022.1 GCA_947630725.1 uncultured Clostridia bacterium
GACGACATCGCCCACTTCAATACCACCCACGACAGCCCGCGTATTTTCTTCTCAACGGGTTTGCCGCCTTTGGCGCGGGAAAAATGCTTGCAGTCCGGACTAAACCACGCAAGTCCCACCGGGCGACCGCCTGTCACGGTTTCGGGATCTATCGCGAAAACGTCCTCTTGGAAGTGTTGCGTGTACGGGTGATTGACTCTGTGCATCGCGATTGCATCTCCGTCATGATTGACGGCAATGTCAACGGGTCTGCCGAGCGCAAGCTCAATGCCGGTGCTTGCTCCGCCGCCGCCTGCAAAGTTGTCTATGATGAGTTCTCTCAAAAAGTTGTCTTGATACATTTTTGCCCCCTTATGTCTCCCAAAAATATGCGTCATACTCGCTGTCGAGCCACTCCTTGTGCCCCTCTATGCAATTGCTCCCATCTATTGCGCACTTTGCGCTGTAATATGCGCACACATCGCAAATTCCATAGTGCCTTGCGGTTAGCCTTTCCATAAAATCAAACAGATTTTCTTTGCTCTCAACTATATACTCATAATTTGTCATACTTATATTTCCTCCACATAGCACCAGCTTTGCGGCGGGCGTTTCAAATAACACTTGTTTTCGCAATATTCGCAATAACTACCATACATTGGGTCGTCCATATCGTTACAGCCTTTTTTGAACTCGCTCAACTCTTTCGGCTTGTCGTAGATTTCCAGCTCGGATATGTGCCAGCCGTAGGTGTATACAAATTTTCCGTTTTTGTCTTTCGCATAATTGATAATTTCTGCCGCCGATAGGCAGGACGCGTTCACATCATATGCGTCAACTACATCGCCATAATTGCGTACATAGTCTATCCAGTCGCATACAAATTCGCCGATAACTACGCCGCCGCAGTCGTATATTATGTGCCCCTCCTCGTCAACAAAAGTCGGCGTTTCGGATTTGCCCTTTGTCTCGTAAATATAGCACTTGAATGGCGTTTCCAGCGTCGGATTGCTCTTGCGCACTTCAACCGTCTTTTTACCACTTGCTATAAGTTCACACCATTTCGGCTGTATTGATATTAAAACTGCTTTCATATCGCCTCATCACCTCGCTTTATCCCAAACTCGTACTATACCCGTGTGACAAAAGCCAATCGCACGCCTCTTTGTGTAGCTCCTGCGGCATATCCGTTCTATTCGCAATCATTTTCCACATTGTGATTTCCCGCACTTGATACGTTGCCAAAGGGAACATACTTATCGGCATTTCTGCCCTTATAAACTCGGTCAGCTTTTCAACGTCTTTCGTTTTCAAAACTTCACCGAGCTTTTTACCAAAATCACTTAAAATATTACTCATCTCTTTCGCCCTCCGCAAACAGCCTCAACAGCTTGTAAACAGTGTCCTGTGCCTCGTCGTCGTTTTCCGCCTCAAGCACGCGGTCAACCAAAATGCCCGCTAAATCCCAAAGCCCGCACGCACCTTTTTCATCATCGCCTGTCGCGATATCACACAAAATCCTAATCATTTTTCACCACTCCTTTTTTCTTTCTATTCCTTTTGCTTTCGCACAACTCGCAATCACCGCCCGTTTTCTCACAATGCGCCACAATCTCGCTCAATCTGTAATCTTTCATTTGTCCACCTCGCAAATCTTTTTTATCAAGTCTTTGATGTCGTTTCGTAAGGGCTCGATTTCATATGAGGGTATCTCCTTGTAATTTTTGCGGTCACCGCCCTCAAATGTTCGTATATGCTCGTCGATAATCTTGTCGAGCAATTTCAATGTCAATTCTACTTCAAGTTTAGTCATTCGTCCACCTCTACACCGTATTCCGTCTGTATCTGTCCCGCTAACCACAAAAGCGTTGTAAATTCTTTTGTATGCGGCACGGCTTCATCAAGCAACTTTATAACTTCTTTGAAAATCTCTTTCGCCGTTTCCTTGCGCGCCTCGTTATATGCCTTTTCCCGCATTGTCGCAAGTTCACCTGCCCTTACTACAAAATCGACATTCGGTATAATTTTGCGATAACCTGCATCCTCTATCAAGTGTCGCGCAAGATCCCGATATATAGGCTCTTCTTCGCACCCGCCACGAGAGTGTTTCCATCCGCAGTCGTCGCAACCATGTTGATAGCAATGATACTCAATTATCGTTGCTGTCAACTCCTCGATATCTTGTTCCCCACTCATTCGTCTACCTCCTTAAATTTCTCATCATCGCGCCACCCGCTTTTATAGGGTTTTATGGTGTTTTGCAGAATATTCAATGCCAATGCCATAAGACATGTTGTCAAGTTCGTATTTCATTTTGTGTCCCTCGGTTTCCCTCACCAGCCCCACAAGGGGGCTGATGTAAAGGATTTAAGATTATTTGGAGCAAAAGCAGGGCGCGACGCCATAACTACCGCTCGCATTGTTGCCAATGCCGCTGCCGTAGCTGTTGACACCGCAGACGTCGGTGCTACTGCCGGAGTAAGGCTGTGATCGAAACATCCACCATGTCGCGTATTTCTTTCCGATCTCTCGCTTATATTTCGCTTTCCAATCCCGCTTATAATAGGCATATTGCCTGCCCGAAACCTTGTCATAAAAAGCCCTGTTCCCGTAAACCTCGCGCTCTGACAACAAGAACATTTGGTCTGTCGTTATTGTTCCGCGTGTGTCCTTTTTTACGGGAACAATGATTTTTTTGAACGCGGCAGGCATTGCGTCGAAAAACTCTCCGTTGAGCCTCGCTCGAATTTCCGAGTCCGTATATGTGCTTTCCCCTGCCGCAAAGCGCGCCGTCGCGATGCAGTCCACAAATTGGTAGGTATATCCGGCTTTTGTGCCGTCAATCGTGGTGTCGTGGTTTTCTCCGATAACAACGATCGCGGCTTTTCTACCAAGAAAGTTGATGGTGCAGCTGTCCCCAACTGCCAGCAGATGATGTTTTGCATAGTTGATAAATTCTTTTTGTGAATAGTTCATATTATTCTCCTTTCGCCTCTCGGCATTTTTATTGATTGTTTTCGAGCGGTGCTATACCGCGCAATTTCATATACTCAATATTTGCTTCTGTCAGCGGCATCGCCCGCCCCACGTTGAACACTCCAAATTCCTGTGCTGCTTTGCCATAGGCAAACTCTTTGTCGGTTGTCAAGCGGATGATATATTTCCATTCGTCTTGTTTTGGTGGTTTTACGGTGATGATATATTTGAGATTTCGTCCTATCATTTCGATGTGTCTCCTTGAATGTTATTTTTGCGATTGCCATATATCTCTGCCATTACGCTTGCGACATAATTTGTTAGGTCTTTGATTTGGGATCTGTGAGGGTATATGCGCCCCACGACGGTCATAATTTCGTCTGTTGTGAGGCTTTCAAAAATTTTGATAAAATCCTCGCCGGTATACTGCTTGCAAAAATATGTACGCGGGCTTTCAAATTGACACGCGATGATAATTGCGTCTATTGCTTTGAGTGTAAATTCCTCATGAGGTATAAATTTTTCACACCTACACGCACGCCCATAATCGCGCGCGATCATATCTATTTTTTTTTCTTTTAATTTTATCAATCCCAAATCTACATTCTTATCTCTATTATCTAAACTCTTATCTCTTATATCTATACTCTGTGTTACAGGCTCGTTACAGTCCGTTACATCATTGTTACATTGTAACGAAAGCGACGTCTCGCCCATTTTAGAAGCCCTATATCTACGCACTCTTTCCGCGCTGTCTGACTCCGACCCGATAAACTTCTCTACTTCGCACATATAAATTGTTTGGTCTTCGAGTCTTTCCACCAACCGGAGACTCTCAAACAATTTCATCGCGCTACGAACGACGTCAATGTTTGTGTCCGTAATAACAGACAACATATCGTCTGTATAAGGGATCTCGTCGGAGAAACGCAATCTGCCCTCGTGGTCGAGGCTCTCGCAAAGCATTTTGAGGTAGAAAAGAACATAGTCTTTCCCGTTGTTCATATGCTCGATAATTTGTATGTTGTGACGCTTAAAAAAGTCCTTTTTTAACTTCATCCAATGAAGCCGTGCCATAGTTCACCTCTTATAAATGAGCTTGCTCTCGTCCAAATTGGGATAGCATTTTTTTAGATAATGTCTTACGTCCTCAATGAGCGCGGGGCGTTGTGTGGAGTTGTCAAGCGCATTGTGACAGTCCCTGCACAACGTGACGACATTCTGTTCAACTCCAAGTCCACCATGGCTACGAGGGATAAAATGCGCGTTTGGCATAGCTTGGGGATTGCCACACAAAATGCAGCGATGCCCGTCCCTCTCCCATACGGTGTTTTTGGTCTTTGTTGATATATCGCACGCTTTTGCGCGTCTCGAACTACGCTTTTGCATATGTCGCCCTCGTCGTCTCAACCTCGCTGTCGTTTATTCCCAGCTCGGCGCAAATATCAAGCGCACACTCGATTAGATCCGTCATTTCCTTTGTGTTGAACTTTGAACTGCCTATATAGCATTTATAAATATGTAGTGTTTGAGTCTCCCCGTCTTTGGTTATTATGTCGCGCGTACCAAAGTCCAAAACGCCGCGATATGCCTTTGCCAAATTATTATTTTGGGGGGCAAGCACCCACTCATAAACGCAATTTGCTTGTTCAAGCACTTCGCAATAAACGTCGTTCACATCGACCTTGCGCTTATAGCCGGATTGCTCCTGTGCTATCTTTTCAATCAACGCCCAAAGCATCGCGTTTTGCTTTAAGCTACGGGCGGCTCTACGAGGCTTCAACTCCACTTGTATGGGCAGTTGACAGTCTTTAAGCTCCTGCACCGCCATACGCCCTGCCGTGCGCGAGAACTCGCTCACGGGCAGCATGACGGTCATACTGCCCTTGTCGTCTACCACATAAGAGATTTTGTCCGCGATAAATTGACTCATTGATTTTGCTCCTCTGCGGATTGTTTGATTGCCGCCAAAAGTTTTTGAAGCGTGTTTTCGTCAAGCGAGTTGATTTTCATTTGCTCCCCTGTTTCGTTGATAATCCATTGGTTGATTTGCTCAATTCTCCACGGGGATTTTGTTGCTTTTACTTGCTCAACGACTCGTTTATAATTTGACTGTTGCGGGGTGTCTTGCGATGTGGATTTTGCGGGTTTTGTTCCCGTTTGTTGAGAACGGCTTGGGGCGGGTTTATTTACGCTCGGCTTCTCATTGATTGTCCCTGACGGCTCTTGATCGGGATCGTCTCCCGTTGGGATTTTATACGCTTTCATAAGCGCGTATTTGTCGGCATAAGTCATTGCTTTGCCGGGAGCTTTGTCACCTTGGTCGATGCCGTCTCCATAACTCACCATTGCTATCATATCGGACGGGTTGTCGATGTTTATGAATGCATATGTGATTTTCAAGCGCATATACAGGCTTTCATACGTGCCCGCGCTGTTTTTGTAGGTGAGCCTATCGCTTGCGACGATCTCTCTTTCCGACGGGTAGGAATATATCCTATACTTTGCTTCAAGTTCGCGAATTGCTTTGAGGATGTCCGCCTCTGCAACAGCTTTATAGGAGTTATTCCCTGCCCTAACCACAATGTTTTTCTTGACAGTCTTTATCTCGGTTGAAACAGCGGACATCTTTTCATAGATGTTCATGCTGGTGATTGCTTTGTTTTCCATAGTTCACTCCCCCTGTTCGTCTGTTGCGGTTTTTGCGCCGTAAATTTTTTGCCAATACTCGCATTTCTCGCAGCACAGGCAATACTCCGAACACTTCCTGTCAACGCCGGGTCTCTTTTCAACATAGTCGCCGCCGCTTGCGTTCTTGTAGTTCTCTGCCTCTTCGGGGCTGTCGAGGACGCGGAGCGCGGTTTTCCTACCTTTTTTCATCACGGCGTATTTGTCGCCATCGTTCCAACGGTCTGCGGCGGAGCAGAGCGGCAACTCATCGTCGGGCGTGTCCTCATAGCGTATAAGCTCATCAATTTTTCCGCGGATGAATTTGTCGATTTCGAGCAGTCTTTCCTCGTTTACAACAAACTCAACGGGCACAACGGGCAGTTTCGGGTAGTCGGCTTTGATTTTGGCATCGCGCTTGCTATGGTCTTTGAGAATTGCATAAAATTTAACGGATTTCACGGGCAAGCCGTTTTTCCAAAGCAACCAAGCGTAAATCATCCCTTGTTTGTCCCAATCGTCAAACTCGCCTTTGATGATTTTCCAAATGCTTGCCGTCTTGTAGTCTACAACCTCGCCATTCTGCATATCGTAAAAGTCGATTATGCCGCTGACGGTGTAGCCGTTTTCAAGTTCATATGTGAGTTTTTCCTCGGCAAACTCGCATTGCCCTGTTCCGTTTTGTTCGAGAATGTGATGGACGGCTTGTCCAAAAAGCAGCCATATCATATCCGCGCAGTCCTGTTCAAGCACGTCATTGTATCTATGTTTGAGCAGGATCTCACGCACGGGCTTCAACAGCTCGGTAGCCGAATAGCGTTTCGGCGTGTATTGGTAGTCGCTTTCTGCCATGCGCACAAAGGGTGCGGGCAAATTCTGTTTGTTGGTGATGTTCATAATGTGTTATCCCTCCACAATTAAAATTTGATTTAGTTCTTTGAGAGTTTCCATATAGCCCTCAATGATTACGGCTGCTGAAAAATCCATAAGCCATTCATGACCCGTTTTTGCAGCTTCGAGCGATTGCATTGCGATTAACGCGGTTGCGTATCTCTTATATGCAACTCGCTTTTCCTCGTCTGAACATTCCGCAAGCACCGCCGACAGCTTTTTTTGGTGTTCTAAATAGGTGAAAATCGCTTTGCGATATTCGTTGTAGTTCAACGTTTTTGTTTCGTTGTTCAAAAAATTGATGATTTTCGGCTCGTTCATACGAGGATCTCCTTTTCGATTTTTGCTAACCTAATGAGTTGTTCCATTGTCACGCCCTCATATTCCATAAAGATTGCTCGGCTCACTTTTCCGCGGACGGGCTTTTTGCCGCGCTCAACAACCATATTGTGCATCTCGTGGATGCGCGCTTCGGCGTATGATCGGCTTTTCCCGTACCACTCCATAACTCCCTCTACGGTCATATAGGGCTGCATCAACAACTGCAATCTGCGGACATTTGATATTGATACGTTCATATTGCAACTTTATGAGTTGCACGCTTGGCAAAAAAAATATCGGCGGGACGTGTGATGTGCAACGTCTCAACCATGATTTGCGCCTCGTCGGTATTAAAAACGCCGGACTTCATTTTCAAGTAAAAAGTCTTTTCAGAAACGCCCAATATCTTTGCCATCGCTTTTTGAGTGATGCCAAAACGTGACATTTCAGCTCTCAATGCGTTTGTGTCAACCATATTTATACCTCCTGTTTTATTTGCAACCTGTCAGGTTCATTTCAATAATAAAGCACAACTCGCAACTTGTCAAGTAACTTTTGTAAATTTCAAAGAAAAAAATGTAAATTTTTGAGAAAAAATTGACAACCACTAAAATTTGTTTTATTATATCAACAGAGAGGTGCAATATGACAGTTGGCGAAAGAATTGCTATGATCCGTCAAAGTCGCGGATTATCGCAGGAAGATGTTTCCAAAATGGTTGATATTTCGAGACAAGCTATTTATAAATATGAGAAAGGAATTATTACAAATATTCCGCTTGATCGTATAGAGGCACTCGCAAAGGCTTTACAAGTAACGCCGGCATACATTATGGGCTGGGAAGGAGACAACACCGGCATAAACAATGGAATTATAGGTTGCCCAAACTCCAACAATACTATTTATAATGATGCTTCTGCTCCGCCGATATTGAGAGCAATAATTGACACCGTGCGAGGATTGTCAGATAGGGATGCAATCAAGGTTTTAGAGCTTGCAACAAAACTTTCAAAAAAGGAGAAATGACTATGAAAAAAGCTATATGCGTTTTTCTATTGATTATTTTGGTATGCGTTTTGTGCTTCGCTTTTGCCGCTTGCTCAAAGCCTGCAACGGATAGCTCCATTAAATTAACACTGACAAACTATTCTGAATATATTGCTGTAAATTTAACATTCGGAAGCAACTCCTCACCCAACACTATGGCATATGAATATATCCCCCCAACGAGATATAACTATATTGGATATATAAGCACCTCACGGAAACAAAATGTGCATTTTCAAAATGTAAAAATTACTTTTAATTGCGGCGGAAAAGTTGCAACAGCCGAGCTTGATTATGACGGTAGTTCCACATGCTCATTTGGATATGAAACAACGTCTCAATATGTCCCAAACCTAACCGCTCATGTCCGTAGTATATCCGGCTATGTTATTGTATCATAAAGGAGCGCACAATGCCTAAAATTAAACGACAGCCCAACGGCACATACGTTAAGCGATTTAGGTATAAGGACGAGCTTGGAGAATGGAAATGCGGTTATGTCACCGGACACACCAAAGCGGAATGCGAGGACAAATATATCCGTAAGTCAATGGCATTGAGGACGGGCGGCGACGAAACGACTATCACCGTGCAACAGCTTTATGAGACATATATAACGGCATCAAAAACGCGGCTGAAAGCAAGCAGCATAGAGTCTATGTCATACGCTCTTCGACTGCACGTTCTTCCCTACTTCGGCGAAAAAAAGATAAAGAATGTCACGTTGCGTGATGTTGAGATATGGAAAGCCCGTATGGACGACTTGGGATTTAAGTACAAGTATAAAGCCAAAATTTACGTCCTATTCTCGGCAATGTTTAACTATGCTTGCCGCAATCAATATCTATCTCGCAATGTTGTTGCCCTCGCCGGTGGATTTAGCAATAAGGAGATCAAGGAGTCCGAGCCTATTTGGACGCTCGACGATTTTAAGCGCGCCTATGCTGTAATGGACAACATTATGTGGCGTTCATATTTTGCATTTTTGTTTTTCACGGGTGTGAGAAAAAACGAGGCAACTTGCCTTACTTGGCACGATTTATCCCCGAATTTTGATTATGTCGTGATAAACAAAACATTGACACATAAAGGATGCGCCGACGGCATCAGCTATGAAATCACGCGCCCGAAAACCAATCGTAGCAATCGTCAAGTTCTCATTCCTGACTGTCTGTGTGCCATTTTACGCGAATATAGGGCGTATTGTGAAACCATAGACGGTTTCAGCGATGATAGCTTTGTGTGGGGCGTTGACAAGCCTCTCGCGGAAAATACAATCAAACGCAAGCTGGACGAGTATGCCAAACTTGCTAATGTGCCACGAATACAAGTTAAAGGATTGAGGCATAGCCACGACTCCTATCTGCATGAGTTGGGCGTTGATGATTTTGAGATCGCCGCTATATCCGGGCGCACGGTGCGCGTAACTACCGATGTTTATATCCACACATACGATGCGCGCAAGCAGGCAATTCGGGATAAAATTAACACGGATTTGTAATTTTTTTGTGTAGTTTTTGTGTAGTAAATTTTTATAACACAATATGTGGTGATATAGCAAACGCCAAACACACAATATATTGTGGTTTGGCGTTTATGGCGGAGAAGAAGAGATTTTCTAACTATTGTTTTAGTTTGTCTAAAAATGTACTATTTAGTGCATTTTTGTGTACGTTTGTGTTTGTTTATCTTAAAAAATCCATATTTGTATTAGCAATTTGTGTAGTTTTTGTGTAGTGCGATGAATTAACCTTAAACTCCGCAAAAGTTCAGAAAAACTTTCTGCTGTGCCTTTGTCAGTCCGAGCCTTGAAATATAGGATTTTATAATCACTGCATACTCATCAACACTATATCCTAAATACGCAAGGATCATAACTTTTTCATTTCTTGTCAAGCTCAAACTGTTAAGCAACCGCATGACGGCGGCTTTCTTGCTTCCGGGCTTTGTGTTGCCCTTTCGGTCTTGCTCTCCCTCGACAAATGAGCACGCGGCAATCGCCATTGCAAATTTTGACGAGTCCATTGTCTCTGCAAACAGCTGTTTCTTTGTGTCCGGGACAAGCCCAAGCACTTGATATACGCCGTTCTCATAGTGGTAGTCAAATATCCATTTTATAGTTTTTGCCTGTATCTCCTCGCTCAAATGATTAAAGCTCGCCGATTTAATCAACTTCTCCACTTCTGCATTGGCTTTGCCATATACCGCGCGGAATTGCTGTTGTTGCCGTCCGCTCATTTCATATGTGCTACCATTGTATGATACTGTGTCGCGGACAGAGCGCGGCAATACGGTATATCCATTGCTGTATAGTGTCCTTATCTTCTCGTTGACGGCTTTCGATGTCGATGTCATTCCGTCGTCTTCAAGCATCAATCCTATAATCGTGCGTTGCAAATCTGCGTCTCCCTTTTTGGTGGCGGATTTCAGATCTTGCGTATAGGAGCTTGTGCCATAAAACAGCGAGTTCATTTTGTACGCCGTTTCCGAGTCAAAGCGATTTATCAAGCCGTAAACAAGATTGTATATATTGCGGACCGGGATGCCCGTCACTTGACCGAGGGCATAGCAAAAATCGCGCATCGGGCGTAAAATATCACTTTTCTTGTATGTCTCCCCTCTTGCGATTGCGGCGGAGCTTTCGAACAAGTCCTTGATAGATCCCACAAGCTCGTTGATAGCGGACGACACATAATTTTCGTTGTCATAACCTTGCACGACAACATTGTATATCTCTTTGATGAATGGGAACATCCCCGCCGTCGTTGACAATAGGTCTTTCAAAAAGTCCTCGCCGAATGATATTTCGTTGCCGTTCTTATCTTTTCTGTCCTTTTTGAGTATAAATTTGACAAGTTCTCCCATGAGGACATAGACGGTATTTGCAACCGTGATTGCGACGATTGCTTTTGTCGTAAACGTGTGCGCCGCTCTGCGTTCCGCCTCGCTGACTGTTTCTTGGAGTGTGTGCTGTTTATACCGCAATGCGCGCTCTCTACCAAAGGCTTCGTAAAGCCTTGATATTTGCTTTGTCGGGACAGCAGAGAACATCGTAAACATACGCACAAGCGATGATGAGCTACGTTGCAATGCTGTACGCTCGCTTTGGGTGTAGTTCGGCTGCGTATCGCGTCCAACTTGTTCAAGTAGCTTGCCTGCCTCTGTCATATTCGTGTCTGTGCCATATTTATATTCTGCGTCATTCCTGTGACGGCGTTCAACCTCTGCCATACACGAGTTCCAAAGCATACCGATCGTTAAACGATCTGTCCATTGTATGGGTTTTGTTAAAGCATCGCCAACCGTGCCTATTTTGTCTGTTACGCTCTCTGCAAGCACAATGCCGCTGTTTGCATTTCGCACTTTCGCCCAAGGACAGTATTTATCCATATTCGTAAATGTGTGCCTGTCTACGCCATTTGCGCTGAATGAATGTCCTATGCCCTTTATCATCGAGGACAGCGACAGATAAGAAAATGCCGTGGGGAATGATGCCATTTGTGACAAAATAACCTTGACATTCGCGCCGAGCTGGTATTTTGCGTATGCTCCGCGTATTGCATCAATAGCTTTGTCGCCGACTCCACGCTTGCCTGTGATGCCTTGTATGTCCGCCAGCAAGTTCGTCACATATTGGTTAAATTTGCTCCAAATCTTTTCATTGATGGTGTTACGGAGCGACACCACGCCGCCATCCGCGGAGATGTTACAGTTGTATATACGTTGAAATGCCTTTATAGGTATTGCCAACCCCGTATATCTGCCAATATCCCGCGCGTGTGACTCCATAACGTCCAATATTGACAACACGTCTATGCGGCGGGCATTTTTCACACGTTGTTTTGTAACACCCAAGTTTTGAACGCTTGCGTTCATAACAGATTGCATATATGATTGATCTACGCTTCGGGCAAAATCGCCCTCATAGCGTTTTATGGGGAAATAGTCGCTGTTTTCAGTCTGCACGGTAGAATAGCCTTTAAGCCTCATATCTGTGTCATACATATATTCGCCGGAGCGGTCGAAAAATTTTCGCGCTACGTCCAAAAAGTCTAAATCGGCTTGCGTGAATAGATCTCTCATTGCTGCGGTGTCCATTGTCAATTTTCCACAATCTTGCCAATAATTGCCTCTGCCGCTCCTATATCCCCAACCGCCTTGTGTAAGCCCGTCTGTGGATGCCTGTTGTTGAGCCAACATATACAATGACAATGCGTGCGTAAGTGGTATTGTGTGTCCGTCTATGGTGACGGTAGCTTTCGCCAAACGCCGCCTATAACCGCGGTGTTCGCGGAAGAAATCATCCACCATAGAAATGAGGTCAAGCTGAACGGTCAAAGCCTTGGTTTCACCGTCCTGCACATCCTTAAACGCTTGTGACAATGCGTTGTCCTCATAGCCCATAACGTCTGCAATAACCGTTTTGGGGTCTATGATATTATATCCATAACTGCGGATGCCCTCTCGTATTGTCGAGCTGGTTTTGTGCATATTTACATATTTGGCGGCAATGGTATGGGCGTCCTTTGAAACCTCGCTCAATTTAACTTGCTGTCCGTTGAGAGTTTCAATGTTGTAGTTCCTCAAAATGTGTTCCGCCGCCCGCAAAATAATTTCTGCGTCTTTCAGCTCATCAAGCGTCAACGGAGCTTTTTCATCGACACGCTCCTTAAAGCCGTTTATTGCTTCTATGATGTCCGCATACAAATAGCCGCTTTGCCCGGTCGAGGCAAGCGCACTTTCGGCTTCGGAAAGTTCCAAATCACCGTTGAGCAATTTATTCCCAGCCGTGTACCATGTGCCAAATTCCGCAATGATACGGCGCGCCGATGCTTTTCTTATATCGCCGCGCAATTTGAGCGACCCAAGTGAGCCGATTATTTTCTCAAAATTACTGTCAATAAGCGTTGTTTTGTCGTCATAATGGCGTGCCGAGGCGGGTTTCAATCTTTCGGCTATGTCAAGCACAGAGTTGACTACCTTGTTGTATTCGAGTCCTTCCTCAATCAAAGCGCGCTGTTGGCTTATAGTGTCTTGATATGTGCTTATGAGTGATGTTGCGAGATTTGCCTTGCCCTCGCTGACCGCGCCCTTTATCTTCTCAACAATACGGGATTTGATTTCGGCGCGCTCCTCTTTTGTGAAAATTTTATTCAGCGAATAATTAGCTCTTTGACGAGCATTATACATTTCGCGCGTTGCCGCCGTATATTCCTCGTTGATTTTTATAATTGCCGCCGCCGTCGCCTCATAATAAGCCTGCGCACCGTCTGTATATGACGGGATTTCTGCGATCTCAATCCCTGCCTTTCGCGCAGCTTTAATAAAGTCTTCTGCTCTGACATTGGGTGATTTCTTTGTCCATCGTCCCGCTATTGCTTTATAACTGTCGCCAAAATAACTTTCGGGCGGCAAGCCGACATTTTTTAGATACTTTTTGAGTTTGGCTATATCATATGCGCGCTGCACTTTTGGCGATGCGTAAAGCGGGCGCATATAATCTCTCTCTATGACATATTCGGCGAGCGTGTCTATGTATTTTATTTGTGTATCTCCCGTCGATTTTTTTATCAATTGATACACGGCATCTATTATATTTTCAGACGTAAGTTTACCGCGAATGCCGCGTTTGATAGGAAGCCCATCAAGGACGGTATCGCCAATCATTGACTCCAACTCATTGAGGCGCGCTTTCCACTCTATAACTTCGTCTCGTATATGTTTTATGCTCCGCTTTGCTTCGCGCTCGACCTCTGCTCTTTTCTTTTCAAAAATAGCGCGTTGTTCAGCCTCAATCTCTTCGCGCGTTTCCTTTTCGAGGCGGACTCGCGCTTCGCGGTTTTCGCTGGACAAATCCATTTGGGGCAATAGCTTTTCGATAAGTTCCGTTCTCACGGTGTCTTTTATATCTGACAACACCTCGTCGATTTCAAATTCATCTCCGCCATAGTCTCTCCTTATTCGCGATACCAAATTTTCACGGCGTGTTTCTCTTATTATTTGATTGGCGTGATTTACTTTATCAACAAGCTGTTCAAATTGATCTATTTCCGCAGCGTCTTCTTTGATATACTCATAATGGAAAGTTTCGTTTATTTCCATAACTATCGTATCTATCCCATCTTTCGCTTTCGGATTGTGCCATTGCCCTAAAATTGGAAGCATACCTCGTCTGTCGTATGCATATTGCACATCGCCCATAATGTGAGACAAGTTAATATTGTGTCTATATTCATTTAACACTTTGAGTTCTGCTTCGGCTTGTTCTACTTCTGACGACGAATGATGCCATTCTACAAATGCGCTGTCGAGAATGTCTTCCGCAATCTCGTCCGCCACCATGTCATACAGAGTCCCGGACGGGTCTTCGGGATCTACGGAATAGAACAAATCAACTATGCGTTTTGCATAATCTGTCAGATCCGCGTCATCAAGCACGGCATCCTCATTGTCCATCGTATGATAGTCGAGCGGCGTCCAAGACGAGTATAACGCCTTTTTGATGATTTCTTTTGCCTGCGCCGTCAGTTTGCCGTCGCCACCTTTGCGGGAAAATTTAATATCATCCATTTCTTCAATGATTGACGATCGGCTCTCGTTTTCCGAATACATTTGATACTCAATTCCATTCTCATTGAGAGCATCAATAAGTTTTTGGCTTGTGCCAGACGGAAGCAAAACTCTCTTTATTTCGTCAATGCCCGCGCGCGTACCATAGCCGAGTCCGCTTGATGCATCAAGGATTGTGCCGTTGAATTTTTCTTTTTTGAGTATGTCGTATATCTTTCTGTACGTAGATACCGTGCCTTTAATTTGCGTGGGGTTTCTTACTTCCGACTCTTCGGCTTTCACGTTCCACAAGCCGGGAAAGCGTTTTAATGCCTCGTCCGTGTCCATCGTCGGACGCCAAGATTTAGATTTCGGCTTTATCGGCTCTACGGGTTTGAGCGAATATCTTGTTTCGCCATTTTGCGCATTTGACTGTTTATCGGTCATTATTGCGCGTTTAACTGCCTTTTTTGTCAAATAGCGTTCGCCTGCGGTGGCAAGTGCTTTTTCAAAAAGTTTTTCGGCTTTGCGATATGTTGTAAGCTCGTTTAGTGCAGCCTTGTCGCCCTTAAACGCTGTCTCAATCACCTTGATTGCATACTTGATGTTGTTGAGCATTTTCTTTGCAAGCCCGCGGTTACGTTCCACTAAATCATTTATGACAGTCTCGTTTCCAAGCAGATGCTCGCTCCCTTTTGCAATCACTTCCGATAACAGCAATCTCTCTTCCGTATTGAGTGCTTGCCCTTTGCTTATTTTTTCGCGCAACGCGCCATTGGACAGCTCTGCGAATGTTTCTTGGGATATTTTATATCCGCCCTCAACGCCCGCCGCCGTGGAGTTTTTATATATGTCGTATATTGATTGCTGGTATTTGTTGAGCTTTGTGCTTCCGCTCTCGTCTTCAAGCACAACGTCGCCCTCTTGCGCGGAGAGCGTGTCAAGCATATAATCCACATAATCTGTATATTCTTTTGACCCCTCTGCAAAGTGCGTGGCTTCGTGCGCGAGATCCTTTGCTATGCTTGCCGTGTCGTTCAGTCGCTCCTTACTTATAACCATATAATCGCCATTGACGAAAGCGTTTGCGTCAGACATTTGCTCGGACACAACGATTTTCAGCGATGTGCCTTTTTTGACTCCGCTGTTTTTGAGGACGGTTTGAAGTCTTTGCAAATTCTGCCTTTGCGTATCGTCAAGATCTGTCGCAATGCGCGTGCCGTGTTCTGCAAGCGTGTTTGCAATTTCGTTACGGCGTGTAATAAGACTTGGCGACATGACACCGCGCGCTTGTTCGGGGGCGATCTCTTCTACGCCATCTTTGGGGCTGTCGCGCTTGATTGTCCCGTCCTCATTGAGATAGTCAAGAATGTTGGGATTGTTGCGCAACATCTTTTCTCTTGCCTTTGGGCTTGCCTTTTGGAAACGTTTGGACAAAGTTTCAAGATTTTCATTGAGTCTGTTTTCAAGATTTTGTGCAACGTCGCCCTCGTATTTGCCCTCTGCGGCGAGATCGTCAACCGTCTTTTGTTGGTTTTCTATCTCAACCATCGTATCTTGAACGGTTGCAACATTGGACGCGCGACGGGTGACTGCCTGCGCTCCGCCCATAGCCGCCGCCGTGAGCGTGCCGATAACGCCCGACTCGAACATTTCCATCACGTCCGGGCTTTCCCAATGCACCTTGCCATCCTTGGAGTTGTAAATCGTTTTGAGCGTGTTGCTGACTGCCTCGCTTGCAACTTCCTCTACGCCCTCGCCGATTGCATTAAACGCAAATTGCGCCGCCCTGCTGAACGTTGCGCTCTTGGCGAGTTTGTTTATCAGCTTGTCCGCTACGCCTGCGCCGAACAACTTTTCATATCCGCCTCCGACAAGCGTTTCTGTGGCGATTTCGACCGCGCCGCTGGCAAGTCCGTATAGGTAGGCTCTGTCAAGCGTGGGGTGCTTCACTTCCCCATTCTCGTCTATTATCTCGGTATTCAACGCCTCTTGCGTGCTGTTTCCTGCTGCGCTTAAGCCTAAACCGATTAAGTTTGCGGCTCGTATGCCCTTGGTTATGAGATTTGCCGTTGTTGCAGCGATCTTGCCCGCCGCCGACAACGATCCCGTGATTGCGCCACCTACGCCCGCGGTGAGTACGGCGGGGAGCATTTGTCCTATGCCCTGTGAAACGCCTCGAATTATGCGCTGTCCCGTCTCCGACATATCGTTTATAAAAGAATGACTGAACGATGTGTCAATTCCATAATCATTTTTGAGATGGTCGTACCACTCGTTTGTCAAATCGCGGGACGTAAAGTCCGTCATTTTCTGTTTGAGGGCATCGTTGCCCGCCCATCCTGCGATAACGCCGATAGTGCTTGACCCAAAGTCAATTATGCCCTCGATAGCCTTTTGTGCGCCGACAAGTATGTTTTTGAAAAAGTCTCCGAGCGTTTCACCAATCCGCCGCCATGTGCTTACTTCTTCTTTCGGCTCTTCTTCAACGGGTTTCGGCATCTCAACGGCTTGCGGCGTTTGCTGTGCTTGCGATCCAAAGCTGGCTTTTTTGAGATAGGAAGACAATGCAGTTTCAGCAACTGCATTGTCACTTGATATGCGGGCTTTTGCCGCCTCAATGTTATATCTTGGGGTGTAATAGTAGGGCATAATTCGCTCCGATTATTGATTGTTGCGTTTGAGGGATGAGTCGGTGATGTCGTAGCAAGTGCCTTTCAAATAGTTGTATAGTTTTTCATATGCACCGTTACCTGCATAATCAAGCACGGCAAATAGTCTGCCGTATTCGCCTTTTACATACACTTTGTCATTGATGATAAACGCTTGTCCCTTTGAACAACTGTTGATAAAACTGTTGTTGATTTTATGTTTTCTACCAATTGTATAGGACGAAGCTCTGAATGTAACCGTAGTATTGTTATCGGTAAACGTTCCGTCTTTGGTCGAGAAATTGAGCGATGCCGTGCCACCCGCAGAGCCGAAGTCCGCCGCTCTGAACGACGTGCTAAACATCTGCTTTTCTCTCTCGTCTACGGTTGCTTTCAATTGGTCGTACTGTGCTTGTGTAAGCGCGCCGTTTTTATACGCTGTTTCAATCTCGTCCTTACGTTGGCGGAAATCCGCTGTCGTTGTCGCCTTTTCAAGATTTGATGTGTAACTATTGAACATTTGCACCGTCGAGGTTGTGTCATTTTCTCCGTTGCTCACATATTCTCCGTAGTTGAGGTCAAGATAGTTTTGCAAGAGAGTCCGTGTGTTCTCGCTGACATCAAGCCCGGCGATGTAGTCGCTCAAGCTCTGTCTGTCCTCGGCAGTAAGATATTGTCGTTGGGTTGCTTCGTCGGTTTTACGATGATTTTCAATAAAAACGTCTATCTGCTGTTGATACTCTGCTCTCCGGTCCTCTTCCTTTTGGTCGCGGGCGGCGGCAAGTGATGTTTGGTTGTCTATGGCGGCTTTTGAGTTCGCTGCAAGGGCTTCGTTATACGATTGCAAAGCACTTGCCAAAGCCGTTTGTTTGGTTTGCTCTGTCTCCTGTTGCGCGTTCAACTGGCTGTTTGCCAAAGCAACTTGCTGTCCCTGTTCAAGTCCCACATAGCCTTTTGCGCCGCTGTTCGCTTGTAGTTCGGGCAAATAACCTGCCAATCTTGTAAGCGTATAGTTGGTGTTGGCGGCGGCTCGTCTTGCATCGTTGCGGGCAGATGCCGCTGCCTGCGCATAGTCTTTTTGCGCTTGCACGTCGGACAGATAGTTTTGTAAGAGAGTTTGCCCCTCTGCAAGCTGGTCGCCGTTCAGCTTCCCCTCTGCGTATGCTTGCGTCAATGGCGAGTAGTCCTTTATATCTTCGGCTTGCCAAGACAAGGGGTTGCCCTGCTCGTCTTGTCCTTTTGACATATATCTGTTTAGATAAGCCTGTAAACTTGTCCACGATTGCGGTGTGTTAGCCATTTTGTACCTCCGGGGTGATGTTGTCGCTTTCTCTCTCGTCTTTAATTTCGGACGAGAGTCCTTTCTCGTTTCTGAACGCTTCCAAATAGTCGATTTTCCGCACGAGACGTATTCTGTATGTGTCGGTCATATAGAAAAAGTTTGTTGTGAATGTGATTGCCGCGAATATCAAGAAAACCACAATTTGTATGCACGTCCAAATGAGATCTGACACATTAAGATCCTGCACGAGCTTGACTCCGTATAAACCAAAGCCAAGCGCGGTGAAAACCTTTGACGCGAGACGTTTCACATCGGATTTTGCGATGTGCTTTTCCTTGCTGTCTCCGAGCGCAAACGGGTCATGCGGCGAGTAGTCCTCTGCCGTCAATGTTGCCGCGGTCAACGGAGTGATTTTCAAGTGTTTTGCTCTCCATACGGCAGATTTGATGTTGAACGGCACTTTGCGGCGCGACGGATAGCGTTCGGGGATGCCACCCTTTAACCATATTTCCGTATATTCTTGATAACTTATTCCCACACCAAGCAATATGCGGGCTTTCATACTCTCGCGCGTCTTCTCTGTCTTTTCCTCACACCAAGCGTCAAGCTCTTCGATTTTGGGGGATATTGATTTGACAGTCTTACTATGTAATGCTTGCGTTTTGACGACCTTTTCCTGCGCGCCGCCGGAGCGTATGCCTTGCAGCCCAAGCAGTTTTGACAGCGAAACGCCGAAAACGAGAGCGAGGAAGAAGTCGGCGACGATTTCACCGACAGTCTTCCCCGTGGGGGCTATCTGTATGAGTCCGCGGCATACATATATGACCGCCGCGCACGCCACAAGCAGCGTATAGATATTGCGCCTGAAAAAGTCCTTAACTTTTTCTGCGGTTGTAACAAGTTGTCCCTCTGCCATTATGTCCTACCTTCTTCGGCTTCGTCGCCGGAATTGATATTCTTTATTGCGTCCAAAAGTTCTTGCTGCTGTTGTTTCTGCGCGTCCACGGTGATTTGCGCGTCGATTTGTTTTTGTGTGCGTGTGACAGCCCAACGGACGCAAGCCAAGTCCAAAACTTCACCGGCAAGAGCCATTGCAAGCAAATATTTCAAATCGAGTATCAACGGCTCTAATGCAAGCACAATCACAAACGCAACGCTGTATCTTATGATCGGCTTGACATTCTTCGGCATCCTGTCAAGAGCTTTCAAAAGCACCAATACAAGCACCATTGCGCCGCCTACGCCCAATGACACGCGCGAGGCTGTTGTTGCCGTATATTTCTGCCAATTAAGCCCTACATAGACGGCAAGCGGGGCGATCGACAGCGCATATCCGCATATCTGCAAAAGGATTTTTTTAACCGTCAACTTCATTTTCCGTCACCGCCTCATCGCCTACGATTTCAGCTTTGCCTATGTCGAGCAATTTCACAATCTCACCTGCTGTTCCGTTTGCCACCATATACGGGGTGTTTTGCGCAATCAAAGCAATTGCCTGTTCAAGCCTTGCTATGCGCTCCATGTTTTGTTCCATAAGCGGAACAAAGGCTTTCACCTCGTCTGCCTGTTTTTCAAACATCTGTATCAGCTCGTTGATTTTTGCGGTTGAATCAACAAAATTCGCAGCTGTGCCTTTTAGATCCTCAACGCCCGCCGCATAGTCGATTTTTTGCTCAAACAGCGTGGACACGGCTTTGACGATTTGCTTCTTTATCCACGCCGCAATCGCGGCTATACTTATTGAAGTGCCGCCGAGGGCTGCAATAGTCGTCCCAACCCACACTATGATCTCGTCCAAATATGCTTTCCATTCCATAATGTCACCCTAAATAAAGTATAGACTATTGCAAGGTAGCATTTTATAGCATCTTATCGTCGCTTTCTTGCACGTCGTCCACTTCCTCATAATCGAAGCGGCTCGGATAGTTTTCAATTGCGAACGGCAAGTCAACATCTTTCTTGCGGATGTGCTTGCCCTCGTCGCTGTAAAACTTCACGCGCGTATAATCTTCTTTCCCGTCTTCGTTTATGTATGGATATTGCACAACAATCATTCTGTCGCTTCCTCTTCATCTGCCGGGGCATACTTGGCAAGCATTTGGTCTATTTTGTTCAGCTTATCACCAAATTTGCCTTGCAACATAAGCGCATCCCTCGCCGCGTTGAGCAACGTGATTTGGACGTATTCCTTGTCGATGAACTCCGGGAAGTCCTCGCCGCTCACGTCAACGATCTCGCCTTTTTTGGCGCGGGCATACAGCCCGTCCATCTTGTCTTTATCGAAGAAGATCCTCGATTTTGCCTTGTCTTGCTGCGGGAAAAATCCCTTTGTTTTTGGGTCGAAAAATTCCATTGTTATATACTCCTTATAAAGATTTTCAAACAGTTCTGTCATAGATTGTGTGACGCGGTGTGCGTTCATGCGTCGCATAT
This sequence comes from uncultured Clostridia bacterium, assembly GCA_947630725.1. Classification (GTDB taxonomy): domain Bacteria; phylum Bacillota; class Clostridia; order Lachnospirales; family CAG-274; genus JAJQCI01. The sequence continues at coordinate 20,797 of CANRIS010000022.1, forward strand.
ATCCAAGCCATGAGTTGTACGACTGTAAGACGCTGTCAAACGTCAAATAGCCATTGTCGAGCCACGCTCGGAAGGTCTTCAGCTTCCTGCGCATGGATATTGCTCTTTTGCGGTCAGGCAGGCGCAGAACGCTGCCTGTGTCGGTCAAGGCAAAGCGTGTTTTGAGGAAAATCACGCCGCTTGACAATTTGCTTATTTGTGTTTTCTTCTCGTTGACGGTGATGTGCAGTTCATCGCATAATCTCCGTATTGCCGTCAAGCACTCCTGCAAATGCTCTTTGCTGTGGTGAACAAGCACGCCATCGTCCATATATCGAATATAGGCTTTTATGCCCGACACTTCTTTGAGATAGTGGTCGAGCCTGTTCGGATAGCCAATTGCCACGCATTGCGACACTTGACTGCCAAGCCCCAAGCCCGCGTCTCCGAAATTGTCAATAAATGTGCAAACGAGGCTTGCGGGATCTTTGTCCGCATATATGTTTTTGACAAGTTCCTTTGCGATTGCGTGGTCTATGCGGTCAAAGTATTTTGAGAAGTCAAACGTCAGCGCATATCCCTCAACTCCGTATTGCTCAAAGTGTTGTTGCAAATACCCGACAAACCTATTCTTTGCAAAGTCCACGCCTTTGCCCTTTTGACAAGCTCCGTTGTCGAATATCAACGAGTTGGACACAAGCGGCATCAAGGAATAGTCACATAAGCACCGTTGCACCACGCGCTCTGTAATGTGGACGCTTTTTATGAGGCGCACTTTGCCGCGCTCACATCGCGTAAATATGTTAAATCCCCTGCTTTTGAACGTGCCGCTGTGTATTTGGTTGTATAGCTTCACGCAGTTGAACAACATATTTGCACGGAAAGTCTGTATGCTCGCTTTCCATCCAACGCCTTTGCAACACTTCTTTGCCGAAGCATAGAGATTGTCCAGCGTGAAAATTTGCTTGCTGTCGGTGTATAATGCGAGCAATGCCTGTTTCTTGGCTTCCCTTTTTGCCTTGCGGCGTTCATATCTTGCTTGATGCCTTTCTTTACTATTCATAGGCTTAATATGGAGAGCTGTGCCGCGTCTGCCGCGCCGATTATTTTGAAGAACAGCGTTTGATGATAGGCAGTTGTGACAAGTTCATTAAATGCAGTTCATCACGCCGCACAATGCAAGGAGCGTCCGAATTGCCACCCGCGGACACATATTCATCTCAAAGAGACATGGATATGCGTTCCTTTTACTAATAGACTGATTTCGTAACTAAACTACTTTGACTGCTTGCTGTAAAATCAGGGCGCGACGCCATAACTATTGCTCGCATTGTTGTTATTGCCGTTGCCGTTGCTGTTGACATAGCAGACGTTGGTGCTATTGCCGGAGTTAGGCGACCTACAACGCATACCCAAGTCAACAATATTTTTTGTTCGCGTCGGATTTCAAAACACCGTCCAAAAGCGTAAGTTCTTGATCTATCAGCGTGAATATTGTCAACCAATGTTTGCTCTCCATACCCTCGGCGAGATTTGCAAGTTTCGAGATCTCCAATCTTGAGATAAGGGCTTGCAATGAACATCTCGCCTCTATCAGATAACGTCGCCTCATGGCGGCGGTCTCCGCGTCTTTGGGAAAAATCGAGTTCGCCTTTTTAGCATAGTCGTGTGCCTCGTATGCGTATGTGTACGCGGGTATCGCGCTTATCATCCTGTAAGTTTTTTTGACTCGGTGGAAAAATATTTGCAATACGGCGACCTCAATTTCTTGCGCCGTTGCAAGATATTGAACGCGGCTTTTATTTCTTTTTGTTGATTGAACTGACATTCCCTTTGCTCCTCTCCCGCCACATAAAGCGGCGGGATTGTCAAGATATTAGATACAAAAGCAGGGCGCGACGCCACAACTATTGCTCGCACTGTTGCCATTGCCGCTGCCGTTGCTGCCGACATAGCAGACGTGGGTGCTATTGCCGGCGTAAGGCGAGCTTGTCCAATGCACATCGCTACTTGCTGCGTTGTAGCCCAATCCCTTTAATGCCCTTGTGTTGTAATAAAGCCCGTTTGATGTGGATTTGCTGCCAAAGCGCGATTGATAAGATGATCCTGTGCCTTTGAAAGTGCCTGTCTTTGCGTCGGGCGTTGCGGGACTAAATCCCTCCGGGATCTCCGCTTCCTTGTAGTAGGCATATTGTTCACCCTCGCCGTCTTTTGAGTTTCTCGTTGTCCCGTTATAATAAACCGTACCCATTATTTCGATGTAGGTAGGCAGGAAAAGCGTCGTCTCAAGCTCTATGATTTTGCTTGAATTGCCATATTCCGCGACCTTTTTCTTCACGGGGCGGAAGACAGCTTGCCACTCTTCGGGGAACTGTGACAAAATCGTCGGCAACGTTTTCTTATACATATCGCTCGTTGCAGGATAGTTGGAGTTGGACGAGTGCCATTTTTGCTTTGCTTTGAGGCAATCTTTCGGAAGTAACGAGAGTCCAGCCTTTTTCGCGCCGCTATCATACGGCGTGACTAAATCGTCGTGACAGAAGTCGCCGATGATAAACTCCACTTGCTCGCCCGTCGTCAGCTCGATAACGCGAGAGTCGCCCACTTTGTATGCGGTATCGGGCAATGTTCCGTTCGCCTCGAAGTAGTCCGCAATGCGCTGTGCCTCTTGCGCAACGATTTCGGGAGAGTCTGTCGCAAAGTCAACGCCGGGTGCAAACGGATTGACGGAATTACTCTTGTTCTCGTTTACGCCGTCGCCATTGCACACAATGTAGACCATATCCTGCTGTTCAATCTCCGCATCCACAAGCGAAATCAAAAACGGCTTTTCCGCTGTTGAGTGGTCATAATCAACGGTTTTGACAAACTCCCCGCCCGCTTTGTAGACGGATATGCTTGTAACATCATCGTTGATTTTCAGACATTTCAACACGCCGTCCTGCGCGCTTATTTGCGGCTGGTAGTCGTACTTGACGATGTTTGAAAAATTGCTGTCTTGATAGCCTTGCGCTTTCGCAAGCACTTTCAAGTTGTGCGTTCCATATGAAAACGCCAACGTTGATAAATCAATAATTTGTGCCATATTTTATGCTCCTATGGTTATTGTTTTGATTTCCTCGTCGTCCGAGTAGATGACAAATTCCTCGGCGAATTTCAGGTCCTCAATCGTCAATTCGTCATACGAAAGCGAGATTGACGGCGTTCTCAACTTCGGCTCCTCGTATGCCGCCGCGTCTATCATCACCACAAAATAGCCCTCGTTGACTACTTCCTCTGTGAGGAACTCCGCGTCGTCGCTGTATAACACATATTGCTCCGCAAGCGGAACAAAGGATACCTCGATTTTCTCCGACAACATTGTGATGGACGGCGGGTCGAGTTGCGAGCCATCGGGCGCGGGCTTCTTGTAATCCACTTCAAGTGCCTTGATTGAGATGTTACCCGTGTACGAGTCGTATGTGAAGTCCACTTTTGCGCCGTTGCACGATACGCTTATAAATTCGGGCAGATAAAATCCCTCTTTGGGTTGTATAGTCAAAGACAGGGATTGTCCGTTGGTGAGCTTTGCGGTCGTTGTTGTGGTCGTCAAATTGCGGAGACGATACATAACGCCAAACACGCCGATGTTGAGACTGTTGCTGTCGGGGCTGTCTTGGAAGTTGTTGCCCTTGCAGCGGACAAACATATCAAAGTTGCCGTTGTCAAGCTGCGTGAGCGTATAGCTTGTGCTTGACTGCTCTGTAAGCAATGAATTGTCCTTATACAGTTTATAACCGTTGCAGAAATTGCCGTTTGACGACGGGTTGGAAATGGACAGCGACGAGCCGCTGTGCGATATAGACGGCGCGTTCAAGCGCGGCAATGTCGTCCCGCTGAACTTGGCGTTGCCTGTGTGCTTCTTTCCTTGGTCGTCGTAGTATTCCTTGTCAGAAAGTACGTCGGTCTCCGCGGCGGGGTTTTTGAGCGGGTCGAGATTTATTCCGCCGCCGATTGTAGATTGCGCGTTCGTTTTGCCTATCATAAACTACCTCTAAAAAGCCGTATGAGCGGGATCGTCACGCTTTTGTTGGTCTTTGCGTAAATGCGCACCTCTCCCTCTGCCGTGTCGCATACGGGGCTGTATTCGCCCGACAATGCGTCGTCGTGCGAAAAAATCACGTCCGCCGTCATATCCGCTGTTATTTCGTTCGATGATATGATGCCAACGTATAGATAGCCGTCGTATAGCTTGCTGGATTGGAATGTCGGCTTTGCGTCTTTGATGTATGTTGTGTTGCCGCAATCCTCAAAGGCTTGGGCGGCGGCTGTCATAAAATCCTCAATTTTTTGCATATTGGATTTTTCGCCGTCTGCGCCCTCGCCGTTGACCTTTTTCCAAAATTCCGCAAAAGTTTCATTTTCTTTTGAGAGTATCAGATGCTCGAATTTTGGGGACATAACTCACCTCTTACGTCAAACTTATGGTTATTGACCCAACGGGGATAAGCGGGATTGAGCCTGCTGCCGGTGTGACGGGTGTTTCGAGTTCCGCGTATGCAAGCAGATCGCTACCGGATTGCGACCCGAAAATGAGTATGTACTTACATTCGGGATATACTTCGCCGGGCTGTAACTCTTCCCAAAAGATCTTGCCGCCGTACTCGTTTGACGCATTGTCGTTTTTGATTACGCCGCCCGATGCAGTTCCCATTTTGCAATACGCCGGTGTGGACGTTGACCCAAATCTCTGTCTCTTGTATGAGGACACAGTTGGCTCTGTGTAGCCCGTTCCGTTCACGTTGGGCTGCGTTGAGGACAGCCCGATATAGGTGTTTGAATACGGGGCTGTGGTGCGCTTTCCGCAAAGCACTTCAAGTAGTGCGTTTGCCGCATTGTGTGTTAGTGCCATAATGTTTTACTCCTTATAATTTGATGTATTCCAGCTCAGACAATTTGTCTGTCATGCTCGATATTGGATATTCGTTGTAGTCGAACAAGCGCGCTATCTTAACGGCATACATATTTACGCTTGCCTCGCTTTCAATCACAACGTCGGACTCAACAAAATTGCAGTCGGGCGACAGTACGTTGATAATCACGGCAAGCAACGTTCCAACGGTCGCTTTGACAATCCACGCTTTGAGCGCGCTCAATTTGATTTGCCCTGTCAACTCTACCTTAATGTCGGCTTCTACAATTTCCGCCGCCGCGGCTTTCAACATCGCACTCAATTGTGAGTTCAGCACCTCGTCCACGCTGCAAAACTCCGTGATTTTCGTAGTGACAAGTGATGCCGCGCCGTCGAATTGTATCTCTATGTCATTGGCAAATAGCTTTGTAGTGAACAGTGTTTTTGCCGCCTTTGCTGTGGCTTGTCCAAACGCTTTGATTTCGCCCGGTATTAAAAATGTCACTCCTGCTGTCTTTGCGCTTGCGCTGTCCGCAAAATGCAATGCAAGCGTAAACTTTATATGTGTTGCGGGATAATACGCCGCTCTCCCTGTGATTGTGGATTGAGCGGACAATCCCCGCGCCCTCATGGCGGATATAGACGCGGTTTTCAGTCGCGCTTGCAATGTGGACGTGATGAGCATTTCGACGCGCATTACGCCGTATCGCAAGGACATATATTGAATGATGCGCTTTCGCATCTCGACAAAATTTAAGTTCATACGACCTCAACTATCCACACGCACACCGTTGTCCCCTCGTCGCAGTCAAACAGTATTCGCACGTCGCAATTCGGTTGCGGGAAATAGGTTGTAATACTTGCGCAATATTGGATTAGGCGCAATTTCTTGTTTGATTGATTGACAAACTCATATGCGGGGGCTGTCTCTCCGTGCTTGATGAACATACCCGACGAAAAACCGGGCGCGATGTCTTCCGGGATAATCACCTTAACATTGGTTATGCCGTCAGCCGTGTAGCAGGCATATTCGTTGTCCACAATCTTGTGTTCTATTGCGGTCAATGCGGAGTTTTCATAAAATTTGGTAGCGGAAACAGCGTCAACTTTTCCATTTGTTTCGGTCATCTCGGAGTTGATCTCTTCAACAATGCGGTTGATTTCGGATACGACAGAATTTTCCTCGTCCGTTACAAAGCCGAAAAACGCCTTTTTCACTTCGGGGGCTTTTATGCCTCTTTCTGACGGGCGGTCGGGTAGCGCGGTTGCGCTCTTGCGCCTTATTCTGTTTACGGCGGCATCGTCTATCTTGTTTACGCTCATATCACCAAACTCCTTTATTTTTGCGATTTAGCTTGTATTCCACGGTAAAGCTGTAAATGCAGCTGTCGTATTCGTTGTCGGACACAAAGCGGAATATTATGAAGTTGAAATCGGCTTTGACTCTCTTTGAATAGCTCGTGCTGAAACCCGTATCAAAAGCAAATCTGTCAAAGTTCAAATTGCTGAAATCAAATACGTCAAGCCCCTTTGCGTCGATATTCACAAGCCCGTTTATGCTCTTTGTCTCCCATCCAAATGAGATGTTGCCGTTGGTGATTTGCTCTGTCGCAATCGTTATGCCGAGCAGTTTTTTTACATAATCGTTTGCTCCCATGTCCATTACGGGAGTAAACCACTCGGACACAACATTGCGTTTTATGTATTTATAGGCGGCGGCGGATATGGATTGCCGCGCGTATGAAGCAAGCAAATATTTTTCGTCTGTATATAGATTGAATACGGAAAAATATTCGACGTGATCTGCATCCTCGTCAACCTCTATTCGTACAATCTCATCTTCGAATGAGAGCAAAAGCGTGAACGTGCTTTTTGTCGGTGTAACCGGGTTGCCGTCAATATCTGTAAGTGTGAACGAGCAACTTGCATAGTCAATGTCGTTTACAACATAGCCAACGCCTGTTTCAAGCCCTGTGCCGTCTGTATTGTCGGCATACACGACATTCCCCACCAAAATGTGGTTTAGGTTGGCTTCGGACACGACTATGCCAAGCGAGGATATTGTCATATCGGCAGGCTTGAACAATGTGCGGTATATCTCGCCCTTAAAATACGCAAGATCGCCCGTCTCCAACGACACTTTTTTGTCCGTGTATATCCTGTTGTTTTGCACGTCATATGAGACGGTTTCCAACTTCTCGTATTGACGGTCTGAATATACGCCGTCAAACACACACAGCCTGCCGTCGTCCGTGCCAAAGTAAAGCTCGTTGTTGAGCTGGTAGAATTGTCTCACGGGGCAATCGCTCCACACCCACCACTCATAATTGAACGTGTCCGCCATATCGCCCGCCTCTGTAAACGTATATCTCGCGTCCGCGATATAAACAGCGTCGTCTATGGCAAGATAATAACGGTTGTCAAACACAATCGCGGTTGCAAGTTGGAGATTTGCGTGTTTGCGGATGACCTCGTTTATGTAGCGGCTTCTCTCTTTTGCCACTCTTTGTTCAACGGCTATGGAGTCGCTATTGATAGATACGCCATATACGCCGAGACGAGACAAAAACAGCGCATCACCGTTGAGCATAGCTATCGCCTGCCGCGCAATCGCTCCTTGCGTGATATACTTGCCGCTCGTGACATAATAGCCCTCGGTTATGCTGCTGTCGTCGTTTACAGATGACGGAGTGCCTGTCCTTATATACAATGTAGGCTCGTATCGGCTCTCGCCTTTGAATATGGCAAGCGAGTCGTCGCCGAGCCTTTGATAGCCCACAATCGCGGTGTTCGCCGTGCCGCATATACACTTATTCCCGCTCGGAAAATATGTGAAGTCTTCGGGCGAACTCCAAAAATCGCAATTTGGATAGTCCTCGTTTCCGGACAAAAACAGCGTGTTTGCGTTGCCGTGAACACCAAAAAGCGCGCCAAATCCGCAATGCGGGACAGTATCAAGCGCATCGCTCACCGTCTTTGCAAATTGCACAAAAATATTTGGCTCGCCCGCTATGGAATGGGCGGGCTTTATAAACGTTATTTTGCCCGCTGAAAAATCTATATAGCCCCAAAGCTCTTGCGTCGTTACAACAATCTCGTCTTCGTCCTCGGTCGATTGCGTTGTCTTTATCTCTTCATACAATATTCTCTCCAACACGGGGAGATCCGCCGTGACGTTCAACCAGCCCGCGCCCATCTTGAATATTTGTCGCACAGTTGCCGTCGCCTCTGCGGGGATTTCATATGACGTTTGCTCCCAATTTAGCGTGTATCTGAATATAGACGATTTGCGGGTTGCTTTCGCAAGAAGCGTTTCTGTCTCATTGTATGACGCATAAATATCAACGGCATTGAGCGTCTCGTCTTGCGGTCTTGCAAATATCAAAACGTCGTCCGTCTGTAACAACACGGTGTCCGAAAACTCTGCTGTCAATGTGCCGATGCTCGTCGGGCTGTTGTCAAAGTAAAGCGTTTTGCCAGCGAGATTGTCTCCCGCAACAATATTTCGCCGCGTCTCGCTCTCTCCTGTGTGGCTCTCGTCCACGCCGCCGACATTGATGATATGTTCCTCAACCTCGCCTGTCTCGTCGTTGTAGTCGGCGATAGTCATTGAGAAACCTATGCTGTCAATCTCTGTTGCGTCGAGAAAATAGGTGCGCGGGCTTTCCTCGGACGCATAATCGCTGCCTATCAGTTCATTTTTGCGGTATTTAGACAAGATATTGACATCTCGGTCTGTTTTGCGGCTCGCATACTCTATCACAATGCCGTTTTCGTCCTTGTCGATCTCGTTCGGCGCGATGTTGGTTGTCGTGCGCGGAATATATGTGTTTTCGTCCCCGCAAACGCGGCGCATTTCCAGCTCGCCGTCATAGTATGCGAGTATCAAATAATCTCCACAGCCGATGATGTATGCCTTGTCGTCGTAAATAAACAATTGGCACGGCGCGTCTATCAATAGGCTTTCATCAACGGGATTGGGGCAGTTCTGCCCGTTCTCTTTGAGCAATTGCAAAAAATCTCTGTATGTGTCGCTCTCCGCGTCGTATATAAAGAAGTGTGTCCCGGCATATACAAGCCTATGGCTTTGTTTGTTCATGACAAAATCAAATACGCCGTTTATGCGCAAGCTCCGCCCTACGCTGTCCTTAAACCGCGCTATTTGCTTCCACCCGGGACGTTTGTGATTGCAGCCGTTGATATTGATAAAATTGCGCATAGCAGTTGCTCTCGTGCGGTCAACGCTATACACGGGATTTGCGGTGTCAACACCTCTGAAATCCTTAAACGTTATGCGCTCCCTATTTTTGACATCGGCTGTTTCAAATGACATTTTCATTGCGCATCTCCGAATATGTTTTTGACGCTGTTTTGTCCGCTCGCATATGGTTTTTCGCGTTCGGCGAGCATAGCTTCAAAAATATTCCTTGCTTGGGTCGCAAGTGATGGCTCGTCCTCTTCGAGGAGTTCTGCCTTGATATAGTACGGGATAAGCTCGGCGAGATCGTCCGACACGTCCAATACGGTACTTGACGGACAAGCGATTGCTATTCTTTTGAGTCTCTTATGATATAGGAGTCTATATTTTCCGTCTCGCGGGAGCGTCGGCAAAACAAGCACGTCACCTTCAAGTGCGTATTCGCAACTTGGCACATAAGTACGCCCTCTTTCGTATATAACGCGGCATATTGCGCGGAAGTCCGAAATTACGGATAAATCATACCGCGTGTTGTAGTCGCCTACGTCACCGTCATAGTGCGTATATTCTTTGCAACACAACGGCAGCACATTTGCGCTTTCAAAACGTCCAAGCGCGCGATTGATGCAAGCGTCCATATTGACAATGTATTGTGTGTATTCCTCGTCCACAATTTCGTCGACGTTTTCATCTCTTATGTCGTGCGCATAGTTGGTGAACATTATTTGCAACGCGGCAATTTTGATTTCATTTACGGTCATATATAGCTCCTTATTGCGGTAGGTTGACGAGTCGAACGTCTATTTCGAGAGGGCAGCATCGGCGTGTTTCCGTTACACTAAACCAACCATAAGACGGGCGGATTGCCGCCCGCCTATGTGTTTTTAAGCCGGCATCTGAATTACGCCGATTTTGACGTTTGTCGAGCCGCCCGTGATGACAACGCAACCTTTGAGTTCGCTTGCATCGACTCCCGCGATTTTTGCAAGTTCCTCGTTTGCGGTCACGTTTTTGAAACGTCCGCTGTCCAACTTGACGCAGACGGTTTTACCCGCGGCAACATTGATTTTCAAGTCGTTACCGCTGCCGAATACTTTGCTGTTGCCCGCTTTAATCACAACGTCTTTTGTGTCTTCCGCCTCGCCGTTTTCGCAGAGCAACACATATTTGTCGTCTCTTTCGGTCATGGGAAAATACACGCCGTTGCCTGTGCCGCCTGCGGCGCAAGCCGTCAGTACAAATTCTGCGGACGCTTTGTTCCTGTAACCGCCCATATTAAGCGGTGTTATTTTTGCGAAGTTTGCCATAATGTTTTACCTCCGAATTTGCGTTGGTATTACGCCTTTTTGTGTACCTTTGCGACGACCAGCTCTTGCGGGCGAATGATTTTCGCATCGTAAAGGATGAAGCCTTTGATAGCGTCCTCAAATTTGCTTTCGGGACGATATGCTTCTGTCTTGGTGATGGGCTTTGCGTAGCCGATTGCTCTCTTTGTACGGATTTGCAGATAATCGTCAGTGCCGTCGTTGTAGCAGTTGTTGGACATCTTGATTGCAACCTTGTTGTAGAAGCCAACAACGCCGTTGCGCAACAGCCCGCTGTTGTTTGTGTCGATCCTGATGAGATCTTCTTTGAGAGCCATATAGACCCAAGGCGGGACAATTATCTCGATGTATGCGGATTTGGGAATGTTGCGAGACCACAAATCAACGCATGCGTCGTCGATGACGTGTCTTGCATCTGCTTCATTGGCAATCTCCCTGCTTGTTTTGTCAAGCAATCTTGCATCATCGCTTACGGCGAGTTTCGCAACATACTTGTCAACGCTATCTGCCAATGCTTCCGCCGTCTCTTCTCTGAGAACTTCCATCAGACCGCCAGTCGCCTGCGCTCTGTCAATATCGCCGACGCCGTAATTGAACACGTCAAGCTGATTTATCGGCATAATGACAGAGGTGTCTTCAATCGTCTCTGCTTCGGGGATCTTGTTGTTGCGGTTTTCTTTGCCGATGTGGTGAATTGTGGGCTTGCCAATGCCGACAAACGTTACTGTTTCGCCTCTGCGGCTTATCTTTCCCGCAATCTTTTGATATGTGTTGTCCGCAAATACATATTTTTTGGGCAACTCTCTGTTGATTTCAGCCGAAAATACATTCGGGATAAAGTTTGCGTATGCCATAAAATGGTGTACTCCTTGAAATTATTTTAGGGCGCGCATTGACTTTTCGACCTTTTCATAGTTTTTTTCGATCTCTTCCACGCTCATGCTTTGGAGTTGCTCTCGCGTGTAAAGTTCGTCGCTTGCGCCGTCTGGATTTTGTAGGCTTCCGACCGCAGCACCCTTTTTCGCTGCTGTTGTGATTTGAGCCTTTTTCTTTTCCGCCTTGTCCCTTGCAAGAATGCCATCGCAAAATGCAATATAGCTGTCGTACAATTGAGCAAGTGGTGTTTTGCCTATCCTGTCGCCGCAAAACAAATCAAATTGGGTGTCGTTTGCGAGTTTACTCAAATCGACGTCGGGATATTTCTTTTGGAATTCGGCAATGTCGCTCTGCCTCTCTTCATCCCTTTTTGCCTCGGCTTGTGCCGCTGCTTGTTTTGCTTCGTCCTGCTTCTTTGAGTATTCGGGGAAGTCCACAATGGGGTCTCCGCCCTCTTTCTCAATCTTTTTCATCAACAGGAATTGGTCTACGTCTGACGCGCTTGCGATTGGCTTGTGGGTGTAGGGATTTTCTCCGCCCGTCGCTTCAATCACGGCATCAATTCTTGCTTGATCTTTTGCTTGGGCTATCCTTGCCTGCTCCTCTGCCTCTCGCCTTTTGCGGGCATACTCCCTGTTGGTCGCTTCGTCCTGCGGGGCTTTTGCGGGCTGCTCCTCGGTCGGGGTAGCGTCCTGCTTCGCGGGGCTGTTGTCCTCTTGGTCGTCTGCCTGCTGCTCGTCGTTTGTTTGTTCCACGTCGTCCACAGCGGCGGCGACGCTTGACTCATCGTCTTGATTGTCTTCATCGTCGGCTTGTTGGGTGGCTTCATCGTCCACCTCGTTCTCGCCGTAAAAGGACATATCGAGATCGTCTTCATCAAAATTTGTTTGCGCTGTGTATTCCATAAATTGGCTCCTTCCTCATTTTTGCGCTATCGAGATGCGAGATGTTTTATATATCGGTCTCCGTGGGAGAACCTTTATATTTTGAGTCATAAAGCTCTTGTGCGAATAGCGAGGCGTCGTCATAAACTTGATTGCCCGCTTCCACGAGCTTTTGATTATCAGCTTCAAGATCGGTATATTTCTTATAGAGGACAGCTAAATCTGCTTTGAGCTTCTCGTTCTCATTTGCGGTCGCTTGTGCGGATGCAACGGCTTTCTTGAACTGCTCGATATACGCGCTCATCTGTTGCATTTGCAATTGCGTCTCTTGCAACATCGCTTGCGCCTGCATAAGTTGTGACTGTTCCCCTTGATCTATCAGCTTGATAAACCTGCCTTTGTCTGACAATGCCTCTTCGGGGTATGCCTCGGCATATTGCTTGACGGTTATTGCTTTGAGCGACAACAGATTATCGAGGAAAGCTATGTCCCCTGCCGCGCTCGATCTCGTCCCCGTACATGCTTTTGCGACAATGGAAAAATCCACGTTGTCATATTTGCTTGCGTTGAACGTTGCTTGCGTATATGCCTGCTGCTGGGCGGTGCTGTCAATCGTTTCGCCCGTCGGCGTGGTGTCTGCGGGGCGTTTGTATGAGTAGTGAGTGTCCTCTCTGTAAAAGCATCTAAAAAACTGCTCGATGATACGCCCCTGTTTCTCCTTGGCTCGCCAAAATCTATCCCTTAAATCCTCAATAGGCTGTTGCGCTTGCGCTTGAAGCTGGGCGATTGCCGCGCCTGACATATTCGCGCCTGTCGTCTCGCCCGTCATAACCTCAGTAGATCCTGCGACGGTGCGGGTATATGACAACATATTGTCGATTATCGTCATTGGCAATGTGTTGATTTGCTCGGCGGGCAATGTCTTGATGCCTTGTCCTGTCTTGGTATAGTCAACAAGCACTTGTCCGGGGTCGTTGCTTATCTCTTGCCCGTTAAGCGCGTTTGGCAGCACGACGTACTTGCCCCATGCGGTCTGTTGCACGGACAGTAGCAACATCGCAAGATTGAAGTTTATGCTGCGTTGATTAGCAATAAGTCCGGACACTTCGGACAACCCATAAATGCAGCCCTCTTTGCGCTCGTATTGCCCCACGACGACGGGAAAATCTGTTATGTGGTGCGCGGTCTTCGGCTTGTCCTTGCGCGGATTGTCAGGCGTGTCGGTGTCTGCCGCGTCCTCGCCGTCTTCCTCTTCGTCATAGTCGTCATATCCAAGTTTCTTTGCGGCGGCGGCATAGTCGGGGCTTATGGAGAATTGCGGCTTGAATATGCAGAACTTAGTCGCCTTTTCACACACAACATTGCCATTGACTCTCGAATACCTTGTCAACACCGTACACATCTCCGTGCCGTCCTGCTCTTCGGGGTCGTCGGGTGTGCGGTCGTCGGCGCAAATCAACTCGCGATATTCCTCTTTTTCGCATTGCTCCTTGACAGACGCCACCTCTTCGCGGGTGATGATAATTATCCACTTTTGCTTTTGCTCGTCGGTCTGTGTCGGATTGCTGAATATAATGTGCCGCGGGTCTATGATGTCGCAACGCAACGCGCCGTCCTCGTTGCCTTTCTTGCCTTTGGCGTTCACGTCCCAATAGAAGTGATAGGTATATGAGCCTTTGATTGCGCCGTCAAGCAGCGCAAGCGCGTCAAGCTCGTCCATTTTCATTTCCTTGCAGATATACTCGGCAAAGTTAGTAAAATCGAGCGTGTCTTTCTCCGCGCTGTCGGCTTCGTAAACGATGCGCACGGGCGTGTTGTTCATCGCGCTGACCTTGGCGCGGACAATCATCTTGACGATGTTCACGACGGGGCGCGGCAAACTCTTGGTGCGCTCCGTGGGTTTCGCCCATTGATCGCCCTCAAAAAACGCGACATTAGTTTTGATGGTGTGCGGAAGACCGATTTTCTCTTGGTATTCCATACCGCGCTCATACTGACGCCATATTTCGTTTATTCTCTCGTCTGCGTCCATCATTTCTTTTTATCCTCGCCAAATAGCCATTCGCGAACAATGCTTGATGCGTCGTCGCCAACCGCTTTTGTCCTTGTGGACAATGATTTCATATACGTTTTCAACTCCTCGATGGTTTTGCCTTGCGTCTCGATTTTCTTGTCCTGCGCCTCAATCGTTTTTTCTTGTCTGTTTATACGGCGCGACAGTTCCTCGATTTTAAGCTCCATTTCGGCTTGTTTGCGTTTTGTCCTATACATTTGATTACTCCCATGAGATATATTCGTGCGCCGTGGAGTCGCTCGGTGCATACAAGCTGGGAAACATCTTTTCGAGGATGTCAACCTCTGCCTCGGGCGCGGTGTAAGTGTGCTTGCCTTGTTTTGAGACGTGATGTGCAATTGCCAACGCCATAACAAGATCGTCGTGTTTACCGCTCAATGCTTCGGGCTTTCCCTTGTCGTTGCGTACAAACGTCAACATCTCGCGCAATGTGTCCTTGTCAACCTCTATTGTTCCCTCGCTGTCGTGCCATTTTTGTTTGAGTTCGGCGATTATGACAGGGCGCGTCAAGGAATTGGTCTGAAAGCCGTACCTCTTTGTCATTCTGTCCGTCAAGCTGTCTATCCGCTCCCGCATGTATAGGTTGGGGTAGCCGCAATAAAACAAGTGTTGTGTGGGTGCATACGAGTAGTTGACCTCTATACCAATAATCGCCTTGTTATACAATAGACCGAGGCAATAGATTTGCTCGGCATATGCGTCGTCGCTGACGTTGCTGCGGTGATATGTTGCGACAGTCTTTCCCGTGATGTTGTCTATGACCTTTGCGGCAAAGTAGTCACTCCCCTCTCCCGCCGTGTCTCCGCCTATCGAATAGGGCTTCTCGCCGCGCTCGTCGTCTGTCTCCGGCTCTGTATGTATGGCGATCTCCCCGTTCGCGTCGTCAATCCACCGAATGTTGTCAATTATGAGGCTTTCTGTGTCTTCGGGATCGTCCGAGCGGCGTTTGTCATAGATAAAGTAGCCGCGCCGGCTGTCTATCCTGTTGGTGACGGCGGCGAGCTGCCGAACAACGTCCTCATTGCCAAATTCGCAATCTCCCGATGCAATAAACGCCTCGTCGGGCGTGCAGGGATATTCTTGCTGTATGGCGCGCTTGTCGATGTATGAGTTGTATTTCTTGACGTACCAAGCTATTTGCTCGTCCGTCAGTCCGCGGTCGCGCAGCCAGCCCACACGCTCCCTTATCCAATCGCCTTTGAGATCCGACAACACAGACAGATCGTTGCTTGCGTATTCGGGCGTGCGCCACCACTCGTAAAACAAGTTGATGCACGTCCCGCTTTCCCAAAGCGTTTGCGCCTCATTGTAGCCGTTTGCCGTGGTTTCATAGACAACTATCGCGTCCTCAACAAATGCCTCGCCTATTGATTTTTGCAAATCGGACAGCGGGCACTCGTAGAACGCGACCTCGGAGAAATGGCAGAAGTTTATCGTTTTGGAACGCCCGACATCCTTTGTCGCCGTCGCGATGCGCCACGAGGAATTGAGCTTGTCAAAGAACATTTCCGTGCGGTTGTTGAATTGCTCGTGCGGTTGCAGTGTCTTGGGCAGGCGGCGGAACGGAACACGCGCTTTATCGTTGAATATCGACAATGTGTTGTCGTTGCTGTTCGCGATAGTGAAGCCGCTGAAATTGTGCCTCACAATCGAAAAACAGAGCTGTATCGCCGTGATAAGACTCGTAAAGCCTTGCTGTCGTCCTTTGAGGACATACAGCGGTCTGTTATCCGTCCGCGCTTCAAGACGTTTCACAAAGTCCCTCTGCACCTCGTTGAGGAAAAACGGAACTGTCCTTTTCTTTTTATCAACAATCGTCATGCACAGCTCAATGAGTAGATACGGTTTGTTTTTGATTTGTTGGGACAGCTCCGGCGAGGCGTGCAGGGCTTGGACGGCAGCCATAACCATTTCGCCGTCGTAGTTGATGTCTTGTCGCTTCTCCCACGAGCGGCGACGCTTGGCAATCATCTCGTCAATCGACATCATTCCGGCATCTCCTCAAATGACAGCGCAACACGCGATGTTGCCTCTCCGTTGAGCAAGCGGAATTTATCGAGTGCTATGCCCATGATGCTCGCAAGCTCGGTCGTCTTGATGGTTTCGAGTCCGTCCAGCTTCGCAATCAACGCTTTGAGATGTTCCATTGTCAGCCCTAAATCAGATTGATGCTCGATAATGAGCCGTATGACCTTGTGAATTTCGTCCGTGTCGTCGGCAAGACGTTTAATTCGTTCGTTTAGCTGTTTGACGGAAACGAGGACGACGTTCCAACACTCATCCACGACTGCGCGCGCCTGTTTTTCGCGCTCGTCCGCGCACACATCGCTTATGTGCGTTTTTTTATTTCGAATAGTGTCCGAATTGTCGAATATTCCCGCCTGCGTTTTCCACGTCGCAAGGGTAGATTTGGGGATGCCAAGTTGCTTTGATACTGAGGGAATGGTATTGCGCGGGTCAGCCAACAAAACGAGAGCTTCCTCTCGTTGCTTTATTGTATATTTTTCATACTTTTTTCTCGGCGCGCCCACGCTTAACTCCTTAATATTGGAGCGTTTGCCCTGTCCGCTTCTACACACAGGCAGGGCGCGTCTCCAACTGTTGGGGATTACACGATTGGAACATCACCAACCGCTTCTTGATTATTATTTTAGGGTTGCATTTTATAGCATTTCATAGCATCATAAGATTTTTTACAAGCAAAAAGAGGGCGTTCAGCCCTCTTTGTTTATTATAATTGCAAGCAATTCGAGCGCGGATTTGTTTATCCTCATAATTTGCGACTCGCTGTAATGCATGATGAGGCTCACTTGCAGGAATGTCCGTCCGTTTATGTAGTGTTCGATGAGTACGGTTTGATGTGTGCGGTCGTGCAATTTGAGTATGCGTTCAATCCATATGTTTTCGCTCCGAGATGCTTCCTCGATCTCGGCGTTCAGCTTTTCGTCCAATAGTCTTGTCGCCTCGTCATTTTCACGGTGTAGGACATCTTTATGCCCGGCGAGCGTTTGCCTCAAACAGCGGATGTGATCCTTTACGCGGCATAAATTGTTGAGTTCTGTTTTTATAGCGTTGACATCCATCATAATTTGCTCCTCTATGCTACGCGCTTTTTCGGCATTGAGCCGCGAGTGCACGCCGCTTCAACTTCCGCCATTGTGTCTATCGGCTCTGTGAGTGCCATATCTGCGCAATTTGCCAAGATAAGTGCTTTTGCGACGGGCGGGCATACAGCATTGCCGAGCCTTGCAATCTGCTTTGCCTCGCTGTATGGCTTGCCGATTGCGCCCTCAATGTCAATCACATAGTCTTTCGGAAAACCTTGCGCGAGTTTCAACTCTTCCGCTTTCAGCATGCGCATCCCAATGTCGGCTATAAAATACGCCACGCCGTCTATCTCGATAATGAGTACCTCGTCGTCCTTGATGTCATACCCCGCGTACTTGTTCAGTAGTTCGCGTACTTCCGCCCAATGCCCCAAATCTTGCGCGTCGTCTGCTTTCATAAGATAAGTGCTTATCTGACACAAATGCCCTGCTCCCGCTGTTATCGTCGGCACAGGCTCTGTGGCAGGCTTGCAGTCCATATTCTTGCGCAAGACGCACAGATGGTTTTCGACAAGGAAGTGCCTCGGCTTTGTAACAACGGTCTGCAACGGCTTTTCAGCTTGCGCGTAGTGTTCACTCCCGCCGTAGTATTGCACAAGATGAGCCGTTGACAGTCCATAACGCGGCGAGCCGTCCACCGTCATTATCGGGTCGTCAAGCTGTTGCCCGCGTACTTCCTTTTCGCTCTGCTCGGAGTGATATTGCACAAGCGATGCCGCGACAAGCCCGTTGTGATCTATCGCCGTAACTGTGGGCGTTGGACTATCCGCCGCCGCTCCGCTCTGCTGTTTCCCACTGAAATACTTTGTGAGGTGTGGCATAACAAGATTTTGCTTGCACATTGACACGACCGTACTTACAGGGTTGTCTATACTGTTGACTCTCGGCTTCTGCCCTGCATGCTCGCCATAGCCGATTGGCACAATAAACGGCTGCGGGTTGCGGATAGTGAACTTATCAAGCCCGCGCGCTATGCGGCGCAGCGTGTTGTCCACGAGAGGCTTCTTGCGCTCAAATATAGACGGGCAAGGAATACTCCAATCTATACACTCCGCCGCCGTGTGGTATGGCAACAAGCCTTTGCACTCGCCGTGCGTCGGTTGCGGAAACACTATCGGTTTGCCATCGTTCCTCGCGACGAGATAAAAGCGTTTGCGAATAGTCGGCGCACCATAGTCGCAGGCTTTGAGTTCCCTGTATTCGACCTTATAGCCAAGTCCTTTGACAAGCCTTGCCGCCTCTGCGCTCGCGGGATCTATCTTCAAAAACTCGCAAGCCTCGATGAGCGCGGGATGTCCTGACGATATGCCCGTTGTCAGCATTGCAACAAAGCCGTTGAATGTCTCGCCCATATGATCGGGGTCGGGACGGAGATTGCCATTTCCGTCTGCTTTGAGCGGTCCCCAAGTTTGTATCTCGGACACGTTCTCCATAAAGATGACGCGTGGCGCAACGGACGACATCGCCCACTTCAATAC
>CANRIS010000023.1 GCA_947630725.1 uncultured Clostridia bacterium
TAATCTGCAAAAGTGACGACCGTATCTTTAAGCTCGCCACCACTCAAATTGACCTTTTTATTTTCAAGCTGTTTTTCCGCCGTCGTTGCTCTCGTTGTCTCAGCCGTCAAGTCAGTCCTTAAACTATTCTCAACGCCCGTTGCCCTTATTGTTTCTGCCGCTATCTTTTTGTCAAGCGCACCCTCTTTTGTTGTCGCTCTTGTTTCCTCTGCCTCAATCGCCGCTTCTAATGTCGATTGCGCATTACTGACTGCCGCTTCTCTGTCTGCCGTTTCCTTGCTTATCGCCGCCGACAATCTTTGCTCTTCGGCTTGCGCTCTGTCTTTTTCTGCTGTCACCGCTTGTTCACGCGCCGTTTCCTCTGCCGCAATTCTATTTGTCAACGTGTTTTCTTCTGCCGTCGCGCGGGACGTCTCCGCTTTTAGCCCTTTGTCAAGCTCGTCAAAATTCTCATCAATAACGTCGAATAAAGCCTTGTTTATTTCCGTCCCCTCTTCTGTAACCGTCCCTGTCGCGTCATTAAAATCAAAAGTGCCAAAATCTTCCCCATTTTCAGCTTTGCTTAGTCTATATCTGTTTGCAAATTGCACAAGTCTATCTTTAACGTTCAGTTTTTTCATCATAAACTCCTTTTTCAGCTAAAATAGCCCAATCCGCTTCTAAACTTGACGTGATTTCCCGCTCGGAAAGTCCCACTGTATAACTTGTCTATATTTTCGCTATAATAGAACTGCCACGCAATCGCAAGGATTTTTTCAAGTATGTTTTCCTTGACGTAATCCCACGCAATCGCCAACGGTTTTGCGGGCTCATCATCTGCCTGTGGGCTCGCCGCCTTTATTGCCTCCGCATTATTTATTATAATCTCAAACTTCGCGCGCGTCAAGTCCTCGCCAAAAGTAAATTGCGGAATATCCAAACCCAGCCCCAATTCATCGCTTAAATACTGTTCCCAGTCTGCGAGCCTCTGTGCGTCGTGCAATTGAAAAAATCCTTTTTCTGTGCGCTGTTCAATGTCTGCAAGCTCACGGTCATATATCAACTTGTTTACAGGCGGTCTATTCATTATTCGTCCACTCCCCCTATCGTCGTCGTGTGCTCTCCATACGCCAAATTAAAACCTACGCGCGTGATTATCATATTATTTTCTTGTACGTGAACTTTATCTTCAAGCTCGTATTCATCTTCCGTCGCAATTTCCATATCATAGTCATATTTTCTTACCGCGCGCTCAAATTGCCAATCTGCAACCTTTTCGCCCAAATCGTCCGTTATCAAAAAATTATTCTCAATCTTTTTGACGTTTTTGACATCGCTCCCTCGCACTATCTGCGCCGTCGCTTGATTGTACGGCTTGCCTGTTATCGTCACAAACGTTTCTTCGCCCTCGACATCGCTCCAAATATCAAACACAATCCTGTCGCTGTAAACGCGGATATTCCCCACTTTCGCGCTTGTTTCTGCCGTATCAACAAACACTTGCACCGTATCCGTGATAACAGGATAAACGCTATACGTGATTTCTAGCTCTTGATGTTCCGTTGTCAATCCCACGCCGTCTATGTGTCCGAGCTCCACATCATCTTTTGCCGCTAAAAATGAGTACTTCGATACGTTCACGCCCAAATTCTTTTCGGGGTTTGTTATCTGCAAAGTATCACGCATTATAACGTCGTCTGTCAGCTCTCCCTTATCTGCAATCTTCAACTTCCTTAAAGCAAGCGTCCCGTCAGGGTCTACAAGCAATATCGCATTCCCTGCCTCTGCTATCAAACGCAATGCCTCTCTATGAGGGACTTCCGTTATATAGCCTGTCGTCATATCATTGTAAAGCTCATCATCAATTGCAAGCTCAATTCCCGCGTCGTCTGCTATCTCTTCTGCCCAGTCACCTAAGCTCCGCCCGTTTGGATAAACTACACCCTTGCGATACGTGCTCTCACCGAGCCTGTAAAGCACATCAAAACCGTTTATAGTTATCACTTTGCCGCGCTCCTGTACGTCTGTGCTCTCACTGTAATATTCGCCAAACTTGATAAAATCATCATAGCCGCGTTTCTTTATCCAAATTATCACGCGCAACCACTCCATAAGCCCCTGCGACAATCCTTTTATATCCGTGATTTCCAAGTGGTCATTGAAAAACGTAAATGTAAAATCGCCGCAATCGTCATAATCGCCCGTCAAATCCGTTGTGCGCGTCGCCGATACACTTAAAAGCACGTCGCTATTAAATGTATCATTCACGCCGAAAGTAAGCTCATAAAACCTCGCGCGCTGTCCCGCGTTCACGCGCGTAAAGTGTATGCGTACTCTATTCCAACCCAAATTACTGTCATAATTGTAATAGCGCGATAATGTATTATT
Source organism: uncultured Clostridia bacterium (assembly GCA_947630725.1). Classification (GTDB taxonomy): domain Bacteria; phylum Bacillota; class Clostridia; order Lachnospirales; family CAG-274; genus JAJQCI01. Next base: position 2,368 of record CANRIS010000023.1, read on the forward strand.
CCGTGCAATCGACTGTCCAATGAGTTGGTCATCTTTGTAAAACAATATTTCAAAATCCTTAGCCGCCGTATACTCGCCAAAGTAAATTTGAAAACCGTAACTCACGTGTTCTTTCTCAAACAGATATTCAACATAACTGTCGATATTCCCGTCCATATCTGCGGGACGCGAGCTCTCCCACCCCACATTATATTTGACGCCTGCTTCGGGGAGAATAAAAGTGCCGTCAAGCAAGAAATATTCCTTTTCCAAATATGCCACTTTGTCACGTGTCGCAAAAGACTGTAATGTGTTTTTAATGTCAGAATACTTGCTGTCGTCCGATGTTGACGGTGTGACTTTGTCTTTTAATATCGTTTGGTCTATAATACCGAAATCAATCTTGACGTCATCTATTATCATACGCCACCGCCTTGAGCGTTATGCTCCAATTCGTCCACACAAAATCTTTCGCTGTGCTATCCCACTTAAACCGCGTTTGGTCATTGTTCAACTCCAATATCGCGCCGCCCTCAAACTTGCCGTCTTTCCCATACGGCTGTGAAATTGATACGTTTAGATAACCCTTTTTGCGCTGTGCCTTCAATAAATCATTCAATTGCGCGCGCTCTTCTTCCGTCAAAAACGCATATGAAAATGTCGCATAATATCGTTTACCGCGATAAATACGGATAATCCTGCCGCTTATTGCCGTCTTTTCCACGTACTCATCAGAATATCCCATTTTCGGTTCTTTACCCATTTGCGGCAACTCAAAATCTACTCCCTCTATCGTCAACATATCGCGCCTCTCAATAACTCGTAACCGTGTTTATCGTCTGCCTACCCTTGCGATTGAGCTGTCTATTAAGCGAACTCACGCCGCTATTATCTGCATATATAACGGTCTGTCCGCTCTCTCGCGGCAACATCGCAATTTTTGCGCCTAAACCGTTCACAATGCCCTCAACCGCTCTGCCGACAAGCGTATCAAAACCATAATCTTGCATTGCGCGTAACATCTCTTCGCCGAACTCCGTCGCGTTTAATACGCCTGTGCCCCGACTGCTTCTATATACAGCCTCTGCGCCCGCCTCACCCGCAAGCGCGTACACCGTCCCTTTCGAGCCCTGCAACAAATCTTCAATACTGTCCGTGCCTTGCGCCAAACGCTTGATTGATACGTGTTCTATATTTGGTATTGAAGGTATGCCCGCCCACGTCCATATTTTTGATATACCGTTACTAACCGCGTTAATCTTGTCTATTATCCAATTCAGACCTGTTTCTATACCCGATATTATATTGTTTATCAAATTCTTTCCTATTGTCGTGCCCCACGTTTTTGCTTGATTTGCCAAATTTTTAAACCAATCAAGAATACCAAACTTACTGTCTAAATTCGTAAATACCGACGCAAACGCGTTTATCCACGATTTCCCTATATTTTTTGCAACTGACACAATTTTGTTTAGGAAAGCTGTCGGGTCAGAGAAAAATTTACTCAACAAATCGCCGATAGAATTCACTAGCCCATTGACTAAATCGGGCATTGCGTCAAGTATCGCAACAAAAACCTGTTCTAGTATTGATAACCAATCAATCTGTAATAATCCGCTTATTAACGCCGTGACTAATGTGATTGCGCTTGATAATAGTTTAGGCAATATCTCAACCACTTTGTCGATTATCTTGTTTATAACCAATACAAGCCCGTCTATGAACTCTTGACTTGATATAACGTCGAGCAAAACGTCAATCAAATTCATCAAAATATCGACTGCCTTGTCCAATAAATCGGGCAACATCTCAACTACTTTCGCGACAAAATCCGTTATTCCTTGCCCCAAAAGCATAATGCCCTCATCTGCTTTTTCACCGCCCTGCGCTATCATCGTCAAAGCGTCTATTATTTCTTCAAAGGCAGGAAAACCTTGCGTCGTCAAGTTGGTAAACATCATCTGCCAACTCTTTGTCATAAGCGTTATTTTATCGTTCAGACGCGCTGACGCTTCAACCACATCATCACTCATTACAAGCCCCAAATCTTTATAGCTTGCAAAAAGCTCATCAATGCTCCCTTGCTCTTGATTAAGCAAAGGCATTAACTCTTGATATGCCCTGCTCCCGAACAGCTCTTGCGCAATTCTCGTTCTATCCGTCTGACTTTCAAGCCCCTGCATTGCTTCGACAACCGTCTTTAACTGGTCATCAAAGCTCATATTCATAAAATCTTCATAACCTATACCAAGCTCTTGCAAAGTCAACAAACTTTCGCCTGTACCGTCCGACAAATCTTGTATGAACTTCGTCAATTGACGTATGCCCGTTTGCAACGTCGCGGCGTCACTTCCTGCCATTTCAGCCGCAATCGTCCAATTCTGATACGCTTCCGCGCTCAAACCGAGCTTCTGCGACATCTTGTCTATGTCATCGCCGTAATTGATAGATTTTACCGCCAACGCCGCAATCGCGCTTGTCGCCGCTGTGACCGCGCCTATAACAGCCGTAACCGCACGTCCGACTGCCTTAAACGCTACGCCCGCCTTTGACGAAAATGATGACGCGCTTTTTTTAGATTGGTCTAGCCCTTTTTCATAATCGCTGTTGTCCAGCGAAAGTTTGGCATATAAATTAAATAAATTCATCACTTTACCTGCATATATACAAAGGGCGCGTATATTTATACATTTTGTGCATATTTATACATCGCCCTCTCCAGTTACTTTAATGCCCATTGCGCTGAAAGTGTCGTCGATTATCTGTTGAGCCGTCCGCTTGTCGCTTGCTTGCGCCTCTTTTGCCGCGTCAATTTTGTACATCTCTATATAATACTTTGCAAAATTAACTGTATCGACGTATTCTTCGCGACATTCGTCTTTCACATATTGCATTGCAACCTGCAATGCGTGTCGGCTCTGTGTTATCTCGTAAAGCGTCGCCTCTTCATCTCGTTTCAGCTGATACATCAAATATCGGCATATTGATTTGACGTTACATTTTCGGCTTCCGTCGCCACCGCAATAGGCTCTGATGTGGGCGATAATTCTTCCGCCGCCTCTACCTCTTCCGTCTGCACCGCCTGCTCCGTCGGAATAAACGATGTAAAAAAACTCTTTATGTCCGCGTCTTTCCAAAGCTCTTTGAGCATAGGCAATGTTTCTCTCATAAAGTCTTGCGCCGCTATCTCTTCATAGGTTTTGTCAAACCATATGCCGAGTATGCTCAAAATCTCGTACTTCGACTGCTTGATAAGCTGTGCAAAGAATTTTATTTGCTGTAAATTGTCCTGCGATTGAACGCTGGCCACAAGCATTTTATGCAATTCGAGGTCTTTCCTCGACTTCAACGCAAGCTCGCTTATCAACGGAGCTATATCACACAATTTGTCGCACGCTACATCTGTTCTCATCGCTTATTCCCCCTCTTTCGGTACGTAAATCTTGAAAGGTACGTGTTTGTCTTTCAAATCGGACAGCTGATAATGCGCCGTCAAAGTTATGCCATATGTGCCTTCGCCCTTGTTTGTGAGCGTTACAGACAACCCCGCCAAATTGAGGCTGTTTTCGAGCTTCACCGCAAGATAACTGCCGTCGCCTGTTTGTCCAACCCACCACATATCACTGTAATCGGTGTCGCCAACCTCGTGACCGACTGACAGCTCTGTGTAATTCGTTTTGTCTACTTCCTTTACGCCCGCACCCAAAGCAAGCTTCAACGTGTCTTTCCTGAACTCAATCAACGTCGCTTGCAATTGCGCCGTCCATTCATCAATACGTTGCATTGACTTGAAATTTGTCGGTATTCCGTCCGCCTCAACCTGCCTTATTGTCGGCGTAAAAGACAAAGTGCCGCCGCCGCGCGTCGCACCGATAATATCGCTATCTGATATTGTGTTCGTTTCAATGTCAAAATTCTTCAAAAGCACACCCGCATTGAGCTGTAAATTCTTCGGGGTGTCGGCTGTTACGCCTGTCAACATCAATTCTTTCATTTTTCGCTCCTCTTAATAAATTGATATGAGCAAGTTTACATAACCCGCTCTAACTGTTTCATCTTCCTCGCCCTTGTTTTGGTAGAAAGGCGAGCCTTTATATATAACAAACGTTATATCGTCATTATGGATAAGTAAACCGCCCTCGCCTATGGCGTCCCCTATCTCATCTGCAATACGGATAGGCGTTGCATAACTTGTCGTATTTAGCGCGTAAATGCTTATCGGGAAAATGAACTGTTCAGCAAAACTATCATAGTAATTGTCAAAGCGTATATACGGATTTTCGGGATTGAGCCCGCTCGGCAATACGCCGTTGTACGCCTCTGCAAACCCGCTCAACCACTCGTATATAGCTTTGCTAAAAGCCATTGCTTTGCTCAACATTCTCGCCATTTCACTCCCTCACAATCGACGTGGGATTGTACGTTTCCGCGTCGAACGTTTTCCAATCGGTCTGCGTACTCAATTCCGTATTGATATGCGGCTCGCTCGACAAACGGATATATTGCTTTTCGCCGTCCTCTTCATACATCACTTTGTCATCTTTTTTGAGTGGTATTTCAGACGGACAATGAAAATTGAACTGCGTGAACGCGCTCCCTCTCAAAGCACCTACCAATTGTTCCGCGTCGCCCTTTTTTACAGGCAAGCCCTTAAATGCTATGCCGATATATTCCACCGTTTCATAACCGCCCAAACCGTCGCTGACAGTCTTTGTTTCGAGCTTATAGCACGGTATAAAATAATCTTGCATTGCCATTATCGCTTACCCTCCAAAATCTCTTGCGTGTGGACTTTCATATCATCGCGCTTGTCATCAATACCCGCTCGCAAAAACGGTCTTGCGTTCATTTTGTGCGTCCCGTCGTGAACATACTCCGCATATTCAACGTTGCTACCGATATAAACGGAATTCTTTTCCGCTTTGCCGTCCAACGTATCACTGCCCTTGCTGTTTGCTACGGGCGACGCGCCTGTGCCTTTGTCGCCCTCTGCCGTCACAAAAGATATGCTCGCGCGCAAACGCCCTGTGTCCACCGCTTGATTGCTTCCGTGCGTTATTTCATCAACCGCGCCCTCAACTCCAAGCTGTCCCCACTCAAACAATATACGCTCTGACGCTTGCTCCAAAGCCTTGCGGAATTCGGGCGAATTATCCTCGAACTTTATGTCGATGTCAAAACCGCCGCCTGCCATTAGTATGCCACCCTTGCGGGTCTGTTGAGGTATCTCCCCAAATACAGTGACAATGCCGCGTTGATTTGCGCTTGATAGGCTCTCAAAGCCTCTGCGCCCGTCGCTACGCCATAACTCACGCTGTAATACCCGCTCACGCTCTCGCTCGCTATCTTGCCGCCAGCCTCGCCAAATTTGGACGTCTTATAATTGCCGTAAACAATGTCCGCGATTTTACAAGCGCACTTCTTCAAGGCAAGCTGTGCCTCTGCCGTGTTCGGAATAAACGCGACATACGGGGCAAGCTCATCACTCGCCCTTTCTGCCGCGTACCCATATTCTTCTTCCGAGGCAATCGTTATGCCCTTGAAAGTGTCCCTGTAAAACTCAAAATCTGCCGTCATCGTTTACACCTTTGCCTTGACATCGCTGTTCTCTGTCCACCACGTCTTTTCCGTGTCGTCTTTGAACGTATGATTTTCAACGCATACTATTTTCTTGTACTGTTCGTTCGCCCACTTCGTTTCGGTATTATACACTTGTACGGGATTGCCGTTGTTCTTATACATCATATTGTCGCCAATCATCACAATTTGCTTGATGTATGAGACAGCCGCGTCCGTCGTCGCTTCAATGTCAATCGCCATAATGTCGGGATTGACCGTCACATCTTCGTTGAACTTGATTTCAGTCCCGAAAGGTATGTCCGCGCTGTCGTCGGGCTTCGGGTCAAGCCTTGCGCTGTTTGTTATTGTGATAACCTTTTCCGCGTGCTCGTCCGTCGCCTTGACCTTGACCGTGAACTTTTTACCGTTGCCGTCAAGCACAAGATAGATATAATCTGCTCCGTCAAAATTTGCCTTTGTATAACTGTTTACCTTGCCGCTGTCTTTCTGCAATGTGACCGTCGCCGTGTCGTCCGCGCCTGTGACCGTCAATTTCAAAGCGATAAAGTTATTCACGCCTGTAAATCCGAACACAAAGCCGACTAAATCATCGCAATATTGCAACCGACCTGATACAGCTATTTTTGTGCCTGTACCCGATACAATCATATCGGGATTGGCAATCGTCTGCCCGCTGATTTCACCTGTCGCTTTCTCGATTTTAGTCTTTGTCTCAGCAGGCTTTGACGGTGACGGACTTACGCTTTTTTTGGCACATTAACCGTAACTGTTTCAGTCGCAGTCGGACCGTCAAGTTTGACCGTGCCAAACACTGCGGGAGCGTCATCTGCGGTCACTCTGTAAAGATACTCGCCGTATTGGAGCTTGTCGAACTCGATTGTTTCATTACCCGACTTTTCAAGGTCTCCGAGACGAACCTTTGCGTCGATACCGCTTGCTTCGGTATCTTGAACCGTAAACGTAACCTTGCCAGTGGTAACTTCACCCGAACCTTTAACAGCCGCGAACGGGAACCTCTTGCTCGCGTCGGGTTGAAGCGCATTAACAGGGTTAGGTATAGCCCAACCGCCACTCCACACAACACGGAGCGCTATCATGTCCTCTTGCGCCAAAGCGTGGACAACTTCCTTGGTCAACGGGTCTATAATCGTTGCCTCGGTCAAGACCTTCCACGTCACGTCCTCACGAATGGAATACACCGCTTGCGAGAAGTCACCTACGATGAGTTGTGCCTTGCTCTTATCCCATGCGCCATTCGTCACATAAGTACGAGGCAAGCTATCAACTTCCGTACCAGTGATAGGTCTACCGTTCTTATCAAGCATATTACGGAATGCCTTTTTCATGCTAACGCCGCTGATAAGATGATTGGGAATATAATCGCTCTCTTCGACAAGTCCCATGGCGTCACTTATGTCAGTATACAGATTGTCTGTCGCTTCGACTATGTTGCCCATAGACAGGATAGACGTCAAAATGTCAGCTCTGTAACTTTCGGGCTTATCATCGCCAATAAAGACAGCCGCGTCAAACTTTTTGCCGATAGCCTCTTGCAAACGAGGTTTAATCGCGCCCCACAAATCAAAGCTCGCGTCATTATAATCGCGTTCTTTGACAGGGATAATCGCCGCAAGCTCTTCGGGGACAATATACACGTCGTCCCATGCTTGCTTTGTCATCTTCTTGAAACCGTTTGACTTTCCTACCCAAAACACCTCGGGAAGTGTGTCAACCACTTTCAATTTCAGTTCGTTACTCGACATATTTGGAAGTCTCGTAAACAACTGCATTGCCACGGAAGATTTAACAGCACCCTCCATGATTTCTTCGACTTCTTCGTGCGTAAACACGCCGCGCAAATCGTTTCTTGTTATCATGCTTTACTCTCCTCTAAATTTTTTGTTAAGTTTTTGTGCTATTGAGGGCGCACTTGCCCCGCCTTTACTAACGTCAATCGCCGCCGCCCCTCTAAAATACGTAGGCTGTTGCGGTTGTGCTATGAACTGCTGATTTTCTTTAAGATACTCCGATAGACATGATTTAAAGTCCTTTTCCTTTGTCACACCGCCTTTGCATTTCGATACGACAAATTCTCTGAACTTCTCATCAACGCCTTGCGCCGCCGCTTCTGACATATATCCCGCTTCTATCTTTTCAGCTCTAAGCTGTTCGACTTCCGCTTTCAAACTGTCATAATCCGCATACTTGCTGACGTCATTATCGACTTTCCATTTTTCAAATTCGTCTTTGCATTTATTGTACTCACCCGACAATTTGTCAAATTTATACTTTTCAACAAACCCGCCCTGCTTCAAATCAACAAGTTTTACGTCTTTGTTTTCCGCAAGCCTCGCCTCGAATGTTGCATAGTCAATGCTTTCATCTCCAAAAATCGCTTTCAATTCGTCCATAAATTTGCTCCAAACCACTGATTTTATTAAACGACGGTTCACTCCGTCAACTGTGGGACACGCATTTTAACATCAGCGCGCAAGATGAATTTCAGGACGTGCATTTTAACATCAGCACGTTAGATGAATTGCGTACATTTTAACACCTGCACGCTCGGTGAAATTCCTATACTTACAGTATAGCCGATAAACAGCTATCTTGTCAACGCCTTTTTTACAATTTCTTTACCAATCGCGACACTTTTCCCGTTTCAGCTTCTGCCTCGCTAAAATACGTTGTGTGTTCTTGATAAATGTATATCGGCGCAGACGGACGAGGCTCTGCCGTTTTCTGTAAAACGATTGTCCCGTCTGTCATTTCTATCTTGCGCACGTACATCTTGCGCACCTTGCCACTCTCTTCCTTAATATACCGCACCTTTTCAGGGTCTTCTATTCGCTGATTTATACTTATCATTTTTCGTCTTTCCTCTTGCTAAATGTCACCATTACACACCGACAATTGATTGTGTTTTCCGCACTCGCTCCAAGGCTTATATCCCCTGGATACATCATTTCTTCGCCGCCGACAACAAACGGCTCATCAATAGGAACTTCTTGCCCGTCTGCTTCCGCGTGTTCATCTCTCGTCCTGCCGTCCTCTGTCGCTACCCACCGTTTCCACATATTAAATCCAAGCTCTTTGCCGCGTTCTCCTACCGCTTGATGTGCGCTGTTCTCAACGCGCGTCGTTTCCGTCCTCGCAATACGTATCGTGTTTTTGAGATACCCCTCCGCAACACTTTTGATACGCTTCGCCATATTCGGAATGCTCTCGCCTTTCAAAATCGACGTTATCATCTCGCTTTCAAGCCTGCGCGTCAATGCCGCCTTGTCCAAGTCCCCCGCTATTGATAACTTCGTAAACGGATTGACCTCGCCTGTGAGTATGTTTTTGACCGCCGTATTGTCCAAAAGCGAAAAGCCGAGCCTCTCTGCGTCCGCATTGTAGTTGACCTTGAAAATGTTCGCCGCCGACTTCGTCACAAAGCCTGTCGCAACCTTGTTTGTGTCTTTCAAAACGTCTGACATCTGCAAACACAAATTCGTCAACCGCTCATTCTCTGCCAACAAAGCCAACTTTTGCTGTGGGGATAGGTTTGGATTGAGTGCCAGCTTCTCTGCGATTTTAGCCATTTGCCCGCGCATTTCGTTGTACGCTTTTGTGTACTCTGCCTTTATGCGCTTCTCTAAGGCTTTCAGCTCCTTTTCAGTCCAAGCGTGAGTATTCATCTAGCCTCGCCCTCTTCCGCGCTTCCTGTGCCATTCTGCGCGCCCTCATCGGCATTTTCGGCTTGCATATACGTTTCCGCGTCATCAATTGTAACGCTGTCTATCTCATCAATCTTGCGCTGTGCCGTTTCCAAGTCCTCATTGTACCACTTCGCACGGAACTCTGCCTTGCTCATCACGTTCATCGCCACGTCAAGCCTGTCGCTCTCTTTTTCTGCGCCCTTATCCTCTATAATGCTGTCATCAAACTTGATTTCAATATTCGTCGTTTCGTCCATTCGCATTGTCGTAAAAGTGTTCGCCGCGTAAATGATAGCCTTTACAAGCGTTACAAGCGCGTCCTCTATCAATATCTCATGTTTTTTCTTATTGCGGAACATTTCGCTATTTTCACTCACGACCTGTGTCGCTGTCGCAATACCGCCCGTGTCATATCTGTAATGCTGAGTACCAAATCCGCAATTATAAGATAATAGATTGAGCTGATTTTGCAAAGCAAGCTGATGTTCGTTTATCCTCAAAGCCTGCGTGCTGTCATTGATATATGACTTCCCGTCATCATCTTCGGGCAACATGTAGAATGCTACGTCGTTGCTGTCGAACGTCTTTTCAACATCGCCTGTCTCTTCATTATACGACCTTGTTTTTGTGCTGATGAATATACGCTTTTTGCCGAGCGCGAACTCATTTTGATAGCTGTCAAATATCAAGTCGATTGATTTCAAAACATCAATAGAATTCGCGAATACCGATATCCCCAACGGATTGTCAATGTCAATGTTGTTCGCAACGTTCGGCTTCAAAATATAGAACCACGGCAAAGTATTGTTCGTGTAAAACACATATGACTTATCCGTGTCGACCGTTAAGTTATCTTCGGTTATGCCGTCGCATACAAAATTGTGTATCTCATAAAAGCCTTGTTCATTTTTTATGTGCGCCGCGATATAAGTATGTTTGCTGTCTATTGATACGAACGCGCATTCCGTCACTTTGTCATCTTCAAAAGTCAACGGCTTGATTTTTGTCGCGTTTATGAATTGTATATCTATCTTCGGCAAGTAAGACGGCAACACGCGCCCCTCGCTATCCCTAATCATGCCCGTTACGTTTATCACAAACGCACCCATTCCAAGCGCAAACGTCTTTTCTATACCCTCGTTCGCCCTGCGCCAAAATGAACACTCACGCAATATGTTATTCAACACTTCCTGCGAGGCTTCATCGCCGAGCGTTATGTCCGTCTTTTCATTGATAAGCAAATTCGCCCAATCTTCACACACCTTTTTCGCCATGCCAAGCGAATAGCGCGTCTGCGGCACGTATTTCTTGCCGTTCCATATCCTGTAATTATGGAATGCCGCACTCTTGCCTTGATACCAATCATTCCACATTGATATGTAGCTCGAATTGTCGTAAAGCTCTACGTTGTCCCTGCCTGTTGTGAGCTCAATAACTTCTGCTAACTTCATCTATCCCTCCGCGTTTAAAACCTGCTTAACTCATTCATATACGGCTCTATGCTGTATTCGAGCGCGTCTATACTGTCTTGGTCATGACTGCCGTCATCTAACCGTTCATCAGGGTGTCGCACGTCCCAAGTAGCCTCACAAAGCGCGTCTGCAACTGTCTGCGCCCCTTTACACCACGCGAACCGCTCTTGTGCTATCAACTTGTTGACAAGTTTTATGCGGTCATTTATCGGGCGTTTCATAGCGTTTAGCACCGTCACACGCAAGCCCTGCCGCAAAGCCGTATTCTTCAAGCCTCGTATCAATATCTGCTCTGCGCTGTCTGCTCGCACCTCAAAAGCCTTTCCATACGCATTGTAACACTCTTTTACGAATAATGCAAACAAATTGTTTAATTCTTCGGGGTTTATTTCCTGCGCTATTCTTTGACTGCGTAAAACTACCACTTTTTGAAAACCTCTCGTAAAGCCTGTACACACAAACGCCGTTGCCGAGCCATTGCCACCAAAGTCCACGCCTATGTTGCATATAATCAAATCACGCTTTGCTTCTGCCTCGCTCATCAAATACTTTTCGGGCGTATCTGCAAACTGCCTGTAAATCAAGCCCTCTGCCACACACCTTTCGCCGAGAATATCACGCTTGTACCATATGCTGTTTCTATCATACTGCGCCTCAATCTCCGCAAGCCTTTCCTCGCTTATTGAAAGGTTATCCCTCAAAGTAAAATGCTCATAGTTGTACCCGCTTGTAAACACATCGCTGTTTTTGTATGCGTCGATATAGTCTGCGTAAATCGGGTGTCGAGGATTGCACGGGTTTAAGTCCCACAATATGCGTGGGTTTTGACTTGCAAGCTGTCTGCCCATTGCTACCTTGATAAAGCTCTCCCTGCTATCATCGCTGTCATAATGTTCGTTTATTTCCGTCGCTATCCAAATACCGTAGCTGTTACCGAGGATTTTCTTGTAACTGTCCGCTTTCCCTCCGCCTGCAAATATGACAACCTTTTCGCCTGTCTTTGTGTAAATATACAAACACTCATTGCCCTTGTACTTGCCCCACTTGCACCGCCCACGGAATAGATTTTCCAAACCAAAGCCGTTGCAAGCTCCTATATTCAACTTCGCATTGCCTATCGTGCTACCGCTTGCAAGGTGTATCTTATCGGGCGTATCTTCAAGTATGGCGGCGGCTATGATACAATTATCAATCGTCTTTCCGCTTCTAATACTCCCCTCTGCCACGCTCATCTTGCATTGCAAGGCATTGTGTATATACCGCTTATGCTTTGCGCTAAACGGTGACCATTCAATCGTCTGAACCGCTCTCATCGTCTTTCAACATATCGGCAAGCCCTGTCAAGTCCTCGACTTCCCTATCTTCGCCAAACGCATTCTTGATTTTCTGCTCCTCTGCCTTAACAAGCCGTGTTTCTTGCTTCGTCTTTGCAATCTTTGCTTCCGTTTCGGGGTCTTGCCCTGTCAACTTGACATACATTTCCATTGCTTTTAAGTCGCCTTTCGTCATCTGCTCAATCAACTTCACCGCTACCAACGTACTGTTTACAAGGTCATCGTCCGAAAATCCCATTTTTTTGAGTTGCTCCGCTTGCTTGTCCGAAACAGCAAAAGACGACCATTGTTTGAGGATATTGCCAATGGTCTTTTTCTTCGCTCTTGCCTCACCGCTTGCCTTGCCGCCCTTTGCGCCGTATTCCCGAGCTTCTTCCGAGGTTGGCACTCTTAAATTGTCCTGTCCTTTTCTCGCCATTTTAGGCTATTTTTACCGCCTTTCTCCCTGTAAATTGTTCCCAACGTTTAATAATCACATCACAATATTTATTATCAATCTCGCACATATAGCACTTTCGCTCTAACTGTTCACAAGCAATCATTGTAGAGCCACTACCGCCGAATAGGTCAAGGACTGTTTCTCGCTCTCTGCTACTTGTTTTTATTGCTCTGCAACACAAAGCAATCGGTTTAGGCGTTGCGTGTCCACCTGTTTGTTTTCTCTCCTCTGCGCTTGTCCTTGAAAAATGCCACACATTATTCATATTATCGTGCGTATTGTCAAAATAAGCACGAGTAGAATACCATTCTTCTTTTATCTTTTCGTATTCTTCTTTTATCGTGCCATATTCAACTCCAAAAGCATTTATATTGTTTTTTACGCAATACGCTTGTAATTTTTTATAATTTTCTTTCGTCATCAAATCCCATTGGCTTTTTGTAAACCAATGAGAAAACATACCAACGCCGCAAATCTCTTTTACTTTTTTAGCATCAATATTTGCTTTCTTTGCTTGTTCTTCAAGCCAAGAACGAACAGGCTCGTATCCCTCAAAATAGTTATCCGCATTATTATTAAAGCCTTGAACTCCACACATTACAAAAAGACATTTTTCATCAGCCGCCGCATAAGAACGCATATTTTCATCATTTTGATTTTGCCCAAGCCCTTTGTCCCAAGTCAAAAGATTTCTAAAAGTTATCTCTTTTTTCTCTATATAAGGCAATAATATAAAAGCATATATGCGCATAAGGCTTTCATCTATTCCCCAACAATACCAAGAACCGTTTTCTTTTGTAAACTCAAACGAAAGCGGTATCCATTTTTTATTAAATTCAAGCAAATCATTTTGATTTTGATTATCGTTGTTTACGCCTTTGCTCTCAAATCCGCAACCATACGGCGGGTCAGTAAATACCATATCCGCTTTTGCGCCGTTCATAAGCCGCTCAATCGTCGCTCTGTCCGTGCTATCGCCGCAAATAAGGCGGTGGGAATGAATTTCGCTTTCGTCATATTCTGCTGTATGTCCACATTCACACGTTATCTTTATTTTCATTTAGCCACTCCATATATTCTTTTTCTGTTTTATTATTCTTTTGGCAATTACAATGACGGCAAGCCAAAACGATATTATCAGAACAATTATTCCCACCTCTTGTAATGGGGATTTTGTGGTCTATTGTCTTTTGCTTTACGTCAGTTATAACTTTTCCACAATAATAGCATACATTACAATTTAACAAATTTTCTATAACGGTTTTATCCACTTGTTCACCAGAACGGCGAAGATATTTATTTTTCCGTGACTGAATTTTTCCCTTTTCTGACTTCCTATATTTTTTTGTTGCAAGTCTATTTATTTCTCTGCACTTTTCGGTATGCCCATATTTTATAGCTCGTTCTCTTTTCTTTTCTCTTGCCTCTGGGTGATTTTCAAGATATCGTTTTTGATTTATAACAGCGCGTTTTCTTGCCTCGTCTGTTGACCGATATTTCTTTTCATTTTCTTTTCTTCTTTCGCTTTTTACCCACCGCTCATTAGAAAGTTTTCCCTTTTCGCTGTTTTTATACTTCTTTTTTGAAATTCGCTTTGCTTCTTTACTGCATTCTTCACTGCAATACCTTTGATTGAAGTGTTTTTGCTCAAATTCATTGTGGCATATAATACATATCATAGTTTTCACCTATATATATTATATCACCACACATCAATTTTGTCAAGTGATAAAATGTCTTTTACCGCATTTTTTGCAATACACCCATTTCCCGAGCTGCCAAATATCGCCTGTTTTGCAAATCGGCTCTGCCTGTTCGTCAACTTCGGGAGGGGTGTCCTCGATAATCTCTTTTTCTTCCTCATCTTCGGGGAGTCCCCAATCCAGCCCAAAATCGTCGAGGTCGAGGTCTGCCAATTCTTCGGAAAGTAGGTCAAAATCCCAATCGCTCTGTTCAGCACTCTTATTGTCGATAAGCGCATATTCTCGTATCTGCTGTTCCGTGAGGTCGTCCGCGACAATACACGGACATTCTTCCAGCCCCAACTGCAAAGCCGCTTTGTATCGGGTATTTCCGCAATAAATCTTGCCGTTGCTGTCGATAATCAACGGATTGCGAAAGCCATATTTTTCAATCGACTTTGCAACCGTTGCCACTGCCTCATCATTCTTGCGTGGGTTGCGCTCGTTGAGGTGTAATTCCGCGATTTTTTTGTAAATAATCTTTTCTTTGCCGAACTTCGCCTTTTCGCTCATAAAACAAAACTCCCGACATTGACTTTTGGTAGACTATCAACGTGCGGGAGCGTTCTCTCCGTATTCATTCTCACCCCGCTTGCGGTCTACCAACGAAAACGGAGAGCGACCTTTCAGTCAAGCCTATTGTAGCACCGCTCGCCTCAATTGTCAATAGATTTTTCATCATCTTCTAATACAATCATCACTTCGCCGTTATTGTCGTAAACTGTGAACGGCGTTTTCACTTTCTCGACATCGGGCTTTAATACATTGAAGTAAAATACTTTCCTGTACCACTTTCCGTCGTCTTTGTAGAATTCTATCAAATCAATTTTTTTGTCGCTCATTCTCTTAACTCCTATTTTTGCGTAAAATCTGCAAATTCGCCGTTTAACGGACGAATTCTACTATAAACTCGTACTATACCCGTGTGACAAGAGCCAATCGCAAGCCTCTTTGTGCAACTCCTGCGGCATATCCGTCCTATTCGCTATCATTTTCCACATCGTGATTTCACGCACTTGATACGTTGCCGAAGGGAACATACTTATTGGCATTTCTTCCTTTATAAACTCGGTCAGCTTTTCAACGTCTTTTGTTTTCAGCACCTCGCCGAGCCGTTTTGCATATTCGCATAATATGTTACTCATTCCTTATCCCCCTTTAATTCCGCCAAAAATGCGTCTGCTTCGGCTTCGCTTCCAAAAAGTCTTGTTCTAATATCGCCTGTTCCCAATACGCTCCTATACACAACTTGCCACGACAACACTTGTCCATTGATAGCCGTTAGTGGTATCTTGCACGGCAACTCAAGCATATCGCGCGGCTCGATATTCTCATCTTCTAAATCGTATTGTAATTCACAAAGCAATTCATATTCGCCACGGCTCTTTGTAATATCACTGTCGCCCCAATAGCCATTTTTTATCTCGCTCAACCTGTAATCTTTCATTCGTCCACCTCTACGCCGTATTTTTCGAAAAGACGGTTTAACTCGTCATAAATATCAACTATACAAACTCTACCTTTGTCGTCCATTTCGAATTTTTTATCGAGCAACGCGAATAAAATCTCCCTCGCCGTTTCCTTGCGCACCTCATCGGCTTTGCGATAGCCTGCGTTATTCATAAATTCTGCCATACACATTTCACAGCGCAATGAAGCGCACCTATTCTTTTCGATTTGTTCTTCGCAACATTCACTTATTGCACTCGCCATTTCCTCAATCTCTCTTTCCTTGTCCATTTCACACCTCTATATTTAATGATTTCGCCAAATCTATGATTATTTCAATCGCCCTTTTCAAGCCTATAACAATACCGTCCGCATAACCTATCCCTTTAAGTCTTTCAAGCCTTGCCACCGCCGCCTTTATATCGTCAATCGCTCTACTAAATGCTTCCCTGCGTACTTCGTTCTCGCCCTGCCAAACATCTGCATTTTTGCTATATCCGTTATCAAGCAAATATTCCGCTATGCTATAAATAGATACAGTTTGTATGCTCGCCAAATCGCCGTTTTCATCTTCTATAAACTTGTCGATAAACTCTCTGTCCACGCACTCGAAAATCAAATGCGCCAACGCTTCAATTTCTTTCTCTCTGTCCATTTTCACACCTCAATCTGAACGCGCTCCGTAAAGCGCGGCTCCCATAGCCCTTGCAAAATCGGGCATATCCAACGTCCGCACTATGTTCGCCAACACCTGCAATTCTTGCGCTCCCGCCGTTACTACAAGCTCCGAACACCTTGCGCATATCTGCTGTTTCAAACGTTCTACGGCATTTGCTGTCGTCATTGCCACTTCGTTGCTCATCTTTCACCTCAACTTTTTGCCGCAATACGGGCAATAATGCAATCGCACCTCGCCGTAGTTGATAGTCCCCATTTCGCACTGTAATTTCTTCATATACGTTTTTGTCACAAACGCCGCATAAAATCGCGTTTTAGAAAATGCGTCGTCGTGCTGTTTAGCATATTCAACTTGTCGCTCATAGCATTTGCAAAACTCACATTCACGCTTCCCCATATCGCGCCTCAATCAAAATATCCACCACTCTTATTAAGCGTTGACGTTACCGCCTTTGCAAACAATTCTTCCGCTATCCTTGCCATATAATCTTGATAGTGCATTCCGTCAACCAATATCAATTTCCCCGTAGATTGCTTTACTTCCTTTCCACTTTTCGCGTCCATAACCGTCCAACGGCTCAACCCTGCTCCTCGCGCTATGCTGTCAATCGTTGCGCCTGTTCGCGCTTGATAGAATTTGATTTTATCTTCGAGCAACAAATCTGGCGCGTTTATGAGCAATACATCTTTGCCGTCGCCGTTAAAAAACTTGCTCCCCACATCATACATCAATGACTTATACTCTTTGTAGCATTGTTCGCACAAGCAATAAACGTTATCATTGTATTGCGTATCCACTTCGTACAACCAATCTACATTGCTATGACATCTATCACATTCAAATTTTTTCTTGCTCATATTCTCTTGTCCCTCGCAAAGTCTATGTACTCCTCTTCCTTGTCAATGCGCCCTCTGTACGCTTCCCCGCGCAAATCTGGGTATAACTCTTGTACCTTGCGCCTCGCACGTCCTACGCTTTCAAGCGACGGCAAACGCTTTTCCTTGACCAACGCCGCCCACTTCGTAAACGCCAACCTCGAAAGGTCTATCGGGTAGTATTCCCACGCAACTTTGATATACAGCTTCACGTCATCATTACGCGCCGCTTCGTCTGCTTCCAAAACTGCCTTGACTTTCTCCGCTAAATCGCGGATTTTACTGTTCAAAACCATATCTCACTCCTTTCGGCTATCGGGGATTGCAACCGTCTGCCTGTCCGCATTAAGGGCTTGCGCCCCTGCTCTGCTTTATGCTTGTAAAAGTTTTTTCGCCCAAACATACGCTCCCTTAAAGAAAGTCGGGTGTTCATCTTTTGCAAAATGCTTGTCAAGGTTGTTGCTTGCTTTTGTAAGCAAATACCACTTATCCTCAGTTGCGTTGCCGTCTATAAAGTATGTTTTGTAGGCGTCTACATATTCCTGCAAGAATTGTTTTTGAAGTTCTGTCATTTTTCACATCTCCTTTTTTGAGGTTTTCCTCACTTTCTAAATATATTATATCACACACTTTCACCGTTGTCAATAGTTTTTTATAAATTTTTATAAAATATTTTTCAGTATCTCAATTATCCGCTTCGGGCTGTTCTGCCTTGTCGTAAACTCAAAGCGCACTCCGTATCGTTCCGTCATCGTTGCCATTGCCTTTTTGAGCGTTTCGCCCTTGACGTGGGACAGCGGCTCGCCCGCCCTGTTCTTCGGTGACTGCCACAAAGCCAAATCGCCCTTTGGCGGCATTTCCTCGACAAGCACAATGAGCTGTATTCCAAGCTCACGCGCGCGCTCACACTCCGCTCTGAACCGTTCGTGCTGTTTACCGCATATATTGCCTGCAAGCTCAATCACGTTGCGCTTCGTATCAATGCTGACCGTTTGATTGTCCAACCGCGCATAATCGCCTACAATGAGTTTGGAGCGCACTACGGTATATCCCTGCGCCGCGAAGTATTCCGCTTTATTGCCGTGCTTGTCCCGCTGTTGACGCGTGTCCTCAATTATCGTCATCGCTATGCTCCGCCCTCAACCACCATATTTTTGCTATCGCACAAGGTATTTCCTTTCCTATACAATTCCAATCCTTACCTCCCATTCCGCAATACATACAAGTATCTGCGCTCATCATAAAATCGGCAAACTCCTCATCACTCAAACTTTCGAGCCATTCCCTATTTGTCATGCTTCGCCACCTCTCTCCTATACTTTTCCAAAAACTCATTTATCGCATACAGGCTTTCGCCCGCCATTATTCTGCACAACCGCTCTAACGCTTCCTTTGCCAATTTACAGTCGTGTTCCGTATCAAAACCCCACAAAACCAAATTGCCGTTGAACGCCTCAAACTTATCTTTGAACTTTTCTTTATTTGTCATTTCTCGCCCCCGCTATACCTACCATAACCGCCAAAAGCGTTTGCCAACACATCGCACAATCTCGCTCCGCTTTCGGCGTGTCCTCTTGCGGACAAAGCGACAAACGCTCAAATTTACCGTTCATAGCGCATATACCTTGCGCCGCTAACTCTCTGCAAGCGTATTCAAGCCCTTGTTCAATAATATCTTTGTCTTTATCTGTCATTGTCATTCTCCTCTGCTTGTTTCAAAAAATATTCGCATTGACATAGCCAACACATCGCTTTCCCGTCATCGTCGAGCTTGCAATCCTCCTCAAACATTCCCTCAAACGGGCAAAATGTTCCGTCATCATAATGTAAGCAAGCCAATTCCAATGCTCTTTTATATTTTTCAAGCTCCGTCATTTCTTCACCTCTTTCATTTTTAACTCCTCTATAAACTTATCCGCTTCGTCCTCATTCGCACAATACATTATCCACACATCGTCTCTGTCATCTTGTTTATAATAGACGTACCACCTATATTTTCCGTCCGCCTCGTTCGGCTCTTTCTTCCTCGCCTTTATCGGCAACAAACCAAGCTCATTTACTTTATCCCACATCGTAAATATGTTTACACCTTCTATATCGAGGTCATACACCTCATTACCGCATTCTGTGCAATATGCGTGTTTCTGTTCACACGTTATCGTAACGTCTGTTATCTCGTCGTAATCAGGTGTAAACAGCCTTGTTTCTTCGCGCTCTTCAATGCGCACATCTACATCACGCTTTCCGCAATAATAACAATTCCCTTTCATTTTGCCTCTCCCCACAATGATTTCAACTCTTCCAACTCTTCGGGCGTTTTCGTTTCAATTCCAAGCTCGTCACAATCTGCCTTAATCATATCAATCAACCGCGACATCTGCTTGCTGTCGTAAACGCTTGACCCATAGTGACATTTGATGTTTCTGTACCCAGCTATTTTGCTTGCCCCTAAGTCCTCTACTATCCAACCCAAGCCATTCCCGCGCCATATCGCCGTGAACTTGTCCACCGCCTCTTCCTTTATCGGAAAAACCTCATACGCGCCAATGTCTTTGATGTACTGCTTGTAAACGTCCACCGCCGTGACAGGCTTTGTTCCGCTCATCGTCAGCTTTTCCGCGACTTCCTGCGCCAACACCCAAAAGTAAGCATTCGCGTCAAGTGACCGCTTTTGTCTGTACTTCGCCACCGTCAATGACAAGTCCACATCGCCGAACTCTTTAAGCTCTTGAACTGCCTGCCTGTCCCTCGTCTTAAACGTGACCTCGACATCACCGTTATCGGCTGTTAGATTTTTGATGAACTGCGCCTTGAACTTCATCTCGCCCTCGCTTGCAAATCGTCAAGGCGGTGACGACCTGCTTCGCAAATTTCCCGTGAACATTTTATTTATAACCGCGCCGCCTCGCGGCTACATCAAAACGGTAGGTCACCGAGGCTGTCCTCATCAATCGGGCGCATATCCTCGTCAATCGCACTGAGCTTGTCATCGAGCACCATTTCTGCCGCGCGCTTTGACTGTGCATTGCCTGTGTGCTCTATGATGTACTGCAACCTATCCTCGCTCAAATCTCCATACGCCGTGCCCTTTGCCGTCTTAAACTTCCTTGCCAATTCAAGCGTCATCTCTTCGGGCGTGATAGGCTTTTGTTCAGCTTGCTTCGGCGCAGGCGCATTTCCGCCAACTTTCTTGCCCATTTCATAAATGACTTTCCACTCGCCCTGTACTCTGCCCTCAATCTTCAAAACGTTTATCACGCGGTCATCTGTATAGCCTATCTCCGCGACGCGATAATCTGTAATTGTGGGATAATACTTGCCATTGTTCTCACGCGGTGTATCGCTCACCCAAATAAACGGCGCGGTGTAAAGCTCTCTTCCTATGCCCCAATTAAAGCAAGCTCTCTTAAAGCTGTCCGAACTCTCGCCCTTTTCCTTTTCCGAAAAACTCTCAACACCACAATCCCACTTGACTACCCACTCTTTGCGCTCATCGCAATAAATCGCAACTCCGCAATACATATTGCCCTTGATTTCACGGTGGTCACGTGTCCAATTAAAGCAACCTACCGTTTCGTCCAAGATGTTCATATCACATCTCGCATCTTTGTAGAGCAGGAGCTGAAAACCCTTAGCCGTACACTTCGCCACGCGACAATCGATTTCATCTGCCCTCAATACTCTGAACTTGTATTCCATATCTCACTCCTTTTGCGGCTTCGCCCCGCCGTGGGGATATTTTAACCTTGAAAATCTAAGCCCGCTTTTTTGATTTCCGCAAGTATATTTGCGAGCTTCATCTTGTTGCGAACCGCTAACCCGTGTTCTTTGGCAAAGCTCAATACTCTATTATACCTATCGCAACCAGCCTGATAACGCGCCCTTGCCTCTTCAATCATCTTGTCCGTGCACAACCCATTTTTCTTCGCAAGCCATTCGGGCATATCAACAACGTATCCGTCCTCTACTTTCACTTGACTTTTCGGCAACCAAATCAACGATTGACCACTTTGTAACAACTCATATTCATCACGGCTGACCTCTTTCACGTCACGAAGTGCGCTTTCCCTTGCTTGCAAATAAACAAGATTTTCTATTGCAACCGCCTTCTCCGTTTCCTTGACCACCAAATGTTTCATACGATACTCCTTTTTGAGGTTTCCCTCACTTTCTGTATATAGAATATCATAAAATTTTTCACTTGTCAATAGGTTTTTATAATTTTTTATAAAAAGTTTTATAATCGCCTATGCTGTCATCGTAATAACCTACCTGCTCACTGTCGCTGTACATCACTTCTACACCAATTCTCGCAAGCTCTGAGATGTGCTTGTCTATCTCGATGTGATATCCGATGAGCTTGTTCATATGGTATGCTATTGTATGCTCTCTCTCTTTATCGTCCGTCATTTCTGCCTCCTCTTGCCGTATTCAATCTCCGCAAATGCCCTGTACAGCTTTTCCGTGGACAGACGGCTCGCCGTGGTCTGATTGTTTTCAATGAACCAAATTGTCTGCAAAGACAGATGTGCTTTGTCTGCCAATTCACGCATTGACAGATTATGCTTCGCTCTGAACTGTATAACCTCTTCGGCTGTTATCGGTTTGTCAATATTATTCATCGTCATCGTCCCCCTCTGCTTCATAATGCAAGCCGTATCTTGACAGCAATTCCGTCCACGCCTGTTCGCTCAAATTGCGCATTGTGTCGCATATCATATGGATTGCTTTGTTCCCTACCTCTGCGCGCGTGGTATCTCTCACCTCTTCGAGCAAATCTCCAAGCTCCATTGCCGCTTCGGTGCTTATCCCGTATTTCTTAACTATCTCTAACAATTTTGTGTACATATATCATCACCTCACTTTATCTGCAAATTCTGCTTTTCGACAAGCCTCACGCCGTCTATAAGCTCGCCCATTTTCAACGCCTGTTTTAATGCCGTCTTATCGGGCGCATACTTGACTGTCGCCTTGATGTACTCTTCAGGGAGCGCGCTCTCATCGGCAATCTCCACCGTTTCGCTCTTGCGGAAACTCAACGCAACCCTCGCTGTTTCAAATTTCTTGTCGCCGAACGCAAGCAGGCTTGATGTGATATAATCTTGTAATACTTCTGCTTTGCGCTCTTTCGCCTCGCGCCTCGCCTTAAGTTTAGCCTCTTCCACTTTGATTTTATCCGCGTCCGCTTTCAAATCCTTGATGTACAACGCTATGCCCTCTATCTTATCATTGCGCTGTCCCTGTATCTGCTCCAAGAATTCTGCCGCTTTTGCCTCGTCTATCTCGCCCTCATCTGTCAAGCACTCCGCATTGAACCCGCGCTCCAACATTTCAAGCAACTTACTATCGATTTCATACAAACTCTCTGCCATTTTTATTCCTCCCAAAAATATTCGTCATAATCGCTGTCAAGCCACGCCATATGCCCTTCTTGACAAGTCACATCGGGACAGCCGTCATCGAAAAAAGCGCACAAATTGCAAATCCCGTAATGTTCGCCTATCGCACATTCCATAGTCAACCTTTCAATAAAGTCAACCATATGCTCTTTGCTCTCAATAATGTACTCGTAATTCGTCATACTGTCACCTCTTCAAAAATAGTCTCATCGCGTACTTCGGCGGGTTTTCTTCTTCTATAATAACGTCACAATCTGAATACCGCTCGTAATACAACGGCAATTCAAATCTACTCATCGTTTCCTCGTCAACAATAACTTCTCCGTCTTTTTCAATTGTAACAATTATTGTGCCGTCGTCTATCAAATCAAATCTGTATTCAGCGTCTGCGTCCTCATACACAAAATCTTCCACCCCGAATTTATCTGTACAAGTCCGTGCCCACGTTTCTGCCTCGCCCAAAAGCGCATTCAAATTCCAACCGCGCTCTTCAAATTTTGTTTCCATTTCATCATAGTTTTCCAACTCCATATTATCACTCCTTTTTGAGGTTTCCCTCATCTTTGTATTTTAATTATATCACCCCTTTTTGTGTTTGTCAATAATTTTTTATAAATTTTTATAACTTTTTTCTCGCCCGATTTTCAAAGCGTCATTGACGAACATCGCCGTGAACGCCAACGCCATAAACAGGCAAAACGTCGCCGCGCTCTCAACTCCGCGCACTCTGTACATCGCTATCAAAACGCACCATAATATCGCTATCGCAAAATCTACTATTGCCTTGACTGCTCTCATATTCCACCTCACACATCGTCCTCGTCAAGCGAAGATACGTCTACTATCGTCTTTGAATAATAATCGTCCGTGTACTGCCGCTGTTCAAAATTCGCTTGCGTGGGCTGTGGCGAAGTCCTATTTCTACGATTGCGTTCCCACGTCGAACACGCTCTCTTCCAATCTACCATAGGTTTACGTGTACCACCGACTATCCAACCGACTGTTTCATAATAATCGATAAATTCTTCCGCTGTAAAGTGATAATTTTTCTCTTTGATATATGCCGCTACCTCTTCAACGGTAGGTTTTATAAAACGTTTCCTTTTAAGCTGTCCATTTTGAGAATTTTCTTTTGAGATATTATTTATAATATCTTTTTCTTTTTTATTATTAGTATTTTGTTGCTGTGGAGTTTCTACATATAGACTTTCAAGCGATAGGTTTTCTACAGCTTGTGAGCCTATATCTTGTTTTTGTTCATATATTATGTATTCATATTCAATTCTACCGCCGTTTTCTTTGCTCGGCATATGTTTGATAACTTGCATATATCCTTTTTCTTTCAATTCTTCAAGTGCGCTCTTTACAGCGGTTATCCCCTCACTGCATAAAGATATCAAGCCGTCAAGTGTATAATTCCAATCTTCAGGAAGCGATAAAATAACACTTAGCATACCTTTTGCTTTTAGCGATAATTGCTTATCTTGTAAATGATAATTCGACATAACTGTATAATTCTTATTTTTCTCAACTCTTATTGTAGCCATTATTCCACCTCGCATTTTTTTACATACTCAAAAACTTTTTGCACACAACCGTATATATCATTGTAAACTTGACTGCCTGTAAATCTCATCACGTCATATCCCGCAAGTTTCAAATCGTTTTCTCTCGCATAGTCATAATTCATTTGCTTTTTAGTGCTGTGGTACTCTTTGCCGTCTAATTCTATAACAAGCGGTTTTTTCAATAGTAAATCGCCAACTAGTTCCCTGTCTTGCCAATCTAAAAATCCTTCTACCACAAAATCTGCTATATATCGTTTGCCGTTTGTACGTATTTCAGTTTGAGGTAATAAATATAAATTTTTGCCCAAAATCGTATTTCCAACAAAAAATATTTGTTCGAGCGGCGTTAAACCGCTAATATCATCAGGTATGCCGTACATTATTAAATTTGTTCTCTCTTCTTCGCGTTCTATTGTAAATAGAACATCAAAAATCATTTCCTGCGCCTTGTCGCATAATGTCTTAAACTTTGCCAACTCATAATTCATAATCTGCTCCTATGACAAAGCCCCTGCAATACTCGCTGTGTGGGCAACTTTCTTGCAGAGGCTATTTGTACCTCAATAGATATTTCGTACTCTTGATAAGCACCCACATGCCTATCAAGGCTATTATCATTATATCACGCCCCGCCGCGTTTGTCAATCTTTTTGTGTGTACTGCTTCCGCTTTTCTTCAACTTTCTGCTCGTACATATAGCAAAACAAATCGGGCTGTATTTTCGCCAACATCTCATTCTTTGCTTTGTTGTAAAAATCTTTCTTTATTTCAAAACCGTAAGCATCGCGTCCGAGTTCTGCCGCCGCTCTCAACGTCGTACCGCTTCCCGCCACGGGGTCTATAACCACATCTCCGCAATCGGTGAAAATCTCAATCAAGCGTTTAAGCACTCCAATCGGCTTTTGTGTCGGATGTATCTTCGGCACGTCCGCGCCGTCTTTCGCCCACTCAAACCAATTGAAAATCATCTTGCCGTTATTATTGAACTTCGGGAGCCTGTTTCTGTAAAGCACAACTGCATACTCCGTCGCCCCGACAATCTTCATATTTGCTTTCAAAACTTGCGCCGAAAAATTCTTGATAAACACAAGCGGGTAACTCCGCATAAGTCCGTGTTTTTTGCCCTCGTCAATCACCATTTGCATTTGCTCAAAAGCGCAAAACACAATCATTGCAGGCGCGCCGCCCTCTTTCGGCTCTTTCTTCAAATACCTTGTGCAAAAGTCAAAAAAATTGCCTATTCGAAAATCATTGTCAGTGTCGAAAAATGACTTCCCCGCAAGGTCACTTTCACCGTTGCTATTATCGCCGTCAACGTACCATTGCGGATTGCTCGCGTATGCGTTATTGCCAAGATTATACGGTATATCGGCTATAATCAATTGCGCATGTGGTATGCCGTACTGCTTCGCATTCTCAAAGTGGTCATTGTAAATCTCACATTTCATATCATCACCTCACGCAACCCTGCGAACGCCGCCAAAAGCCGATTGAACAAGCACATCGCCGAACTCGCTATAATCGGGATATGTTGCGTTGAACGTATAAGCGAACGCTCTAAATACTCCGCCACCCGCGCCGACAATCAATTCATCTTGACTTTCTTTGTCATTCGGCACAATGAGCATTGTCCACATTTCCATATGGTCAAAAAATTCGTGCGTCATCGCATAAACCGTGAACCCGTACTTTTCTTCAAGCTCTTTGCGAACCGCAATCAACGTCTCTTCCTGCCAATCCCAATAGCCTATGCACCTTTCAAAATATGTCACATAATCGCGCTTGCGGAAGTCCTCAATATACGGCTTGTAAATGTCAAGCTCTTTCATCAATTTGACTGCTAACTCTTTTCTTTGCTCTTTGCTTGTTTCCATATCTCACTCCTTTTGCCGTATGCGCACTTGGAACGCTCTCGGCGGTGGCATTACGGGCTTCCGCCCGTCCTCTGCTAAAATAAATCTTCGTACTCCCCCTGTGTCATCTCCTGTATCTCATATAACCACGCGCCTGTGTGGTGATATTCTCTATCTGTCTTACGAGCATTTGCCACCCACTTCTTCGCTTCCGCTTCCGTAGCGCAAACCTTGTTCGCCCACCATTTCTTTTCTTGCGTTCTCTTGCACATTACTATAAACATCTCAATCTCCTTTTGCGGTATCGGCACTTGCAACCGTGTCCGCCGTGGCATTACTCCCTTTCGGGAGTGCTCTGCTTAGTGAAATCTGTATGTGTCCAACCCGTTTGTGTCAGTGTATGTAATCTTGCCGTCTGTCAAGTATTCAAGTCCGTATTTGTGGTCACGTAACCAATTCCAAAAACTTTGCTCCAACATCTCAGCGTTCTTACGCTCAACTGCGTTTCTCAAAGGTATATTGTCAAACACTCTGTATGTTCCGCAAATCTCTTCTTCGGTAATTCTTCCTAAAAACTCGATTGCTTGCTCATCGTCTAAGTAGTAAAATCTTTCAATGTCCTTTATCTCTTTTTCTGTAAGTCCCTTTTTCATTGTTTGCTCCTTTGGGCTGTCGCCCTCTTTGTTTTTTACAAGTATATTATATCACCCGATTTTTGATTTGTCAATAGTTTTTTATAAAAATTTATAAAATATTTTTCCATATGAAAACGCCCCCGCATTATCTACTGACCGCTCGCGCATAAACGCAAGTATTCGATAATAACAGAGACGTGGCTGTGCTTCATATAGCGCACAGTACATATCATTTGAACCGTTGTATAACCGCGTGAACCCTTTGCCGTGTTATGCCCAAATCACGCGCGACATCGCTCTGACTTTTATCGGGATTGTCCAAAATATATCCCATTATTTCAGACGCTCTGAAATTGACATCTGCGAACTTCACTCCCGCGCTATTCAATACCCTATAAATATACGACGCGCTCCGCTTGTATTTTTCCGCAAGCGTTTTCACATCTGTCCCGCCGTTATA
Source organism: uncultured Clostridia bacterium (assembly GCA_947630725.1). Taxonomy (GTDB): domain Bacteria; phylum Bacillota; class Clostridia; order Lachnospirales; family CAG-274; genus JAJQCI01. The sequence goes on from CANRIS010000023.1 coordinate 29,536, forward strand.
ATCGCTCACTATTGCCTTTTGCAATTCTGTTTCCGTCATCTCGCATATCTCCTCTTATACCACTATATAAATATTATATCACATCTTTTTGATATTTGTCAATAGATTTTTATAATATTTACAAAATACCAAAAATAAAAGGCGAGGTTTTGCCCCCGCCTTTCGGAACGAAAGTTCAGTCAACTATCCAAAAGCAATCTACCCTTTTGTGTGAGCAATCCCATATATCGGGTACTTCGCCATAAATGCTACAAGTCAAGTGACCCTCTATGCGGATAATCAACCGCTCATCGGGGAATGCTCGCGCCAAATCTTCTACGCGCTCGCCGTTTGTGCAATCATACACATTGTAGCAAAGCAAATCTTCTAACAAATAGTGATAACAGCATACGCAAAGCTCGTCACAATCGAACTTGTCTGCGGAGAGTTTAAGCAAATTTCGTACAGCGTTGTACTTCAAGTCCGTTGCCGTGCTTATTGCACGTGTTACACAATCTTCAAGCTCTTTACCGTCTTTTCGGCGATTGTAGAAGCGATATACGCCCCTGCTCATCATTCACCGAGTACTATTCTGCAATAATACTCACCCAGTTTTTCTGAACCCTCGAAAGCCGCGTCGTCATCTTCGAGCCACGCCTTTGCCATTTTCGTATAATAGCAAGCCTCTTTCTCTTTGGGGATAATCGTCCTCAAAGCGTCGCCCAAATCCGAGTACAACATATTAGCCGTCATACAAAGCTCTTTTTCGTCATACTCACGGAAGCGAATACCGAGCTTTTCAGCCTCAGCCTCAATTTGAGCTTTATCGAAGTGCTCACCCATTGACCCGTCCGCATTATGCAAATTGCGTTTCCACTCGTACATATCTTGTTTAGTCATTATATACGCGTCATCGCTTGCATAATCCATATACGCGCTGTCACGGCGATAATCGCCTTTCGGCATATAGTCCATATCGTCCATATCGTAATCGTCGTCGTCATAGTCACGGCGCGCTCTGTCGCCGCGATACATTGACCCGCCACGTCCATATCGCCCTGTGCCTTTCACGCCTTGTCTGCCGTCCCTGCGGGCATAATCGCCCTCAAAGTCCATTGACCCACGATAACCGCCTCTGCCACGCATATCACGTCCACGGCGCGCCCTATCACGCATTCTCATTCTATCTTCGTATGCCATAGTACACCCCCTTTACGCAATCTGTATAGCCGTAAGGCTCGACGTCGCATTTGTCAAAGCTCCGCCTGTTACGGTGTATTGTACTTGCGTGGGATATTGACCCGACGGGCAACGGAACACGCGCAAAGTGTAGGGCAAAGTGATGTTTACGGTATCACCCGCCGCACCCGCTGTTTGACTTGATGACGCTACCACTACTCCATTGACTACGGCATTGACGGTTATCACACCCGCCGCCGTCGCGACAAGACTACCATTGAAAAGGAACGTATAAACGCCGTTTTGATAAACGTTTACAACATTGTTCCCTGTTGTGGTAGGAACGAGCGCACGCCCACAACCGCACCTACGCGAACTTGTGACCTCGTTACCGAGCGGCAAAATACCGCCTGCGGCAACCGCGCCCGAACCTACGCTGTTTTGTAAAAATAGAAAATTCGTCATTGTCGTATTCTCCTGTCAATTAGAAGCCGAACGCTCCGCAAGCGCAACCGCTGTTGCAACCGCAACTACTCTGTGCATAGGGATAGCCGAATGCCGATTGATACGGACTGCAAGTGATGTATGCGGGCTTTGCAACGGGCAACAGTGCGTCAATGATTGTACGCGTTTGTGCATTCTGCGAGAGTTGAGCCGTGAGGAGCGCGTTTTCGCTCTGCAAGCTCGAAATTTTCTCATTGCACAAATAGCCGAGGATAGCTTGCGTATTATCCTTGCCTGCCTGTATAATTGCCGCCGTATTAGCCGCCGATTGGCAAGCAACGTCTTTGACGTCCGCTCTTAAATCGCAGCAACACGAGGCGAGCTGAGAGGACAGACCTTGCATTGCAAGCTGACTTTGATAGCCCTGTGTCGTGATTGCATTGTTCACGCCGCCAAAACCTTGACAAAGTGTTTGCTGAACGCCTGCAAAACCGTTAAGCAAACCTGTGTTGACCGCATAAAAGCCGTCACAAAGACCGCTCTGCAAGCTACGGACAGCCGCGTCCGTGTTGTTAAAATTCAAAGCTGTACACAAATCTGCTTGTGTCACTCCGCCTTGATTGCCGCCCCCGAAAAGACCGCCGTTTCTGCCGAAGATAGCCGCAACTATGACAAGCGCAATTATAGCCCACCAACTGTTGCCAATACTATCGTTGTTTGACCCGCCACTTACGACGGGGATTTCACCTTCAAAATAAGCCATTGTTTACTCCTATAATTTTTTATTTATTCACCGCGCTAGTGCACTTCGCGCGCCAAATATCACTTGCCTTTTTTCAACGCGCCCACTAAATCGCCAATCATCGAGCGCACATCGCTTTCATCAATGTTATTCTCTTTCATCACTTGCCCAATAATCTCTTTTGGATTGATACCCATTGCGCCCATTTTTTGCTTGATACTCCGCAATTCGGGCATAACCAAATACAGCCCGCGCTCAACCGCTTGCGGCGTGATATTTTTGCTCTTCAAAGCCTTAATGACGGTATATACGTCAGTGCCGCCCTGTATCATTCCGACAACTTGATTTATCGTCTGCATTATGTTTGCAGGAACAGGCGTATTGCCTAACATCTGCATACCGCCGTTTGCTCCACCATTCAAAGGATTACTCATCTATAATCTCCCCCCTTTTCACTATGCCTTTCACCGACTGCTGTATGTCGCGTATCTGCTCAAACAGTTTGTTATACTCATCGCGCGTGACAAAATCGCCAGTCTGAGGCTGTGTGGCGGGCTCTGCCGCGACTTCCTTATGTTCCTTGATGTCATATGCCACCGCCGTCTTGCGCCCCTGTGCGTCCGTTTTAACCTCAATAATCATCGGCAAATCTTGATGAACGTAAATCACTTCACTGTTCGGCGATGCCTGCCTGTTCATCGCGTCGTCAACATTGCGCACATATATTTTGTTCGTCGCTACCTGCTGTTGCTGTACCTGCTGTTGTACAGGCTGTTGCTGGAATGCCCCTGTCGCCGCTTGTAAGGGCATTTGCGGCACGTTGACCGCGGGCTGGTAAGGTTGATTAACCATATACGGATTTTGATACTGTGGGCTTCCAAAGCCGCCCAAATTGTACGGATACGCCATACTCGTCACTCTCCTTTATGTTTGATTTTCTCAATAAGACAACTTGTGATATGCGGACTGACGCAATCTATATCCCGCTTGAACTCCGACAAAATGCGCTCCAAGATTTCCAACGTCCGACTGTCGCCATAATAGTCCCTCAACGTTTCCACCGCTTCCGTCATATCGTTTACGTCTAAGCACATATCTTTTTCGTAATACTCAATGATTGTCGTCAAATCCGCTATGCGCGCAAAATCGTCCCACGTAGGCTGTGCTTTGTTTTCAAGCTTCAAAAGCTCCCTGTGAGCTATCGTCAATATGTTTTTCTCCGCGCTTCTCATACCTAAATTGTATAAAAAAATAAGCGGCTCAACCTGCCGCTTTCCTGCCCGTTTCTTACCGCTAAACTGTCAAAAAACTGTCATAAATGAGAACGCGCCGCCATTTCTGACGAACGCGCTCCCGAGTGAGATATATATTTGTAAACAAGCTATTTTTTCATTTCATACTTGTAAATCTGTGCCAACTTGCGCTGATTTCTATAATACCTGCTTTCGCTAATGTGCAATCTCAAACAGATTTCCGTAACTGACGGCTCGTTTTCGTCGAAAAAACGCAATTTTAGAATTTCCTTTTGCAATGCGGTCAATCCTGCATTTGCGCAATAGTCCTCGACTTCATACCGTGTGAGCCGTTCGTGCGTCATATCTTAAAAAGTCCCCTCTTCCGTATCGTCACTTTGCGGCTCCTCGTTACCGAAGTCTGATTTCTGTTGCCGTTTCCAGCATTCACTGTTTGCCGCACTTTGTACGTGCGCCTTCTGCTTGTGACTATACGCATATACCGCTCCTACTGTTAAAATCGCTATCGCGACAATAACCGTTATACAAATAATCAATGTATTATTATCTTTCGCAGGCTGTTCCGTTACTTGTTCAACGTGCGAATTATCTCCGCCTGTAAAACCTTCCGCGTCTTGCTGTATATCCACCTCATACACATCGGTCGTCGTAATTTCAAAGTCCGCTACGCAAATCATCGTCACTATAAAAAGCAATATCGCAAGCACTATGACGGCTATTGTCAGCCCTTTCACGCGCTTGCGCAACTGCTTTATATATTCATCGTACATTTGCTTTGTCATTTCTTGTCGCCGTCTGCCTCGTCTTTCTTTTGAGGCACTATCCTATCGACAAGCTGATTGAATTTGTCATCGGCATTTTTTACATCTTTTTGAGCCTCGACAAAATCCTCTGCGACCGTCTCATTGTCAATCTTCTCTCCGCTCTTAAAACGCACTATCAATCGCTCCAAAAACGCGTAAATGACTTGACTGACCGTGCCCCACCGCAAACACATTTCCCACGAAAATTTATACGGTATGAGCGTATAAAAACCGCCAAACACAAAGCCAAACGCAATCGGCACAAACATAATCGAGATGTTCACAAGTCTACGGATTTTCTCATCGGCAATCTTGCTTGTCAACTTCTTAATAGGCAATTTCACAATCTGTGTGAGCACAATAACGCCTACCAAAGTGACCCAAAACAGCCAACGCGGATATTCCGTGAACTCCGACATCGCCCCTGTCAAATAATTAAGTACGACGTCCATTTTTCACACCCCCGATTTATTGCTCCAAAGCCGCAATCATCTCTTTCAGCTTTTCAATCTGCGCGTCAATAGGATAAACTACTGTTTCTGCCGACTTTGCCGCCTCTTCGTCAATCTGCGCCTTGTGCGTCGCAATCATTCCGTCATACGTCGCTTTAAGCTCCGCCGCCTGTGCGTCATATTGCGCTTTCAGCTGTGCCGCCGCCGCATTATATCTCTCCGTCTGCTCTTTGAGATATGCGTCAAAACCCGCTCTAAGCTCTGCCGCCTTTGCTATTTTCGCCTCATTGAACTCACGCGTTTTCTGCGCCTCAAGCTGTTGGAGCGCATTCTTCAAAATGATAACTGAATTCTGTGACATTTTCAATCCCTCCGCAATTTTTATTATATGCTACTTGCCTGTATTTTGCAAGTGCTTTTTACATTTATTTTTTGAAAATTTCTTTGATAAACTCCCACGCCGCCTGCGCCTTATCGGGCGCGACAATAAGCGTTACTACGAACGTGACCGCTATGATGATTGCCGCTAGTATAATCACGGCAGGCAAGCGTATAAAGCAAGCCGCTAACCAATCAAGCGCACGTGACGTTTTCGGGTGTTTTAGCTTTTCGTTTTCCTCGTCCATTACTCTACCGCCTCAAGCTCGTTTATCCGAGCGCGCCACACCGCTCGTTGCCTTTTCGTCTGCTCGTACTCTTCCGCCGTAAGCAAACCCTCTGCGTACTTTATCGCCTTGTAATCCGTGTCTGCAAGTGCACGTTTGAGCTCCGCTATTTCCTGCTCCGCTTGCTCTTTTGCGGACGGCGATGGGATTGCTTGTATTTGAAAACGCCTGTTGCCCTCTTCATCGGGCGCAATTTCAACAATCACAAGCCCGTTCTCGTTGCAAAACTGAGCACGCTCACCGTAATGTTCATCTTCGTAAAAAATGTCGCCTATTTTATACATAATTTACCTCCTATTAGTGACCTATCGCTATATATATAATCTGTCCCGCCTCACTAAATCCTTTTTGATATGTGAAACTTGTTGTCGTTGTGTCTGTAACTTTTAAAGCTTGGAACCAAGTCTCCGCACCAGAACCAGTCTTATAACATTGTACTAAAACCACAGGCGGATTCGTAAAGGAGGCAAGGAAAGTAACACTTCTACTACCAGTTCCTTCTGATTCAGATAACGTACGTCCTTGAACCATCAATTGATTGCTCTTATCTTTCCCTGAGATAACAGAATATACTTGTTTGTCGGTTATTATTCCCCCTATGGTGACTCCACCCAATACTGACGAAGTTGCCTTTGGTAATGTATAAGAAGTCTTTGTATCTGTCCACGGGACATTGACAACAGCTTGTCCAGAGCCGTTGACTTGCACGGGATATGTGCGTCCCGATGTAGACGAAGCCGTATTTGCCGCAACCGTCTGCGTTGTTGCCGAGCCTAGCTTTATACCGCCCAAAGTGGTTGACGTAGCTTTCGGAAGTGTATATATCGGAATATTCGGCTTATTTTTCAAATCGGCGTATGAGCCTGTTGTGGCAACGGTTGCAAGACCGTCCAACTTAGTCTTATCCTCTTTTGACATCGTACCACGATGTGTCGTCGTCGCGTTAAATGTGCTCGCCATGCTCTCATCTATAACAGCTTTTCTAACAGCATTAGGCGTTGCTCCGCCGTCATCGGAAGTATAAGACGAACAATTTGCTGCGGGGTGTAACTTAGCAACACCTATTGTGTTCGTATTAGCTGTAATTCCTTTAACCGTAATAGTCGTGCCACTCTTGCTCGCCGAAATTCCATTTGAACCCGTGACAGACTGTACCGCCGTGCTTGCTGTCGACTGCGCCGCACTTGCCGCACTTGCCGCATTATCGGCAGTTGTTTTGACTTCATCTATATCGCTCGTCAATGCTACCGTCCCTTCTTTTAGAGGGAAAACATATCTATATGTTTGAGAGCCGTTTTTATGCAGTATAAAAGCACCGTTTATACGGCCTGAAATTTTAACGGCGGACAAACTCGCTGAACAACTATCGCTCGTTCCAAAACTCTTTTCCCCTGTTATCAATTGGGTTGTGTCTGTCGTAACAAATGTCGCGTCTTTTGTGACAGTTACCGTCCCGCCGCTTGCTGTGACCGCTGTAACAGCGTTTCCGCTTCCGCTCTGCGTATCTTTAATTGACTGTAAGGCACTGTCTGCCTTGTCGATTGACCCTTGTAGACTGCTGTCTAATTTCTGCTTTGTGATAGCTCCATCAGCTATATTCGTAAATTTTTGGTCATTCACCCATTGTTCCGTCGCGATTTTCTTGTCTTTGATATACCCGCCATTTGTGTTGACAAACAAGCTGTTCGCCGCTGTGCTAGCACTCCATTTGAGCGTGCCAGTTGGCGATGTAATATAACTGCCTGTATATGTGTATGTCGCTTGCATTAAATTGACATTTAAGTCAAACGTAAAATACCCATTGCATTTCAAATAAACAATAGTTTTGTTGGTATCTTGTCTATAAAGCACAATATCAACCACTTTGAGCGCATTTGTTGTATCGTCGCCCAAATCAACCAAAGACCCCGTTTCGCCGCTCCTGTTAGATACAATAGCATTGATGTAAGACATATTTGTTTTTGTCCAACCGCCAATGCGCCCTGTGATAATCACGCTCGCATAGTTGCCGTCATTATCTATGGGGAGTTCTGCAATTGGATAATACCAAGGTGTCCCAGCCGCGTTACTCTTTTGATTTATACGCTTCAAATTATTAAACGTTAAATTCGTAATTCTGTCCCCGATGTCAGTCAATGACTTTGGCAACCCGTCAATCTTACTTTGTGCAATCGCCGCCGTATCGCTTATATCGCCGTTTACAATCGTCTTATCCGCTATCTTTGCGCTTGTAACTGCGTTGTTATCAATATCCGCCGTCCCGACCGTAGCCTTAAACGCCAAAGCCTTTAACCGTCCAAACCACCTTTTAATTTTCCCAAACAGCGTCGCCGCATTTTCACCGCTCGCTATATTCGTATTATCAGCTGTATAATCTGCAAAAGTGACGACCGTATCTTTAAGCTCGCCACCACTCAAATTGACCTTTTTATTTTCAAGCTGTTTTTCAGCCGCTGTTGCCCTGTCCGTCTCAACTTTGATAGCCGCGTTCCTGTCCGTGACTTCCTTTGTGATAGCCGCCCCTCTCGCCGATGTTTCAGCCGCGATTGCGTCCGCGTTTTTCTTTTCTGCCGTTTCCGCCCTAGTCTTTTCTGCCGCAACCGCATTATTCGCTGTATCTGCCGCGCTCTGTGCCGCGCCTATAGCCGTGTCTTGCGACGTGTTTTTACTCTCTATATTTGTAGCGCGTGTCTTTAACTCCGCTATATCATCCGCATTTTTCTTGCCCTTGTCACCTGCGTATGCCGTATTCGCTGTCTCTCCAAGCGGCGCGCTAATTTCAGCATACGTTTCCCCCGTCCACCTATACGCCAAGTTTGTATCTTTCGCAATATAGATTTTCCCACTTTCGCCCGTCGTGGGGAAGCTAACGCGCGTGGAATACTCCAAAACTTGCGTTAAGTCTGTCTTTACTTTATCCGCTAGCTTTTCTTCCGTGACCGCCGCGTCATCAATATCCGCCGTCCCGACCGTAGCCTTAAACGCCAAAGCCTTTAACCGTCCAAACCACCTTTTAATTTTCCCAAACAGCGTCGCCGCATTTTCACCGCTCGCTATATTCGTATTATCAGCTGTATAATCTGCAAAAGTGACGACCGTATCTTTAAGCTCGCCACCACTCAAATTGACCTTTTTATTTTCAAGCTGTTTTTC
>CANRIS010000024.1 GCA_947630725.1 uncultured Clostridia bacterium
AAGGCGTATAGCCACTGAACAGTCAGCGCACATAATGATAATCAGAAAGTTATCACAAAGCTTTCCAAACGAAAGCATATTTGTTTTAGTTATTCGGTATAAGGCTCATGTAGGGGCGTGGTCTAATGGTATGATAGGGGTCTCCAAAACCTTTGGCGAGGGTTCGATTCCTTCCGCCCCTGTTTTTTTATTATATAATCTTAAATCAAAAACATATAAAATTTTATATAAGTATTAAGTATTTCTTTGTGAAATGCTTTTTTTATTTGTATAAACTTATAGCTTATATCTTATATTACAACCTAAAGCATGCTTTTTTATAAAAGCAAAGTTTATTTTGTCTTGTGTTCGGTGGCTACAGACGGCACTTAAATTTTTGATCCTATTATGATAATATTTATAATACTAATAATACTAATATTATCCATATATTTTGATTTGGTGATTTTCAAGTAAAAAAGTATTGTTTCTATCCGAAAGAATGTATGCTGCACATTATTTTATCCTCAATAATATTAAATTTATTTATATGAAAAAATAATGTTTTCTCCGTTAATACAATAGATCGTTTACAAAATACTTGATAATGCAGGAAAAATAAGTTAAAATAAAGGAAGATATATGGAAATGCATATAATGGTTTTTACGGCAAAAAGTAGACTATGTTGGCTTAAAAAGGATCGTTTGATCGAGTGCATATTTTGTATATGTGAATATTATAAATAATACAAAATATTCTGCCTATGCACACAAAAAAGGAGAATGAAAATATGAAAACAAATGACAGACAACTTGCGGAGCTTATGACAGCTGTGGATAACGGCTCGGTACAGCTCCCTGATTTTCAGCGAGGTTGGGTATGGGATGATGACCGCATAAAAGCTCTGATATTAAGTGTTATACGAAACTTTCCCATAGGTGCGGCAATGTTTCTTGAATATGGTAATGAGAGCACACGTTTTAAGTATAGAACTATTGAGGGTTCTGACGCAAGCTCAGACAAGGTTCCAAGCGAGCTTATTCTTGACGGACAGCAGAGACTTACATCTCTTTATAATGCTTTGTACAGCAAAAATCCTGTTCACACTATAACTGACAAAGGTAAGGAGATTGACAGATATTATTATTTGGATATTGAAAAGGCTCTTGATGATTCGGTTGATGACATCGAACTTATTGTTTCAGTGCCTTCTTCAAGGCGCATTACCTCTGATTTTGGCAGAAATGTGGAAAAGGATCTGTCAACAAGGCAGGACGAATTCAGACTGAAAATGTTTCCGCTTAACATTATTCTTGATTCGATTGAAGAACAGAAATGGCAGAATGAATATTATTCATACTATAATTACGATTCGATGGTTATTCAGCATTTTACGATGCTTTTTTCAAAAATAATTATGCCGACTCAGAAATATGTTATTCCTGTTATTTCACTGGATAAGGAAACCCCAAAGGAGGCCGTGTGTCAGGTTTTTGAAAATGTCAATACGGGTGGAGTTTCGCTTACTGTTTTTGAGCTTGTTACCGCTATTTTTGCTATGGAGGACTTTCAGCTAAGGCAGGATTGGGAGAAGCGCAGAGAAAAATATTTTTCGGGTGATTTACTTAATGTTGTTACGGCTACGGACTTTCTGACGGCTCTTACGCTGCTTTCAACATTTAAGTCCAACGGTACTGTAAGCTGCAAAAAAAAGGATGTTCTGGCTTTGCAGCTAAATACATATCAAAAATATGCTGATAGACTGTGCAACGGTTTTTCTGAGGCTGAAAAACTGCTTAAGGAGGAGCGCATATTTTCGGGGCGCAATCTCCCCTACAGTACGCAGCTTATACCGTTGTCGGCTATCTGCACGGCACTGAATGATATGGATATTATCCACACGACCACGGTCAGAAACAAAGTTAAGCAGTGGTATTGGTGCGGTGTGTTTGGAGAGCTGTATGGCTCTGCAAATGAAACACGATATGCAAACGATATAACACAGGTTATAAAGTGGATAACAGACGATGGGGATCTGCCAAAAACAATTACTGATTTTTATTTTAATCCCACAAGACTGCTCAGTATGCAGACAAGGCAGTCAGCAGCCTATAAAGGAATAATGGCGCTGATACTGAAAAATCACGCCTGTGACTTTATTTCGGGTACTGAAATGGATTTTTCGACATATCTGAATGAGAAGATTGATCTGCATCATATTTTCCCCAAAAATTATTGCATAGACAACAGATATGATAAGTCAATGTGGAACAGTATTGTGAATAAAACGCCCATTTCAGCAAGAAGCAACCGAGAGATCGGAGGTGCAGCTCCATCTTTATATCTCGGAAAGATTGAAAGAAAGGGATCAGCATCGATGGCTGAGCTTGATGGTAATGTGGAGACGCACTTTATAGATAGCATTCTGCTGAGAAATGACAACTTTCATGATTTTATAATCGACAGGGCAACAAAACTCCTCAATGCTATTGAATCAGCAACCGGCAGAAAAATTTCCGGAAGGGATTCCGATGAGGTGCAGTTGGCTTTCGGTGGAATGTTGTGACCGGAGAGAGCTATGTGTTTGAAGATGCTGCGCCCTTGGATATATCTGGGGCTCTTGTTGTAATTTTCAAGGACTTTGAGACTTTCGGCAGAGGAAATAGATGCAGAATAATTACGGAATATGTCGGACTGTTTTTACAGATAGCCTAAGCGTGAGCGAAAGATTATCGTTTGATATATGCAGATGTATTAATTTACACAAAACTGTTTTTTCTCAAATTGAAATTTATTCCTCGAACGAGCAAAGCTTACATTAAGTGTTTTTGTTTATCGGAAAGTTGCTTCTCGGGTAATCCTGCACTTTCGGACAACTATCTGCGGATTAAAGCCCGAGATGATATATATAATTTATTTGACAAATACATTTCTGATTGTTGGTAAATTCACTTTTTTTGACAGCTTGAAATACTATGAGTTTATAATTTAAAATTTTATGTTTTTTTTAAATGTTGAGATACAACTTATAAGATAAGAGCATATTATCACTTGCTGATTTTTTTGGCAAGTGATTTTTTATGTAAAGCCAGTTGTATGTGTCGGGGCGAAAGAATTGTATATAACCTCTGTACAATTTATTATGGTATTCGGATATTTTATGGATCAATCCGATTTACTGTACCGAGCTTTTAAATATGTTTCTTGCGAAATAATCGTTTCTCTCTGTGCTGTGCTTCTTGAAATATTGTATCAATTTATACTCAATATGGAGGGAAATACATTTATGATATTGTCGTTCTTTGAATAAGTTAGTATTACTTGATTGGATTTTCTTTACGACAACATTCAGAAACATTTATAATCGAACAAATTTTATTTTGCAATAGATAAAAATCGGTATAAAATAAGCGGAACGCTTTACATCCCCGTAGGTTTGAAAAGCGTTCCAATGTGAAGGTAAAAAGCCTATAAATAGGCTGCCCCATGGTGGATTGGGGTGGGTATTCAGAAGGTACCGGGTATTATTTATGCCCGCTCCCTCAGTACTATTTTATTATACATTATTAGTATCATTAAATCAAGTGTTTTTTTAAAAAAATTCAAAAAATTTAGAAAAAATTGTGTATAAAAAGTTTCTTTTTCACCTTTGTTGTGTTTCTTGCGGTAAAATATACCATTTATCCAATACATAAAGTCTGTTTATGTTGTAAATTGTAAAATAGACAGATGTGTTTTTTTAGTTGTCTTAAGCAACTGTCGAACATATATTCGTACTATTAAAAAGTATTTTCTGTTGTAATTGAGAATATACAAAATTTGTTATAATTTGGAAGAAAAATACATATCATATCCAAGAAATAAAGCCCGTCCGTGCTGCGAGCCGTTGCGTAAGCTTTGGTTCATCTCCTCCCGTGCTTTGTAAGATACTCTTGACATAGGCTGCGACTATGCCTGTGAGTTTTTCCTCGTCCCAAAAAATAGAACAAACCGGTCTTATCGGATTATGAGGTATTGCCTTAAAATTTCGGCAGCATATATGCAGGTCTTATATGCGCCGCTGCGCTAACATATGATTGACAGGCTGAAAAAAAATTACTATAATTAGGATAGAGAAGTTTTTTAGACAGGTGATAATTTTTATAAGGCTCAAAGCCCATTAAAAACTTTACAGCAGTTATGCAGGAGTTTATATATGCTGCTTTGACGAGGTTTTGCATTATGAAGGATATAGTTGACAGAATATACGAAAGACAGAATATAGAGTTTGAAGAATTTAAGGAGATAATGAATTTCGATGAGGCTCAGAGGGAATATCTCTGCGAAAAAGCAAGGGAAAGAAGCATAGAGTCCTTCGGAAATTATATATACCTCAGAGGCCTGATAGAAATATCGAGCTATTGCGCCAACGATTGTCTTTATTGCGGAATAAGGAGAAGCAACAGGAACGCCGAAAGGTACAGACTTGACAAAGATGATATACTTGAATGCTGCAAGATGGGATATGGGCTTGGGTTCCGCACATTTGTACTTCAGGGAGGAGAGGACGGATATTATACCGACGCAGTAATGTCGGACATAGTGTATAGCATAAAAAATTTGTTTCCGAGCTGCGCAGTCACTCTCTCTCTGGGGGAGAGATCAAGGGAAAGCTACAAAATGCTTTTTGACGCGGGAGCCGACAGATATTTGCTCAGACACGAAACCGCCAACGAAGAACATTATGGCAGACTCCACCCAAAGAATATGTCATTGAAAAACAGAAAAAAATGTCTGTTCGACCTTAAAGCTTTGGGGTATCAAGTGGGCTGCGGAATCATGGTGGGTTCGCCGTATCAGAGCATTGAAAATATATATGAAGATATTTTATTTATGAAGGAGCTTGAGCCCCATATGATAGGCATTGGGCCTTTTATAAGGCATAAGGATACTCCGTTCAGAGATTTTCCCGATGGCGGAGTGAGAGAAACCCTTTTGCTTTTGTCTGTTTTAAGGCTTATTTTCCCGAAAGCTCTTTTGCCTGCGACTACTGCGCTTGGGACGCTTGACCCTATGGGGCGTGAAAAGGGCATACTTGCAGGGGCAAATGTGCTTATGCCCAATCTTTCGCCTGTTGGGGTCAGAAAAAAGTATTCTTTGTATGACAATAAAATTTGTACGGGAGAAGAAGCTGCCGAGTGCAGTCGCTGTCTCAGAAGAAGGATAGAAAGCATAGGCTACAGAGTGTCCGAAACAAGAGGAGATTATGGACAAATAAATATACATGTCAACGATAAAGAAAGTTAAGGAGCTGAATATATTATGTACAAGCTGCTGCACATAGGAAAAAAGGGCAATGTGGAAAAATACACCCCCAAGGAGTTTTATGAAAAATTTGAGCTTATTGACGTGCCTATGAATATGCCCGTAAGGGAGATACTTGCTGTGGGCGGAGATGCGGATTTTATTGTGGCTGATGCCATAGGCAGGCTGACAGGCGAGCTTATTGACAATATGCCGAGGCTAAAGCTGATCCATTCGGAGGGAGTGGCATATAACTCCTTCGATACCGCAGCGGCAAGCAGAAACGGCGTTTATGTATGCAACTGCAAAGGTATGAACGATATGGCCGTGGCGGAACAGACTGTTCTGCTTATATTGGGACTACTGAGGGATTTAAAGGGAGGAGATCAGGCTGTCAGAGAGGGTCGGCAGATAATAAAAAAAGAAAACTATATGACTGAGGGCAATCTGTATGAGATAGGAGATTTCAATATAGGTCTGGTTGGCTTTGGCGATATTGCAAAAAAGACCGCTCTGCTTATGAATGCCTTTGGGGCGAAGGTTTTCTACTATGATATAGTCAGAGCCTCGGCTGATACGGAGAAGGCTTATAATGTGTTTTACAGACCGCTGACCGAGCTTTTGGGAACGTGTGGGATCATAAGCGTTCATCTGCCCGTTACGCCCGATACGGAGAATATGGCAGATGACAGTTTTTTTGACAAAATGCAGGACGGCTCATATTTCATAAATACCTCAAGAGGCGAAATCGTTGACAGCGCCGCTCTTATAAGGGCTATGGAAAAAGGAAAAGTGTATAAGGCAGGACTGGACACAATAGCGGGCGAACCCGTTATGGCTGATAACATACTCCTTTGTCAGAACAGCGATATAGAAAACAGAATACTTTTCAGTCCTCATATAGCCGGTATAACGGCTTCGAGCTTCCGTAGGGGATATGCTATGATAGTGGAAAACATAGAAAGGATAATTTCGGGCGAAAAGCCTTTGAGGGTTGTCAACTGACCGCATCATGTGACAGGCGGCGATTTTCCCATCTGCGGCTGAAATTGTAAAAACAGTGTTATTTAACATATGGGCGGCGTACTTTTGTCCGCAGGACAAAAGTACGCGCCTGCCGCCGCAGGCGGCAGGCGCAGCTCCGAACCGATGAAATCGGTTCGGAGCGCCGCCCCCTTACGGCTCCGCCTTTGCCGAAGAAAGTACCGAAGGTACTTTCCGGGCAAAGGTGCGAGCAGACACATTCTTATGAAAAAAATATTTTAACACTTAATACTTAATACAAATAAAGAAAGGAAGATAAGCAATGATTAATGAAAGCTATAAAGCTATGCTCGGAGGAAAATCCATAATAAGAGAACTCAGCGAGTATGCCACCGCAAGAGGCGAAGAAATAGGATATGAAAATGTATTTGATTATACCTTGGGCAATCCCTCCGTTCCATGCGCAAAGGAGTTTAACGAGGCTCTTATAAATATCATAAAAAATGAAGACCCCGTAGCTGTTCACGGCTACAGTCCGTCTCTGGGCATAACAAGGGTCAGAACAGCCATAGCCGAGAGCCTTTGCAGACGCTTTGGTGTTGATTACAAGACAGAACATATATTTATGACAAGCGGAGCCGCAGGCGCTCTTGCGCACGCTCTCAGAGCTGTGACAAAACCGGGCGATGAGGTGCTTGTATTTGCGCCGTATTTTCCGGAATACAATGAATATGTAAACCGTACGGGAGCAGTGCTTAAGGTGGTTCCTCCGAATTTTGAAGATTTCCAGATAAATTTCGAGGCTTTCTGCGAAATGCTGAATCCCAAAGTAAACGCAGTCCTCATAAATTCTCCCAATAACCCCTCCGGAATTGCTCTGACTACCGAAACTGTTGAAAGGCTTGCGGCGGTTCTTGAAGAAAAGCAGAGAGAATACGGACACGATATATTCATTATAAGCGATGAACCATACAGAGAAATAATATTCAAGGGAGCCGAAAATCCCTATATAAGCAAATTTTATGACAATACTCTGTCCTGCTATTCATTTTCAAAAAGCTTAAGTCTTCCGGGCGAACGTATTGGATATGTGGCAGTAAATCCCAAATGCACCGACAGCGATATTCTTGCCGTTATGTTCGGACAGATAAGCAGAGGTATAGGACACAACTGTCCTGCATCAAGCATACAGCTTGCCGTATCCGAGGTTCTGGAGCTTACAAGCGACCTGTCGGTATATGAGAGAAATATGAATCTTATATATGACGAGCTTATAAAGCTTGGGTTTACGGTCGTAAAGCCCGGCGGAACCTTCTATATTTTCCCCAAGGCTCTTGAAGATGATGCAAACGCATTTTGTATGAAGGCAAAGAAATACGATCTCATACTTGTACCGGGAAACAATTTCGGTGCGCCCGGATATTTCAGAATGGCGTATTGTATTTCCACTGAAAAGGTTCTGAAAAGCTTTGCCGTTCTTGAAAAATTTGTAAAGGAAGAGTACGGAGTTACCGTATAAAAAGGGAGCATACAATTTATGGAAGTAAGTGTTTTGGCAGGCGTTATGTTCAAGCTTTTTATGCTTATGCTTCTTGGCTTTGTGCTGAACAAAAAAGGCGTTCTGGATGAACATACCAACAGGGGATTTTCTGCGCTTATTGTCAACGTGACTATGCCTTTGCTGATAATATCGTCCGTTCTTTCTTCATCGTCAGAAAATCGTTATGAGGCTGCGCTCCTTCTCGGTGCAGGAATGATAATGTATCCCTGCCTTATGCTTTTCGGCAGAATAATGGCATTTCTGTTCAGATTCCCAAAAAATGACAGACGGGTCTACGAATGTATGTGCGTTTTTTCAAATAATGCATTTATGGGCTATCCCGTGCTGCGCTCCGTTTTGGGAGATGAAGCTGTGTTTTATTGCTGTATGGTTCATTTTGCGTTCAACATATATGTATATACATACGGCGTAAGTATTTTCGCCCCCAACGAGGGAAACCGCCTGTCGGAAATTAAAAAAATGATAAATCCGGGTTTCATATTCGGTATTATAGCCTTTATTATTTTCATAACGGGCATAAGAAGCAGCGGTATTATTTATGAAACGGTATATATGGCAGGAAATCTTACATCGGGACTTTCTATGATAACCTTGGGCTCCGTTCTGGCTATGTATCCTATGAAGGAATCTCTCACGAACCTTAAATATTACAAATTTTCGGTTATAAGGCTTATTATAGTTCCTCTTGTGTCATTTCTGGCGTGCAGGCTTCTGAATGTAAGCGATTATTATACAAAAATAATTACAATTACAAACGCAATGCCCGTTGCCAATCTTGTGCTTATGCTGGCTGCACAGTACAGATCGGACAAAAGCGGCATTATTACGGGC
Organism: uncultured Clostridia bacterium; assembly: GCA_947630725.1. Classification (GTDB taxonomy): domain Bacteria; phylum Bacillota; class Clostridia; order Lachnospirales; family CAG-274; genus JAJQCI01. The sequence continues at coordinate 8,640 of CANRIS010000024.1, forward strand.
AATATTCTCGTATCGACCATTCTGTCAAATATAACGATACCGATATTATGTATTATATTGTTTTAGTCAAAAGTATAACTTATTGCAGCATTATTAAAAAAGCAAAATATTTCTTGACAATATGCATATCTGAGTGTATAATGTCTGTTGAATGAAAATTTTTTAACAAACAGGCATTGTCGGTATAAGACATTGCTGTCGTAAAATTATAATGGAGGAAAAATTTCATGGCTAACATTAAATCCGCAAAGAAAAGGATTCTGGTTATCAACAAAAAAACTCTCAGAAATAAGATGATTACTTCGGCTACAAAAACATCTATCAAAAAGGTAGTTGCCGCTGTTGACAAGGGCGATAAGGAAGAAGCAAAAAAAGCTCTCTCCGCTGCCGTAAAAGCTATGGATATGGCTTGCTCAAAGGGAGTATACCACAAGAATCATATTTCGAGAAAGAAATCTCGTCTTGCTAAGCTTGTGAACAAGCTTGGATAACGGAGAACTGAAATACGAACCGTCTTTACCGACGGTTCTTTTTTATACCCGCTCGAAATAAGTTATAATTCCTGTCTTTCAGAATATTATTATACGGAACAAATTGCTTTCTGTTTTATGCTTATAATATAAAAAGCAATTTAAACCGACAAAATAATATATAATATTTTAAATTCAATACAGGAGGTGAAAGCTGTGTTTAGTGTAAAAAAGGTGGAATGTGTAACAAAAACCTTCAGGCTTCCCGTTGATCTCGTTAAGGAGATGGAGGCCGTAGCCCAGAGCAAGAATGTTTCTCTCAACAATCTTGTGACTCAGAGCTGCAGATATGCTATGGATAATTTAGATAAAAAACAAAAGCAGGATGCAGGTATCTGACGCATAGGGCATTGTATGTCACAAATTATATATTAGAATGTGAAGTGTAAAAAAGGGTATTCCGAGAGGGTAATACCTTTTTTTATTGCCTGAAATTTTTGTTCACGCCTTAAAATAAATTAATACCGACCCTTTTTAAAAGTTCGGTATATAAGGGGGAAGGCGGCGAATTTATGCTTTGTATGTCGGAATTATATTTTTAAAGGGGCTGAGCTGATGGGAAGTATAAACAAAAAACAAAAGCAGGCGGCAGAAAATTTCATTGAAATAGGAAACAAAAAGGAGGCTCTGCTTAAAGCAGGATACAACAAGAGTACCGTAGGGCAAAAGGATTTCGCCAATGAATTTTTTGAGAGGGATTATATACGGAGCTATATACAGGGCAAAATATCGGGCGTAAATCCCGACAAAATAGCCGATGAAACCGAAATAATGGAATATCTGACCGAAATACTGCGCGGGGATATTACCGAGGAGGTTTTTGTGAATAAAACCGTCGTGAACAAGTCTCCGTCTCTGAGAGAAAGAAATAAGGCTGCGGAGCTTTTGGGCAGGCATTATGGTCTGTACAGCGATAAAAAGAAACCCAAGAAGATCGAGGGAATAGAAATAAAGGTTGATGTGGATGAATGAGATCAGGTTCAGCGAGCTTGTGGGAAAGGGATATAGGGAGTTCTGGTTTTTCAAAGGAAGATACAGAGTAGTTAAGGGCAGCAGAGGCAGCAAAAAAAGCAAAACTGCTGCCCTTTGGTATATATTCAATATGATGAGATATACTGCTGCCAACACTCTTGTAATAAGAAAGACCTACAGAACGCTTAAGGACAGTTGTTATGCCGAGCTGAAATGGGCGGCAAAAAGGCTTGGCGTATGGGAGCTGTGGAGCTTTAAGGACAATCCGTTGGAAATGACCTATATGCCTACGGGACAGAAAATTTTTTTCAGAGGTCTTGACGACCCCCTTAAGGTGACGTCTATCGCCTCGGCAGTGGGAAGTCTTTGTTGGATGTGGATAGAAGAAGCCTATGAAATAAGCAGCGAAAACGACTTCAACATACTCGACGAAAGTATAAGAGGAGAAACCGTAGATGGCTTGTTCAAGCAGATAACCCTGACCTTCAACCCGTGGAATGAAAGGCACTGGCTTAAGAAAAGGTTTTTTGACACGAAAAGTCCCGATATACTGGCAATGACGACAAGCTACATAATAAACGAATTTCTGGACGAGAGCGATCTTAAAATGTTTGAGGATATGAGGCTCAGAGATCCGAAAAGGTATCGTGTGGCGGGTCTTGGCGAATGGGGAATATCTCAGGGGGTCATATATGAAAACTGGAAAGAAGAAAAGCTTGATTTGGAGAGCATAAGGCGAAAAAAGGGTATACAAAGCGTTTTCGGCCTCGACTTCGGATATACAAACGACCCCTCGGCTCTGTTTTGCGGATATATAGATACGGAAGAAAGAATAATATATGTTTTTGACGAAATGTACGAAAGAGGACTTACGAACTTTGCCCTTGCGGATAAAATAAAAAAAATGGGGTACGGCAAGGAACGAATAAGAGCCGATGCCGCCGAGCCTAAAAGCATAGAGGAGCTGAGACAGCTCGGAATAAAGGGCATAAGAGCCGCAAGCAAGGGAAAGGACAGCATTATAAACGGCATACAGTTCATACAGGGCTTTCAGCTTATAATAGACAGAAAATGTGTAAATTTTCTCACCGAAATATCGAATTATTGCTGGGAGAAGGACAAGCTCGGAAAGCTTCAGAACAGGCCGTCCGATGATTTCAACCATCTTATGGACGCTATGAGATACGGTGTGGAGGAATATAAGCTTGGAAGTACAATGAGCTTTTAAAAAAGGAGGAGCAGGATATGCTTTTTAATTATTACAGGGACATGGCAGAAAAGGATATTTCAAGGAGGATAGAGGAGGCCTCCGCAAGCCTTATGAGCGACACGGGATTTTTTGAAAAAGAAATTCAGAGGTTTCTCGGTTCTCCCAAAAGACGGGATATGATCGTGGGAGAAAAATATTATGTGGGCGAGCATGATATTCTTATGAGAAAAAGAGAGGTTATAGGCGCAGGAGGAGAGCTTTCCGAGGTGGAAAACCTCCCCAACAACAGGCTTGTTGACAACCAGTTTGCAAGGCTTGTGGACAGAAAAACGGGATATTTTCTGGGAAAGCCCTTTACTGTGAGCTGTCGAAACAAAGAGTTGCGTGTGGAGCTTAACAAAATATTCGGGCCCGATTTTTTGAAAACCCTCAGACTGATTTTCGAGGACTGTCTTTTGGGCGGCATAGGCTGGCTTTATCTGTACTATGACGAGGAAGGGAAACTGGCGTTCAGAAGATTCAGACCCTATGAGATACTTCCATTCTGGAAGGATGACGAGCATAACGAGCCTGAGCTTGCTGTCAGAATATACAGGGTGTATGGGTATAGGGGAGAAAAAGAGGATTTCATGGACAAGGTGGAAATATACGGCAAAGAGGGCGTAAGATTTTATAATATGGAGGGACACAGACTTATACCCGATGGCGAAAGGGACTTTATGCCGTATGCCTTTGACGATGATGGAGAGTATGGATTTTCGAGGCTGCCCCTTATACCCTTTAAGGCTAACAGCAAGGAGATCCCCCTCATAAAAAGAGTAAAGAGCCTTCAGGACGCCCTCAATCAGGTGAGGTCGGATTTTATGAACAATATGCAGGAGGACTGCCGCAATACCATACTTGTGTTAAAAAATTATGACGGAGAGGATCTTGGCGAGTTCAGAAGAAACTTAAGCAGATATGGCGCAGTAAAGGTCAGAAGCATTGATTCCGTTTCGGGAGGCGTTGATACCCTCAGAGTGGAGGTGAACGCCGAAAACTATCGTGTACTTTGCGATATGCTTAAAAAGGCAATAACCGAAAACGGCGGTGGCTATGATGCAAGAGACGAAAGGCTTTCAAGCAATCCGAATCAGCTCAATATAAAGACTATGTTTTCTGAAATAGATATTGACACAAACAATGCCGAGACGGAATTTCAGTCCTCATTCAGAAAAGTAATAGCCTTTGTTAAGGACTATCTTGCCAACTGCGGCAAAAAAGGCTTTGAGGACGAACAGGCTGATATTATATTTAACAGAGATGTACTTATAAACGAAACAGAGGCCATTGAAAACTGCCGCAGCAGTCTTGAAATGCTTTCTGCCGAGACAGTAGTCGAGCAGCATCCTTGGGTTGTGAACGCCGATGAGGAGCTTGACAGAATAAAGCGTGAAGAAAGCGATGCTGAGTATAGCGACAAAGGATCTGCTCACGCCGAAGGGCGTGAGCAGTGAGTATTGGGCGGCGCTGCGAGAGCGAAGCGATCGGCAGCACTCCGTCCGCCGCGAAGCGGCGGACGGAGGAGGATTTGAACCGAAGGGACCGTTTCTGAAAGAAAACGGGACCAAGGTCAAATCCGCCGCCCCCTCCTTTTTATAAAAAAGCCGAAAATCTTGTCTTTTGCCGTGCAGACAATAAAGAACAGGGCAAAATAATAAGAAAGGTGGTAAAAATATGAAAGAAAAGCTTAAAGAGCTTGGACTTTCCGAAGAACAAATACTTAAAATAATGAGTATTCTGGAAACTTCGGAGGACGGCAGCGAAAGCGTTGGGCTGAAAGACGAGGTAGAAAAGCTCAGAAGGGAGGCTCGTGATTATGAAGAAAGGATAAACGAGCTTAAGGCCGACAGCATAATATGCGAGGAGCTGAGAAAGGCGGGAGCCAGAAACATAAAGGCCTGCAAGGCGCTTCTGGACACCGAAAGGCTTTTGTATGACGAGGAAAGCGGAAAGGTAATAGGACTTGACGAGCAGATAAAGGAGCTTGTATCGGGAGCAGATACAAGCTTTTTATTTGGCAGAAGATCCGGCCTTAAGGGAGTAAGACCGGCATATTCATCGGGAAAGCCCGAAAAAAAGGACTTTAAGGATTTCAAGTACAAAGACTGGGTCGAATACTACAGAAATAAATAAAAAGGAGAGATGTTTTTATGAGTAAATTCAATACCGTGAGCTTCAATCCACAGGCTTTCGGAGCTTATGTCAACACTATTCCCAAAACAAAGAAAAACGAGCTTATCAAAAGCAAGGCTCTTTCGTTAAACAGCGAAATAAAAAGGGTTTTTGATTCCCAGACGGGAACAGCCTATGCCGTGCTGCCTATGTTCGGTCTGCTGGGAGGAGCTGCGCTCAATTATGACGGCGGAACTACCATAACGGCAGATACTGCATCGAAATATGAAAGAGGCATTGTTGTCGTAGGCAGGGCAAAGGCGTGGACAGAGCAGGACTTTTCGGAGGACATCACAGGCGGAGCAGGCTTTATGGACAATGTTGCCTCTCAGGTTTCCGATTTTTTCGACGGAGTGGATCAGGATACGCTGCTTGCCATTCTTAAGGGAATTTTCAGTATGACCGACAAGGCAGGAGCAGCCTTTGTAAAGAACCACACCTATGATATTTCAAAGGAAGAAAGTGGTCTGTGCGATGCAGTGACCCTCAACAAGGCTGTGCAGATGGCAGGCGGAGACAACAAAAACAGCTACAGCATCTGCGTTATGCACTCGGCAGTAGCCACAAATCTCGAAAACCTCAATCTGCTTGAATATCTTAAGTATACCGATTCGGAGGGCATACAGAGAAGTATGAATATAGGCACATGGAACGGCAGAACCGTTCTTGTTGACGATGGTATGCCTGTGGATAACGAGGGAGATTTGCCTGTTTATACAACATATGTTCTCGGCAAGGGAGCATTCGACTATGCTGAACTCAGCGTAAACGTACCCTACGAGATCTACAGGGATCCTCTTACAAACGGAGGTCTTGAGACGTTTATTGCGAGACAGAGAAAGTGCTTTGCTCCATACGGCATAAGCTACATAAAGGCCTCTCAGAAAAGCCTGTCCCCCACAGACGCAGAGCTTTCGGACGGAGCAAACTGGGAGCTTGTGAATGACGGTATGTCCGAAAAATCCTATATTGACGATAAATCCATACCCATATGCAGAATAATTTCCAAGGGCTGATGACGATATGTACGACAGAATTACAGAAAGACTTAAAGGTCTGGGATATAAATTTGACGAGGAGACCGACAGCGGTCTCCTTCTGTCCGAGATGAATTCCGTAAAGGATTTTCTTATGGCTGCGTGCAATTTAAGCTTTATTCCCAAGGTTCTCGAAGGAGCCTATATAGATATTGTATGCGGATATTTTCTTAAGGACAAGCTTCTTGCGGAGGGGTCGGATTCCGAAGAAAAGCTTTCGGTGGGGAGAATTACCGAGGGGGACGTGACGGTAGAGTACGATACCGACAAACAGCTGGGGCTTAAGGAAAGAACGGAGCTTCTTGCGGAAAGGCTCATAGGAAAGAAAGAGGAGATAATTGCAAACAGAAAGCTCAGATGGTAGGAGGTATTTTTTTGAAGGATATAAGCAAAGCCGCAGAGCAGCTTTATGACGGAGTGTTTTCAGCCTATGAGTTTGTCCCCGAAAAAAATGAAGATACGGGCATAGTCATATCACGCAGAATAAGGTATATAGCCGATGAGCCGTGCAGAATAAGCTTTCGCAGAATAGACGCAAACAAGCAGAGCAGATTTCCCGGATACAAAAAGCAGGATGCTGTACTGTTTGCATCGGCAAAGCTCCTTATAAAAGAAGGCTCCGATATATCCGTCCTTCAGGAAGGGAGAACGTACGAATATGAGCTTTCGGGAATGCCTGCCGTATACAGGGGACATCAGGAGGTCGCCCTGAAGCCTAAGAATGTGGGGTGATTTTTTATAATGATAAACGACATTATAACAGGCGCCGCTGCAAATCTTAAGGATCTCGGTATGCCCATATATACCGAAGAAATGCCTATGGCTTTTTCAAGACCCTGCTTTTCGATAAGGTGTATCGGCGTATCGACAGAGCCTTTTATAAGCGGATATATGAGAGAAAGCATAAGTCTTGGGGTAGAGCTTTATACCGAAAGAGACGAGGAGCTGTCAGGGACGGAGTACAGGGGAAGAAATATGCGCCTCGGAGGTCTTGAAGGCCGCATACACGAGGCTCTCAGGTTTCTTGATGGCGGAGACAGGCTCTACTGCGCAAGAGAGCTGACATCGGAAAGAAAATCTCAGGTCATATCGGGAAATGTCTCCTCGGATGCGGAGGGTATCGGAGGAATACTTTATTTTAAGGCAGTATACAGCCGTTTTGTAAAGACATCAGCGGCTGAAACAGAAGAAAATGACGTTATGAACAGGCTTTTTGAAAAGTTTGCGGCGTGTGAGCCATAAGCACTGACTGCGGCATCTGCGGAATATTTTTCAAAAACCGCAGAGAGCCGCAGACACTGCAAATGTGCGCGGATTTGGACAACAACGGAGGGCATATGGAAAAAAAGTCAGAAAACAAAGAAAAAAGCTTTTATGCCGATACTCTCATAAAAAGCAAGTCCTTCAGAGAACAGAGAGACATACTTGAGGCTGTGCTTTGCAGGGGTGAAAAATATACAAAAAGCGAGGCTAAAAGGCTTGTTGAAAAATACTTAAAAAAGGAGATGTCATAATATGGCTGCAGGAGGAACATTTGTAACTGAAAACAAGGTGCTGCCGGGAGCATATATAAACTTTGTTTCAAAGGCGAGAGCCTTGGGCAGCATAGGAGAAAGGGGCGTTGTGGCCTTTTGCTATGATACGGGCTGGGGCAGCGGCGAGCTTGTTTCGGTTTCGGCGTCCGAATTTCAGACAGACAGTCTGAGGATATTAGGATACAGCTATACCGATGAAAAAATGCTGCCCCTGAGAGAGCTTTTTATAGGAGCCGAAAAGGTGCTTCTCTATACGGGTCAGGCAGGAAAGGCCGCATCGGTCACAGAAAAGGAGATGACCGTCACAGCCGCCAAAGCAGGCACGAGAGGAAACAGCCTTTCGATAAGCGTTGAGTCCGATGCAGACAGCGAAGGAGCGTATGTTATAAAGACATATATGGACGGCACTCTTGCTGACAGCCGTACGGCGGCATCTGCCGAGGAGTTCGGCGACAACGGCTTTATAAAAATCGAAGGTACATTAAGCGAAACAGCAGGCGTATCTCTTTCGGGAGGCTCCGACACGGCATTTACGGGCGCCACATATTCCGAATTTTTAAAGCTCATCGAAGAAGAGAGCTTTACGGTGGTTTTGTATGACGGTGACGAAAACGAGACAAAGGGGCTTTTTGCGGCGTTTACAAAACGTCTCAGAGACGAAGAGGGCTATAAGATAACCTGCGTTCTTCACGACAAGGCTGCCGACTATGAGGGAGTAATAAACCTGACCTCGCCGAAGGAGCTTATATACTTTACGGCAGGAGCAACTGCAGGCGCAGAGATAAACGAGAGCCTTACAAATATGGCGTATACAGGCGAATACAATGTAAACGTAAACAGCACAAAGGCGCGTCTCAGAGCGGCTGCGGCAGGAGGGGAATTTGTTTTCTACAATGATTTCGGAACGGTAAGGGTTCTCAGGGATATAAATTCTCTTGTCAGCATATCCGCCGACAAAAACAGCGATTTTCAGAACAATCAGGTCATAAGGGTTCTTGACTCTATAGGAAATGACGTTGCGGTCATATTCAACTCATATTATCTGGGAAAGGTTCAGAATGACGAGCTTGGCAGAGACATATTCAGAAGCGAGATCATTGAATATTGCGGCAAGCTGCGCAGCATGAGAGCGATAGAGAATTTTTCTTCCGATGATATTACGGTGGCAAAGGGCAAGGAAAAGGGCGACGTTATTGTGAGCTTTCTTGTGGAGCCTGTCGCAGCTATGGAAAAGCTCTATATGACCTGCATAGTTGAATAACAAAAGCTCTTTTTTGACACAGATCATTTAAAAATTCCGGGAGGTAGATACGAATGACATATAATCAGACATTAAAGGCGTGGGACGCCATCAACGGCGCTATGGGCTGCGTATATGCCAAGGTAGACGGCTCTGTTGAAGAAATGTTTTATGTCAGAGACATAGAGGCGGTCATCACAAAAAAGAAGTCCGAGATAAAGGTGCTGGGTTATCCCGGGCTTAAAACAAAGGCGACAGGCTGGACGGGCAGTGGCACTATGAATATGTATTATTGCACGTCATATTTTCGTGAAATGATGCTTAAGTATGCAAATACGGGCGTTGATACATATTTTGATCTCTATATAGAGAATGACGACCCCTCGTCCGAAATAGGAAGTCAGAGAATATGGCTCAAAAAGGTCAACATAAACACCGTCAGCATAGGCAAGCTCAACACAAACACAACAGAGCTTTCGGAGACCATAGAGTTTACGTTTGACGGCGTTGAGATACTCGAGGCCTTTGATCCTGTTACGGGAGAATAATACTTTATTTTTGTACGCAAAAAAATATTTGCGGCTTAAGCCAAAAGCCTGCGGCTGTGACAGACAAAAAAGCTGTTTTGGCCGCAGGCTGTTTTTATATATACAAGGAGACAAAAATATGACTTTGCAGGAGTTTCTTATCGAAAACAAAACAGACAACATAACCAGGGATACGGCGGTTTCCTCCAGAATATCCACAGAAAAAGGCGAACCCTATCTTTTCAGAATAAAGGCTCTTTCGATGGAGGAGTTTCAGAACGCCAGAAACAGGGCTGCGGCAGGAGGAAACGACATAAACAGATTCAAATATTCCATAATTATTTCGGGGTGTATAAATCCAAGCTTTAAGGACGCAGCCTCCATAGAGGCTGTTGGAGTAAAAACACCCGAAGAATATCTCAAAAAAGCCCTGCTGCCGGGAGAAATATCATATCTTGCAGGCGAGATATTGAGACTGTCGGGCTTCGGTGACGGCTATGGGGCTTAGGGAATATTTTGCCGCATCCGAAATATCGGAAAAATATGTATATGTTTCGGACAGGTTCAAAGGGAAATTTCTCATAAGGGGCATAAGCGAGGCCGAAGTGAGAGCCAGAAGGACATATTCCGAAACAGAATTTATATACGCCATAATATCCTGCGGCTGCATAGAGCCCGAAATCGATCGTGAGATGGCGGAGCTTTTGCTGCCGGGAGAGGCTGTTTTTCTTTATAACGAGATAATAAAGGCAGGCGGTCTTGATGAGAGCTTCTTCTCTCTTAAGTCGCAGGTGCGGCTTATGCTTAAAAAGGGAGACGCAGACACGGTATACAGCTGCCTTGCGGCATTTGAGATGGGACTTGTTCCCTCGGAATATATGAGGCTCGGCATAAGAGAAAGAGCCTGTATAGGGGCGTTTCTGGACGAAAAAATAAATACCGGAAGAAGGCGCAGAAGATGAAAACAGAGCTTATACTTAACAGCGGCGGTTCGGTCTTCGATATAGGTAGCATATGCGGCGGAAATATACGGCTTGAATATGAAAAGTCGGGAAAGCCTTCGGTGTTGGAGTTTTCTGTCGTGGGAGGGCTTATAGAAAACGAACCCGAAATCAACGAGGGAGACAGTGTGAGCTTTCGGGCGGACGGCACGGATATGTTTTTGGGATATGTATTCACAAAGACTGTGACCAAGGACAATGTAACGAGGATAAAGGCATACGATCAGCTCAGATACCTTAAGAACAAGGATACATACATATATTCGGGCAGGACTGCAAGCTCCCTTTTAAGGCTCATACTGGCGGATTTTAAGCTTAAGCCCGGCATAATAGAAGAAACGGGCTATGTGCTGCCCGACAGGATAGAGGCCAATCAGAGCCTTTTTGACATAATACTCACGGCGACCGAGCTTACAAAAATGGCTACGGGAAAGGATTTTGTGCTGTATGACGACTTCGGCAGCATATGCTACAGAGATATTGACAATATGGAGCTTCCTCTGCTTGCAAAAACCGAGATGGACGGTCTGATCGACTTTAGCCTCGAAACCTCCATAGACAGGGATACATACAACAGAGTAAAGCTTTTTTTAAACAGAGAATCCGCATTGTGCTACAGCGCAGAAAGCAGCGAAACCATAGACAGGTGGGGCGTTCTTCAGTATACAAGGATACTCACCAAAAAGGAGCAGAATACCGCCGCAGCTATGGGAGATGGCGCAGGCGGAATTCTTGCCCGAAAAAACAGAAAAAGCGTTCTGCTTACTTTAGAGGATATGGGCGACCCGACCGTGAGGGCAGGCAGCCGAATCTGGGTAAGTATAGACGGAGGCGAAAAAATTGCCAAGACAGCCGTTGTGACGAGGGCGGTGCATATATTTGAAAACGGACTTCACAGAATGAAGCTGAGTCTTGATTTGGGAGGATAAAACAAAATGAAGATGGCAGAGGCAATCAAGGAAATATGCAGAAATCAGAACGAGGCAGGCTATCCTGCCGATTTTATGATAGGAACGGTTGTTTCTCTCGAGCCTTATGAAATAAGAATAAACGAAAAGCTGACACTGACCGAAAGCTTTCTGGTATTTACCGAAACGGCTATGGGCAACGGCTATGGCCTTGACATAGACGACAGGGTAGCCATACTTTCGGCAGGCGGCGGCCAGAGGTATCTTGTCATAGACAGGATTGCGGAGGTGGAATAAATGGAGGATATGAAAAGACTTCTCGATATGTATTTTTCGGAGGATGAGCCTTATGAGACGGCTCCCCGTGAGAGCAAAAGCATATCCGAGAGTATATACAATTCTTATTTTAATGAGGATAAATACATAACCAACATATTTAACGAAACGGTAAGGGAAGGCGGAAAGGAAGGAGTCCTTTTGGGGGCTTTGGGAGCTTTGGGATCCGTAGGAGCTTCGGGGGCTGAGGGGCTTGTCCGAAGGGCTGCCTCTTGGGATACTCTCATAAGGGGTATGGATTTCAGAAAATATTTTTTCGGCGAAAAGGGAGAGAGGGCTGCGGCGGAAAAAGAAAGAAACGATATGCCGCAGAACCCCGGCAGGCATTATGCGGGCTTAAGGGACGATGTTAAGACTGCTTATTCTTACGAAAATGATGTTTCGGGAGAAGGCTTTTCCGAAAGACCCTCACGGAACGAAAATTCCCCCGCCGCGGACAGGATATTTTCGGAAAGAGAAGAAATATATGCTGCGGCGGAAAAAAACGCAGCCGACTTGACTGCATACGACAAAAACGGGCTTTCGGAGCAATACGGAGGATACGGAAAAACACCTTCGGATGCCGAGACTATGCTTTATACGGGTACGGGCGATAAATACTATACGGGTGACTTTTATAACAATAATTTGCCCGACACGGCAGCATATACACCAAGCGCTGCCGATACCGACAGATATTTTTCTGAAAGCGCCGCAGCGGAGGAAAAACCGCCGAACCCTGCTTTTGCGTATGAATATGAGCGTGAAAAACCGTCCGATATATTTTATGACGGAATGCAGGATCTATCTGACGGCTTTTCGGACATTCTTAACAATTATTTCGGCGATGAGGACAGCAGGAGCTACAGCATAACAAACAATATAAGCCCTACCGTAAACCTGTATTCAAGCGGCGGAGGGGCTGAGGCGGACATTGACGCAATCGCCGAAAGGATAGGCGATATGCTGGCAGAGGCCGCCTCTGTTGGAGCAGGAGGAATCTATGGATAAAGGGGGCTTTGGTCTTGTACAGATTTATAATCGACTATGAACACAGACAGACCGTGGCGGAGCTGCCGCTGCCTCCCGAGGTAATGACAACGAGACTTTGCGGAAAAAACACGACTGTCGATCTTGTAAACTCGGGAGAAATAAGCGTTCTGAAGGATATAGGCCTCAGAAATATAAGCTTCAGGGTGCTGCTTCCGAAGGACGAAAACGTAGGCATTTCTGCGGCGGAATTTCACGAGCCTTTATTTTTTCTTTCCCTTTTCAGAAACATTATGGCTGACAAAAGACCCTTCAGACTTATTATACTGAGGGAGCTGCCCGAGGGGAGGAGCATATTCAACGGCGACATTATGCTCAGCATAGAAAGCTATACCGTTGTCGAAAACGGAGGAGAGGAGGGCGATTTTTATGTCGATCTCAATCTTAAGGAGTTCAGGACTCTTTCGCTGACTGTTGCGGAGACTGCTGCCTCCGAAAGTGCCCCCGCAGGGAACGCCGTGAGAGAAGTAAGGGACAGCCCAAAGACATACAGCGTTGTTTCGGGCGACTGTCTCTATGATATTGCCAAAAAGCAGCTTGGAGACGGGGAGCTTTACAGACAGATAGCCGAAAAAAACGGCATAGACTATCCCTATACGATATATCCGGGGCAGATACTGAAGCTTGGCTGAAGAATTTTTCGGGTGCGGACAAAGCCTGCGGTTTCGGCGGCTTGTACGGGAAACATTTTATAAGGACGTGATAATATGATACCCATAAACGGAAATATACTGCCTGCAAAGCCTTTGTCCTCCCACACCTACGGGCTTGGAGAGGAAAACGTAAGAGGTTATGTGGACGGAAAAGAGGCCATAGAACAGGCCATATACAAAATTCTTATGACAGAGAGGTATGAATATGCCATATACAGCTTCAACTACGGTGTGGAGCTTAATAAGGTAATAGGCAGAGGAAAGGCCGAGGCAAAGGCTATGCTGCCGAGGATCATAGGCGATGCCCTGTGCGCCGATGTCAGAATTTCTGAGGTGAAGGACTTTGAATTTTATGATGTGGACAAAACGAGCATAAGGGCGGTGTTCAATGCGGTGACTTCCGCAGGAGAAATTCTTGGAGAGGTGGTAATTAATGTTTGAGGACAGAACCTTTGACAACATACTGAAAACTATGCTTGACAGCGTAGACACGGGCTTTGACAAAAGAGAGGGGAGCATCATATATGACGCTCTCGCTCCTGCGGCTCTGGAGCTTGCAAAGCTCTACAGAGATCTTGACGATATGCTGAATCAGACCTTTGCGGATACGGCGGACAGGGAGTATCTCATAAGGAGGGCTGCCGAAAGAAGGCTTGTCCCCTATGAAGCCACTCACGCTGTCGTCAAAGGCGTATTCAATATTGATGTGGGCAGGGGCGCAAGATTCAGCCTTGACAAGGTGAATTTCAGAACGATCAGGCTTGAAGGCAGACAGGACAATACCGATTTTTATATATATACCCTTGAATGCGAGGAAGCGGGCCCTGACGGAAACATAACGGGCAGCCTTATACCCATTGACAATATCTCCGACCTTACATATGCAAAGGTTATCGAAATAATAAGCTATGGAGCTGCCGAGGAAGACACCGAAAGGTTCAGAAAAAGATATTTCGACAGCATAAACAACATAGCCTTCGGAGGCAACATAGCCGAATACAGACAGTGGGTATCGGCTATGGAGGGCGTAGGCGGCGTAAAGGTATACCGAGCCGATGAATGGCAGGGACCCGGCACAGTCAAGATAGTCATAACCACTCCCGAAAATACGCCGCCATCGGAGGAGCTTTTGAAGAGAATAAAGGAGGAGCTTGACCCGTCCGATCTCGAAGGAGAGGGGCTTGGGCTTGCTCCCATAGGGCATATCGTCACCGTTCAGGGGGCAAAAAGCACCGAAATAAATATTTCTCTTGTCATAAAAACCGACAAAACAAACGAAAGCCTCAGCGAGGATTTAAGGCAGGCCTTTTGCGAATATATTGACGGTCTGAACATAAGGTGGGAGCTTGAAGAAACCATAACTCTCTATATATCCCATATAATTGCGGCTGCCATAAGCGTAAAGGGAGTGGAGGACGTTTCGGAGGTAAGCATAAACGGCAGTCCCGAAAATCTGGAGCTTGACAGAGAGAGCATAGCCGTTCTGGGAGAGCTGAGCTTTGAGGAGGTGTAAGGCGTGAGGACAAATAAAAGGCTTTTGGAGCAGCTCCCCTTTTATGACGGAAGAACAGGCGAATTTAAAGAAATATGCAGGGCGGAACAGATTTTTTTTGACAGCATATGGCAAAACAATGACGACATTCTGAGGGAGACCTTTGTAGAAAGCGCAGAGGATATGGGGCTTCTGAGAATGGAGGATATGTTGGGGCTTATTTCAAAGGGCATAAGCACAAGGGACAGAAGGGCGAACATTATTTTCAAGCTTATGGGAGACACTCCGTACACCATGAGTACCCTTTTCAAAAGGCTCAAAACACTGTGCAGAGGATTTTTTTCGCTTGAATACGGAGAGGAGCCCTATACTCTCAAAATAAAGGTAGGCGTGGGAAGTATCGAGCAGTTTGAGGTTATAAAAAAGCTGCTGCTAAGAATCCTCCCCGCGAATATATCCGTGGATATAAGTATAAGATACAACTCCCACGGAGAGATCGGAAGATTCAGACATTGTGAGCTTGCGACAATGAGCCACTACAAAATAAGAATAACCAATTTTTCATAAGCAACACGACAAATTCAGTCAAAAAAGTTACAAAATAATACTGATAGATTGTGGAATAAAGAAATTATTTGTGAGATAATAACAAAAGAGGAAAATTCGTGAACAATATTGTTCAAAAATAACAGCAAAGGAGGAATGAATAATGAAAAGCATAAGAGAGATTATAAGTAATGCCGTAGCCGTAAGACTTGACGAGGTAGAGGAGGGCAAAATGGCTGATGGCAGCATAACGGAGCTTTTTGACGATCTTTCGGAAGAATACAAGAGCAGATTTCTGGAGGCGGAGTCCGCCATGATGCGTGAGTTTGCCCGCAGAGAAGAAAAAATATATCTTCTGGGAGTCAAGGACGGAATACAGCTTTATGACTGTTTCAGAACAATGTGATTTTTTTAAGGCAATATCGCACAATCCCAAAAACAAATTTCGTATCACAACCATGCGGTATTGCCTTATGCTTTATCCTATATCATATATTCGATTTTAAAAGCCGACACGCTTTGTCAGATTTCGATCCTCCTATGAGATCAGACCTCTGAGAGCTGTCGGCTTTTTTTGTTTTTTGTTTTTTCGCTGTTGTGTGGTGCCGCATGAATCGGAGCGGCGGTCACTGTATCCAACCTTTAAGATATTTGTTTTTCAGGCGGCCGTTTTGTATTTTTCCCCAGCCGAGAGGATAGTTTTCTATGCAGACAAGGCTCCAACCGTCTTTTCCGTCTGTTAAAAAGCTTTCGCCTCTTAAATATCTCTGTATGCTTTCTCCCCTAAGTACGGTTATATTTTTTACATCTGAGGGCTTCAGCGTCATAGCAAACGCCTGACTCGGCTCAAAGCGGTTCTTTTTAAGCTCTCCCAGATACAGACCGCTTCTTTTAAGGCGTATTCCTCCGAGGTCAAGCCCCATAGGTATTCTGAAAAGGCTCGTGCCGTGGATCTCAAATATGCCCTCGGGGGTCGTTTCAAGATAAGAATCGCAGAAGTCATAAAAATCCGAAAGCCTTTTTTTGTCTGCGGAACGTATCTTTTTGTATATGGGGTCGGATATGGTTCCGTTTTTTTTGAGCAGAGCAATAAAATGCCCCTCGCCGTTCACCCTGTGGGGAAACAGCCTTCCGCACTTTTCAAGCTCGGAGCTTCCGTTTTCTGTCCAATCGGGTCTTCCGCAGACAAAGCCCGATGACTTGTCAAAATCAAGGAGGGAAAAATCAGGGTTGTTGTCCAAAAAATATTGTATTATTGCCTCGTTTTCTTCGGGAGCGAACGTGCAGGTCGAATATGACATTATTCCTCCCTCCGAAAGCAGAACAGCGGCATTTTTTAGTATTTCCTTCTGAAGAGACGCAAAGCTCTCCGATCTGCCCACGTCCCAGCTTTTTATGGCGGCGGGGGTCTTTCTGAACATTCCCTCTCCCGAACAGGGGGCGTCTATTATTATTTTTGTGAAAAATCCCGGCAGCTTTTCGGCAAGCCTTTCGGGAGCTTCGTTTGATATTATTGAGTTTGGCACACCGAAAAGCTCTATGTTTTTAACAAGGGCGGCGCAGCGTGAGGAGCTTATGTCGTTTGAAACGATAATTCCGTCTCCCTTAAGCTTTGCGGCGGCCTGAGTGGACTTTCCTCCCGGGGCGGCGCACATATCCAGCACTCTGTCGCCGGGCTCTATGGGCAGAAGCTCGGCGGCGCACATTGCGGACGGCTCCTGTATATAAAACAGACCTGCGCTGTATAACGGATCCTTAGAGGGTCTGTAAAGCTCCTCGTCATAGCTGAATCCTGTGGAACACCAGCTCACGGGCGAAAGCTTGACAGAGAGCTTTTCTCTGAGACCTTCGGGCGATATTTTGAGGGTGTTTGCCCTCAGACCGCAGACTCTCGGCATATCCAGACTTTTTTCGTATGCCTCATACTCGTCCTTCAGCAGCATTTTCATTTTCAATACATATTCCTTCGGTAGGTTCATTGTGTTCTCTCTCCTTGGCAGATCATCTTTGTATATAATATCATTTAAGTCGGTGCGCAGTCAATACAATAATTGATCCTGCGGCAGGATTTTGTAATAAAGGTACGTTTGTATAAATCCAAAAAAATCTTGAAATTGTCGGGCTTATGTGATAAGCTTATACGGGTGAGCGATATGAAGCTTTTGGTTATTGACGGTTCTCTTAAGGATGGGGGACAGTGCCGCAGTATGACCGATATGTTGTGCGAGGGTACTTCCGCCGAGGTTTTTGAGATATTCAAAAAAAATATAAATCCCTGTACAGACTGCGAGGGCTGTCGGGACACGGGCAGATGCGTTATTTCCGATGATATGAGCCTTATTTATAAAGCCATAGAAAGAGCGGACATCATTGCGTTTACTTCGCCTGTCTATTTTTCGTCCCTTACGGGCGTTATGCTGAATTTTCTGTCGAGGCTTCAGGTATATTATCTGAACAGAAAAAGTATCGGAAATATCAAAAAAAAGAAGGCTCTGCTGCTGCTGTGCGGAGGGGGAGCCACAAAACGGCTCGACATTCCCCGTCATCAGCTTGAGCTTGCCTTAAGGATCATAAACTGCGAGCTTGCGGGCTTTGAGGCGTTTATGAAGGCTGACGAAATGAGGATTGAGGACGACAGAGAGTTTTGCGAAAGAATAAATAAAATAAAAAATGATCTGAAATTGCTTGTATAATACGGGCAATTTTTTTTATTATCCATATAATGTTCTTTAGGGAGACGATAAAAATAAAGTGCGGGGAGGACAGGCAAAATATGGACTATGTGGATATTATAATAAAATACAACGGAAGGTTTTCGGACATACTTAAGCGGTTCAACATAAACGGAGAGGATCTGTCGCAGGGCTTCGGCATAGCGGTGATAGCCTACGGCAGGCTAAGGGAGCTTGCTGCCGATCCGCAGGTGGAGTTTTTGGAGCTGCCGAGAAACCTCGAGCTTATGATGGAGGGCTCGGAGGAAATGAGCTGCAGCGCCCAGGCGCAGGGAAAAGAGCTGGGGCTTACGGGGAAGGGAGTTATATTGGGTGTGATAGATTCGGGCATAGATTTTTCGCACCCCGATTTTATTGACGACGATGGAAAAAGCAGGATATTGTATATTCTGGATCTTTCCGGAGACGACAGACTTTCGGACGCCCTCAGCAAGGGAGAGGAGTATGACAACGCATATATAAACGAATATCTGAAAACGGGAGATGGCCCTCTTGGCCCCTCTGATCCCTTGGGTCACGGCACTGCCATAGCAGGCGCCATGGGAGGAAACGGCAGAGAAAGCGGCGGAAAATATGCAGGGGCGGCTCCCGAAGGCTCTTTTATAGTCGTAAAGCTGAGCCCGGGGCGACCCATTGTGACGGTGGACATAATGAGGGGAGTAAAATATATAATCGACAAGGCGGAGGAGCTTGGAATGCCTGTGTCAATAAATATCTCCTACGGAACAAGCAACGGCTCCCATGGCGGAAACTCCCTTTTCGAGGTGTATATGGACAGTATTTCTCAGGTGGGAAAGGCCGTAATCGCCGTCCCTGTGGGAAACGAGGGAGAGGCAGGGCATCACTACAGAGGCAGAGTGCTTTCGGGCGAGAGCCTTGACGTAGTTTTCAACGTGGGGCCCGAAAGCGGATATTTGTATCTTTCCCTATGGAAGGACTTTGCGGACAAGGTGGATTTTGAGCTGATAAACCCCAACGGCACATCCTCGGGGGTGGTGAAATACAGTGACACCATATTCAGAAGCTCCATAGACGGTACGAGAATAGGCATAGATGTAGGCAGACCCTCGCCCTATTCGTTCAGACAGGAGGTATTTATATATATAGGCAGTGAAAATACGGTGGTTCAGGGCGGCAACTGGATACTGAGGCTCTACGGAAGAGACGTTGTGGACGGGCTTTTTGATATATGGCTGCCCATAAACGAGCTTGTGGGAGAGGAGACATTTTTTGCGGATTCGGACAGACAGCTTACGCTGACGCTGCCCTCAACTGCCGCAAGGGTGCTGTCGGTAGGAGCCTATGACAGCTCCACGGGAGAGATAGCCGACTTTTCGGGTGTGGGGTATGTTATCGAGGATATTGTAAAGCCCGATATAGTCGCTCCGGGTGTAAATGTCGTAACTGCAAGGGCAGGAGGGGGCTATGATTCTTTCACGGGAACGAGCATAGCCTCGCCCATAGCCGCAGGAGCCGCCGCCCTTATGATGGAGTGGGGCATAATAAAATTCAACGACCCCTTTATGTACGGTCAGAGGCTTAAGGCGTTTCTGAGGATAGGGGCGACACGTCGGGAGGGAATAAGCTATCCCGACCCCAGATACGGCTATGGAAAGCTTTGTCTTAAAAGCTCGGTGGAAAATGCCGCGCTGTATATAAACTATGACATTGATCTGTATTTTGCAGGCATAAAAAACGGGCGGCTTTGACCCGAACCGCCCGAAAGCTCTGTTATTTTCCCGAAACAGTGATGCCGTCCGCTATAAAGGAGGGGGAGCCTATGCCGCTTGGCGAAAATTTGAGATCCTCCGAAAGAGCAGTTATATTTTTGAGAAGCTCAAAAAAGTTTCCTGCGCAGGTTATGCCGTCCACGGGACGCACTATTTTTCCGCCCTCTGCAAGAAAGCCCTCCGAAAGGAGAGAAAAATCTCCCGATATGGGGTTGGCTCCTGCGTGAAGTCCGCTTACGTCAGTTATGATTATGCCTGTGTCAAGCTCCTTCAGAAGCTCCTCAAACGAAAGCTCTCCCTTGTTTATATAAAAATTCGTTGGGTAGGTCGAAACGGGGCTTTTAAATGAGGAGCGAAAGCCGTTTGCGGTGGATTCCCTGCCGTCCTTTTCGGCTGATTTAAGATTGTAGAGCAGCGTTTTAAGCACTCCCTTTTCGATTATGGTCTTTACCGATGAGGGAACTCCCTCAGAGTCGAAGGGCGCCGATAAATAGCCGCCTTTCATAAGGGGATCGTCCGTAACGGTGATAAGCTCCGAGGCAATTTTTGTTCCCTCTCTGCCTTTAAGGAGAGACAGCCCCTTCTGGGCAAGCTCCGCATAGAAATTCTGTACAAAGGCTTCAAGAATGGAACAGAAAGCCTCATTTTTGAATATGACTCTTCCCCGAAGGCTTTCTGTCGGAGAGGCTTTGAGGGCGGTTATAGCCTTGTCGCAGGCAGCAGACACAAGCTTGTCGGTATCAAGCTCGCCGGGGTCGAGAGAAATAAATATCTCGCTGCCTGTTTTTTTTCTTTCGCCGTCCGAAGCCACTACGTTAATGTGAGCCATAAGGCTGTTCGATATTTTATAAAGCTCCATACCCTTTGTGTTTGCGATATAAGTTTCGGATACTCCCGATGCGGCTGTGGTGTTGACGGTTTCTATTTTTTCCGAATATTCATAGGCTTTCTTTTCAAGCTCTTTTGCAATATCTGTTTTGTACTCATTTGAAAGACTCTCTATCGCCTCTGAGTATGTTTCGACCTCGGGATAGGGCTTATCCGTCACAAAAAGCCTTTCCTCCTCATCGGGATCGAGTATGGATGAATTTTCGTATGCCTTGTCTATAATAAAGTCGGCGGATTCGGGAGAAATGTCCTCCGTATAGGCATAGCCGGGCTTGCCGTCCTTTATGCCCCTGAAGCCTACGCCCATAGATATGTCGTTTCTGAACTTTTCTATTTCTCCTCTGAAAATCGAAACGCTGAAGCTTTTTTGGCGTTCGCAGTATATCTCGCAGTCCGAAAAGCCCTTTCTGAGAGCCTTTTCAAAAAGCATTTCTTTAAATTCCTTTATATATTTCATATCCATTATGCTCGTCCTCCCACAGTCATTTCAGATACCTTTATAACGGGCTGACCTACGGTAACGGGTATGGAGCCCGATGCTGCACCGCACATACCGCACGCCGAGGCTCGGTCAGGCGATACCATTTCTATATTTTTGAGTATTTCGCTGCCTCTGCCTATGAGAGATGCGCCCCTTACAGGTTCGGCGATTTTGCCGTTTCTTATCATATATGCCTCGTTTACGGCAAAGTTAAATTCGGATGTGGCAGTATTGACAGATCCGCCGCCCATATTCTTGCAGTATATGCCAAGCTCCACCGAGGATATTATGTCCTCTCTTTTGTCCGTTCCTGCGGCTATATATGTGTTTGTCATTCTGGGTATGGGTATAAATTTGTAGGACTGGCGGCGGCAGGCACCCGTGGAGGAAAGCCCCAGCTTTTTTCCGTAGAAATTGTCGCACATATAGTTTTTCAGCACGCCGTTTTCTATAAGCAGATTTTTTGTGGTAGGGGTGCCTTCATCGTCAATATCGAGGGAGCCCCAACTGCCGGGGACGGTTCCGTCGTCTATGGCAGTCACTTTGTCGGAGGCTATTTTTTCTCCGAGCCTGCCTGCAAACGCCGATGTGTTTTTGGCGATATAAATTGCTTCCAGACCGTGACCGCAGGCTTCGTGAAACAGAACGCCCCCAAAGCCGTTTTCGATAACCACGGGGAATCTTCCGCTTGGGGCGGGGCCTGCGCCGAGCATTGTTACGGCTGATCTTGCGGAGTCTGCGGCAAGAGAGTCAAAGTCGAGGTTTTCAAAAAATTCATAGCCTGCGAAGGCTCCCGGGGCTAAATAGCCCGTCTGTTTTTCGTTGTCGTCTCCCGCTACAGAGTTTACGCTGACTCTTGTCCTGACCCTTTTGTCCTCGGTAAAAAGCCCCTCCGAATTGTATATGCCGATCTCCTGTTCATATGCCGAAAACGATGTCATAACCTCACTGATAAGGGACGAATAGCCGAGGGCTGCCTCTGCGCCGCTGCGGAGCTTGTCGAATATGACCGATTTGGAGACCGACAGAGGCGGTATAAGCACATTGTGGACACTTTCATATTTTTTTTGAGTAAAATCCTTTATATGGCTTTTTTCCTTAAGAGCCACAGCCTCGGCAGCGTCCTTTGAAAGGCCTGTGAGAGCGGAAGGGCTCATATCGTTGGTATAGGAATAAAGTATTCTGTCGCCGCATATGACCCTCAGCCCCAGCCCCATATCGACTCCTGAGTTTGCCGAATAAGCCTTTCCGTTGCGAAGTGACAGGGAAGAAAATTTTCGGCGTTCAATAAATATTTCGGAAAAGTCCGCTCCTGCTTTTATGGGCAGGGCAAGTATTTCCTGCGCAAGCTTTTTGTCTATCATAAAAAATCTCCTTTATTTTCATATTCTGTGGTTAGACAGTGCTAATATTTTTTAAATTCAAAAATAATACTTGAAATTCGCTTATGTTTGTATTAGAATAAATGTAAGAAAGCAAAACCCCAAAGGGTTTTAGACTTAATAATTTACGGAGGTGTTAATTATGGCATATGTAATTTCCGATGACTGCATTATGTGCGGTGCTTGTGCAGACGGCTGTCCCGTAGGAGCTATTTCCGAGGGTGACGGAAAGTATGTTATTGACGAGGGTACTTGCATCGACTGCGGCGCTTGTGCAGGCGCTTGCCCCGTTGGCGCTCCCGCTCAGGGCTGATAGCCGAGGGTTTGTCGGCACTTTTCCGACAATATTAAAAGCAAATTATTTCGGGACGTTTTAAGCGTCCCGTTTTTGCTGTCTTTATTTTTATTATTTTTTATGGATCGCCGTCGGGCGTTTTTTTTACCCTTTTTTATATATTTTTATATATCTTTATATATCTTTATATATCCGTACCGGCGGGAGGATATTCTTCTTTTTCGAGATTTTCAAATCTTGTATACATACTCAGCCATTTGAGCATAATTGTGCCTACGGATCCGTTTCTGTGTTTTGCTATTATGACTTCAGCCTTGCCCTTTGTTTCGGTGTTTTCGGGTTCATAATACTCCTGACGATAAAGAAAGCATACTATGTCGGCGTCCTGCTCTATTGCGCCGGAATCACGCAGATCGCTCAGCATGGGTCTTTTGTCCTTTCTCGATTCGTTCGCACGGCTGAGCTGCGACAGAGCGATAACAGGAACGTCAAGCTCCTTCGCTATCTGCTTGAGAGCCTTTGATATGGAGGCCACCTCATTCTGCATAGAGTCGTTTCTGCGGTGCTGGTCATCGTTTACGGACATAAGCTGAAGATAGTCAATGACTATAAGTCCGAGACCCTGTTCGAGCTTAAGCTTTCGGCACTTTGCCCTTATGTCGGAGGGTTTTATGGAGGTGTCGTCTATATAGATGGGAGCCTGTGAGATCTCGCCTATGGCGCTCAGAATGCTCTCCCAGTCCTTGTTTTCGAGCCTGCCTGTTTTAAGTCTGCTTGCGTCCACTCTGGCCTCGCTGCTTATAAAGCGGTTTACAAGCTGAACGGCTGACATTTCAAGACTGAAAAGCGCCGTGGGAATGTTTTTTTTCACCGATGCATATTGGGCTATATTGAGGGCAAAGGAGGTTTTTCCCATAGAGGGACGAGCCGCAATAAGTATAAGGTCGGAGTTCTGCAAGCCTGCCGTAATGTTGTCAAAATCAATAAATCCCGTAGGTATGCCCGTTATCCGTGATTTTTTCTTGCTTGCCTCTTCGATAGCTGAGACGGAGTCGCTTATAAGCTCCCTTATGGGTATAAAATCCTCGCTGCGTCTGTCCGTCACGATGTCATAAATTTTCTTTTCGGCGTGGTCGAGAATAACGTCTGCGGGACTTCTGCCCTCATAGCCTTCTTCGGAGATCTCTCCTCCCGCCTTTATGAGCCGTCTCAGCAGAGCCTTTTCGGAGACTATGCGGCTGTATTTTCCGCAGTTTGCGCTGGTAGCCACAATATCCACAAGGCCTATGAGATATTCTGTTCCGCCGCATTTTTCGAGCAGACCCTTTTCCTCCAGACGATTTTTCACCGTGATAATGTCCACAGGCTCGCCTGCGTTCCAAAGCTCCTGTATAGCCGAAAAAATTTCTCTGTTGTCGTGACGATAAAAATCCGAGGCTCTGAGTATATCCACAGCAGCCCTTATGCCGTCTGCATCAAAAAGCATACACCCCAGAACAGCCTGTTCAGCGTCAGTGTCGTGAGGCGGTATCCTCTTTATAACAATATTTTCGTTGTTATTGTTTGTGTTTTCATCTGCCATATTAAATACCCTGAAAATTTCTGATAGCCGATAACCGATAAAAATATTTTATTCTATGATAAGTCTGAGGGAGGCGCTTACTCTTGTGTGGAGCTTTACGGATACCTGCGTTTCGCCTACGGTCTTTATAGGCTCCGAAATAACTATCTTGCGCCTGTCTATTTCAATACCCGTCTGCTGCTTAAGAGCCTGAGCGATCTCCTTGCCCGTTACGGCGCCGAAGATCTTGCCGCTCACTCCCGATTTTACGGAGATTTTTACCACAATGGTCTCAAGCTTTTCGCCGAGAGCCTTTGCCTCCTCATATTCGGCCTCAAGCTTTGCCTCGGTGGCCTTGTTCTTTTTGTCGAGGGCGTTCATATTTCCCTTTGTGGCCTCTACGGCAAGATTTTTGGGAAAGAGATGATTTCTTGCATAGCCGTCACTGGCGTTTATTATCTGTCCTTTTTTGCCTACGTTTTTAACATCGGCAGTCAAAATAACCTTCATTTCAGTTTTCCTCCTTTAAATACTCGTTTATCTTTTCGGTGAGAATTTCTTCCGCGCGGTCATAGTCGGCGGCCTCTATCTGACAGGCTGCCGTTTCAAAATGTCCTCCTCCGCCGAGCTTTTCGGCTATAAGGCTGACGTTTATTTTTCCGAGACTTCGCATACTTATATTTATATAGCCGTCCTTTTTTGCCATTACAAACGAGGCGTCTATATCTGAAATTTTGAGCAGCTCGTCCGCCGCCGTTGCCGCCGTCAGAAGGGGATCGTCACAGTCGGAGCCGCAGAAAGCCACAGCCATATTTCCGTTTATAAGGCGGCAGTTTCTGATGGCTTCGAGCCTGTCGAAGTATGTCTTTTTTGATTCCTTGAACATAAGCTTGACCCTTATTGTGTCGGCTCCGTGTTTTTTGAGATAAGACGCAGCCTCAAAGGTCTGAACGCTTGTTTTCAATGTGAAATTTTTTGTATCCAGCATTATCCCCGACAGCAGAGCGTCAGCCTCCAGAGGCGAAAGCCTGAATTTTTTGTTCATATAATTGAGCATTTCGCATATAAGCTCGCTTGCGGACGAAGCCTTTGATTCAAGATAAGAAAGCACATAGCCCGAAACGGCTCCCGGTGCTTTTCTGTGGTGGTCGAACACCACTAACTTTTTCGCCATTGATATGAGCCTGCCGTTTTCACTGTAGGAGGCTAAGTGACAGTCTACCAGTATGAGCAGCGTGCGGTCGTTTATGAGCTTTTCGGCATCTTCGGGCGACACGAACCTTTCCTTATAGGTCTTGTCCTCCGAAAGTCTTTCATAGAGAGGGGATACCGCTGAGGATACGTTCCCCAATACGATGCTGAAAGGGCGGTTGAATGTTTTGGCTATTTTCGCTATGCCCACGCAGGCTCCGAGACTGTCGAAGTCGGCGTTTTTATGCCCCATAACGATGACATTTCGGCACTCGCTCATAAGATCCTGAAGGGCGTAGGCCTTGGCTCTTGCCCTTACTCTTGAATTGCCCGTTGTGGACGAGACCTTTCCCCCGAAAAACTCATAGTTTTCGCCGTTTTTGATTATGGCCTGATCTCCTCCTCGGCTCAGTGACAGCTCAACGGCTGTTTTTGCAAAGTCCAGAGACTCTTTGAGGGTTTTTCCTCCCACGCCTGCGCCTATGCTCAGGGTGATGTTCTGCTGTTCTCCCACATCGGTGCTTTTTATGCTTTCAAGAATCGAAAACTTGTTTTCCCGACAGCGCCTGAGAAGATCGCCGCTTAAAAAGAAAAGATATTTGTCGCTTTCAAATCTGCGGACGATACCTCCCGAGCTTTGAAAATAGTCGGAAATTTTGTTGTCTATTATGACCCTTATGACACCCTGGCGTTTTTCTTCTATGTTGTCAAGAATGTCCGAGAGGTTGTCTATAAATATAAGCCCCACGGCGATCTCGGCAGACGTATTTTTCATAAGGGCTGCGCTGTCAAAAAAGACCTCGGTTCCCTCCTGTTTTTTCACGCTTGTGAGCATATAGGGAGAACCCTTGATCGTGCATATCTGCTTGTTTTTGTTTATATCAAGCTCCGGGGTCAGATCCTTAAGATTTAAAAGCCTTATTTCGTGTCTGTCCTCCAAAAAGGCTTCCGAAAATTTTTCGTTTGACTGTATGACGTTCAGATCACTGTCAACAAGTACCCACGGAAAGGGAATGCCGTTCATATCCATATAATTACCTGCCTTATATACAAATTGAAAAAAGCTTTATACTTTATACGATCATTCCTCATTGTCTGAGGTCATAAACATTGTAGCTGCCCAGCAGCTTGAAAAATGAGGTCTTGCGCCTGACCATTGTCATTGCATCCTCTATGTCCTTTTTGTCGCCGTTTTCGAGATCCACAAAAAAGACATATTCTTCGGGGCGATTGCGCATAGGACGAGAAAGTATTTTCGTCATATTTACATCATATATCGAAAATATGCTCAGTATCTTGAAAAGGTTGCCCGGTTCGTTAAGTACCGAAAAGGCAATGGTGGTCTTTTGGGCGCCCCTGTCGGGATCTGCCTTTTTGGGAGACACCAGAGCGAAGATAGTAAAGTTTTTGTCGTCGTTTTCTATATGCTCTCTGAGAACGTCAAGTCCGTAGAGAGGCGCCGAGAGCTTGTTGCCTATTGCAGCCAGCTTTTCGTCCGACTCGGACACAAGGCGCATAGCCTCTGCGGTGGAAGAGACCGACACGGTTTCGGCAAAGGGAAGCTTTTTTCGCAAAAAGTCCGAACACTGAGCAAAGGGCTGAGTGTGTGAGAGAACCTTTGTTATCTCTTCGAGTGAGGTGTCGCTTTTTGCCACAAGGCTTTCGCTTATGGGGAGATTGAGCTGAGCCTTTATGGGCATATCAAAGTCGAATATAAGGGAATCCAGAGCGGTATTTACAGACCCCTCGGTGGAATTTTCTATAGGGACTACGGCGTAGTCCACTTCTCCGTTTTTTGCCGCAAGAAGGGCATTGTAGATAGAAGAATATGGTATTGTTTCGTTATTTTTTGCAAAAAAAGCGGCAGCGCTGTGAGAAAATGTACCCTTGGGACCCAAAAAGCCGTATTTCATTGGCTTCACCTCCGAAATTTCCATAAATGTTTTCTGAATGTTCTCTTTATTTTATCACAAGTGAGGCGGCATTTCAATAATTTGTTGACAATAAAATTTATCTGTGACGACAAAGTATAAAAAAATCTAATAAATATAAAAAATATATTATAAATAACGTGATAGTATTAAAAAAATAATACAATTTGTATTAATTAAAGGGCTGAAAATACTTATTGTTATTATAAATACGAACATTATAATAATTTTTTATCTGATTGTATATTTAAAAATATATACAATGTGATATAATTAACTTGTCGGAGGGACTTGGGTCTTTCCGATAAAAAAGGAAAAAGAAAAACAGCCGATACAGAATTTTATAAATATGCAGAAAAAATTTTTCGGTATCGGTACGAAAGGAGAAAGAGGAGAAAAGATGAGAGAGTTAACTGAAGAAACCGTACATATCGAAAATATGGGTATCGAAATAAGATACGGATTTCTTGTGGGAAATGTCGATGGAAAGGAGGTATACGGCCTTTCTGCCGGCCTCTGCGAAAACGGAAGCCCCATAACAAAAGCGGAAGTCTCCATAGGCGATGATATTGCGAAAGCCATAAAGCTTTATGGAATACTCATCAAACACAAGGTCACTCCCATCGATCTTGAATATGTGATTGAAGATCTTGTCTGAAAAACAAGTCGGGTCAACGATATTCGTACTCTGCCTGCGCCAAAGCGGACAAAACAGGCGCGGCGGAGTACGAATATTACTGACTGCCGGGATCATATCCAAAGATATTTACGTTTTTACATAAGTTTTCAGCGTGTCGAAAAGCCGACACGCTGTTATCAAAATGCAGTCGTATTTTGATGAGGCCAAATATGGATGCCGGAAAAATAAGCGACTTCATTTGGATATAGGACAGGCAAAGCTTACGCTCAGTGCTTTTCGGGCAATCCAAGATTGTCAAACAACCTCTGTTCCAAGTCCCGGAACAGGGGTTGTTTTTGTGCAGTAAAGTAAAAAGATAAACCACCTGCTATGCAGGTGGAGCCCAAGAGCTTAATCTACAAGCAAAAAGCCTCCTGTGCTAAAATAGTAGTGAGTACGACTTCACACCAAAGAAGCAAGGAGGTAAGAAGAT
>CANRIS010000025.1 GCA_947630725.1 uncultured Clostridia bacterium
TCTACTATATTGTAAATATACGAAAAGTCTACCGCTGATTCTATCTTTCTCAACAAATGATCTTTTGGCACAAAATCCTCCATGCTAAAAAATATCACTTGCTCCGTTTTGTTTTTGTCCTTACTAAGCATAATTATCACCTATATATAATTATACCATATAAATATAAAAAAGCCCAGTACTTCTGGGCTTTTTGACAGTCTGCCACCTGCTATGCAGGTGGAGCCCAAAAGCTTAAGCTACAAGCAAAAAGCCTCCTGTACTAAAATAGTAGTGAGTACGACTTCACACCAAAGAAGCAAGGAGGTAAGAAGATGAATAAATCATCAAGGAATAGTTTAGCACATACAAAATGGGAATGCAAGTATCATATTGTGTTTGCGCCAAAATTCGGACGACAAGTAATATATGGTAAGATAAAAGCCTGTGTCATATAAGGATATGAAAGCATTTGCCAATAATTTAAAAAGTATATATCATGCACCAAATGAAGAAGCAGGATTTAAAGCAATGGAATCAGTAATCATGGTGTTGAAAATTACTTTTCAACACCTACGTAGAAAGTGAATTTTCTATTAGAATTTATTGATAATTCACTTTCTACGCTGTAATGAAGCTTTTGTTTGCGGAGAAGGGTAAACTTCTCTGGGGTAATGTTGTTTCCCCATCTCCGTTTTTATCCTTGGACACAAAAACTTCCACAAAATGGGAAGAAAAGTATTCTCATTCTATGAAGTCTTGGCGTGAAAACTGGGATTTGGTAAGTCCGGTTTTCAAATTTTCTGAAGCTGTAAGAAAGGTCATATATACTACAAATGCTATAGAAAGCCTGAATAGCAGCTATAAACGCCTGAGTCGACAGAGGAGCGTTTTTCGAACGTAATTTCATTACAAAATGCATTATATTTAGCAACTATTGAAATCATCAAAAAATGGACTCTGCCATTACGAAATTGAGGCAAGATGTATGGTGAATTATGCATTATGTATGGTGAGCGAATGGGGCAGTAACACAAAAGTTTAAGTAGCACAAAAGCCCAAGCAAGTCAAGGGTAAATGTACAGCCTGACGGCTACATTAACATGCTCGTCCTTTTGTACTATAGGCTAATAATAGCGGTTAAGAAGAAATCTGTTAACCGCTACATATTAACTATTAAATTGTCCTAGAAAGTCAATTTACATAAAAAACTTACACTGTCATAATACGATAGCATATGCTCTCTTGACATACTTTTTCTGAAAGTTATGAAGACTGAATAAGGTTTAATTAAAGCAAGCTGTGATTGACTCAGTTTTACATTGTTATATTTTGTTTTGATAAAGTGTCTTATTTGATTTTGTAATTAAGGCAAATATTTTTCTGTAAAATTCTTTATATAACCCTTGAAATGTTTATTATTATATGATATAATAAAAATATATTAAATAATATATAACTTTAAGCAACTATATTACGATATATATATTTGAAATATAATTAGCTATAAAAATAGGGGCGATATTAATATGAAGCTTAATGTGGAAATTATAATAAGCGTTTTGTTTGGTGCTTGCGGAATTTTATTATCAGTTTTTTTTTATTTTAAAGGAAAAAAGAATAAAAGACTTGTATATAATTTAGATACGACAATATTAATTTCGGAAAATTTAAATAATTATGAGAACCTGAAAATATTATATAATAATGAAAGTATAAATTCGTTAAGTAGCACTAATATAAAAATTAGGAATATTGGTAATGATATAATTGAACCAGAAAATTTTATTCCATCAACACCAATTATTATAGAAACAAGTAATGAATTTTTATTACAAGATGTATCGAAATATAAAATCAATTGTTCACATCCTAAGAATAGGGCAAGTTTAGAAGCAATAGATAAATCACATTTAAAGGTTCATTTCGATTTTTTAAACCCGAAAGATGAAATTCAAATAATTGTATTACATACGGGTGAAATATCTATAACTGGAGAATTAAAACAAGGACATGTAAAACAATACTCAAATAAAAAGTATGATGATGCAGTAACATATCAAGAGCAGGATAATACATACTATAGTAAATATTATATACATATAGTATATCGAATGCTCAGTTTTTTATTATTTACTGCAACGATATTAACAATGGTGGTTACTATAATGAACATGATGAATTTATCCCAATAATATCATCATTGATAACTTTAGTTTTTTATTTATATTCATTTTGATATGTGTATTTTTAGTTGTGATGGAATTAATTATTAATAACAATGACAAATAAATATTAGTAAAAAGTTCTATCCCAAAGATTTTGTAAACCTCTGAATTGATGTATAATAAAAATAATTCAGTGTGGAGGTTTTTAAAATGGTCTGAAAGAGAAGAAATGAAAGTTCGAAAAAACAAATGTTAAGACAGATGATATTAGTCATTTTAGAGGAGGTACTTGATAGAGGATTGGAGTATTCAAGGTATGATTACAGAAATATCGATATCAAAAACATCAGGAATGACTTAGCAAAAGACTATAAACCTACTATATAGAACACTTATTAGTGAACTACAGAAAAAAAGTGGACAGCTAAATGAGAAATAAACCTACCAAGGCCAAGCGCTTGTGTGCTTGCCAGGGTTTCGGGCGTGCGGTTCAAGGATTTTTAAGGGTTATAGTATTAAGACTTTGATATAAAACTTTTCTTTTTGGTTTGTATGTCGTCTATTGTTTGCGGATTATGGGCATACGGAATTAATTATAGAAGCTTTCAATATATTTAAATAGTGAAAGTGTAAGCTCACCCTTTTTTTAAGAGGTTTTTCTGTTTATTTCTTATGATTTTATATAATTGAAAAAAGATTCCATAACGGCATTGTCATATGTACAGCCTTTGCCTTTAGTGTAGTGTAAATAGGGTAATCATTTTTTTAAGATCAGATTTTCCTTCTCAAGCTGTACATTGCGTTTTTGCAGGTCTTTAATTTGTTTTGCGGAAAGAATGGTGTCAAAATCAATTTTGACTTCGAAGTAAAGCTTGATCCACCGAGAAATAGCCGATAACGATACTTCATATTCCTTATTGATTTGACTTTGCGATTTTCCGCTTTGATAAAGCGCTACAATACTTTTTTGAAATCATCATACTGTGGATGGGACATATCAACAACTCCTTTTTAATGTTTAATTTATTATAGTATATAACTTAGTTTTTACCTACTTTTTTAGTATAGTACTAGTATGATATTTGCAAAAAAATCCACAACGTGTTAAAAAATATTTTAAATTCTTTAGGTAATAAAACCGATAGCAAAATTACAGATGAATATAAAATGCTCCAAGCTATGGGATTTTATAAAAAACAATAGGAAATTTATCTGCATTTCGCTGTATAAAACAATTATAATTTTGTTTGGTTAGTTTATCAATCTTGCTTAACATCCTCTAATTATAATTATGTATTATTTAATGGCAAACATTACAAACTTAAATATTGTGGTTATGATTCTGTAGGCATAGTTGTTAGAAATTCTACAGAAAATGTTCAATTGGTCAAGGCAAAGGAAAGATTTAATATTATTGCAGAAAAAAACAGATAGATGGAAATCTGTTACAGGCGCACTATCGGTATAGGTCATATCCGTTGAGCTAAACATGGAGAGCCTTCCAAAAAATGCACATCACCATATCGCCGATGATTGCACAGTTGTTAGGGTACACAATGGCATATTTGCAATAAAAATGTTCAAAAAAATCAATGTAGAAAAATTTATTGAATATATGCTATTAAATGGTATTTTTGATTAACATGGAAATACGGTATTTTAACAGTTTGTGAAAGTTGAAAATTAAAATGACAGCATATGAAAATGTCTTCCCTTTGGTTAATGCAATGAAACACAGATATAAGTATATTAGTAATTATTTATATTTGTTGCCGGTTGTATGAGTTTATAATTTTGTTTCGTTGTATTTAAAAGAAAATTTTCTGTATTAAAACAGTAAGTGATATAAAAGCAGCAGTAAAAATATTCTAAAACGAGATATAATAGCTAAATGTGCTTGATTTTATTGATTTATATAAAATTTATATAAATCGAAACTATGCGATTTAACACATTTTGTAAACATATTATTAAAAGCAATTTTATATGCTTTATAGTACAAAAATATTTTTCATAAAGCAAGGTGGGTGCAACAGCAAATTTAAGACTTTTATAAAAAAATCAAAAATGACTTAAATTCTATCTGAAATCATTTGGTTTAAAATCAGCATACGTTTATATTTACTTTTGCATTGATATATCATCGGTTTGATATGCTTAAAATAATTTGTAAAGAGTAAAAAATATTTTAAACTATTCTTTTCCTTAAAAACATGAGATAACGGTAAAATATAAAATGCTTAAAGTGCTTGAGGTATGTGAAAAAGGCGCTTAAAATATAAAAAGTCAGTTTTAATAATATGTTTAGTATATTCAAAATTTTCTGATATAATTTAAAGGAGGGGTAAAATATGTTTTTTTGGATTGCTGTTTTTTGTGGTTTAGCCGGCGTTATTTTAGCAGCATTTGCAATTTTTACGCACAATAAGAAAAAGAGAATATATGAGATTATAGGGGCAATGATTAATTTTACTATAGCATTAAGCGGCTTGATGATAATCAATATTCCAAGCCCTGAAATATATACCACAAACGGAAATAGTGCTACTGATAATACAGTATATATTAATACAATCCCCGGATTAAAAGTAAATATACTACTGTTCCGTATGATGATCCACAAAAAAATGGAATTGAGTATATTGAAGATATTCCAATACAGTCATCAATGGCAGTATCTGCAAAAGCTACTTTGTTAGGGATAAAATGGAGCGAACTATCTTCCATAGACATTGTTCTTGGAGATCAAGAATTGGATATTATACCAACTGATAATCCGGGAACGTCAGTTCAAAGTATTAGTGCATATCTTACAGGTAAAAATTATTTTCCGGGAAATGAGATTAAAAAGGAAGATTTTAAAGTTGAAGGAACAACTATTGCAGGTGAAACAGTTACTATAGAAGATTTTAACTTTTCACCTACCGTTCTTTCAAAGGGCGATAATTTAATTACAGTAGAATATAAAAATCTTACCTATAAATTTTCTCAACAAGTTTTCGATCCGGAAGTTGTAGGGATCAGTGCAAAATTTACTGGTGAAAAAGTTTATGAAGAAGATAAATTGGATGCATCAATATTTGAGGTTACGGGATATTATAATGATGGCAGTCAACATATTATTGATGAATTTAACATAGAACCTGGAAAATTTACAGAAACAGGTGAACAAACTGCTACTATTGAATATAACGGATTTCAAACAGAAGTGACTGTAGATGTATATGAAAAACAATATTTGTTTTCTGTTGTAAGTGAACTACATACCCCTAATGGGTCATATACGCCTAACGTATATTTGACTAATTGGAAAGAAAATGAAGACTATAGTATTGATGGGAAAACATTTCCTTCGGGACTAAAATTGGAGATCGATAATTGGATGTCAGAAATGATGGGGAATGGTACTGATTTTGCTGAAAATGTTCAATCTAAAATATATATTTCAGTTAATCAGGATGTTTTGTCAAGAAAAGCTGAAAATGAAAAATATTTTGACGGATATTTTGTTATTGGAAGAGATACTGCTTCAAGTACAACTACAGCATCTATTAAAATATTGGCTGACGATAAAGAAGTTTATAGTTCAGGGAAAATTAATTCGGCATCGACCGATATTCCAACATTTCATATTCCCGTTGATGGGGTCAAGCAGATTGTTATTCAAACTGATGCTTATTCCTGTGGAAATCCTTTTTATTTAGGAATAGCAACAAACTAATAAAGTAAAAATTATTAATAAAACTTAACAAATCAAGTATGCCAAGCTTTATCCTTGGCATACTTGATTTGTTATTATTGGTTTATAAAATTGATAACTTCTTATACGAATTTATCGCTATTTGCAATAGACTCCATCAATTTTTGACTATCTGCAAGCTGCTTTGTTTCTTTAAGTTTTTTTAATTCAGCTTTAGCTGACTTAAGTTGTTTAGAAAGATTTTCTATCTCCTTTTCCTGCAGTGCGATTTGTTCTTCAATAGTTAAATTTTTAGGTCTGCGTTTCACTTTTATGTTCTCCTTTTAAAGTTCTTATTTGATAAATATGTTAAAAGGGCTGTCAAGAGGATATTTTTGAAATGTTGTACAAAAAAATTGATTAAAATTTGTGATATGTTACAAAATTCTGAAAATGGCTGTTTTACTGCATTTTTTGCCAATAAACAGGTTGACAAAACAGATATACAGTGGTAGAATAATATCCCATCTAATTTTGTAACAGTTTTTAAATGGAAAGGTAATAACAATGAAAATTATATTAAAAAATAAAAGGAGAATTTATAAGTTAATAGGCAGTAGTATGCGGTGCAGACACTTTTGTTTTCGTTGATGGTCTGATCGATAGCATATAGTGCTTAAGATCAGACTATTTTTTTGACCTTCTTTAAAGGTCTTTGCTTTACGGATATAGGTGTCTGTGCCTATATCCGTAGGTGAAGTGACCCTTTAGGAGGTGACAGCGTATGGGGCGTACTGGCTTTGCGGAATCTGACATAAATGATATTTTTAGGATCATAGGTAGAACGGAGAGTGAATTTGGCATCACAATCGTAAAGCACAGAAAACGCCTCGGCGTATCACAGGAAAAATTGGCTGAGCATTCGGGTTTAAGTGTTGCCACAATCAGACGAATGGAAACAGGAGAAATAATAAGACCTAAGATCGAGTTAGTAATTGTTATATGTATAGCTTTAAAACTAAATTCGATTTACTCTTTTGATTTGATAAAAAAGAGCTGCAATATAGGTTTTTTTGAAGTATTTGATAAAACTGCGATTGCATATACAAGAATACTGGAAGATAAAGATAAACATACAGTTGAATATTGGAATAATTATCTTAAAAATATGGGATTAAAGCCTTTGCTGAAGACAAGAGATAAAGTGGAAAAATAAGATCTGTCTAAAAGATCATTTTTCCCTGTGCTTGATGCGGCAAGGGCTTTTTTATTTTTTTTAAATTATTTTTTTAAAACCGCTCACGCTCTGAGCGGTTATTTTTGGCTTATTTGCTGGATTTATATAAAATCGTGAAAACTAAAACCGCTTATTTATGCGGAAAATTAACATTAAAACCGCTCAGGCTGAGAACTGTTCATAAATATGAAAAAGTGTTATTGTAATAAAAAATAAATATCATATGCCAAGACGCGCGATGGCAAAAGGATACATATATTGGTTTTTACGTTTTTTGGAATAAAAACCATTTAGTACCCTTTCCTTCGCGCGTCTTTTTTTGTTGGATAGAGTACCTATTTCTCCTTTTGCCAAGACGAAGTTTTGGCTGAAAGGAGAAATTTTTATGAAAATTAATTATGTATTTGCAGATGGAACGACAACAGAAGTTGATGTAAGTGAGGATGTAGGCGAAGAAATTATTTCATTAAGGCGAGAGGAAGAAAATCTTGCAAGGAAAAACAGACGACATTGCCTTTCTATGGATTCAATTGATTTTGAGGGAGATGATTATGGCATTTGTGATACATATGACTTTCTTGAAGATAATGAATTAAGAGAAAAAGTATGTAGGGCTTTTAATACGCTTACCGATGTACAGAAAAGAAGATTATTAATGTTGGCAAGAGGCATGTCTATTAGAGAAATTGCAAAACAGGAAAATGTTCATCATCGTGCTGTAGAGGACTCTATAAATTCAGCGAAGAAAAAATTTTTAAAAAATTTTTAAAAATGCCTCGCCAAACTACCTCCAAAATGTCCGTATAGTGAAAGGCATTAATTTTACTTTCAGAAAGAGGTGATATACATGAACCATGCTTTACAGATAACTGTAGGTAAAAAGCCAAGGAATACAGGCATTGTTTCCTATCACTGTGTGTCGGTAAGAGAACGGCTGCTTCGTATGCTGCTTGGAGAACCTATTAAGCTGACGGTCATTGTGCCGGGCAATTCGGTAGAGGAGATCGGAATTACGGAAATATGCGAAAGGGGTGAAAAAAATGTCAGAAATTAAGTTTACGATAAATGTTACTGCAGACTCGCAAACTATAGCGAGAATCGTAAAAATGATCAAGGAAGAACTGAAAAACGAAGAACTGCCTGTTATGCTTGTGCCTACAAAGGACACAGTCGAAGAAATGGACAAGCAGTCTACGGCAAAATCAGCCGAACAGGATGCTGTTCCTTGGACGGAAGATAATAAACCTATGCCGACTCTTGAGGAAGTAAGAGCTTTACTGGCTGACAAGTCACGCAGCGGCTATTCTTCTGAGGTAAAGGCGCTTATATCAAAGTACGGCGCAGACAGGCTGTCGGAGGTGGATCCATCTAGGTATCCCGAAATGTTCAAAGAAGCGGAGGCGATAGGAAATGCCAAATAGTCACGCATTGCTTTCGGCTTCGTCAAGTTATCGTTGGCTTGCCTGCCCACCGTCTGCAAGGCTGTGTGAGAACGTGGAGGATAAAGGCAGTGAATACGCAGCAGAGGGAACGGCGGCTCATACCCTGTGTGAGTATAAGCTGAAAGCCGCACTGGGTATGGACGCCGAAAACCCGATAGAAAATCTCAATTACTACAATGAGGAAATGGAAAACTGCGCCAATGAATATGCGTTGTTTGTTATGCAGCTTTTGGAGGAAACAAAGAAGGTTTGCAAAGACCCCATAGTCCTTATTGAACAGAGACTTGATTTTTCAAAATATGTTCCCGAAGGCTTCGGAACAGGGGACTGCGTAATTATTGCCGATGACACACTTTCGGTTATCGACTACAAACATGGCAAAGGTGTTGAAGTGTCGGCAGAAAATAGTCCCCAGATGATGTGTTATGCACTTGGCGCATTGGAGATATTCGATAGTATCTATGATATTGAAAAAATACAGATGTGCATATTTCAGCCAAGGAGAGAAAATGTAAGTACATACACTATAGACAAGGCTGAACTTCTGAAATGGGCTGAAAATGTTCTTGCTCCTACCGCTCGACTTGCTTTTGAGGGTAAAGGTGAATTTTGTGCAGGTGAACATTGCCGTTTCTGTAAGGTCAAGGCAAACTGCCGAAAAAGAGCCGAGTACAATCTCGAACTTGCCAAATACGATTTTGAACCGCCGTCAACTCTTGACAATGTGGAGATAGCAGCAATTCTTGAAAAGGCGGACGAGCTTATCGCTTGGGCAGGAGATGTAAAGGATTATGCTCTTCAAAAGGCTTTAAGCGGAGAAACCTTCCCCGGATTTAAGGTAGTTGAAGGACGTTCCAACAGGAAGTATACAAACGAATATGCCGTAGCCGAAAAAGTCAAAGATGCAGGTTATGATCCATATGAACACAGCGTTCTGGGCATAACGGCAATGACAAAAATGTTAGGCAAAACCAAATTTAACGAACTGCTTTCGGAGTATATACATAAGCCACAGGGAAAACCTGTACTTGTACCCGAAAGTGACAGAAGAAAACCGATGAATACAGCCAAAGAGGATTTTAAGGAGGAAAAATAAATGGAAAAATTCATAAACCCAACAAAGGTCATAACAGGAAAAGAAACAAGATGGAGCTATGCAAATGTATGGCAAGCAAAAAGTATTAACGGAGGCACTCCAAAGTACAGCGTAAGTCTTATCATACCTAAGTCAGATACAGTAACAGTCAATAAAATAAAAGCGGCTATTCAGGCAGCTTATGAGGAGGGCGAAAGCAAGCTCAAAGGCAACGGCAGGACAGTACCGCCGCTTAAAGCTATAAAAATCCCGCTCCGTGACGGTGACGTTGAAAGACCTGATGACGAAACCTATGCAAACAGCTATTTTGTAAATGCCAATTCATCAACCGCTCCGGGCATTGTGGACGCAGAACGTCAGCCTATATTGGATCATTCCGAAGTCTACAGCGGAGTTTATGGCAGAGCTTCTATAAATTTCTATGCATTCAACAGCAATGGCAATAGGGGCATAGCCTGCGGTCTTAACAATCTTCAGAAGATACGTGACGGCGAGCCTTTAGGCGGAAAAGCAAGAGCCGAAGACGACTTTGCGGATGAAGACGATGATTTCTTAAGCTAATAGTATTACTGCGGTAAAAGGGGCGGCTGCTGCGGCTGCCGCCCTGTATCGGAGGAATTGTTATGAAAGATATACATATCGACATAGAGTCTTTTTCGTCTGTGGATTTAACAAAATGTGGAGTGTATAAATATGCGCAGTCCGAGGATTTTGAGATTTTGTTATTTGGCTACTCTGTTGACGGCGGAGAAGTTAAGGTGGTTGATTTGGCTAAGGGTGAGAAAATACCCGATGAGATAATTAACGCTTTATCGGATGACTCTATAATCAAATGGGCACATAACGCAAATTTTGAAAGGGTCTGTTTGTCCGAATATCTGAGAAAGTATTATTCCCATAAATTCTTGTCCTACAGCATAAACGAAGATACTGTGGGTGATTATCTTGGTCCGTCATCGTGGAAATGCACAATGGTGTGTTCTGCATATATGGGACTTCCTTTTTCTCTTGAAGATGTAGGGGCCGTACTTGGACTTGACAAACAGAAACTGACCGAAGGTAAAGAACTCATAAGATACTTTTGTGTTCCCTGCAAGCCCACAAAGGCAAACGGAAACAGAACGAGAAATCTGCCACACCACTCTCCCGACAAATGGGAAATGTTCAAGAAATACAACAAGCGGGATGTGGAAGTAGAAATGCAGATACAACAGAAGTTATCTAAATTTCCTGTTCCCGATTTTGTATGGGAAGAATATCACCTTGATCAAGAGATAAACGACAGAGGGATTGCTGTAGATATAGAGCTTGCAAAAAATGCTGTAATGTTTGATGAACTTGTAAAAGCGGAATTAATGGACACAATGCAGGAAATAACAAGGCTTGAAAATCCAAATTCGGTACAGCAGATGAAAGAATGGCTTGTTGAAAACGGTCTGGAAGTTGACAGCTTAGATAAAAAGGCAGTTTCGGAACTGCTTAAAACTGCTCCCCCGAAGCTTAAAAAGGTTCTTGAAATAAGACAGCAGCTTGCAAAATCATCCGTAAAAAAGTATCAGGCAATGTTGAACGCAGCCTGTGAGGATAACCGGGCAAGAGGGATGTTTAAATTTTACGGAGCAAATCGCACAGGGCGGTATAGTTCCCGTATTATCCAGATTCAGAATTTACCTCAAAACCATATGCCCGATTTGGAACAGGCGAGAGAAATTGTCAGAAGCGGAGATTATGAAACGATGTCAATACTGTATGACAATATTCCGGATACCCTTTCCCAGCTTATAAGAACAGCCTTTATTCCGAGGGAAGGATATAAGTTTATTGTTGCAGACTTTTCGGCAATAGAAGCTCGTGTTATTGCTTGGCTTGCAGGTGAAAAATGGAAATCAAATGCTTTTGCTAAAGGGGAAGACATTTATTGTTCGACAGCATCGAGAATGTTTAATGTCCCAGTGAAAAAGCATGGAATAAATAGTGAACTTAGGCAAAAAGGTAAGGTTACTGAACTTGCTTGTATCGCAGAAGGACAACTGGTACTAACAGATTGTGGCTTAATACCTATAGAAAAAGTCACACATAATATGAGGCTCTGGGATGGAGAAGAATGGGTATGTCATGAAGGAGTAATATTTAAAGGTGAAAGAGAGGTAATTACATATGAAGGACTCACAGCAACACCGGAACATCTCGTTTGGGTCGAAGGGAAATCGAAGCCTATACAGTTTGGAATCGCCGCCGCCAATGGAATACATCTCTTACAAACCGGAAATGGTGGGAGAGCAATACGGCTGGGTGAAAATAATAAGCCCGGAAAAGCGATGGAACAAGGCAATGAATCATTGTTATGTATTGACTCAATGCATCGGCTGTGGAAGCATACAATGGCAAAATCGAAACAATTTAACAAGCAGAAAATCAAAAGGTTGTCAAAGATGTTCAAAACCAAGGCGAATCCCTCAATGGTTGTACAAAAGGCTTTCTGCTGCCAAACAAAGGTGCGAAAACTCCAAAGACAAAGGGTATCACAATTATGGAGCAAGAGGAATAAAATTCGAGTTTTCAAGCGCAACAGAAGCAGGACTTTATCTTATAACCCAATATGGACTTCCGGACAAGAAAATGGAAATAGATCGAATAGACAACAATGGAAATTATGCTCCCGGCAATATCCATTTTGTGACGCACGAACAAAATTGTTCAAACAGGCGGTGTACTGTTCTTTCCAAATTTTCTCAGAAATATTGGCCCTATTCAAAATCTGTTGTTTTACGAAAATTGACACAGGGAAAAACACGAGAAGAAATAATACAGGATGCAGAGACAGCAGTATTGAAAAAAAGAAAAGGTTGGAGATTAATATCGGCTCGGCTCGACTTTATGATATACGAAATGCCGGACGATATCATCGTTTTACCGTATCGGGAAAACTTGTACACAACTGTGGTTACGGTGGATCAGTAGGCGCGCTTAAGTCAATGGGCGCACTTGAAATGGGCATTCCCGAAGACGAACTGAAACCTCTTGTTGATGCGTGGAGAGAAGCAAATCCCAATATAGTCGGTTTGTGGTACGAGGTGGACAGAGCAGTTATTAAAACAGTCAAGGAAAGAATAACAACTACTGTCAGATGTCTTAAATTTACATACAAAAGCGGTATGCTTTTTATCACTCTTCCATCGGGCAGAAACCTTGTTTATGTAAAGCCAAGGATAGGTGAGAACCGTTTCGGCAGCGAGTCTGTAACCTATGAGGGCATAGGCAGCACAAAGAAATGGGAAAGGATAGAAAGCTATGGCGCGAAGTTTGTTGAGAACTGTATACAAGCCATTGCAAGAGATATACTTTTCTACGCAATGAAAACCTTATCCCATTGCTTTATTGTAGCGACTGTACATGATGAGATTATCATTGAGGCAGACAAAAGAGTGTCCGTAGATGCAGTATGCGAACA
The DNA here is from genome assembly GCA_947630725.1 of uncultured Clostridia bacterium. Lineage (GTDB taxonomy): Bacteria > Bacillota > Clostridia > Lachnospirales > CAG-274 > JAJQCI01. Next base: position 13,053 of record CANRIS010000025.1, read on the forward strand.
GATGTCGAGAACACCGCCCTGGACGGAGGGGCTGCTTCTGAAAGCTGACGGTTTTGAAGTTGAATTTTATAAAAAAGAATAGGAGTTGAGTACATATGAACAGAATTTATGAATTTGCAGCGAAAACAGCACTTGAGGATTATATAGACCGAAACACTGATGACTGCATCGGATATGATGAGGTCGAAAAAGCCACAAAGGAATTTGATGACTATTTAGAACACATAGAGCTTGCCGATGCCGTTAAGAGAGATTTAGACGATAAGGTATTTTTTCTCATAACAAAATATGAAAACTGTGCATTTATAAATGGTTTTTGTACGGCGGTTGATCTGGCATACGGCGGTCAGGATTAAGGAGGTTTTTTCCGTGAATCTTTATTATGAACTTGTAACCATAAAAAATCAAATACCTGTTAACACATATAGGACAATTCTCGGTCAGATAAGGTCGGGAGATGTTAAGGGAGCGCAGACGGGCATCAGGCGAATGAAAGAAAAGTTAGGGAGAAAGGCATATGACAATAAGAAAGTATAACTCGGAAGGGTATTATGACCCAACAGAGTATGAGGCGCTAACAAAAATCAGCATAGAGGAAAGAGCGGTTAAAAGAGCCGCAAACTTCCGACCTCTCGTATACATATGCTCTCCCTATTCGGGAGACATTGAAACAAATACGGAGAATGCAAGAAAATACAGCCGTTTTGCTGTTGACAACAATGCTATACCTTTTGCGCCTCATCTGCTTTTGCCGCAATATATTTCCGAGGAAACGGAAAGAGAACTTGCGATGTTTATGAATAAGGTGTTTTTAAGCAAGTGTGTTGAATTATGGGTATTCGGCAGTAATATAACGGCAGGTATGGAATATGAGATCGAGAAAGCAGAAAAGCACAATAAACCCATCAGATACTTTACCGAGGAAATGGAGGAGATAAAATGCAGATGACTATTTATACTGCCAATTGTGCAGGCAAGGCAAAAAATGCTGTCTATCCAAACAAGCGCATTATCAGCAATGCCGATGATTTTACTGCAGCAATAGCCTATGACCATGTTTGCGCAAAGTTTAAGCAAAATCATCGCGGCAAAGATGATTTTATATCGGCGGACTGTCTTGTTATGGATAATGACAATACGCACTCCGATAATCCCGAAGATTGGATATATCCGGGGGATTATGCAAGTATGTTTTCGGACATTGCCTATATAATTGCTCCAAGCAGACATAATATGAAGGTCAAAGAAGGAAAATCGGCAAGACCGAGACATCATATATATTTTCCGCTTAACACAGTTACCGATGCCGATACATATGCGGATCTAAAAAAGAAATTGCTTGCCGATTACCCATTCTTTGATTCGGGCGCCATAGATGCCGCAAGGTTTATATACGGTCATGCAACAGACGATATCATATGGAATGACAGCGACTTGACTGTTGAATTTATCTTCTCGTTTACAAAAGGTACTATACCGTATGGAAGCAGAAATTCTACTATGTCACGTTTTGCAGGTAAAGTTCTGAAGAGATTTGGCGAAACCGACGAGGCACATAATATTTTTCTTGAAAAAGCAGGGAAATGCAGTCCTCCTCTTGACGATGAAGAGCTAAAAACAGTATGGCGTTCGGCTTTGAAATTTTTCAGAAAGATAGCCAAAAGCCCGAACTACATACCTGCGGACAAATACGAAAACTTAAGGGACAATGGGGACAAAATTAAATGGGATGAACCCATACCTCTTGAGAACGAGGTTCTGCCGACATTTCCCATTGAATCCCTGCCTCGTGTACTCAGGGATTATGCGCTAAGCGCAGCGGAATCGACCCAGACCTCTGTTGATATGGCGGCGGCAGGCATACTTGCTGTAGCCTCGGCTTGCATGAGAAATCTCTATAAGGTGGAAGCCAAAGCAGACTGGCAGGAGCCGACCAATATATATGTTCTTATTGTTGCAGAGCCTTCTGAGCGGAAAACGGCGGTTATATCTCTTTTGAAAAAGCCTGTAGATGAGTTTGTGGAGGAATACAACAAGGCGCATAAGGTGGAGTTTGAAATGTCAAAGGCGGTAAAACAGAGGCTTGAAAATACAAAAAACAGGCTTATAAGCTCAGCAAGGAAAAAAGGCGAGGAATCCGTTGCCGAGGACTTCAATGATAAGCTTCAGGAGGTAATCGAACAGCTTGTAAATTTTAAGGAACAGAAACCTATGAGGGTTTATGTTGACGATACTACTCCCGAAAAGCTTGTGGAAATTCTCGCCGAAAACAATAACGCTATATCCATCATATCCTCCGAAGGCGGCATATTCGATGTTTTAAGCGGCACATATTCGGGAAAGGTCAATATAGATGTTTTTCTGAAAGCTTACTCCGGAGAACGTATAGCTGTTGACAGGATAATGAGAGACTCGATTTTTATAGACGATGCCTGCCTTACCATACTTCTGACCGTTCAGCCTGTGGTAATAAGCGACCTTATGAGTAATAAAAAATTTCGTCACAGAGGTCTGACAGCAAGATTTTTATATACAGCTCCAATGTCCTATGTAGGAGAACGAAAATTTAATTCTCAGCCTATCGATCCCAAGTGTTATGAAGATTATAAAAATCTTATTTATAATATTCTTTCGGAAAATAAGACGATAAATCTTATAAAGCTGACAGACGGAGCGAGGTCTGTTTTAAACGAGTATTACGACTGGGTGGAAAAAAGGCTTGCAGGAGAATTTTCGGTCTACGGAGACTGGGTAGGAAAGCTTGTGGGTAACACTCTGAGGATAGCAGGGATACTGGCTCGTGTGTCAGTTCTGAAAAAAGACATTGGCGATGCTTTTTTAGAATCGGATCCCCCTGTTGAAATAAACAAAGCAACTATGGAAGATGCAGTCCGGATAGGAAAATACTTCTTCTCACAGGCGGTTTCAGCCTATTCGGAAATGGGTATTCATTCTGAGTTCAAGGCGGCTTTGAAGGCGCTTGAGAAAATACGAAGCAGCAAAGAAGAAAAAATAACAAGACGTGGTCTTATGCGTATTTGCAGATGGATCTCAAGAGTGGAAGAAGCGCAAAGCATACTTGATACCCTTGAAGACTGTGGTTATGTCCGCATTGTCACAGTCGAAAATGCAGACAGAGCGCGCGGCGGAAGACCCAAAAATGCCGAATATTCCGTCAATCCGATGGTATTTGAATCATAAAAAAAGTTTTGTCACGTTTTTTGGCATTCTTATATATAAATATCCATATATACCTGTCCCCATAGTCGTTATAAATATATATATATAATAATTATTATTATTATTTTATATAAGAGGACAATGTGACAAAACTATATACTAAATACATAGAAAGGATTTGATGAAATGTTAAACAAAAAAGAAAGAACACTTGAATTATACAAAAAGGCAGGAGCCGAAATGAGATTATTAAAAACACTCGGAGGTAAACTTGTGGATGATATGGGTGGATTGCTGCATTCAAATGATGTGGACAAGCTTTTCAAGGCATTGGATATAATCAGCTACATATCTTCGAAAACTGAAGAGAGTATGTTTCGGGATCACAATAACTTTAACAGAGATTATATTAATGTTTTCTACGGAGCAATTGGTATGAAGCCTAAAAATAATATTGACGAAGAAATAATAGAAAAAGCGAGGACGATTGCCGATGAACTATTCGAGAGAAAAACAAATTGAACAAAAACTCATAAAAGCCGTTAAAGCAGTGGGAGGTATAGCGCCAAAGCTGACCTCCCCCGGCTTTGACGGGATGCCTGACCGCCTTGTGCTTTTACCCGAAGGCAAAATTGCATTTGTGGAGGTAAAGGCTCCCGGCAGAAAGCCAAGACCTATGCAGGTTTCGAGAATAAAACTGTTAAGGAGGTTAGGTTTTAAAGCATACATACTTGACGATGAAGAGAAAATCGGAGGGATAATAAATGACATAACGGGAGGTGATGCCTGATGAAATTCATACCGCATGATTATCAGAAATATGCAGTCGAATATATAAAAGACCATAATATTTCAGCCTTACTGCTTGATATGGGTTTGGGTAGGTAAAACTGTCATAACTCTTACTGCGCTGAATGATCTATTGTTTGATAGTTTTGACGTAAAGAAAGTCCTTATAATCGCACCGCTGCGGGTAGCAAAAGTCACATGGGCTGCGGAAATACAAAAATGGGAACATCTTAAAAATATAAGATACTCCGTTGCGGTAGGTTCGGAGCAGGAAAGAATAAATGCGCTGAAGGTTAATGTAGACATATATATTATAAATCGTGAAAATGTCCAATGGCTCATCGAAAAAAGCGTAATAACCTTTGACTTCGATACAGTAGTCATTGACGAATTATCGTCTTTCAAAAATCACCAAGCAAAAAGGTTCAGGGCACTGATGAAGGTCAGACCCAAAATAAAAAGAATAATAGGACTTACAGGTACGCCTACTTCAAACGGACTTATGGACTTGTATGCCGAGTTTAAACTTCTTGATATGGGCAAGCGACTTGGAAGATTTATAGGGCAGTACAGAAACACATACTTTGAACCGGATAAACGAAACGGTCAAATCGTATTTTCCTACAAGCCTTTGCCTTTTGCGGAAGATGAGATCTACAAAAAAATATCCGACATCACCGTTTCCATGAAGGCAAACGACCACCTGAAAATGCCGGAGCTTATATCGACCGAGTATGAGGTGTATTTATCCGACGACGAAAAGAACAAGTATGAGGAACTTAAAAAGGATTTGGTGCTTGAAACAGAGACCGGAGAGATAACGGCGGCAAACGCAGCGGCTCTTTCCGGTAAGCTGTGTCAGATGGCAAACGGAGCGATCTATGACGAGGAGAAAGAAGTCATAAAAATACACGAGAGAAAAATAGATGCACTGGAAGATATAATCGAGAGCATGAACGGAAAGCCCCTGCTTGTGGCGTATTGGTTCAAGCACGATTATGACAGAATAGCCGAGAGACTTCACAAGCTGCATATACCCTTTTCAAAGCTTGATACTTCGGAAAGCATAGCAAGGTGGAACAGTGGAAATGTGCCTGTTGCACTTATACATCCCGCAAGTGCAGGACACGGGCTTAACCTTCAGAACGGAGGAAATACACTTGTGTGGTTCGGTCTTACTTGGAGTCTTGAACTGTATCAGCAGACCACGGCAAGACTGTGGCGGCAGGGGCAGACTTCCGAAACTGTAGTTATACAGCACATAATTACGAAAGGCACTATTGACGAGCGCATCTTACGATCCTTGTCCCAAAAGAATATGACGCAGACTGCATTGATTGAAGCGGTCAAAGCAGACTTAATGACAATCAGAGTAAATCAAAGACAATCCGAGGGAAAATAAAAAATCGGAGGTGTCTTTATGACTAAAGAAAGCTATGAAAAATTGGCAAACGCCATAGTAGAGCAAGCTATAAGGGATTACATATGGGCAGAAAATAAGTTGAAAAAGACAAATAACTGCTTGGAAGCTGAGAAGGCTAAAAAGGAAGTTTTAAAATTCTTTCATTCCTGCTGGTTTACTGCTTTGACCGACATTGATCCGGACAGGCTGATAAAAAAGATTCATAAGGAGGTGCTTTGATATGACTACAAAAGAATATTTAGGACAGGCTTACCGCATTGAACAGCGCATAAATTGCAAACTGGAACAGGTAGCTTCACTGCATGATCTTGCCGAAAAAGCTACATCAACATTAAGCGATATGCCTCATAGCCCGAACAGAAATATTCACAGTATTGAAAATGTCATAGTAAAACTTATGGATATGGAGAATGAGATAAATGCAGAAATACAGGAACTTATAAAAATAAAAGAAGATATAAAAGCGACAATAAAAGCTGTTGATGATAAGGAATGCGCCATGCTGCTTGAGTTAAGATATATCTGCCAAAAGCCATGGGAAGATATTGCAGAGATAATGTGCTATTCTGTAGGTTATTTACATGAATTGAATAGGAAAGCATTAAAAAAAATAAAAATAAAATAAACTCCTTATATTTTCTTAGTAAATCTTACTTTTACTTACTATGATTATATGATAACATTAAAATGCGGAAAGTGAAAAAAACACCGCCGTATAAAAATCCGACACAGGCTTATCTCCTTTCACTGTGTCGGATTTTACAATTAAATCGGACTTGACAATGTATTTGATTTTTATTATAATCAAAGTATGAAAGTCGGAAAGTTGGATTTTAAGATTTGAAGGTGAGGAGACAGTTTATGTTAGTTGAAATAAGGCAAAAGTCACAAATCACAATTCCTAAAGATATTGTCGTAAATTTAGGTCTTAACGAAGGAGATAAGCTTGATATTTTTGAAAAAGACGGTGAGATACGCATGATGCCTGTTGTGGTTTATCCAAAAAATTATATCAATGAACTGCAAGACGAAATAAATGTTATCAAGAATAAAATTAAAAAGGGAGAACAACCTGTTTTTGATAATGTTGATGCATTGCTTAAATGTCTGGAGGAAGATTGATGTCATATCAGTTTACATTTACTGAAAGATTCAAAAAACATTTTAAAAATCTCACTTCAAATGAAAAGAAACAGCTAAGCAGTAAACTTCAACTTCTTTCGAAAAACCCGAATCATCCGTCATTAAGAACAAAACGAATACAGGGAACAGATGATTTATTTGAATGCAGTGTAAATATGAGTATTCGCATTATTTGGTATTATGAAGGCGATAAAATTATTATTTTGGTTGATATAGGTCATCATGATATATTGAAAAAATTTTAAGTTAAAACCTCTGTGGAATTTTCTGCGGAGGTTTTATTATGTTGTGGAGATGAAATAAATGCCCAAACGACCGAATATACCTTGCAAGCATCCAAACTGCCCTAAGTTAGTAGCTTACGGGGAAAAATACTGTGAAGAACATAAATCCCTGCATCTTGACGAGATATACCACAAGGAAAAAGGCGCAGGTAAGAGATTATATACAAGCAGATGGCAGAAAGTAAGCAAGGCATTTTTAAAAGCGCATCCACTCTGCGAAAGGTGTAAATCCGAAGGAAGATACACAAAGGCAACGGTTGTGGACCACATAAAACCACACAAAGGAAACAGAAAGTTATTCTGGAACAGAAATAACTGGCAGAGCCTTTGTAAGCAGTGCCATGATAAAAAGACATTGACCGAGGACAGGAATGGAAGTATGAGCAAGGTGTATGAGTATCCCACTCAATGAAGGGGGATACCTAAATATGTAATTTTTACGATACTATCCTATAAAAAAAGGGGGGGGTATCAAAATCTCTACGACATTTCGGCCCAAGACCGAAGCCCTCCTCTAACGCACAAAAATGCGAAATTAAAGGGGTGGGATACCTAAAATACGAAAATTTAAATGTAAAGAATGCTTGAAACGCTGATATATTCGGCGTTTTTTTTGTTGCTCATAAGCTTATTTTATTCGCCGAAAAGTATATGATTTTGGGCTTATTTTTATAAAAAACGAGGTGTTTTTATGACCGATGAACAGAAAAATAAAATAATTGAACTTCGTAAAAACGGCGCAGGCTATAAAGCTATCGCTTCCGAAATCGGTCTGTCGAGAGATGCAGTCAGGTCATTCTGTAAAAGCAGAAATCTTTCGGGATTTGGCGTAGCCGCCGTTATGAACATCAGCGAACAAACGGAAAACGGAAATATCTGCCCGAACTGCTGTAAACCCATAACGCAGCCTCTCAAAGGCAGGCGGAAAAAATTCTGCTCGGAGAAATGCAGGCGTGATTGGTGGAAAGAACATCCCGAAAAAGCAGCGCAGAAAGATACCGCTCAATATCACCTTAAATGTACATACTGTGGAAAAGAGTTTGTTTCTTACGGCAACAAAAACAGAAAATATTGTTCACACAAGTGCTACATAAAATCAAGATTTTATGAGGAGGGAGAATATGAAAAACACATCGGAACTCAGGATTATTCCCATATCGGAATTAAAGGCTGCGGCTTATAGCAGCTTTTCGTTTGTTTTTTGGCAGTATCTCATTCTCGAAGGGTTGATTTTCAAGGTTTTATAAAGTATATCCTCTTTGCTTGCGATTATGTTTACTATGTTTCTCAAGGTCTGAGGTGTAAACCTTTCTGCTCCGACATGAATGTGTATTCCTGTGCTTTCGTTTGCAATGGCTCCTTTGTGCCTGAGCTGTCTTACAATCTCCTGCAAGTCTTCTATGTCATCGTAGGTTAAAATCGGACTTACTATCTCGATTTTGTAAAGGTCGCTTGCTTCGCTGCCGTCTTTCTTTTGTGCTTTGATGCTTGAATCAGAAACTGCTTTCCAAGTTCTGCCTTTGTTGTCTTTGGCTGTGTAGGTGTCGTAAGTTCTGCCCTCGTGGGTTGTTTCCCTTGTTCCAAAGTAGGCTGCGATGGTTTTCGCCGCTGTGTTTCTTGTGATGCCTGTGAGTTCAATCTCGATTCCGAAGTTTAATGTTTTCATGGTGTGTATCTCCTTTTCTTTGGTTTTTTGTTGGGGTGTTTTCCCCTTTTTCCGTAACACATATTACCGTTAATTAGGAGATATATCCAGTTATTTTTCGGCATATATGTACCAAAGATTCAAGAATAACACAGGGCTGTGTTTGTGCTTATTACACACCTTCAAAGTTAACCGAAAACAGCAGAAAACCGACCGTTTCAGCTAAAAACAGTCGGTTGATTCAGGTGATTTGCAGATAAATAAATTAAGGCACCACGTCCATTTTACCTCTCGTTCGGGCTGATATCCAGTAATTTTTGAGAAGTAAATGTACCAAAAAGTTTAGCTGACATTCCCTTGGATTTGTGCTTGTTTTGTGGTGATTAATGGCTTTCTTGCTTTGATTTATTTCTGAGCTTTTCTTTTGCCTTTTCTGCTTGTTCGGAAGTGCGGAAGGCTGCGTGACCGGACAAATTCCTGAGAAGCCGTTTTCTTATGTCACTTTTTTCCTTGCCGCCAAGTCCGAGCCGTAAAAGCCAAGCTCTGAAAATGTATTTTTCATTTTTGGGGATCTGCTGTTTTAACTGAACCCTTGTGGAGCTTTTGGCTTTTCTGAATGCTGCCGTTATGAGTATCATGTAGACATTCAGCTTTTCGGGCTCATCAGCAGGAAAGTTGAATACAAGATTACCGTTTGATACTTCAAAGCCCTTTATGTTTTGAGGATTGATTTCGGAAATTTCCTTATTGGGAAAGTCCTCCGCAAAGCTGACCGGAATGTCCAGAATGGGCAGTCCGATTGACTTGTTTATGAGTCCTTGCTTGCTGCAGAGCATATTCAGAAGATTTGTTATTTCCGGCTTTCCTGCATCACCCAGTGGGATTTGGAATTTTACAATATTTTCAATTTCGGGTTCCACAAATCCTTTTTCCATCAGGTACGATTTTAATTCGTTTTCGTCACTATCTGATGATATTACGCCGTTCTTATCAATCAAGAAATTTCCTACTCTGTAGGAAAATGTGGGCGCACCCAAGTATTCAGAAGCCTGACCGCAGAAGTCACTGACCGCCTGAACCAAGTCTTTTCTTTTTTTAAAAGTTGTAATGAGCATTTTTCATACCTCCCATGTAATTTTCGGTACTACATATATTGCTCAGATATGCATAAAAGTCAAGCGATATTTCGGATTTTTTCAAAAAAATTATACTTTAGGCTTACAACATCTCTACAACATCTTTGAAAAAACACACCACACCTAAAGGTAATATCCTAACCTTAAAAGTGTGTTTTAAAGCACACTTTCGGCTATTTTCTTACCTATAGCATAGACTACATTTACGGTTACGGCATTTCCCGCCTGTTTGTAAAGCTGTGCATCTGAATTGACTTCTCTCGCTTTCTCGAAAAGCTCATCGGGAAATCCCTGAAGTCTGAAGCACTCCCGTGGCGTAAGTCTGCGGATTCGGATTTCTTTTCCGTCTTTCACAACTGCACCGTTCAGCACTTTTGTCTGACGACAAAAGCCGCCTACGGCGTCCGCACATCTTTGCGGTGCTTGTTGCCCATTAACCGTTAGTGTTTGTGAAACGCCGTGACCGACCCGACCACGTTTGGTGGCGGAATTAGGGTAGGAGAGAGTAACTCCGTCACCGATCTTTGCCTTATCGTAGCCTTGCTTAGTGCAGTTTCTGATTTTTAAGTGCGGTTCTTCAGCAGTTTTTGTTTCTAAAACAGCAGAGTTAAGTGCTGTTCTTTTAGTCATACCCGCTGTATACCTTGCAGTTATACACCTTGCTGTGTCGGTAAGTTTCGGCTCAGTGATGGATTGGTCTATGAAAATCTTGTCAGTTTCGAGGACAGCTGTTTGAGTCTGATTTCGGTTAAGCCCTCTGTAGTCACTGGCAGAGATTGTTCCGGCGTTTTCCTTTAAACCTGTTATTCCGTCATTTCTGTTGTAGCCTACAAGGTAAAGACCTGTCTTTCCTGCGATACCGCCTGAATTGCCCGTTAAGGTTTGGCTTGAACCTTCAGTGTCATACACACGATAGCCCTGTCTGCTTACTACTTTTGGCTGAAGATTACCGCCGCTGCAAGTGTTGAGGCAGGGCGATGAACCATTTTCGGAATAAACTCGCTTCATTGAGTCCGTCCAGCCTTTTTCATCAATATCTCCTATAACCTTAATATCAGCTGCTGTGTTTTCTCCGCATTATTCACAACTTTTGCTGCGCAAAAGCAAGCCTTCGGCTTGGCGGCTTTTTCTTGCCGCTTGATTGGTAATATTTCTCGTCTGCCATATCTTTTGTCCAACTCTTCTGTCTACAGCATCCGCGCATCTTTGCGGTGCTTATTAAAAATCTGCCATTTGAGATCGTACCCGCATTCATCCATTTGGCATCGGAAAGAAGTCCGACCGCCGAAAGCGCAGCGAAAGGCGGCGTTTGACGTAGTCAAACGTGCTGAACAGATAGATATTCGAGAAAATCCCATCCCTTATCAGACGAAAGCAATCCTCTAACATTTTCACAGATAATCCATTCGGGTCTATCTTCTTCTTTTTTGCTTTTGAGCAGTTCACAGAATTTAAAAAAGAGACCGCTTCGGTCTCCGTGTAATCCTGCCCGCTGTCCTGTAATGCTGACGTTCTGGCAGGGTGAGCCGGCAGTCCAGATGTCGGCTCTTGGAATATCCTCGGCTCTGATTTCTGTAATATCTTCTCCATACCATTCTCCCTCCGTATCATACATTGCTCTGTAGGACTTTACGGCAAATTTGTCTTTTTCGCAAAATCCTACGCATTTCATTCCTGCTTTTTCAAGTCCAAGGCGAAAGCCGCCAATGCCACTGAAAAAGTCGATAAACGTAAGCTGATTCACTGTTCATCACCCGTTTCCATATCCTGCACTACCTCATCAAGTGTGAGCTTCTGACCGTTACGCATAACATAAATATCTTTTGACTTTTCGCCGCTGTCCTCGAAGTATTTTAGATATCTTTTTACAATAATCATAGCATATTTAGGGTCAAGTTCCATAAGATATGCTATTCTGTCAAGCTGTTCACAAGCGATAAGCGTTGAACCGCTGCCACCAAACAAGTCGAGTACAACACCGTTTACCAATGAAGAATTTTTAATGGGGTATGATATGAGCGGTATCGGCTTTGTTGTGGGGTGCAGCTTTGATTTTGTCGGTCTGTCAAAGTTCCATACAGTTGTTTGTTTTCTGTCTGAGTACCATTTATGCTTGGCTGTATCTTTAAATGCATATATGATGGGTTCGTGCTGCATCTGATAATCCATTCTGCCAAGTACAAGTGAGTCCTTGACCCAGATGCAGGTAGTAGAGTAGTGAAATCCCGCATCTACAGTAGCATTAAAGAAATTAACCTTTTCTGCATCGGAATGGAATATGTATACTGCTCCGCCATCAACAAGGTTGCCATAAATATTTTTAAATGCCGACAGCAGAAAATTGTAAAAATCTTCGCCACTCATATTGTCGTTCATTATTGTCATTCCTGTACCGCCTTTGTAAGAGCAGTTATACGGTGGATCTGTAACACACAGGTTTGCTTTTACTCCATCAAGCAGTTTAGACACATCGTCAGCCCTTGTCGAATCACCGCACATCAATTTATGCTTTCCGAGATGCCATATATCTCCGTGTTTTACAAATGGTTGTTCCTCTAAGGCTTTTTCTGTATCAAAGTCATCTTCTTTCACGTTTTTGTCGTGTACCTTTGAAAAGAGCATATCTATTTCAGGAGCTTCAAAGCCTGTGAAATCTGTGTTAAAATCTGCACTCTGCAAATCCACGAGTAAGTCTGCTAAGAGGCTGTCGTCCCATGCACCTGTGATTTTGTTAAGAGCAATGTTCAGAGCCTTTTCTCGTGTTTTGTCAAGGTCAACAACGGCACAGGGCAGTTCTGTATAGCCCAAATCCTCCGCTACGGATTTTCTTTGATGTCCCCCTATTATTGTCATATCGGAATTGACGACCAATGGGTCGGCAAAGCCAAACTCCATAATGGAATTTTTGATTTTTTCGTATTCTTTATCGCCTGATTTAAGTTTCTTTCTTGGATTTGAGGTTATCAACAAGAAAAAGCCCAAAACTATGGATAAACTTGCAGACATCTGGTACACAACACAGGATGCAACTTGGGGAAGAACAGATCATTACAATTCCAGTCGATATCACGGACTTAACCTCCATAGCGCCTTTACGAAAAACACAGTAGAATTCAGACTCTTTAACTCAACAACCCACGCAGGGGAGATTAAAGCCTACATACAGTTTTGCCTCGCAGTCAGCCATCAGGCTTTAACACAGAAAAAAGCCTCGGCAAAGAAAACGACAACCAACAACGAAAAGTACGCATTCAGATGCTGGATGCTCAGACTGGGGCTTATCGGAGACGAATTCAAAACCTGCCGCCATCACTTTTTAAAGAACCTCAGCGGAAACTCAGCATGGAGAAACGCCGCTTGAAGATGAGAGTCAACAGGGGGCTGGTCGTAAAGCTACGCTTTACTGCTCGCCCATGCAGCCACGGGCGAAAGCCCCCAAGGGCTTAACCAACAAAACATAAGCCTGAAAACTGTAAAAATTTGGTAGGTTTATGGGGCATAAATAACTGGATAAATGTACCGAACAGAGTTAATATAGCACTAATCAAACAAGGGCAACCCCCTGACGAAAGGAGAAAATCAAAATGAAAAGGAAAACAAAATACTACATAGCCTACGGCAGCAACATGGACGAAGAGCAGATGGCTTACCGCTGTCCTGAAGCAAAACTCATAGGAAAAAGCGAAATCAAAAACTACGAGCTTCTTTTCAAAGGCTCAAAGACAGGCTCCTACGCCACAGTCGAACCCAAAAGGGGCGGCAGAGTCCCCGTTCTCATCTGGGAGATTTCCGAAAGAGACGAGGTAAGGCTTGACTGCTACGAGGGATTCCCCTCATTCTACTACAAGAAAAATCTCCGCCCGATAGTAAACAGCAAGAGAATAACAGCCATGATTTACATAATGGACGAAAAAAGAGCTCTTGGGATTCCCGCAAACTATTACTACAACACACTGGCAAAGGCATACCGCAGATTCAGATTTGATTCTGATATTCTTGAAAATGCCTACGAAAAAAGCATAGAGGCGGTGATAGCAAATGATAAGCAGAGAAAAGCTCAATGAGCTAAGGGAAAAATACCCTGTGGGGACGAAAATTGTCCTGAAAAGGATGTCAGACTCGCAGGCTCCGCCTGTGGGTATGCTCGGAAAAGTCACGAACGTGGACGACATCGGCACTGTCCATGTGGCTTGGCAAAATGGAAGCAGTCTCGGACTTGTCGATGGAATAGATGAATGGGAGATCGTAAAAAATGAAAAATCATAAAGAACCTATTTGCCCTTTCTGCGGTAAAGCCTACAGCGAACCGCCGGCACTTTCAAGGAAAGATAACAGCACACTCATTTGCGCCGACTGCGGAACGAGAGAAGCACTTGAAATTTACGGTATAAGCATTGAGCAACAGGATGAAATAATCGATGCTATACACAGAAGTAAAGAATCGGTGCTCAAATAATCAAAAACATAACAAGGCAGAAAAGTACACAATAAAGTGAGCCTTTCTGCCTTATATATTGTTACCTTTATGTCCGATAATTAACTGGATATATAAGCCCATAAGAGTTAATATGTACTCAACCTAAAGAAAACCATTTTTAAAGGAGGACAAAAATATGTGGAAACAAGGACAGATAAAGGTAAGAGGAACAACGGTAGACTTTGTAATAAAAGTTTTTGAAGAAGGCTCGGATTTTGGAATAAACGGCGGCAGAATTTCCAAGCTGAACATAAGAACCGGCAACAAAGAACTGGCAAACTACGACAGAGGCTGGGATGTAAAGCCGACCACAGCAATCGGAAAGGGAGCCTTGAAAATAATTTTAAAAGAATACAATTGAAAACACAAGCCTCTCCGGAGGCTTTTTACTATATACAGGAGGTGGTTAAAATGGCATCAAGAGGTAGAAAACCAAAGCCCACAGCGATAAAACTGCTTGAAGGAAATCCGGGCTGCCGACCCCTTAACAGAACCGAACCAAAGCCCACAGGTTCCCCTGTCTGCCCCGACTGGCTGGAGGACGAGGCAAAGGCGGAGTGGGAGCGAATGGGCAAAATCCTCGAAGATATGGGGGTTCTGACGGAGGTAGACACGATGGCGTTTGCGGGTTATTGTCAGGCTTACGCAAGGTGGAAAGAGGCTGAAGAATTTCTCAGTCAGCATGGCTCCATTATCAGAACTCCAAACGGCTACCTACAACAGGTACCACAAGTTTCAATAGCACAGACTAACCTTAAAATTATGCTTAAATTCTGCGAGCAGTTTGGGCTTACCCCCTCTGCAAGGAGCAGAATAACGGCAAATAAATCCATAGAGGAAACAACTGACGAAATGGAAAAACTTCTGAGAGGAGATTCATAATGAGATACAAATACAAACCCACAAAATTTATGCTGCCCACATCTCACTATGACAAAGCCAAAGCAGATCGGGCAGTAACCTTTATTTCCAACCTAAAACACACCAAGGGAAAATGGGCAGGAAAGCCTTTTGAGCTTTTGCCTTGGCAGGAGCAGATAATAAGAGACATTTTCGGAATCGTCAAGCCAAACGGAAAAAGACAGTTTCTATCGGCATATGTCGAAATACCCAAAAAGAACGGCAAACAGCTTTCTCTTGATACAATCATACCTACCCCATCAGGGTATACCACGATGGGAAAAATACAGGTCGGTGACAGGGTGTTTGATGAGTGCGGAAATGTGTGTCGTGTTGTAGCAAAAAGTAATATTGACTACGAGGAACAGGCATATCGCATTACATTTAAAGATGGAGAAACCATAGAAGCCGGAGAAAACCACCAATGGTATGGTGAATACACCTATGGAAAAAGAAAAAAACGTATTTTTACAACAGGCGAGCTTTTCAGGCTTCCTACACATGACGACTGTATCAGATTCAGAATAAAGGTTAATGAGCATATCAATGTGCCTGATGCCACTTTACCAATAATTCCTTACTTAATGGGCTATTGGCTTGGCAATGGAAATGCTTTAAAACCCGAAATAACAGTGCAAACCTGTGATATTCCCGGAGTCCTTTCAAAAATTCTGCCGTACTGTAAAGATGTCAAAGCTTGGCGTAATGTAGGAGACAGTGTTATTTTCAGAATAAAAGAACTGAAAAGTATTCTTTTAAAGAGCTTTCATGATAAAAGAATACCTGTGGAATATCTTCGAAGCTCATACAGTCAGAGGATTGAACTGCTGCAGGGGCTTATGGATTCTGACGGATGCATATCCAATTGTAAAGGACAGGCAATTTACACTTCCACAGAGATTAATCTTGCGGAAGATGTAAGCGAACTTTTGTGGAGCTTAGGAATAAAAAATGTCATTACTACCGCAGTGGCAACACAACGAAATGACTGGACCAAGCCAAGCAAAGAATGTGGCAGAAGTCCAACAGGTGAAACATTATACTATGTAAAATTCACAGCATTTGACGATATAAGGATATGCGGACTTGACAGAAAATTTCAAAACGCCGTCAAACGAAATCCTCACACGAGAAGCCATTTCCGATATATTGACAGCATAGAACCAATCAAAAACAAAGGAATGCAGTGCATACAGGTTGACAGCCCGTCTCATCAATATTTGGTGGGGCGTTCTTTTTTGCCCACACATAACAGCGAGCTTGCGGCGGCTGTCGCTTTATATCTTTTGTACGCAGACGGCGAGGCTTCGGCAGAGGTTTACGGAGCGGCGGCGGACAGGCAGCAAGCCTCAATCGTTTTTGATGTGGCAAAACAGATGGCGGAGATGTCCCCTGCCCTTATGAAGCGGTCAAAAATTATGACTGCACAGAAAAGGCTTGTCAACTACTCCAATGCAGGATTCTATCAGGTGCTTTCAGCGGAAGTCGGTACAAAACACGGTCTGAATGTTTCGGGGCTTATTTTCGATGAGATACATAGTCAGCCAAACCGAAAGCTGTACGATGTTCTTACGAAAGGTTCAGGCGATGCCAGAGAACAGCCACTTTTCTTTTTCATAACCACGGCAGGAACAGACAGAAACAGCATTTGCTACGAGCTTCACACAAAGGCTAAAGATATAATGAACGGTCGGAAGTCAGACCCCTCATTCTATCCTGTAATCTATGGCTTAGAGGATTCTGATGACTGGAATGATGAGAAAAACTGGTACAAAGCAAACCCCTCTTTAAACTACACCATTGGGATAGACCGAGTGCGTGAAGCCTACAAAAACGCCCTCGATAATCCTGCAGAGGAAAATGTGTTTAAACAGCTTCGTCTTAATATATGGACAAATTCAACAGTGGTCTGGATTCCGGACCACATCTACGAAAGAGGAAACATACCTATAAATTTTGATATGTTAAGAGGCTGCACCTGTTACGGCGGTCTTGACCTTTCAAGCACCTCGGACATCACAGCCTTTGTGCTTGTGTTTCCTCCACGAAGTGAAAACGAAAACTACATCATATACCCCCACTTCTGGCTGCCCGAAGATACACTTGAACTTCGGTGCAGACGTGACCACGTCATGTACGATGTATGGAAACGTCAGGGTTACATAAATACCACCGAGGGAAATGTAATTCACTATGGCTTTATAGAAAAATACATTGAAAATCTCGGAAAGCTGTACAATATCAAAGAGATAGCCGTTGACCGCTGGAATGCCACACAGATGGTGCAGAACCTTGAAGATATGGGCTTCACGATGATTCCCTTCGGACAGGGATTCAAAGATATGAGCCCAGCCTCAAAAGAGTTTTACAAGCTGATGATGGAGGGAAAAATCACACATGGCGGTAATCCTGTGTTAAAGTGGATGGCACAAAATGTGGTTTTGAGACAAGACCCCGCCGGAAACATAAAGCCCGACAAGGAAAAGTCAACTGAAAAGATTGACGGTATCGTAGCTACGGTCATGGCTCTTGACCGCTGCATAAGAAACGCAGGAAACACAGGCAGCGTTTACGATAAGAGGGGAATTTTTTGGTTGTAATGTACACAGCCCAAAGGCTGTATTTTTCCCTGATTTTTGGTACATATATGGTGTAGAAATAACTGGATATATGCCTGAAAGAGAGGTAACATAAAATCACCGAAAGGGAAGAAAAGCCCTGAAATTACACAAAAATCAAGGAGGAAACACCATGAAAACAGTATTCTATTTAAACGAAAAGAAAATCACAAGAAAAGCAGTAAAAGAGCTTATCGGAGAGGAAAGGCTCAAAAGAATGATTAAGGAGGCAAAAGAGGTATTCCTTGAGGACCCTTACATTCAAAATTCTTTTCACATTGGTTTCCAAGGGATTATTACAATAGAGTTTTGCTGAAAGAAAGCCTCGCAAGGGGCTTTTTTGCTGCACGTTTTCAAGGTGTACATTACACAGCCCAAAGCCTCTGTTTTCCTCTGATTTTTGGTACATATATGGAGCAGAAATAACTGGATATATGTGTTCTTCAGAGGTAATATACAATTACCAAAAGGGAAGAAAAGCCCTAAAAAATCAAGAAAAATCAAGGAGGAAACACCATGAAAACAAAAATTGAAGCAATCGAAAACCTTATAAAAAACGGAGAGAAGTGGAGTGAAATAAACATAAACCCCACATTCGGAAAGGCTTACATCCAAAGCAAAGAAGCCGACAATGAGCTTATAAACTTCGGCGATGTGATTTGGAACCATGACATTGAGAAGATAGTAGAAAACTGCAAAACCTTCGGGATTACAGAATTCACAGTTTCAAGCGGATATACAGGAATTATAGAAACCATCTACAAATTTACGGAGCTGGGCTGCAAAATAGACGGACTTACAAAAGTAAATGGCAACTGCATAGACTACAGAACAGGAAAAATTATAATCCTACCCGCCATAAAACTGAGCCTTTAAAAAGGAGCCTCTTCGGAGGCTTTTTCTTAGTTGATTTGATGTAATGTACACAACATAAAGGTTGTATTTTCCTTGAATTTTGGTAAATATATGATCGAGAAATAACTGGATATATATGTGTTTCAGAGGTATTATGTACCTACAACAAAGAAAACAAACCAAGGAGGAAAACACAATGACAGCATTTACAGAGAATTTTACACAGGTTGATTACTTAACCGAACTGCTTAAATCAAGGGAATGGCTCATAAGCAATAACCGCAGTACAGAACAGATCGACAAGGTTATAGAAAAAACAAGAAATACATTGCTCAAACAAAAACTTGCTTCACAGGCCAATTAAATATAAAGCCCTTTCGGGGGCTTTTTTAAATACACAAGGAGATGATGACGATGGGAATTTTAAACCGACTTTTCAGGTCAAGGGATAAGCCCAAGGATTATTACAGCAGTCCGTCTTTGAGATATTTGTTCGGCAAAAGCACCAGCGGAACCAACGTAACGGAGGAATCGGCTATGCAGGTCACGGCGGTTTACGCTTGTGTGCGTATCCTTTCGGAGGCTATAGCGCAGCTTCCTCTGCACATTTATGAGTACCAAAGTGACGGCGGCAAAAAAAGAGTTTTCGACCATCCCCTTTACAAGATACTTCACGATGAGCCCAATCCCGAAATGACGTCATTTGTGTTTCGTGAAACCCTTATGAGCCATTTGCTTATTTACGGAAACGCATATGCTCAGATAATTCGTGACGGCGGAGGCAGAATTTTAGGGCTATATCCTCTATTGCCCGACAAGATGGAAGTAGACCGAAACGAAAAAGGCGAAATCGTGTACAAGTACAGCAGGTACGATGACAGTAATCCGAACTTTAAGGAATACGGCGCTATTGTTTTAAACTCCGAAGACGTGCTGCATATCCCCGGACTGGGCTTTGACGGTCTGGTGGGATATTCTCCTATTGCAATGGCAAAAAACGCTGTGGGAATGACTTTAGCCTGTGACGAATACGGTTCGGCATTCTTCGCCAACAGCGCAAGACCAAGCGGCGTGCTTGAATATCCGGGGGCGTTGAAAGACCCTGCTGTCGTAAGGGAAAGCTGGAACGCTGTGTACGGAGGCAGTAAAAACGCAAACAAGGTAGCTGTACTCGAAGAAGGGATGACATTTAAACAAATAAGCATATCTCCCGATGAGGCGCAGTTTCTTGAAACAAGAAAATTTCAGATTGACGAAATAGCAAGGCTGTACCGCATACCGCCACATATGATAGGGGATCTGGATAAATCTTCGTTCTCGAATATAGAACAGCAGTCTTTGGAGTTTGTAAAATACACGCTTGACCCTTGGGTGGTAAGGTGGGAGCAGTCTTTGAAAAAGTCGCTTTTACTGCCGCAGGAAAAAGATAAATATTTTATAAAAATGAATGTGGACAGTCTGCTTAGAGGCGATTACGAAAGCCGAATGGAAGGCTATGCAAAGGCAAGACAAAACGGCTGGATGAGCGCAAACGATATAAGAGAACTCGAAGACCTGAATCCTATTCCCGATGAGGAAGGCGGCAATCTGTATCTTGTAAACGGTTCGTATACAAAGCTTTCAGATGCAGGGGTCGCCTACAATGTAAATTGAAATAAGGAGTAAATGAATGAAACGTAAATTCTGGAACTGGATAAAAAATGAAACCGAGGGTACGAGAACCCTCTTTTTAAGTGGGGAAATCTCAGATGAGACATGGTGGGGAGACGAGGTAACCCCTAAAATCTTCAAAGATGAGCTTGACAGTGGCGAGGGAGATATTACCCTTTGGATTAACTCTCCGGGTGGGTGTGTGTTCGCCGCAGCACAGATTTATAATATGCTGATGGAATACAAAGGCAATGTTACCGTTAAGATAGACAGCTTGGCTGCATCGGCAGCATCTGTAATTGCCATGGCAGGGACGGAAGTTTTGATGTCCCCCACGTCCTTAATGATGGTGCATAATCCGCTGACTGTGGCAATAGGCGATACAGAGGAAATGCAAAAAGCCATAGCAATGCTTAACGAGGTAAAGGAAAGCATAATCAACGCCTACGAGCTTAAAACAGGACTTCGCCGTAATAAAATATCCCAGCTTATGGACGCTGAGACTTGGCTTAACGCTAAAAAGGCTGTGGAGCTTGGCTTTGCAAACGGCATTTTATATGATAAATATGTGGAAAATCCTGAACCCGAAGCAATGTTATTTTCACGGAGAGCAGTAACCAACGCTCTTTTAAATAAACTTAGGGTACAGCCCAAAGGCACACCTTATTCAGAACTTGAAACAAGGTTAAATTTATTAAAATAACAGGAGGTAATTACATGAGCAAAATTTTAGAATTAAGAGAAAAAAGAGCAAATCTCTGGGAAAGGACAAAAAACTTTCTCGAAACCCACAGACGTGAGGACGGAACTGTCTCGGCGGAGGACACGGCCACCTACGAAAGAATGGAGGCGGATGTCGTAAACCTCGGCAACGAAATTAAAAGGCTTGAAAGACAGAAAGAGCTTGATGACGAGCTTAAGGCTCCTATTAACACGCCTATCACAAATAAACCTGAAAGCAGGAAACCCGATATCAAGACAGGTCGTGCAAGCGAAGGCTATAAAAAAGCTTTCTGGAACACCATGCGCAGCAAGCATTATTATGATGTTTCAAATGAGCTTTCCATAAGGTCGGACACCGAAGGAGGTTATCTTGTACCAAATGAGTATGAAAAAACACTTGTTGAGGCTCTTGAAGAAGAAAATTTTTTCAGAAAGCTGGCAACGGTAATAACCACCTCCGGCGGCGAAAGAAAGATACCTATCGTAACGGCTAAGGGAACAGCGGAATGGATAGAAGAAGCTGCAGCATATCCGTTTTCGGATGATACTTTCGGACAGGTGACTATAGGAGCTTATAAACTTGCAACGATGATAAAGATTTCCGAAGAGCTTTTAAACGACAGCGCATTCAATATGGAATCCTATATATCAAAGGAGTTTGCCAGACGTATAGGAGCTAAAGAGGAAGAAGCCTTTATAAAGGGTGACGGCACAGGTAAACCTTCGGGTATATTTAATACCGAAGAAGCTGACGTGACCGTTGCCGGTTCGACCCTGTCTCTTGATAATGTTATGGATTTATACTATAGCCTGAGATCACCTTACAGAAATAAGGCCGTGTGGATTCTAAACGATTCCACAATAAAAGCTATAAGAAAATTGAAGGACGGAAACGGCAACTATATATGGCAGCCCTCTGTTCGTGAGGGAGAACCCGACAAGATCCTTAACAGACCATATTTCACATCGGTATATGCGCCTGAAATATCAAGCGGAAATAAGGTGTTGGCATTCGGAGATTTCTCTTATTACTGGATTGCCGACAGACAGGGGCGCTCCTTTAAGAGGCTTAACGAGCTTTACGCCCCAAACGGACAGGTGGGCTTTCTTGCAAGCCAGAGAGTTGACGGCAAGCTGATACTTTCCGAGGCGGTCAAACTCCTTAAGATGGGCTGAAAATAAACGGAGGGAGCGGAAATGGTAACTATTGACGAAGCGAGAAATTATCTTCGTATCGACAATCAAGATGATGACGGACTTATTCAAAAAATACTTGATACATCAATTCGATTATGTACAGATGTTTCAAGATGCAGCTCTAAAGAGGAATTTTTTAAATCGGGGCTAAGCAATACCGCTGTTCTGTATGCTCTCGGTTATCTCTATGAACACAGGGAAGAAGCCGACCATCATGAGCTTGTGCTTACTCTCCGTTCCCTTCTGTTTCCTTTGAGAGAAGGTGTGTTTTAGTGGCTAATATGCCTACTGACTTTCAAACTGTATCGTTGTATGTCTATTATTCTGTAATGTAAACAAACTACGAACATCATTAATTTTTGTATTGCGTTTGTAGGTACATTGGGGTATAATGTATTTAAAGAAAAGATATGAAGGGAGAATTTATTATGGCTAAAACAGCAAATCTTTATGCAAGGATAGAACCCAACATTAAGGAACAAGCGGAGAATATATTATCTGCATTAGGCATTCCTGTATCAAATGCGATTAATATGTTTTACAAACAGATCATACTGCAAAACGGTATACCATTTGAACTTAAACTGCCACAGAATACTAAAGATATAAGTATCATGACGAAAGATGAGTTAAATGCTGAACTTGAAAAAGGTTATAATAATATTCTTGAGGGAAAAATACAACCTTTTGAAGAGGCTATAGCGGATATTCGAAAGGAAATTAAATCATGATATATAAACTAACAATTACCGATGAAGCAAAAGAAGATCTGAAAGAAATATATAGATATATATCTGTATATTTGAGCGCACCTATGAATGCATCAAAACAATTGGATAGGATAGAAAAAAATATATTATCATTAAATGAGATGCCCGATAGATTTCCACGATATTTTGATAGTTTATGGAAAAAAAGAGGACTAAGGTATTGCATTGTTGATAATTATGTTATTTTTTTATAATTGACGAGGATAGAAAAACAGTATCCATAATGCGTATATTATATTCAAAAAGAAATATAGAAAGTATATTAAAAGATATGTAAGATTTAAGCATCTGCAATGCAGGTGCTTTTTGTATAAGGAGAATTATGACTAATGATATTTTAGAGAGATTACGGCACAGAGTCGAGGTTTATACAAAAGAAAAGAGCCAAACTGAGTTTGGAGAATGTACATATTTATATAGAAGAAACTCATACATCTGGGCTGAAATTTTACCTCTTAGGGGTAAGGAAGAAGCTGTTGACGGTAAGTCAGTCAGAGCAAATGTAACTCACAAAATAACTGTAAGAAACGGAGCGATAAAAGAACCTCGCAACGATATGTACTTTATGTACAAAGGACAAAAATACGAGGTTCTTTATTTTATGCCACACTATCGGAGAAATGACCTTATTGAATTTTATACCAAGCTTATTATAGAGACGGAGGAGGATTATTAATGTCTGAAAATAAAAAGGTATCCCTTGAACAGCTTATCAAGAAGAAACTTGAAAAAGACGGCAAGAAAAATGCCACAAAGGAAATTTATGTGGAGGCTCTTAACGGCAGCATAACCGTTACAAATCCATCGGACAGTCAGAGGATAGAGTTTGCCGACAAAACCAAAAGCGGAAGCTATGTTGATATGATGGAGGCTTACGAAAAACTGATATATGACTGCTGCCCTATGCTTCATTCACAGGAGCTGCAGAAGGAGATAGATGTGGATTATCCATATGACACAGTCAGAGCCATTTTCGATACTGACGAGATAGCGGATATAGGAGTAAAAGTGCTTAACTTCTTTGAAAGCAATGAAGAAGATTCAGATGAAAAACTAAAAAACTCATAATGCGTGACGGCGAGTTAAATATGCTCGCCTTTTTTGCTGTCAGAGGTATTGA